>NZ_RBII01000002.1:399596-1082003 GCF_003634015.1 Litorimonas taeanensis
CTCATGCGACGCCGGCCTCTATGTATGGTCATTCAGTTAGCCGCGACTGGGAAGCTGAGAAAGATATTACGGACGATATCGGCACCCTTGGTTGTAAATCGCTTTCCCAGCAATTGGTCGAGAGCCAAGTTGATTTGGCACTTGGCGGCGGATCGAAAGAATTTACGGACGAACAACTCTCTCAGTGGCCGGGTAAAGTCGTCACCACAGCCGCGGACATGCAGAAGTCTGGCGATGAAAAGCTACTTGGCCTCTTTAATCGTAGTCATATGTCATTTGAGGCGGACCGCGCAGATACTGAGGAGCCTTCGCTTTCTGATATGACGGCCTTTGCTATTGAACGGCTTTCCAACAATGAAGACGGTTACGTCCTTATGGTTGAAGCCGGGCGTATTGACCACGCCCATCACGGCACAAATGCTTTCCGCGCTTTGAAAGATACGCAAGCTCTGAACGAAGCGGTGAAAACGGCCTTGGCCAAAACAGGTGATGACACATTGATAGTAGTCACCGCCGATCACAGCCATGTCTTTACCATGGCCGGATATCCGACGCGCGGCAATCCTATTTTGGGCCTTGTGAAAACCACAGACCGTAAAACGGGCGAGCCAAGTGCAGATTACGTCATGGCCGAGGATGGCAAGCCTTATACAACGCTTGGCTATCATAATGGGCCAAACCAGAGAACGGATGATAGCCCTGCCCTGACGGATAATATGGTGCAGTCGCCAGATTTCCATCAGCAAACCTCTATTCCTTTGGGCTCTGAAACCCATGGCGGTGAAGATGTACCTCTTTATGCGACAGGCCCTGGCGCTGAGTATTTCAGAGGTGTGATGGAGCAAGACGAGATTGGACAAATCCTCGGAGATATCATCGCAAACCAAAAATAACTCTCACTTTTCAAGCCTCATATTTTAAGGGGTATATATAATGTAAGCCTCGCCTCTAAAGGGCGGGGCTTTTCCATTTAGGGCGCGCCTATTGGCGAGTCAGAACAAACCCACTCCGCGTCATTCCGAAAGAGCAAAGCGGGCATCTTCGACCCCCTCTAAAACCATATCGGCCATTAACGCGCCAGAGCCTGCGCAAAGAGTCCAGCCCATATGACCATGCCCCGTATTCACCCAGAGATTCGATCTTGAGAGCGGCCCAATATAAGGCCGGCCAACGGGGCTGAGAGGGCGAAGGCCAGACCACACCTCGCGGGCGGGCGCGAGGCGGCGCATAATATCAGGCACCAAATGATACCAACGCTTTAATAAAGGGTGCGCGCTTTGCTCTCCAAGCGTGCCTGAAAACCGCAATGTCTCCCCTAATACGGTCAGGGCAGAATGTGTTTGCGCGTCCATAATCGGGGCCTGCGGTAGAACCATATCAGGTTTGTCAAAATTGACGGCAAAGCCGCGCTTATTCACAAGGGGCAAAACGATGTCCAATTGCGACAACACCTCACCACTCTGTGGCCCCGCACAAATGATGATATGATCCGCATGAAAAATATGCCCGCGCAGTTGCGCCGTGACGGCTTCACCGCCTGATGGGCTTCGGCCCATGCGCAGACGTAAATCTCCGGCATCATATATAAAGACGGCCCCATTTTCTGCCAGACGCGCGGCGAGCGCCTGCCCATAAGTGAAAGCATTCGCGCCGAAATCATCAGGAAAGTGCAACGCCAAATAGCCGAGCGTTTTCTCATGATCAGACATCAGCGCCGTCTGCACGCCCAAAGCTTCGTATTTTTCTTTGGCCGCATAGGCGGGCTCGCTTTGTTCAAAAATTTGATAACAGCTTCCCGATTGAGACAAGACGTCTTGAGACAGGGCATCGGTTTTAGATAAATCTTGAATATTTTGCCGCAACAAATCTTGTGACATACGCGCCAAATCAAAAACGGCTTTTGAAGCGCGCTCAAAATCTGGATCGTCCGGCACAGAGGAAAGCGCCGCACCCCAAGGCCGCGCCTGACTGGGATGTACCATACCAGAGTTTGAATAGCTTGTGCCGCGCATAGGCTTTGGGCGGGCTTCAGTAATCGTCACCTTTGCGCCGCGCCGCTGCAAAGCATCGGCCGTCGAAAGACCTATCAATCCCGCCCCTATGATCAATATATGCGGGGCATTATTTTGCGGCTTCGTCACCATGCCGCGCGGTATAGCCAAACCCCAGAAAAGGGAAAGCCTAAACATCTGCACAGCCGCCTGTAGGTTCAGTATGTTTTGACTATGCCCTGCAAAGCGTTGGTAAGCGTACCGTTCTACATAATTCATGCACTCATGGTTCATGCACGCATGGTTCATGACCCCATGCGCGCTCTGCCGCTCGCCATCGGGGGCCGAGCCAATGAGGGAAATCCAATAAAGAGGACATGCCCGCGTGGAGGTCTCTGCGATGGAGACCAAAATGTGTTTTGTTTTACGCAGCCTTCACCACGCGGCAGCAGTTTTTGATGAAGCGGCCGTGGTATCGACCCCACAGTACGTCACCTGCGAATTAGTTGTTTAGAAATCTAAACAACGACCTAGGCAACGGTGGTAATGCACACGCTCCAAAAGACCCGGCACAGTCGCCCTGTCAAAAGCGATGCTCAATCCCGCTGTCTCATACTCCAGAAGGTGACGTCTTCCTGTCCATGAGCAAAAGAACAAGTTTGAAACTAAGAGGAAATAGAGAAAGGGGGATAGGATTATTAAAAAGGGCGGCGATATTGGGAAAATGGGCACGTTAAACGCGGAACCATTTTAACAGCCTATAATAGGATTTAAACGTCACAATAGCACAAAGCCAAACTTCACCATATAGAGGCCCGCTTTATCGGCGGAGTTGTATTTTGCCCGAGACCTTCTTGTCTTTCTCAGGCGTCCAGCCATGTGCGTTCTTTACGCGTTCCCGTCTTTCAAAATCGGTCTCATATATCTCTTCTTTAAAGAAGACCAAATAGCCCCAAGCGATAAAGCGCCCCATGAAAAAGAATGCCGGCAAGAGGAAGAATGACAGCCTTAACAAGAACGGCAATTGCATAAAACCAATGAAATAAATCTCAAAGGGATTGACGCTACCAATAAAGCCACTGGCCGAGGCCCCGACCAGTATGACAGAGCGCATCACCAACCCGCCAACCATCAAAGTCGAAACAAGGGCGGAGAGAAACGCCTTGGTGTGATAAGCACTCAAAACGCCTAGCGCCGTCCCGATCAAAAATGCATAAAAAAGATAAATCATAAACTGCCTTAGGGCTGTGACTTATCGCATATTCGTTAAAATAACTTTGAAACGGGCCTTAGGGTTTTGCGCTTAACCTGGTTAGCTCTTTTTCAAAAACGCCGCGACGAGAACAATACGCTGACCATTCACGCGCCCCTCTATGTGCTCTGGATTATCAGTCAGCGAAATCCCGCGAACGGCGGTGCCGCGTTTGGCGGTAAAGCCTGCGCCTTTGACAGGCAAATCTTTGATAAGGGTGACGTTATCACCCGCCTGTAAAATCGTTCCATTACTGTCGCGGGTCGGAGTGGTGTTCATCACGGGAACGCCCGCTTCGGCCCATATTTTTACATCCTCTTCAATATAAAGCATATCGAGCGCGTCTTGAGCCCATGTTTCGCCCGACAATTGCCGTAACAGCCGATAAGCCGTGACCTGTACAGCGAGGTCTTCGCTCCACATAGATGTGGTGAGGCATTGCCAGTAATCAGAATGTTCTATCGGCATGACGCGATGGGCGTCGCACGTCTCGCACAGGATGATCTCCATCGGCGAAGGCGCCTCGGAAAGCGTATGGGCAATCGTGGCGGGGGCCGCGTCACATAGAGGGCATGGGCTCATATGAGGCTTTCTATTATTATAACCGCTTCATTACGGAGCGAGAGAGGCCTTAAGCGTTAAGCCTTGCGCCATGTTGTTGTGCCGTCGGGATTGTCTTCGAGGACAATACCCAGCGCTTTGGCCTCGTCGCGGGCGGCATCTGCGGCGGCCCAATCTTTGGCCTTGCGCGCCTCGGCGCGGCGGTTGGCAATGGCGTTAAAATCAGCTTCCTCATCAGCAGAGGCTCCGCCCTTGAACCAATCCTCTGGGTCTTTTTGTAGCAGGCCGAGGAGGTTGGCTCTCACAAGGAATGTTTCAGCATCTTCTGCAGCCGAAGTTTGACTGAACTCATTAAGGGGAGGCGCAGAAAAGTAATAAGTTAACTCTTTATCTTCATTAAGCATTTGATAAAAAACTTGTACTGTATCCAAGTCGTCATACATAGACGAGTTCCTATTTTTCCTCCGTATAGCTAATAGTCTTTTATTGGAATAATGCAGGCCTCTTCTTTCACTTTCAGGTAAAGCTGCAATTTCTCTTATCTTTAGCAAGTTGCGATACCATCGATCCAAATTTGCCTTACTCTCCTTGAGTAAATCCTCTGACCACTGCAATTCACTGCGGTAATGCGCTTTCAATAAAGCCAAGCGAATAACCTCGCCGTCCCACTCTTTGAGCAGGTCATGGATAAGGGTCACATTCCCCAAACTTTTGGACATTTTTTCGCTACCCATATTCAGAAACTCATTATGAATCCAGAATTTGGCAAATGTCTTTGTGTCATTGGCACAGCAGCTTTGCGCGATTTCGTTTTCGTGATGCGGGAATTTCAAATCCACGCCGCCGCAATGAATATCAATAGTTTCGCCCAAGGTCGCCTTGGCCATGGCGGAACATTCAATATGCCAGCCCGGACGCCCTTTTCCAAAAGGCGCGTCCCATCCCACGCCGTCCAGTTCAGGTTTCCATAACACGAAATCGGCGCTATTCCTTTTGCGGGCAGTTTCGCCTTCGCCGACACGGTCGCCGCCTTTTAGCGCCTTTAGGGAATTGCCAGAGAGCTTTCCATAATCATCATATTTCGACACATCAAAAAAGACATGACCATCCGATTCATAAGCAAAGTCTTTTTCAATTAATTCCGAAATCATCTCTATCATATGCGGAATATGGACGGTTGCTTTGGGTTGATGGGTGGGCGGTAAACAGCCAATCGCGGCGAGGTCTTCATTATAGATGCGGGCATATTTTTCGGTGATGTCAGAAATCGGCACGCCTTGCTCTTTGGCGCTGGCGATAATTTTGTCATCCACATCGGTGATATTGCGCGCATAGACAACATGGTCTTCGCCGTAAATATGGCGCAATACGCGGAATAACACATCCGCCACCACGGCGGCGCGAGCATTGCCGATATGAGCATAGCTATAAACCGTTGGGCCGCAATTATACATCGTCACCCGTTTTGGATCTTGGGGTGTGAAGTCCTCTTTGCGCCGCGTCAGCGAATTATAGAGCGTTAATTGTGGTTGTTCCGTCATGACAAGACGGTCTAATGTTTTACCATGAAAAGGCAACAAATCATCGCGGCTGTTTTAGCGCTTATCGTTCTGGCCGTCGCCACATTCCAAGCAAGCCGCCCCGATGCAGGACAACTCAAGTTCAAGGTTCGTGATAATATTGCCTATGGTTATGGCGGGACGAATAGCCGGTCATATGGCGTGGTTAAAAAATTGGTCCAAGACCATCCTCAAGTTGACACCATAGTTTTGAAACATATGCCGGGCACCCAAGATGCGGTGACGAACCTAAAAATCGCGCGAAATATTCGCAAAGCTGGATTGAAAACCCACCTAGAGAGTCGCTCCTTTATTGCGTCTGGCGCTGTAGATTTATTCCTCGCCGGGACAGAACGCACTATGGAGTGCGGGGCAATGATTGGCGTACATACGCATTATGTCCTCGCCAAAGGGGGCCTTGTCCGCGGAAAATCTTATCACCCGCGCAATACAGGCTATGATAGCCTCGGGGCCCATGTTCAAAAGTTTCATATCGATATGGGCATTAGTCCAGACTTTTATGCTTTTACCCGCGACGCCGCTTTGCCCGAAGAGCTCTATTACTTAACGCCCGCTGATATTGCGCGGTTCGGCCTGCTGACGACGCCATTAAATTGCCCATAACGGGCTTCCTTAACGCAGTTTAACCCAACGGTAGGGGAACCAAACAGAGTTTCAGCTATAGTTTCTTTAACTCTGATGCGGGTGGCTAACATCCGTACTATTCGCATCAGAGACTGAATTTAAGCGTTTTGGTGAATATCGCCAATCTATTATGGAGACGACATGACACATTTAAAAACATTTTTGGTAACAGCGGCAGCGAGCTTAGCCTTGGCTTCACCGGCCTTTGCAGATGGCCATATGGAATCAAAAGCCAAAGTCGAAGCCTCGGCCAAAGTTGATGCAAAAATTAAAACAATGTGGGAGAATATGTCGGCCACTGAAAAAGCCGAGCATCAAGCCAAGATGCTATCGATGTCATCTGATGAAAAAGCGGCTTATAAAATGAAGCTGCTTCATAAGACAAAGCTCAACTCTATGACGCCAGAGGAAAGAGCCGCCTATAAGCAGAAGAAAATGAAAAAAATGTCTGCTGATGGTAAAATGACCATGAAAGACAAAATGCATACAATGACCGATGCCGAGAAGGAGGCGCACAAAGCCAAAATGATGAATATGACAGATATGGAAAAAAAGGCGCATAAAAAGAGCCTCATGTCTGCGCCAAGCGTTATGCAAAAATCATCAACCAATACACAAATCACAACGAGCGTAAGCTGCCCAGCTGGTACGACGGCTCAGCCTGATAACACATGTTTGATTACAGGTGATTTTGCGCCAAAAGGCTAGGGCATAACCGCTTTAGGCCCTTTAGTCCGTCAAACGACTGACCAACAACCTCTAAAACGGGGCACACCCAGAACAGGGCACAGTTAAGACGGGGCACATAAAGAGAAAGACAGGGTTCCCCCTGTCTTTTTTTATGTCTTTTTTTATGCCATTTTATGACTTTGTTTGACCTTTATATTGGTACTCTGCCCAAGCCTCCCTATATCCTGCATAGTTAGATTACAGCTTTGCGGACTGGCTATTTCCGCATCCTTTGCGCTATAGGCACGCCATGAAGAATGATACTGTACAAAAACCCACGCTAAAAGCGGTTCACAGCGCGCCGCGCCCGTCTCAAGAAGAGGCGATGGAAGCGGTTCGCACCCTCATCGCTTGGGCCGGCGACAATCCTGACCGCGAAGGCCTGATTGATACACCTAAGCGCGTCGTCAAAGCCTATAAAGAATGGTTTCGCGGATATGATATGGATCCGGCCGAGGAACTCTCCCGTGTGTTCGAAGATGTCTCTGGCTATGATGATATGGTTGTTTTGCGCGAAATAGATGTGGAATCACATTGCGAACATCACATCGCGCCATTTTTGGGCAAAGCCTATGTCGCTTACCTGCCCACGGACAAAGTGGTCGGCATTTCTAAATTGGTCAAAGTTGTCGAAATCTTTGCCAAGCGCTTGCAAACTCAAGAAACGATGACGGCGCAAATTGCAGAGGCTATTGACGAAGCGCTTAAACCCCGCGGCTCCGCCATCATGATTGACGCTGTCCATCAATGTATGAGCACACGCGGCGTGCATCACCCTGATGTGTCCACGATTACAACGCAGTTTACAGGTGAGTTTAAAACCAATCCTCAGCTTCAAGACAGATTTTTAAAGCTTATTGGTAAGGCCTAGCCTTATAAAAAATCTAGGCCGGTATTTTCCCGATGAACCGCCGATCAGATTTACGGCAGAGCCGAGTTAATTTTCGCCACATGACCGAAGGTGGCTTGGCTTGAGTTCGGCTGGGCGGCCGAAAAGCGTGTTGCCCATAACGACAGCGCATAATGTCCCTTTTGCTGTTACGCCCAGCGACACCTGCAATCGATCCCGAATCGACAACACGGCCAAGGCGATTAAGAAAACCTTGGCTAAAACGTGGTTAACAATTCCTTTATTTTTTGCCGTGTGACCGTCTCTTGACCCAAACTTCACAAAATAGTCGCGAAAGCGCATTGCTTCGCGTGAAACATTCAGCGTAAATCCCCCTCCCCCGAAACTTTATCAATCGCGCAATAATCGCTATCATGCGCAAAGTCTGGGGCCGTTTGGGGGAACTATGCGCTTGCCTTTTTATTTCTTAGCGGCCTTGCTTGGCGGCGGCCTATGCCCTGCTGCGGCGCAGGCCCAAACAGCATCGGACACCGATTTAGAGCTTTACGGATCGTGGAGGCTCCATGCCAATTATGTCAGCGTCGACGAATCGTCTAACCCAGAAGGAGACGGAGAGCTGGGCTTAACAGACGCCTATTCCCGATTGGGCGCAAAATTACGCTTTGGCGATGAGGCCATAAAAATAACAGCGCGGTACGAGGTAAACATCAATTCTGCAGATTTAGAGTTAGGCGATCCTTCATTTTTCGACGACGAAGATTCCCGCCTATATAGTGTCAAAGCCGAAGGGAAATTCGGAACCGTATTAGTCGGCAAGGACTGGCTGCCTTATTATAATAATATTGGCTATCCCGTAGATTATTTCAGCTCCATCTATGCGGGCTACACCACTTATGCTTATTTTCGAGAGCATCAAATCACCTATATAACGCCAAGAGTTAACGGCTTTAGCGGAAGCCTAGCCCGAATGCAGCGCACAGGCGGGGGGGCCAAAGGTTGGCACTATGCCTTGTCTTACGTCAAAAATGGAGTGACGCTTGCGGCAGGCCGAGAAGATATGGACGGCGCCGAAGCGGACACACAGGGCGTGGCCTTATCTTATACTCATAAGGATTGGTATCTGGCGGGAAAATACGAAAAGAATGATATAGCTGGAACGATTTATAACGGCTTTGTCCAATATCGGCGCGGCCCCTATAGCTTTAAAGCGGGGCTCGGGCTTGGCGATCAATATTCAGGTGACACCTACCATTTGGGTGTGGACTATCATCTGAACGCACAATTTAAACTCTTCACGGAATTTTACGCCGAAGAATTAAACTACGCCCTGCTTCGTAATGATGCACAAAGGGCAAGCGATTATTTCGGTGCAGGCGGCTTTGGCGTTCGGCAAAATGGCAAGGCCATCCTCACAGGGTTTCGATGGGATTTCTCCTTTCGCCCTCAACACCATCAATAAAATTTCACCAACATAGCAGTGAGCAATATCGCAAAGAATATCGGGAAATAAACCGCCCGATAAATTTGATTGTCATTAAAATCGAATAGGCTGGTTTTGTTTTTCGTATAAAACATCAAATTCAAAGTCGATGCGACTATCATGAAGTAAGTCGCAAAGTAGAAATACTCCATAAAAATAACATCTGCCGTCACGATGTCTTTGCGAAGATCAATATGCGAGAAAATCAGCACAAAGAAAAAGGCGGCCATGCTCTCTATAATGCCTTGTCGGGCCTCTGTTTTTCCACACGCCATAATCAAAATATATATCAAGCAAAGCGCCACAAATATCGGAATTAAATATGTAACAAAGGCATTGAGCAAAAGACGTTTAATATGAACATTATAATGTAAAATAGAGGTATTCTCTAAAAAAGCTTTCGAGCCATAACCCATATTGAAATCATAACTTTTCGTAGAGAAGTTAAAATAGCTCCGCGTTATCTCATTACCAGACATGACAATGTCTGGATTTAATCCCGCTAACTTTGTCGGGCTTGTGAAATCATAACTGTTTAAATCAGGTACAAAAATTAAATTATCATTCTGCGACTTGGGTGTGATTTGAATATCTAAATGCCGTTTATCAAAAGGGAAATCAGCATATTTTAAATTCAGGCGAAGTGTCACGCGATAATCAAACCCGACGAGAAGATAGCCCGCTTCGCCTTCTTTGCCTTTGACAGATTCTCTATATGCCTCTTCGATATAAGACGCCTCTGCAAAGGGGGATGTTTGGGGAAAGCGAATACCGACTTCAATTTCATCGGACATATCCAGAGGATATTTCTGCCACACAACTCCGCCAAAATTGACATTATAGCTATCAATGAAATCTATTCTCTCAACATAAATTCCTGTTGGAACCACAATAGGCGGGTCAATCTTTAACGCCTCTGCGCGGCTATTTTGCCGAGAGACATAGGCTTCTAGGCTAGACGTATCTATGACAGGCGGACTTTCTGCGGCGCCCAATGACCCGACTGAACCATGTTGAAGGAAACCGATAAACACAACATTGGCGATGAGCAGCAGAGTCGCCAATAGGCTGATGACTTCTATCTCCATCGCGTCGAGAACATCACGACCAAAATAAAGCGTAATAGCCAAGACGCATAACACAGAAAACGTCAGAAACATTTTTATGTAACGGCGATTTCTTTGGCGCTGGTCGTCCATCATATCGCGCTTAAAAAACACCATACCCATGCCGAAATCGGCAATTTCCAATTGGTCATAGAAAATCAAAGAGTGATCATTATGCTCGGCATCAAAAAATTCAGAATAGCCCGACTTCTTGTCAATTATACCCTGATAAGCGGCCTTCAAACGCGGTCTGTTTTCTTCGGCTAAGAGAGATTGCACCGTCTGGGTGCCGACGAAATCGGCATTAGGATGGGTAATAAAGCTTCCATTTTTTGATGTGATAAACCCATACCCGGCCTTACCCACCGTCAACCCATGTACAATGCGTTTGAAATCACCCACTTCGAGGGAGAAATCTATGATCCCTCTAATCTGTCCCTTTTTCGGGCCAGAGGCATAATAAAACGGCACGCCGTAATCGACGAACCATTCACCTGCGGCGGCCCCATAATAGGGATTAGCCCAAGCCTCACCGAACTCCACCACATCTGTGTACCATGCCGTGCCATCGCGTTTTACAGTGTAATCATAGCTATCCCCGACATCGAGATAAGATTGAGAGCTCTTATTATAATAAGGGCAATATAAGGCCTGAGTTTCAGAAAAGGCGTATTTCTCATAGCAGGCCGTGACGCCGCGTATTTCGGGGTAATCCAAGGCGACTTGACGAATGAGGTCTTTGACTTCGGCATCCGTAAATTCACTCTCACCAAATTTTTGGCCCAGCTCATCACCTGCAGCTTTCACCGTGTGCAAGAGCGTTTCTATGTCAGTTTTTAAAGAGGCGGTTATCGCCTCGCCTGTTTCTATAGCCTGAGTTTCTTGGGATTTTACGTAACGCCCATAAGAGATGACATTGAAGGCCAAAAACCCAGCCGT
Source organism: Litorimonas taeanensis (assembly GCF_003634015.1). Taxonomy (NCBI): domain Bacteria; kingdom Pseudomonadati; phylum Pseudomonadota; class Alphaproteobacteria; order Maricaulales; family Robiginitomaculaceae; genus Litorimonas; species Litorimonas taeanensis. Next base: position 410,709 of record NZ_RBII01000002.1, read on the forward strand.
TAGCAACAGCAATAGATAGAGTATGATACGGGTCATCTTCTTCATAAAATCTGATTAACCGCTATTTCAAAGATTTACAGGCTTATTTTTCTACTTTTACGCGAAACCAAGTACGCTAGATTTTCAATCTAACACTCCACCACATTCACGGCGAGGCCGCCTTGGCTCGTTTCTTTGTATTTTGTGCTCATATCTAGGCCCGTCTGGCGCATCGTTTCAATGACCTGATCAAGGCTCACCTTTGCAGCCTCAGAACTATGCAGGGCCAGACGTGCCGCGTTCACCGCTTTCACCGCACCAATGGCATTACGTTCGATACACGGAATTTGCACAAGCCCCCCAACAGGGTCACAGGTCAGGCCAAGATTATGTTCCATGCCGATCTCTGCCGCGCTACAAACTTGGTCAGGCGTGCCGCCCCATACTGCGGCGAGCCCGCCCGCCGCCATAGAACAAGCCACGCCCACCTCGCCTTGGCATCCCATTTCTGCGCCAGAAATTGACGCCCGCTGTTTGTAAAGCAGGCCAATTCCACCTGCCGTCAAAAGGAAGGTCCGCACTGCGGCGGGGCTTTTATCCATGCAATAATGTCGAATAACAGACGGGATAATCCCCGCCGCGCCATTTGTGGGGGCGGTGACAACTTGGCCGCCTGCCGCATTTTCTTCATTCACGGCCATTGCGTAAACATTGAGCCAATCGAAGAGTTGTTCTCTTTCATTTGACATTGGCGCATTCTGAAGACGATCCCAAAGGCGCGGTGCGCGGCGCGTCACCTTTAAGCCGCCGGGCAAGATACCATGTGTTTCCAAACCACGATTAATACAGTCCATCATTTTCTCGGCTATATCGTCGAGCATGGCCTTGGTTTTATCTCTGGGGCGTTTGCTATCTTCATTCGCCAGTATGATTTCATGAATGGGCAAGCCTTCGGCACGGCAAAAATTTAAGAGATCGGCGGCGGATTTAAATTGATAAGGGCCTTCGCTTACGCCGATTTTCACAATGTCATTTTTAGCAGGTTTTTTCAGCTGCGCTTTCGACGCAATAAATCCACCGCCTGTTGAATAATAGGTCCGCTTTTCTAGCAAGCCGCCCGTAGCATCATAAGCCATGACTGCCATTTCATTGGGGTGAAGATCCGCAGGTGTATCGTAATCTAATCGAATATCAGCCTTATAATTAAACGCGATATCGCGCTTTCCGCCTAGTTTCAGAGTATTATTTTCGAGAGCCTCAGACCAGACTTTAGCCGCAATATCAGCTTTAAAGCTTTCTGGCTTTAATCCGGCGAGGCCCAAAAGCGCGGCCCGAGGCGAGCCATGCCCTTCGCCCGTAAAGGCGAGCGAGCCACGTAGCGCGACCTCTATACGCTCTGTTTTCTCAAAAAGCTTCATACGTTGTAAACGGCGTATAAAGCGTTCTGTAATCCGCATCGGCCCCACGGTGTGGGACGAAGATGGGCCGATACCCACACGAAATATATCAAGCACAGAAAGCATAGGCTCTAATAGACCGTTTCAATGCTTTGGCACACCCGTAATTTAACAAAAAGGCAAGATTCTAATCACGCCAATGGGGCGCTCTCGCCGCGCGCAATCAGCCCGAATGTCGCGGCGGGCAAGACGTTAGACAGCGTAGCTGAGACGCGGTACGCCTCAGAGACGACATAATAATGCCGCCCTATGTAAAGGTAATATTGGCCTCGAACCATTCGGCAAAAGCTATTCTCTGCTCGGCGCTCATATGAAGACCGCATCGGGTACGGCGCCATAGAATATCATCTGCCGATTTGGCCCATTCAGCTTTTACCATATAACGTATATCGGCTTCGCAGAGCGTACCGCCAAAGTCTTGCCCTAAGCCATTTTTCAAAACCTCGGTTAAGCATGTGCCGTAACGACGGGCCATACGTAGCAGCTGGGTCGGGTCGATATCAGGATAAGCCTTGCGCTGCGTTTGATAAAAGGCTTCGAAATCAGCATCTTTGATATCGCCGCCAGGGAGATGCGCTTTGCGCGTCCAAGGCTTGCCCATTTTTGGATAGAAATCTTCGAGCTTCTCCATCACATGATCGGCGAGTTTGCGAGACGTGGTAATTTTACCACCATAAACCGATAAGAACGGAGCGCCTTTTACTGGCGTGTCTAAGCCGAGGACATAGTCGCGCGTAACCTCAGATGCCTCTGCCGCTTTATCATCATAGAGCGGACGGACGCCTGAATACGTCCACACAACATCTTCGGGCGAGATATCTTTTTCAAAATACTCGTTCACACACTCACAAAGATAGGCAATTTCTTTGGCGGACGCTTCGGGCAGATCGTCAGCCTTCTCATGCGGGACATCCGTTGTACCAATCAGGGTGAAATCATGCTCGTATGGTATCGCAAAGACGACGCGGTCATCGGCATTTTGGAATATATAGGCATGCGGGTCATCAAACATTTTCGGGACAACGATATGGCTGCCTTTGACGAGGCGTAGAGAGCTTGCATGGGGTTTGCCGCCCTGTGTTTGCGTGCCTGCGGCGGCAATTTCCGAAAGAGTTTCTACCCATGGCCCCGCCGCATTGACGATACCCTTAGCTGTGATGGTCTCTATTATCTCGTCGTTTTTATCATTGCCTGTTCTTAGCTCGACGGCATAGGCCCCGCCTTCACCGCGAATGGATATCACCTCTGTTTGCGTACGAATGTCCGCGCCGCATCGCGCCGCGTCCATCGCGTAAAGCGTCACAAGGCGAGAATCTTCGACCCAGCAATCAGAATATTCATACCCAGTCGTAAAGCGGGTTTCTAATTCATCATAGATGGGGTCCGTTAGTTTCCGGGTTTTCGTCCCCGGTAAAAGCTCTCGGCCGCCCAGATTGTCATAAAGAAAGAGCCCAAGGCGTAAAATCCATTTCGGGCGCAAACCTTCATCATAGGGCAAGACAAACCGCATGGGCCAAATAATATGCGGAGCCGCACGCAATAAGACTTCGCGTTCTTTTAGAGATTCGCGTACCAAGCGAAAATCATAATGCTCTAGATAGCGCAGACCGCCATGGATTAATTTCGTACTCGCCGATGAGGTATGACTCGCAAGGTCATCACGCTCACAGAGCAAAACAGATAGCCCGCGCCCCGCCGCATCACGGGCAATAGCCGTGCCATTAATACCGCCCCCTATGACGAGCATGTCATAGCTTTGCGGCTGATTATTTGCGTTTTTCTCGGCTGTCATGAAGACGCCTTTCCTTAGGTTATAATTCGGCTTTGGATGCCTGCTTCCTTACCTTTGCATTTACAGAGTATAGGCGATTTCGCAAATCAGAATAGTGTGAGTCATACCTAGGATGCGATAAAAACATTCACGCCTGAATTTTCACAAAGCGTTTGATAATTAGAGGATAAGGCGCGGTCTGTCACAAGCATGTCCAAATCTTCTAAATGGCCCATTCGGTTCATAGCCGGCCGGCCAAATTTATGTTGGTCTGCGACTAATATAGTCTTTCGAGAATTGCGTAATATGGTTCGCGCGGTTTTGACTTCTTGATGGTCAAAATCAAGCAACACGCCCGCTTCATCGATACCGCCAATGCCGACAATACCAATATCCAATCGGAACTCATTGACAAAATCCACAGAGCTAGAGCCTATAATCGCGCCGTCTTGGCTACGGACTTCGCCGCCTGCAATCATAATTTTAAAGCTACTATTATGGGCCAATATCTGGGCCACATTGATATTATTTGTTACGACATGCAGATTTTCATGCCCCAGCAAAGCCTGTGCCACAAATTCAGTTGTTGTCCCAATATTCAAAAACAATGAGGCGCCATTTGGCACAAGTGACGCTGTTAGTTCTGCAATTTTTCTCTTGGCATCCACGCCAGATTTCAGGCGGTCTTTATAGGGCCGATTTTCAACGCTATCGGCTTGGCCTGCGCCGCCGTGAAAACGCGTCAATAATCCGTGGGCTTTCAATTCATTCAGGTCGCGGCGAATGGTTTGCGGTGTGACGTCAAACTCTGTGACCATAGCTTCGGTCGCCACAAACCCCCGCTCGGATACCATCTCTAGAATAGCCATTTGCCGTTTTGACGGCTTGAAAATTGCGGGTTCACTGGTCATCATTCCCGTCTATCAGAGAGATTTCAGGATGTAAAAACTTTCATAAAACTCTCGCCCTGCAAATTTGTTACGCGCCTTATAGATGCTCGGCCCACAGGGTTAAATATGCTGCAATGTCGTCACTGTGTTTGACCCATCGGAAGTGATCTATTTTTTCTTTTATGCCTGCAGGCGGTTTATAACAGACGCGTTTCACATGCGCCTTTGGTAGCTTGGAAACCAGATGGTCCGCTGCGCTATGCGGGGCGAAATTATCGCCCTCTAGGGACAAAGCAAATATAGGAAACGCCGCGCGCGACAGGGCCGCTTCATAATTTTTCTGAGCGCCTTTTGGTAGAAAATTTCCAGTTCTACCTTGCCGCGCCCAATCCCGCATAAGGGCCTTTGGCTGTTTCCCGCCAAACCCTAATTTATGGCCGGGGAAATACCCGAAGAGAGTAGAGACCAAAACCGAGCTTTGTGTTCCTATCCATATCTTCACAGCTTCTATGCCTTGATAGGCTCTGTAATATACTGAGCCACTCGCAATAATAGCCACGGCCGAAATGTCTTTTGGGTTCGTAGCCTTGTATAGCAGGCTTAAATGTCCGCCGAGACTATGCCCTAATAATATGATTTGGTTTTGCGGACAGGCGTGCTTAGCCGCCTCTATATAGGCTGGCAAATCGAGCTCTAAAATCTCTGCATATCCAAATTTATATGTGGGTGGTTTACGGTTACTCGTCCCTTGGCCGCGTAAATCACATAAGAGAACATTATAGCCCTTCGCCTGTAATATTTCCGCCACGGGTTTATAAAAAGAGGCTTTCACGCCCATGGCAGGAAGTAGAACAAAGAGCGTTTTCTCTGAGCCATTATTATCAGAGCTTGTTTCATCAGAACGGTAAAGCGGCGCTATAATCTGGGCGCCGTCTTTTGACACGATCTTTACGCTCTCTACGGCCATGTCGCCTCTCTTTCTATTTCATCAATAGAGGGAATAGCTCTGGATTGCCTAGAATAAATTTTGTGACGAAATTTGTGCCAAAACGAACATCGCGCGCAAAATGTTTTTTCTTATCACTGATACACTTTAAGAGCATTTTGCCTTGGGTATTGAGCGTATGTGACATGTAATCCGTCTGCAGATTACCATGCCAAACCACACCGAGTTTATTGATGGTATAGCGGTCGCCCTCATCTTCAGTACACCCTGATTGTATATGGCTCTCTAGAATTTTCATGGCGGGTTCATATCGGTCGCAATCTTTGAACTTAGCGAGGAGAGATTTGTCGATCTCTTTGAATCGCGGAAACATCACCATTAAGCGGTCTAACACCCCTGACATACCAATGGGCTGCATTGTTGTTGAGGAAACGCCATAAGCGTCAATATTGGCAATATAGTCTTCTATTTTGTCGGGATTTATCGAGACCATATCTTTGACATTACCACGCGCCGCACAGCCCACTCCGATTATATCTTGGCGGCCACAATGCGCCGTTTGATATTGTGAGGGTTTAGAGTTTTGAGAGAAGGTTTCAGCAATCGTATTATGATATCCATGACGGATCATATAATCATAACCAAATTCACGCATCGCCAAGAGCTGCCACATCGTGCCCGGTTGCTCTAAGCGCTCTTTCATAATCAGCTTATGCATGGGGCGATACGGCAAATACACTGTACCGAATAAATCAGCTTCTTCAGGTTTATATTGCGTCACCAAAGTTTCGAGGTCTTTTGCAAACCCATCAAAAGTTTGCCCCGGCAAATCATACATTAAGTCGACACAACGATCGCCCTTATAGTTTATCTGTTCTAAACCCGTAAATAAGGCGTCTATATCTTCTTGTTTATCGACTCGGCCAATTTGCTTTCTCAGCACCGGATCAAAGGTTTCAATACCAAAAGTAACGCGGTCAAACCCAAAATCTTTGACGATTTTCAATTTCTCAATATCTTTGAAAGAGCGTGGCTCGCCTGTGAATGTCTTTTCCAGCCTATCATATTTTGGCACGACTTGCTTAAGATGGGTGAAGAGACGCTCCATCCCTTTATGCGATAAGGTCGACGGCGTTCCGCCCCCTATATAGATCGCTGTAAAGTTTCTGGCTTGGACATAAGGCTGAGCCATATACCAATCGATTTCTTTGATGAGGTAATCCACATAGAGGTCGAGGCGATCTTGGGACTGCCGCGGGTAATGATTTTTATTAAAATTACAATAATGACAAAATGACTTACAATAGGGGACATGGATATATAGCATTATATCGTCATTTAAATTTTGCGTCTCATCCTGAAGTTTAATCAAATTATCATTGACTTGTTCCCGGCTTTGCCAATCCCAATCCATCGTCCCGAAATTTGGCATGATGAAATGTGTGATAGCGTAAAGCCGATCAAATGGCGTCGGCTGCGGGGGATTAGGACCATAATATAGTGGTGAGAAATCAATCTTAGACATGAGCAGCTCCCTTTAAATAAATTGATTTTGGCGGGGATAAATTGAACGCATCACTGTCATTCTCAGACTGACACAAGCGCGCTACGGCGTGCTTGGCCGCGCGAAAACAATTCTCTATGGACGCACCTTTTTGGTAATCCCCCGCCAGCTCTAATCCCGCGATTTCATTGAGAGCCAAACCTAGCTCTGTTTGGAAAGCGGCTTCATTTTTTGTGTACGCACATAAGCCTTTTTCCCAATACCGAACTTTGTATGACGTGCAGGGGTTGTTATCTAAATTGAAATATGGACGCGCTTGAGCCTCTGCGGCCGTTAAGAGGTAATCATCATCCAGGGCCTCTAGCAGAAGTTCGGCGGCCTCTTCGCCGCTAAAGGTATACCGCACACGATTAAGCGCCGTCAGACCATACGCGCCAATATTACTTAGAGAGTTTTCAGGCCCAAAGGTGCAAGCCCGAATTTCAGGTTTGAATACATCCTGAGCGTAATCAGCAATGATAACAGCTACAGGGAAATATCTCACGGCTGATAAAGGTATGGCCAGCTGAGGATATGACCTCTGCAAACATCGTTTTGCGCCGTGGGCGGGTAAGCATACTATGACGGATTGATAGGCTTTAGTCTCTCCCTCCAACCTAAGAACAAAACGTGCAGCCTTACTTCCCTTATGCCGTATAGGTTCATCTTCTGGCACGCGCCCCACCGCCCTCGCATCCTCTATGTTCTGTATTGGCGTATTTAAAAATACTCGAAGAGAGGGGTGGCATTGAAACCGTCTAAAGAATTCAGATATGGGCGACTTTAATTGCTCATACTCATCTTGGAGCATTTGCAGATGGGTCCCAAAATTTTCGACGCTTATCTCTTTTGGTTCTGCGCCGTTCATTCTTATCGTTAGCGCCCGTATTATTGATTGAGTAAAAGATGGGCTAAACATCTCAGCCACAGAGCGGCCCTTGTGCCGACTGATTTCTCCACAATTCGTGTCCCCGAAATTCCGATTATTTCTGACTAAAGTCACAAATTTTCTAAGCCGAATAAGGTCAGAGAGTTTGCCTGAACGCCATAAGGTCCATAGGCTTTTGAGTTTGTTTTGCGAGTTGTATGGCGTTAGCACACCGCGAATAAGACGCGCCGAATTAATACCAAAATATTCATATTCAGGTTTTCCATAACAGGCTAAAAACTTGCGGAATTCTATATAGTCATATCCAATATTTTTACCGCCAAAACAGACTTCTTCGCCAGACAAGTTCCCAATAGATACTCGCCCGCCAAGGCGGTTACTGGCTTCATAGAGATCCACCTGATAGCCAGCTTGTAATAGATAATGCGCCGCGGCTATGCCAGAAACCCCGCCGCCAATTACAGCAACCCGATGATTCTTACCGGTCATGCCAATTGCTTTTCATAACGTTTTAAGAGGCGCTCTGGGAAAAGACGTATATGGCTTTGATATCTCACCAAAGCGGCGCCCTTCTGGTAGAATGTGCCGTCAAACGACAAGGACTGCAGTTTGTCTTTGCGAAATATGGCATCAAAAACACGGGCTTCTATGAACAATTCATCCGAAAGATTTGCAAACCCTTGGAAGTGCATCTCGCAGCCATCCAGAACAAAAGCCTGGTCATAGCCCACATCAAAGAATAAATGCGGTATGGCTAATCCAATTTGGCGGCCTGCCTCAATTATATATAGGCCGGGAATATGGTGTCGGTCATGTTCGAAAAAATAGGCGTGCGCCGGAAGAATACGCACCTTTGCCCGATAAAGCGTTTCGCCCTCTTCGCTTGGCAGTTTCTCTAACCAAGAGATAAGTCGGTTCTGATCCTGCACTTTGTGAACATCTCGTTGCGTTACAGGGCGATGTTGCTGACCCTGATATTTCGCGCTGCGATGGTTTACGCCGCGATGCTTTCTGGCGGACGTCTCTTGAACATCTTTGGCCGATGACGTCCCCATGAAGGGTAATGCGTTAATTGAATTATACACGCTCACGTTTATTGCCCCATTATACAACCTTATAGTGTGTATGTAGAAATAAAACCTACAGGCGTCAATACAGAATTACACCTATAAGGTGTGTTTGTATAATTTTATCGAAAATCGTGTATCCCAAAAACCAAATAAGGCGCGCAAAGGATAGAGAAGGCTAAGGCCACCCTCTTGCCTTTTAACGGTCTTTGAACTGATGGATTATTACGAGGGAAACGCCTAAGCGCGCAGATTCCAAGATTCGATGGTGCTGCGACCCTCTAAGAGCGTAATCCGACCAAAGGCGGCTGTCGCGAGTTTTCGCTGAATACCTTTGGGCAAAGGCTCACTGACGGCGTCAAAAAGAAACCGCGCCACACCATTGCTCGTCACAACAAGAACGGGATCACGCTCTGGCGATTGTGCGAGGCTGTCTAAAAAACCTACCCAACTTGCTATTATCGACTCTACATCTACCGACCAACCCGCAGGCACAAGAGCCGCATCATCCCATTGCTTGAGGGCTGCTTGGCCTAACCGCGCAATGACATCTGATTCAGGTTTGTTTTCATCCGGGCCGTAATCTATTTCTCTGAGAAAGTCGGTTATCTGTAGGCTTAGCTTATGGGGCTGAGAGGCTATGATTGTCTCTGCCGTTTGCAAGGTACGTAAAAGCGGACTGCTATAAACCGCGCCAAAGCTGATATTTTTAAAATGCGCGCCCAAGGCTTGAGCTTGGAGACGCCCAGATGTGGATAACGGTAAATCTGTGCGCGCGCCGACGCGGGTTACGACATCGCCTTTATCAAAGGTGTTCCCATGCCGAACGATATATACCTGTTTGGGCTGCATATTACTCATTATCCGAGGCCAATGCGTAAGCAGTCATGCACAGTTAATAGCCCTTGAATTGTGTCATCTGTATCCACGACAAAAAAGGCTGTAATACGATAGCTATTCATAAGCCCAAGCGCTTCGCTGGCCAGACTATCTGGTGAAATCGTATGCGGGTTGGGCGTTGCAACTTCGCCTGCTGTCTTGGTCATAAGCGCTGACATATTTCGGCGTAGGTCACCATCTGTGATAATGCCCAATAATTTACCCTCATCGGCCACAGCCGCGACGCCGAAACCTTTGGAAGTCATTTCCAAAAGCACCGCTTCCATTGGCGCGTCTGGTGAGAGCAGCGGCAAGAGGTCACCTTTATGCATAATTTGCGAAGCCGTTACTAAGGCAGCCCCTAATCGACCACCAGGGTGAAGCACGCGAAAATTATCAGCGTCAAAACCGCGAATTTTCATCAAGGTTATGGCCAAAGCATCCGTCAAAGCTAATGTGCAAGTCGTTGAGGTTGTCGGCGCCATGCCAATGGAACACGCCTCTGCTGCATCAGGTAGGCGTAAGACTATATCGGATTGCTGCCCCAAAGTGCTGTGATGATTTCGGGTAATCCCAATGACTTTAATGCCAAAGCGCTTTGCGTGAAGCATGATATCAGCTAGCTCTTTGGTTTCTCCAGAATTCGAGATAAGCACCACACAGTCAATCTTAGCAATCATGCCTAAATCGCCATGGCTGGCCTCGGAAGGGTGCACATAATAAGCGGGCGCCCCCGTCGAAGCGAGAGTCGCCGCGAATTTACGACCAATATGCCCAGATTTACCCATGCCCGAAACGATGATGCGGCCCTGAACATTTAACAAAAGCGAGACCGCTTGAGAGAAGGAATCCGAAAGGTCCTCTGACATTTGCCGAATGGCATCTGCCTCTAGGGTCAAAACATCACGGGCAATCTGTTTAATGTCAGGCTGGGACATAAATTCTGCTCTTCCTCTATTTGCCTTATTTCATATCGACATCTGTATCGATTAAGGCAAATCTTGGCATAGCAGTTAACCCATAGGGAACAAATTTATAAGCTCTTTCTCCAGTAAAGGCTTGGCGCGCTTTATTGAGTCCCGCTCGCAGAGACAAGGCGCATGACGCCTAAATCTTGCTCCAAAGCTGTGTTGTCAATCTGATGAACACTATCTGTTGTCCAAGCTAGATTGCCCAAGGCATCATGCAAAGTTACGCGAACGGCATAGCGGTGATTTGATTGGAGCGTCCCAGACGGCACAGCTAATTCAAAACCGAGCGGGACCTGCTCCGTTGTCAAGGTACGGCGCGTTTCCGCCATGACGGGCGCTTTTGCATCGGCGCGAGACACATCAGAAAGCGTGACGTGTATGACGTGACCGGGAGTGAGCGCAATACGCTCACGATAAGCGACTTCACCTGTTATGCGCATAGCCTCTGCTGGGGCTGTTATTTCTGCGCCATCAGTCCCTTCAGTATTGGCGGCATTGCAGGCAGATAAAACCCCTAACGCAGCCGCAGATAAAATTAACTTTGAAAAATTGGACATAAGAGACCCTTTTAAATGGGCGAACTAGGCTTTGATTGGCCTCACGCAGTGAAATTTCAATTCAATAAGTATTGCCTAGCAAATGAATAAAGCCTGACTTCGTTCCGACTCTCTCTGGAATTTCCTCTCCATCTCCATAAAAAAACGGGCCATTATGGCCCGTTTTAAATAGCTTAGACCTAGGCGACCGCCCATAATCATTCCTCTAGGAAGCCCTGTTCTTCTAAATAAGAGACAATCATCTCTGCCGCCTCTTCAGCGCTCATCTCAACCGTATTGACGGTAATCTCTGCGTTTCTCGGCGCCTGATATTCACTGTCTATACCTGTGAAGTTTTTAATCTCACCGGCACGTGCGCGTTTATAAAGCCCTTTAACATCACGCGCCTCTGCGACTGAAAGCGGTGTGTTTACGAAAATTTCGATAAACTCTTTCTCTTCAAACATTTCGCGAACAGTGCGCCGTTCGGCGCGATAAGGCGAGATAAAGGAAGCCATGGTTATCAGCCCTGCATCCACCATGAGTTTTGAGACCTCACCAATTCGGCGAATATTTTCAATACGGTCAGCTTTGGTAAAACCAAGATCGCGGTTCAGACCATGACGGACATTATCACCGTCCAATGTATAAGTATGATTCCCACGAGATTGCAGCCGCTTATCGACTAAATTAGCGATGGTAGATTTACCCGACCCCGACAACCCTGTGAACCAAAGCAAAGCGGGTTTTTGCATCTTTTGCGAGGCACGCGCGGCTTTGTCCGTGGCCATATCTTGCCACACAACATTTTGCGAGCGGCGCAAAGCAAATTGCAAAGTACCCACGCCCACCGTTGCATTGGTTTGACGATCAATCAAAATAAACGCGCCTGTTTGGCGATTATCTTTATAGGCATCAAAGGCAATAGGTTTAGACAGGCTGATATTGGCGACACCAATTTCATTAAGCTCTAAGGTTTTCGCCGCCACTTCAGAGAAATCATTGATGTCGACGCGGTGTTTCAATGTCGTAACCGAAGCATTGGCTGTGGTGTTAATTGTCTTTAAAATATATTGGCGACCCGGGAAAAGCTTACTTTCATCCATCCAAATGATTTGCGCTTGGAATTGATCGGCTTGCTCGGTGGGGGCATCCGTTTTGCAAATAATATCACCACGAGAAATATCAATTTCATCTTCAAGGGTAAGCGTTATCGCCATCGCCTCTCGGGCCGTTTTCTTATTGCCATCATAAGTCACGATATCTTTGATCCGTGAACGCTTACCCGAAGGGATAACGATAATCTCATCGCCCACATTAATTACGCCTGACGCGATTGTCCCTGAAAAGCCTCGAAAATCTAGATTTGGACGATTGACCCATTGAACAGGTAATCGAAACGGCGCTTCCAGCGTATCGCTCTCTACATCTACATTTTCTAGATATTCCAACAAAGTGGGGCCATGATACCAACAAGATTGCTTTGACTTCGTAATGACATTGTCACCATTTAAGGCTGACATTGGAATACAGGTTATTTCATCAAATCCTAGATTTGCGGCAAACCGTCTAAACTCAACATCAATGTCGTTAAACACGGTTTGATCAAACGCGTTTAAATCCATCTTATTAATAGCAACAACAACATGACGTATGCCCAAAGACGATGCGATATAGGCATGGCGACGCGTTTGTTCTTGCACGCCGTAACGCGCATCAATTAATAATATTGCCACATCAGCCGTAGAGGCGCCTGTCGCCATATTACGGGTGTATTGCACATGCCCCGGCGTATCCGCGACAATGAATTTGCGTTTATCAGTTGAGAAAAAACGATAGGCAACATCAATTGTGATACCTTGTTCACGTTCAGCAGCAAGGCCGTCTACTAGCAAGGCCAAATCCATTTTGTCGCCTTGGGTACCGGATTTTTTAGAATCCTTTTCGATGCTGGCAAGCTGGTCTTCGTAAATCAATTTTGAATCATAAAGCAGACGACCAATTAGCGTTGATTTGCCATCATCCACAGATCCGCAAGTGATGAAGCGGAGAAATGATTTATTCTCTTGGGCCTGAAGATAGGCTTCGATATCTGTCGAAATAAGGGAGTCTAGATGGGCCATTAGAAATACCCCTCTTCTTTTTTCTGTTCCATTGACGCGCCCACATCAGAGTCAATCACCCGCCCTTGGCGTTCTGATGTCGTGGTCAAAAGCATTTCTTGGATAACATCGGGCAGGCTTGTCGCCTCGCTCTCCACTGCGCCAGTTAATGGGTAGCAGCCAAGCGTTCTAAACCGCACAGATTTCATCTCGGGGGTTTCGCCCTCTTCTAATGGCATACGATCATCATCAACCATGATGAGAACGCCATCACGCTCTACAACAGGGCGTGGTTTAGAGAGATAGAGGTCCGGTATCGGTATATTTTCCCGATGAATATATTGCCAGATATCAAGCTCTGTCCAATTCGACAAAGGAAAGACGCGCATGCTTTCGCCTTTATGTACGCGCGTATTATACAAATTCCAAAGTTCAGGCCGTTGATTTTTTGCATCCCAGCGATGGTTCTTATTTCTGAATGAAAAAATTCGCTCTTTAGCGCGTGACTTTTCCTCGTCTCTTCGCGCGCCGCCAAAGGCCGCATCAAATTTATATTTATCAAGGGCCTGTTTCAGACCTTGGGTTTTCATTATATCCGTATGAACGGCTGAGCCATGGGTAAATGGCCCAACGCCGTCTCGAATACCGTCTGGATTAGAATGAACAATGAGTTCCATGCCGATTTCTTTGGCGCGGCGGTCACGGAATTCAATCATCTCTTTGAATTTCCATGTCGTATCAACATGCATCAAAGGGAAAGGCGGGACAGAGGGGAAAAAGGCCTTCTCAGCCAAATGCAACATGACTGAGCTGTCTTTTCCAACGGAATAGAGCATAACGGGGTTTTCACATTGCGACGCCACTTCGCGCATGATGTGAATACTCTCAGCCTCTAGCCGGTCCAGATGTGAGAGGCTTAATCCCGAACTTGAACGGGCTTCAAGCTCAAGCCGCCCTAAAATTAACAGAGATTGCTCTTGTGTTTTTGTCGTCAGCGAGCCGCCCTGTTGCAAGCGCTTGATGGTTTTACCATCATTGAAGATTTTTCGAGAGAGCGTCGAAAGTGACTGTCCTGTCGCCTCGGCCAATGCCTCAATACGTTGAATGATTTCAGAACTCATACGACCTCACACATCAAAGTGGGAAACTCCCCACGCGTTGTAAGATAGGCAGATAAGTCGTGTAAGTATAAAGGTCAATATGTTCGTGGGAAGAATCCCACGAATGATTAAATCGAGTGTTTAATCCATCTAGGTTTCATTCAAAACTCGTCAAAGACAGGCCAATCAATGGCGCTGTCTCTTATAAAGGGATATAAAAGCCCAGATACTTACTCAGTTGAAGGCTTAAACAAGCTCTCGAGTGTATGCTCAACTTTGGGCTTTTCTTCAGCGAGAGGCGCAGATTCAACAGGTGTCAGCGTTTCGCCTTCGTCTTCGGCGCGCGCGGCATCGTCTTTTGCTTTTTTCTCAGCAGCTTTCCGCACGAGAGCATCAAGATCTATCTGACTACAAAGGCCGAGCGATACAGGATCAGTTGGGTTAATCGTATTGATTTTCCAATGTGTCCGGTCTCGTATTGATTTAATGGTTGGTTTCGTCGTGCCGATGAGTTTCGAAATTTGCGCATCCGTGATCTCAGCGTGATTGCGAACAAGCCATGCAATAGCATCGGGGCGGTCCTGACGGCGTGATAACGGCGTGTAACGCGGCCCCTTCTTCTTATTTGTCGGTTGAAGCTCGTCTGAGTCGAACTTATTGGCCTTCATCGCATAATTTGGATCTTTTTCAGCCTTTTCAATTTCTTCACGGCTGACTTGGCCATTGGCAATTGGGTCGGCTCCGCGAATACCCGCAGCCACATCGCCATCAGCAATCCCTTCTACTTCCAAAATATGGAGCATACAGAATTCACTAATTTGTTTAAATGTCATCGCTGTATTGTCGATTAACCAAACGGCTGTCGCTTTCGGCATCAAAATTTGCGTCATATTAGGCCTCTTTCTCTTCAAGCCATTAAAAAAACCCCGCTCGGCGGGGTCATTTCGTTCGTTTTTGGTGATTTACCGCTTCCGAACACCTTTATACATACGCTATTACGGTTAAAATGCAAGCGAATTGGATTAAGGAGCTGAAATGGACGAAGAATCGCATTTGAGCCAAAGCGGGACAATTTCAGTAGGTGAAGACCTGTATGGCTTATCCCTGCACGAGCTAGAAGCCCGTATACAAACCTTTAAAGCTGAAATTTCTCGCCTAGAGCAAGAATTAGAGAAAAAACGCACAGAACGTACAGCGGCAGACAGTCTATTTGCGCCGAAAAATTAAACAAATTTGAAGGAAATATTATATTTCTTAAGGAGTCTCACGGAGTTTGGCTCAGACCTTGCAACCCGAAGCGTGTAGTGAACTAAACGCGCCGAAAATGAGACCCTATGAATGTTGGACACCCCCAAAACACCCCCCATACTCCAAATGCAGAACCATCCAAAACACAGATAGCTCAATCCCCCTCTATGAACTCTTCTATTCCAATCGCCCCAGATACTCTGACGCCACAAGCCGAAGCCCGCTTGCTGGAGTTCACTAAATCTGAGCTTTTCGCAAAAACATTTGGCGAAGGCATGAATATGGTAGAAGAGGCCGCGGCCTATTTAGATGGCCCAGGCCGCCAAGATGCCAAAACATTATCACGTAATGACGCCATGACCTATGCAAGCCAGTCCATGCGACTGACGACCCGTTTAATGCAAGTCGCAAGTTGGTTGTTGGTACAGCGCGCACTGAAAGAAAATGAAATGAGCCTGACCGAAGCGCGGGCCGAGAAGTATCGCCTTGCGAGCGAAACCAAGTCTGATGAAAATCTCAGCTTTTCTGAATTAGCCAAAACCGCTTACGCTTTGCCGTCACGTTTACTTGACCTTATGGCGCGTTCAGAAGCCATTTACGAACGTATCGCGCGTCTTGACCGTTCACTTTATGGCACTATCGCAGCGCAACAAGGCAATACGGTCGCCGATCAAATTGGCCGCCTCGAAGCGGCTTTCGGGCGCTCACACTAAAGCTTACATAAATAAGCGCCTATTACGGCGCTTTTCGTTCACTCACCTTACCCAATTAAAAAGGCCTCCAAGAGTATCTTGGAGGCCTTTTACATTTGAATGGGTTAGACGTTTTAGACGCCAAAACCTGCAAATTTGTCTTTGAAACGAGACACGCGTCCGCCGCGATCCATCAATTTCGCATCGCCGCCCGTCCAAGCTGGGTGCGTTTTGGAATCAATATCAAGAGACAATACGTCGCCTTCTTTGCCCCAAGTTGAGCGTGTTTCATATGTTGAACCGTCAACCATTTTGACAGTAATCATGTGATAATCTGGGTGAATATCTTTTTTCATTTTATGGCTCCTAAGCCTCTGGTCACGGGTTTACGTTAAATGGGCCCCCGCTCGGATGGCGCGATATAAGCCAGCCTGTCAAAATCGTCAAGCGTCGCTGGCATTCTCGCTTACGATTTCTCGCAAAGCTTTTAACTGCGTCAAAAGAGGACGGGCCTCTGAAATGGGCAGACAGCTAGGCGCGTCGCACAAGGCTGAGTTCGGATCTGTATGAAACTCCAAAAAGACACCATCCGCCCCAGCCGCTACGGCCGCCTTGGCGATTATCGCGACCCCGTCTCTGCGCCCTCCTGTAGAGGTGCCGCCAGAGCGCGGGTCAGCGCCGGGCAACTGCACGGCATGAGTGGCATCAATTGTGACAGGCACACCCAGTTTACGCATTTCAGAAATAGAAAGCGGGTCGACGACCAGGTTATTATACCCAAAACTTGTTCCGCGCTCGCACAGAATAATTTGATTAGCGCTATAGGTTTCACGAATCTTGGACAGAATATTTTTGCAATCCCAAGGCGCAAGGAATTGCGCCTTCTTTACATGGATAAGACTGCCCTTTGCTTTGGCGGCTTCAGCCATCGCCGTTACCAAATCTGTTTGGCGACATAAAAATGCCGGAAGCTGAATAATTTCTGCGACTTCGGCCACAGCCATAGCTTGGTCAGCCGTGTGGACATCGGTACAAATCGGAACGTTAAGCTCTGCCTTAATAGTTGAAAGCATCTCCAACCCCTTTTCCAGGCCGGGGCCACGAAAAGATGTGATTGAAGAGCGGTTCGCCTTATCAAAACTCGCTTTGAAAACATATGGCAGGTTTAAATCGGCACATACCGATTTAAGAACGCGCCCCATTGCGAGGGACTCTTCTAGGCTTTCGAGGACATTACAGCCCGCAATAACCGCCAATGGTGACCCCTGACCTATGGTCCAGCGTGTCGAGGCATGCGTTACCCGCGTCATGATGCTACCCTAACTTTGCTTTTAAGATCTCTATCAAGTCTGCATTTGAACAAACGATGTCGCCCGTTTCGATGACATTCCCCCCTGACAGGCTTTCTACGATACAGCCCGCTTCTTGTGCAATTAGCACGCCCGCAGCAATATCCCACGGCGCAAGTCCGCGTTCCCAGAAACCATCATAGCGGCCTGCCGCCGTCCAAGCGAGATCAAGTGAGGCAGCGCCCATACGGCGAACCCCCGCACTATGTCCCATAACTTGGTGAAGCTCTTTTAAGAATTTTGCATGACCGGGACGGCCTAGAAACGGGATGCCCGTTGAGAACAAGCTATCTTGGAACACATCACGCTGAGATGGACGAAGACGACGATCACCGCCGCCGCGCGTTCCATCATTCACAAAGGCGCCTTTGCCCTTTTCGGCAAAAAACATTTCATCCGTGATTGGGTTATAAACCAGACCCGCCACGATTTCTTTGGGATTGCCATCAATTTCACGCTCTAGCGCAATAGAAATCGCGAAATGGGGTATGCCGTGTAAATAGTTTGTTGTTCCGTCCAACGGGTCTACAATAAATCGATGGGTTTTATCAGAACCTTCAATTGAGCCCCCTTCTTCGAGAAGGAAACTATAACCCGGGCGATCACGCTGCAGATTTTCAACGATGACTTCTTCGGCTTTGCGGTCCGCACGAGAGACAAAATCCGCAGGCCCCTTGCGCGAGACCTGTAAATGTTCAACTTCGTTAAAATCACGCAGCAGGTTTCGCGACGCTTTGCGCGCCGCATTCTGCATGACCGTCATAATGGCAGAGAGATTGGCCATAATTAATCAGCCCGTTTGACGTAAGAACCGTCTTCTGTGTTGATAATAAGACGCTCCCCTACGCCCACGAAAGGCGGCACAGCTGTGCGTACACCATTGGAAAGCGTGGCAGGTTTGAAAGAGTTTGCAGCTGTTTGGCCTTTTACGACAGGCTCTGTATCAGCGACTTCTAGAACCACTTGGTCAGGCAGAGCGATACTAATCGGGCGCTCTTCGTAAAATTCAACTTCGACAGCCATGCCGTCAGTCAAATAAGCGGCAGCATCCCCAACGAATTCGGATTGCAGATTAATCTGCTCATAGTTTTCTGAATTCATAAAGACGAGCATATCGCCTTCTGGGTATAGATATGTATGTGTTTTTTGCTCTAGGCGCACGCGCTCTACCGTTTCGGCAGCGCGAAAGCGTTCATTAAGTTTGCGACCATCAAGAATGTTTTTCAGCTCGACCTGATTAAAGGCTCCGCCTTTTCCGGGTTTAACCGCATTACATTTTACGGCGACCCAGAGCGTATCTTGGTGTTTAATAATATTACCTTGGCGGATTTCATTGCCGTTCATTTTCATGAGACGCACTCTCTTTTTCTTCGCTAGACGATGTCAATAAGTTTAAACTTGAAGGCCCTCTATCAGGCAAAAGAAAAAGGGGCAAGCGATAGCCACTGCTTTCGCTTGCCCCATAAGGCCCGGTTACTGCATTCAGTCTGTTATTTCTTTTATTCTGAGACCTTATTCAGCAGACACCAATTTCGAGCGAGGCGACTTCACATTATCCTTTACGTTTCTTTCTATTAGTAAACGCCGCGGATCCAGCAGAACATGTGTAGGCTTCTCTGGCACCAAGAAACTCACTGTGCTTTCTTTTTCACTTACGCGAATTCGCTCCAGTGCCATCCAGTCATCGCCCAGCTTATCTTTGGGATCTTCGGTATAAAAACCAATCTCCAACCACTCATTCAAGACCTCTCCATCTATCTCTGTGACAGACGTTTCCTCGCCATCTTCTTCAGAGGCTATCTTCTTATCAACATATAGAGGCAGCGTAACTCTATAGCCTTCGCCTTCGGCTTGGACTTGTATATCTTCCTCTCTAAATTTCAGATCCCAAAACGTAATACGTTCAAAATAATCATCAATTAGCTGCTCATAATCTGGCCCGGCCGCCGCTTTCAGATATGCCACAACATCAAGCGAAGTGACATATGGCGCCCCAGTGCCGCCGTAATCCTCAACCAATTTACGCATGGCCCCTTGGAGCGTATCCTCGCCAATCATATAGCCAAGCCCCCAAAAGACCCAACTCGCTTTCGCATAGTGTAAATATTGTTGGCCTTCGCTTTTTGCCAAAGGCGGCTCATTATCGCGTTCGGCTGTACGGCCAATAAGATAACCCGCTACGCCTTCAATGGAACGCGTTTCAAGCATGCGCCGCATTTTTTGATAGCCAAATTTATTGCGGTAAGCGACGATGGAAGCATTCTCAGTAAGGCCCTCTGAAACAAAACTCGAACCCAAAGTATCTGCTGGTACGACCTGATGCGCGAACCATTGATGTCCGATTTCATGAAGCGTTACATAAGTCGCGAAATCGATGTCTTTATTATCATCAGGATCACCTGGGTCCATTGTGAAGCCAATGTTTTCAGAAAAAGGCACTGTCCCTGCAAAGGCCTGCGCAAAGCTCTGATAAGGGAATTCCATGACGCGCAATTGCGCATATTGGTATGGCCCATAAGTCACCGTATAGGTATCAAATGCGTCCTTCATGGCCTGTAGGATTAGATCAACATTATAATCATGACCCTCGTTGAAATAGATTTTCAACTCGACATCTTCTCCGTTTGGATTTTCCCATACATCTTCGGCCACTTGATAATCGGCAGATAAGAAAGAGAAGAAATTCAATATAGGGTTTATCGCCTCATAGCGCCTACACACTCTATCGCCTTCAATTGTCTCCCCCTCAAATTTCCCAGGAGCAATGGGAATTTGCCCCGCATCCGTGCAAACTTGTGCTTTAAAATCAACATAATCCGCCGCAGCGCCAAACAGGTTGCGTTGGCGCGCTGCCCCATCCGTACGTTTGGCCGCTTTCTTACGCTCTCCTAGTTCGTATTTTCGGCGTTTATCAGGATTAGTCAAAAAGCCTGCATCCGATAATCCGATTTGCGGCATGGTGCTGAAATTATTGACGAAGGTCCCGTTCTTTCGAATAATAGACCCGTCACCTAAGCGCGGCGCATGAAAGAAAGTTTCAAAATTCAGTGTGGCTGTATCGCCGGCCGCTAAGGGCGTATCAAAGATATAAACTCGCCTGTCATACTGGGCTAAATCCTGAGACAATTGCGAGTCTGTATCATAGCGTGCGCCAGATAATGTAAGCTCAAGAACATCTTCTTCGTGCCCTGTAGGAGGCGAGATAAAGAGGCGCGTAATGGGCTTTCCTGTTTTGTTTTCTAAGACGTATTGACCTTTTACAATCGCTTCTTGCTGACTGGGGTAAAACTGCACATCCGCTTCAACGGCTATGATTTTCGGCAAGGGCTCTTTGGCTTCGAGTAAAGGCTTTAGAAGTTTCTCATAAGCTACGGCACGCTTCTCTTGCGCTTTTTGATTTCGGAATTCACCGTTTTTATAGGCGCCGTAAATATGCACGCCAGAACCGATGAATACCGCTAAGGCCAGCCCTGCGACGACGCCCGTGATAGGCGTAACGCGTTTAAACAGTCCCTTTAATCGCAATAGCAAGCCAGCCTGCAATCCTCTGCGCCATATCCATATGGATATAACCGCCAAAAAGAGAATTAACCCCGCCCAATAAAGACCAAACCAAGTCGCCCGTAAAACGCTGGAGAAACCGGCCATTTCTGAATAATTACCGGGCCCAACAGCGCCATATGCCATCATAGGATGGAAAAATGGAAATTGCGGCAAGACAAATAGGACAAAGACAAGCGCACCTGCTGCGGCAAACATACCAAAAATGCGATTAGGCGCGAAATTTTGAACGAACATGGCAAACAGAGTTTGGAAGGTAAATAACAAGCCAAAACTGAATAAACCAATGCGGAAAAATGTAGAGCCCACCATCGGCACCTCACCTTTGGTCAAGCCAAGCTGAACAATCATACTGGCCACGGTTCCAGCGGCCATGACAGTAAACACCGCCGCCACGAGAGATAACCATTTTGCCGCCAATAACACCCAGTCACGAACAGGTGTCGCATCTAATATTTTATGCATGCCGGCGACGCGGTCGCGCCACATGATTTCCCCGCCGAAAAACACCATAACAATAATCATGGGCAGGAATAAGCTCCCTAAGGCTAAATCAACCATGCGCATTGACGTGAAGAGTTGTTTTTGGGGAGTGATATAAATACTCGCCGCCAATGCCACGCCAAAAATAACGATGGCAATCCCGATAAGAATAAGGAAAGCGGTGCTTTTTATTGTCGTCGCATATTCAAATTTGAAACGTTTCCAAAAGCTTGCGAGATCTGGCATCAGACCAAAACGTGGCTCAATAGGGAGAAGCTCAAGCTTACCCGTGGGGACATAATCGTCTTTATGTGATTTAGTTTTGCGCGATACAATGCCGCGTGATGAAAAGAAGTAAGACGCAATAAAGAGTCCAAGCCCTAAGCCGCCCCACGCCAATCTATTCCAACCGACATATCCTAAAACAGGCGTTAAGCGTGTATTTTGCTCCGCCGCTGGCCAGAACTGAACTTCATTGGCAAGAGCCGTCGTACCAAAGGGATCCAGTAAAGATGAAAGCCATTCTGGAGCATTTGATGTGACCAAACCTGCTGATAGGTAAAATGCTAAGAGCCCGACAACGGAAACATACACTAACATTTTGCTGCGCGTGAAGACGGCTATAGATGTGTAAAAGCCTGCAACGAATAATGAATTTACGAAAATAAAAATAAATGTGGGATGCAGGTAATAGAGGATTCGAAAAGGCCCAAAGGTTTCATCGTCAACCCAAGGGGCAAACCCTCCCATCATCATCCCGACGACCATGGCCATAAGGCACAATACCGTGGCGTTAAACACCCCCATCATTCGCGTCGATATCATCTCCCACGTTTTTATAGGCGTCGAATGGACGAGCTCTAGCATTTTATGATTATCGTCACGCATCACGCCCGCAACTGCGAATACGGCACCGAAAAACATGCTGAAAATACTGATGAAGGACACTGTCCCCGCAAGCGGAATAGCCCCATTATTTTTAATCTTTGCTCCGCCTTCGGTCGACAACACTAAAAAATCAAAAGAGGAAAATAAAAACCCCATAATGAGCATAGCGGCGAGGGCTATCCAAAAGCCCGCTTGCCGCATTTGCAATGACAGTTCAAATTTTAAAAGCTGGGTAAACATTAGACAGCTCTTAGAGCAGGAGTGTCAACAACATGGCCGTTCAAATACGCGAAGTAACCATCCTCCAGCGTTTCCTCACCTTTTTCCCATTCCGCCCCAGGAGAGCTTTCAGACAATATAGAAACGACAACACCGCCCATTAAATAACGGGAATTGAGGAATTTATGCGCGTCTTTGATCGCGTCTAATTCAGATTTTTCTATTGTCTTACGCCAGACCTTACCCCGAATTTTGTCGATCAGGCTTTCGGGGGCGCCGCGGGCGATAATCTGGCCCTTCCCCATAATTGCCATATCAGGGCAGAGATCGCGGACATCTTCGACAATATGTGTCGAGAGCAGGATAATTTTATTTTCGCCTGCTTCGGATAATAAATCGAGAAAGCGTTGACGCTCAAACGGGTCTAGCCCAGCGGTCGGTTCATCTACGATTAAAACCTTTGGATTTCCGAGCAAGGCTTGCGCCACACCGAAACGCTGACGCATGCCGCCAGAATAGGTCGCAACAGAAGCCGTGCGATGTGTAATCAAGTTCACATTTTCAAGCAGGGCCATAATTTGTTCTTCACGCGCTTTTTTATTCGTAATCCCTTTTAATATCGCAATGTGATCTAAGAGGGCCAAGGCACTCATGCGGGGGTAAACCCCAAAATCTTGCGGCAAATAGCCGAGCGTGGAGCGCATGACGTCAGGATTATCCACGATATTGACGCCATTATAAGTGATTGTCCCTTCATCAGGCTTTTGCAGTGTCGCCAGAGTCCGCATCAAGGTCGACTTGCCAGCGCCATTCGGCCCTAGCAGACCAAATAAGCCCGGCTTCAGGTCCAAACTGACATTGTTCAAGGCGTGAACATCACCGAAGCGTTTATTAATCGCACGAATTGAAAGCATAATCGGACCTGTAAGCGAAAATTATTGTATGAACTCTGAAAAGACTAAGTGATTTCATATCGAAAAACAACAATATATTCCGTTTAACGATAAATCTGAGTCTATACGCCCTATATTAGACACCCTAAGCTGTACCATCACAAAAACTTAAATCGCTTTTCCCGAAAAACAGTTTAATACGAAAGCTCTATGACTGAAATCGCGACATTACCTAGACTGACTTATAGCTTCGCGCGTTTGCAAGGCGTCTTAGTCGTTGCGGATGATGAAGGCTTGCCCCTTATTCTCCACCGCCCACAAGCCAGCCTTGAGGCGCTATTAGAGGCAAGGCGCGCCGTGGGGCACCCTTTGGCTAAACAAGAGGTCAGCCCCTCTGTATTTGAGGCCGCGCTTTCAAAAGCCTATGCACAAAGTGATTTATCGAGCGCCTCTGAAGACGCCATTGGCGGCGAAGACCTTTCGGCTTTGGCGGATGGGCTCCCTAAAACATCTGACCTGCTTGATAATTCTGATGACGCCCCTGTCATCCGCCTTATCAATGGGATTTTACAAGAAGCGATCCGGGCGCGGGCTTCGGATATTCATATAGAGCCCTATGAACAGCGCCTTTCGGTTCGCTTTCGGATTGATGGCACGCTGCAAGAACGGCTCAGCCTACCCGCGCGCCTTGCCGCCGTCTTGGTGAGCCGTGTCAAAGTTATGGCACAGCTCGACATTGCCCAGAAACGTGTCCCGCAAGATGGACGGTTCTCATTGAATTTGGGTCAACGCGCGATTGACGTCAGGGTATCCACCCTGCCTTCGCGCCATGGTGAACGCCTTGTGATGCGGATATTGGAAAAAGACAGCACACGCTTAGCCTTACCCGAACTGGGTATGGACGCGCCTATGCTGTCTGCCTTTGCCTCTGCACTCGCAAGGCCAAATGGCATTATCCTTGTGACGGGCCCAACAGGTTCTGGTAAGACAACGACACTCTACGGAGCGCTTTCGGATTTAAATGACGGGTCACGTAATATCCTCACGGTTGAAGACCCCGTAGAATATGCGCTGGACGGCATTGGACAAACGCAGGTCAACAGCTCGATTGGTATGAGCTTCGCCGCAGGACTTCGCGCAATTTTGCGCCAAGATCCTGACGTTGTGATGGTGGGGGAAATTCGCGACCCTGAAACAGCAGAAATCGCGGTGCAGGCCTCTTTGACAGGGCATCTTGTTTTATCAACCGTCCATACAAATTCTGCTATCGCCGCGATTGCACGGCTTCGTGACATGGGGGTTGAGCCGTTTTTATTGGCCAGCACCATAACGGCCTTGGTTGCACAGCGCCTTGTCCGAGAACTCTGCCCCAATTGCAAAGTCCCGCATCAGGCAACAACGGCTGAACTAGAAGAACTCGGACTGCCAAACAAGCCAACCACGATTTACGCTGCAAAAGGTTGCTCTGAGTGCCAAGACATTGGCTTCCGCGGACGCCTAGGCCTTTATGAAATGGTTGTTATGGACGACACATTACGCGCCATGATTCATGACGGAGCCTCAGAAGCAGACATGACGGCTCATGCCTTTAACAAACGCGAGACCTTATTGCAAAGTGGAGCGCAAGCCGTTCTAGCTGGGCAAACCACCCCCGAAGAAGTTCTCCGTGTCTGCAAAGCCAAAACGGCAGAGAGTATATAGACAATGGAGGCTTATGATTACGCCGCCATTGATGCAAAAGGCACGCGCCATCGCGGCACCGTTATGGCTAGCTCTTCGCGTGATGCACGGGATATGCTCAGGTCTCGCGCACTTACGCCTATTGATCTGAACCGAAGCCGTAAGAAATCTGCTAAAACCTCAGATGCCTCTAACAACCGCCTCTCAGGCCGTGTGAAATTAAAAGACCTTACGCGCGCAACGCGGCAACTGGCGATACTGATAAATGCCTCCACACCCGTCGAAGATGCCTTGCGCGTTACAGGCATGCAATTTGAAGGCTCTCCAATGCGGGATGTCTTATTATCCGTGCGATCACAAGTCATGGAGGGGTTAAAGCTCTCAGATGCTTTGCGTAGTCAACCCCAAGCTTTTGACGACCTTTACGTGGCTATGGTGGCATCTGGAGAAACGTCAGGTCGTCTCGCCTCTGTTTTAGAAAGGCTCGCCGATGACCTCGAAGCGGCGCAGGCTATTCGGCGTAAAATATTGGGCGCCACTATATACCCCATCGTCCTTAGCTGCGTTGCGATTGGCGTTATCACTCTGATGATGGTTTTCATTGTCCCTAAAGTGGTCACCCAATTTGATAGTTTCGGACAGGAACTGCCTAGCCTTACCAAGTTCACAATAGCCTTATCAGAAGCCTTTAAAAAATATGGCCTTTTGGCCGCAGGGCTTTTCACCGTTTTTATAATCGCGATGAAGTTCATTCTCGCCCGGCCTAAACCACGTTACATCTGGGATAGTTGGATATTAAAGCTACCGCTACTGGGCGCCATCAGCCGTGATTTAAATGCGGCGCGATTTTCGCGAACAATGGCGGGATTGATTAGCGCCGGCACGCCGGCTTTAACAGCGCTTGAAACCTCTCGTCACACCTTAAAAAATTCCGTCATGCGTGAAGCCATAATTGAGGCCGCAGCCCGTGTGCGCGAAGGGGCCCCCATAAGCCGGGCGATGGAAAAAACAAATGTGTTCCCGCGGCTTGTCACCCATATGGTCTCAGGCGGAGAAGCCAGTGGCGATACAGGTGAGATGTTTTCTCGGTCGGCTGATTATCTTGAAAATGAATTTGAAGCCAAAAGCTCTGTGTTTCTCACGCTCTTAGAGCCTCTCATTATCATTCTGCTAGCGGGTGTTGTATTGCTCATCGTAGCCGCTATTTTCTTGCCTATCTTACAATTAAACACGGCCGCCTTTTAGGAGATGCCAATGTCAATCACTGCCCCCAAAATCGAACAGAAAGAAAATGACAACGAAGCAGGCTTCACACTTGTTGAGGTCATGGTGACCCTTGTAATTATTGGGTTACTGACGACTGTTGTTGTGATGAATGTCTTGCCTGTACAAGATAAAGCCCTTGTCCAAAAAGCCCAAGGCGATATCAAGCAATTCGAGCTTGCCCTAGAGCAATATCGTTTAGACATGTTTGATTACCCTGAACAAACAGCCGGACTCAGCGCGCTCAAAACACGTCCTTCAGGCGCTGATGAAGCCCGTTATCGCCCAGGTGGATATATCAAAGTCTTAGAAAAAGATCCTTGGGGAAATGACTATGGGTATCGTTATCCCGGAGAATATGGTGTCGTGGATGTTTTCTCTTATGGCTCTGACGGCGAACCCGGAGGCGAAGGGACAGCCAAAGACATTACGAATTGGGTACAATAGCGTATTTCCCGTCCAAGACATTTATGCGGCGCCAAACGAAATCCGAAACTTTGACAAAAACCGATAAAGAATCGGGTTTTACGCTGGTTGAAATTCTGGCTGTCTTGGTCATTATTGGTCTTATATCGGGCATCGTGGCGTTTAATTTGCCTTCCCCGAAAACAGCCACGCAGACACAGGCCGAAACATTAACACGGCAATTAAATGCGTTATCACAAAACGGATTAATTAGCGGAGAGATCCAAGCTTTTGGCGTTTCCGAAAAAGGGTACTCCCTCTATCGTTATGATGGAGAGCGCTTCACAAGCGTAGCCACAATGGATTGGACAGAAAACGTCAAAATTGCTTTGCGGCGCAACGACACTAAAACAAAGGTGCCTGAAGAGATTAGCCCCCAGATCTTGTTTGAACCCACTCAAATCAGTACGCCCTTCATCCTTGATCTATCGGGGCCACGGGCGCGGTTTGAATTGCAATCAAAAGGCGATGGCCGCGTTGTTATGGTGAAAACCGAATGACGCCCCCCTTAAATCAAAGCGCGATTACAAACCCCACAGGCAAAGACAAAGGCTTCACCCTTGTTGAAGTCCTTGTGAGCCTTGTGATATTTTCTGTAGCCATTTTAGGGCTGACGCAGGCGGGCACTCAAACCGTTGCGACTTTGACTCAATTAGAACAAAAAACCTATGCCTCTATCATTGCTGATAACCAGTTGGCGCTCGCTAGGTTAAGAACGGGGCCACAAAGTTCACTGACCCTCAGCGGTGAAGCCGAAGCAGGCGGACGCGCTTTTGACTACCGCGTCATCCGAAAAGATACAGATGTTCCAAATTTCTTCGAGCTTGTCGTCACCGTTAACGCCGTGAACAGCCCTCAGATTTTAATTGAACGGCGCGCCTTTATCACAGCTGAAGCCTCATGAGAGCCATTCGTTATAATCAGGCAGGTCATAATCAGGCAGGCTTCACTCTGATTGAAATGCTTGTCAGCCTCTTTGTTTTCTCATTAGTCTCTGTCGGGACGATGACCGCTATGGGTAGTAGCCTTTCTATGAGAGATCGGGTCAACCAAGGCATGGATGCCTTGACGCAAATCCAAGCCTCTCGCGCTATAATTCGTGCCGATTTTGAACGGCTATCGGCGCGTAAACGCCGTGACATTCTAGGCAGTTTCGAGCCTTACGTCCTGACCACAGATACGGATGCCTTAATTAGCTTTACCCGGCTCGGCCGTGAAAACCCCGGTGGTCTTGAACCTCGAGGCGATGCAGAGCGTGTTGAATATATATTCGAAGACAACAAGCTCATCCGCCAAAGCTGGAGTTCCGCGAATCCCAATGTAACGGCTGAACCCAGAGAAACGGTTTTGTTCGAAAACCTTGAAACCGTGGAAGTGGAATTCCTCGCAAGCGACCTTATCCCCATCACGCGCCTCGCTATTCCAGTGGATAATACAGCCCCAATTCCCGGTGTTATAAGGTTCCGCCTGACCGACGATAAGAATGCGACCACAGATCATATCTTTGAGTTACGGTTATGATCCTGCGCCGGAAACATATTGATTCACAAGATACTGCCGATTCTGAATCAGGCGCCGTCTTGCTCACCACCCTTTTAATTATGGCGATAATGGCGGCCCTCGCTGTGGCATTAATGGATGATGTTCGGCTGGCCTTAAAGCGAACAGCCAATGTAAATGACTACGCCCAAGCCGATTGGTATGTGCGCGGCGCAGAAGATTATGTCGGTGATGTTTTGGGGGCATCATTACTCAATATTGAAGCAGAAAATAGAAACCAAGTTTTGACCTCTATGAACCCCTTAATTTTACCGCTTGAAGGCGGCGCTATGCAATTAGATATTCGTGACGGATCGCATTGTTTCAATCTTAACAGTTTAACGTCAGCCGAAAATGAAAGCGTGAATACGGTTGCCGCCAATCAATTCATTCAACTGATGGAAATTCTAGGCATCCCCCCCATTCAATCAACCGTTATCAGCGCACGTGTCATAGATTGGATTGATAGCGATAATCAAACCCAACCCGGCGGTGCAGAAGACGGGGATTATCTACGCCGAACACCTCCCATTTTAACGGCCAATACAGGGCTGGCATCGGTTATGGAACTTCGAGCCATCGAAGGCATTACAGCGGAAATATATGAAACTCTGCGCCCTTGGGTCTGTATCGGGCCGCCCCATGAGATCAGCCCCTTTAATGTTGATTCTGCGCAGCCTTGGCAGGCCCCATTACTGGCTACCTATTTAGGCGGTCAGGAACAATTGGCTCTTGCTCTGCAAATTTTACAAGAACGGCCGCCGCAAGGGTATGGAGATTTTGCGACCTTATCTGAAAGCCCTGCGCTCGCGGCTTTTGGCGATGACAAAGAAGACGCAATCGACTCTGACCTTTGGGCTGAAGATATTATTGTTTTCACCCCGCCAGCCCTTTGGGTTGAACTCTCCCTCGCTTATCGAAAGGTGCAACGCTCACGGAGCTTTAACTTTACAGGGCTGGACAATAACACCCTCCTTCTGACATATCGCGGGTGGGGCCGGGAAAGTTTCAGGCCTAATCTTGACCCCAATATTTTAGAAGCCGCCTCACTGGGGCAAACCACGAATACGGAAGAGAATTAATAATGCGGGACAGTCTTATTCTTATTCTACCGGTCAATTCTGAGTCGGCGCTGCATTGGGGGCATTGGGACGGCGAGTCTGTAATCGAAACAGGCCAGTGCGAGATGACAAATCTCAGTAAACTGGCACTGATGAATCTCCCCGCCGTCGCAATTATAGCGGGGCAAGACGTTCAGAGCTTTGTTCACGAAATTCCAAAAATGAACCGGCGTGATCGCCTCAGCGCCGTCTTGTTTTCGCTCGAAGATAATATTTCCTCTCCTTTAGATAACTTACATCTGGCATTGCGGGACGGCGAGCCACAAACTGTATCCATTATGGAGCGGAGCTATATAGAGCAGGCCGCGAGTTGGGCTTCTAAATCAGGGTTAAGCCTCAAACATCTCGCTGCAGATTACGATGCGCTTGCCCAAAGCGGGTTAGAGGCAATTGACCTCTCAGACCGCATTGTAATTCCCGGCGTGACCGGCCATGCCTTAGATCCTGATTGGTATAAGAGCGCTGCCTCGCAACTGGATAAGCCCAGCTTATTTGCCATTATTGGAAAGAACCTGTCTCAGACGACTAATCTGTTACAAGGTGACTATGCGCCAAAAAGCCAATTTAGCGGCCAGACAAAAACATGGTTACGTCTTGGGGCTTTGGCCGCTTGTCTAGGCCTAGCGTTTCTTTTCTATGAAGGTATGCAAGCCCGCGCCGTGAACGCCCAAGCTGTGAATGTACGAGGTGAAACTGCCGCCTTATATGCCAAAGTCACTGGCAAGCCAGCACCGTCAAACCCAGTGCGCGCCGTCGCACAAGCCAATAAAGCTGGAGGGCTAGCGCCCACCAACTTCCTTATGCTGAGTGATATAGCCTTTCGCGCTTTGGAGGAATTCAATGACGTGCGTATCGAACGCGTTACCTATCAAAACAGCCGAGATGAATTACAACTCCGCCTAATTTATCCAAGCTATGAACGCGCAGAAGAGGTCAGCCGTGCAATGCAAAAAGCAGGCGGAGCCTTTACCCCAGGCGGCGTAAGAGAACAAAGCGGACGCTTCATCGGAGAAGCGGTGTTAAAGCGAGGGGGCGCATCATAATGTTCGACACAGTTCAAACTTCCCTAGTCAATCTATGGCGCGATCGTGAACCGCGTGAGCAGGTTTTGTTAGCTGTTATGGGGGTTTTATTAGGCCTCTTTGTTTTATGGCAATTTATTCTAACGCCAATTTCTAACGCCCGTTCAGACGCCCAATCCGCCTTGATTACCGCAGAGCGTGATTATGTCGCCGTGGCCCGCGCTCTCCCGCAATTATCGGCGCCAACAACCTTATCGGGGCCGCAATTTACCCAAGCCGTTTTCATTGACGCGGCAAGGAAGCGCGGATTGAAACCGTCACGCATTCAGCCTGATGGAAATAACAATCTTTCGGTCTGGATCGACACCAAAGATACACTCGCGCTCTATGGGTTATTAAATGATATTATTACGCAAAATGGCGCTATCCTAGCCCGCGCCTCTATCACAGCTGGCGCTAATCAAAGTTTAAATGCCCAATTGACCTTTACCCTTACACCATAACTTAGGGTGCGCCTTAACTTAGAGTGCACCTGAACTTAGGGCGCGCCTGAACCTAGAGCGCGCGACATAGCCCCGTAAGTATTTTGCTGAGTTTAAAGGTTATTTGTTTCTAGAGAGAGCAACGCGCTTTTCCGCTCGACCCCGCCTGCATATCCCCCAAGTGAGCCATCTTTGGCGATTACGCGATGGCAGGGCACAATCAGTGCTAATCCATTTTTAGCATTAGAGCTAGCAACGGCGCGCACCGCTTTTTCATTTCCTACGGCCATAGCGAGCTGCGCATAGGAACGCGTTTCACCATAAGGAATTGCACAGAGTTGCGCCCAAGTTTGTTTTTGGAAATCCGTACCCGTTAGCACTAATGGCGTCTCAAACTGTTTCAGCTCGCCTTTAAAATACCGTTTAAGCTCATCCTCTATGTGTTCGGATATAACCGTTCGTCCGACAAGTATCGGACGATTGTGCAGACGGTGTAGTCGCTTAACTTGGGCCAGCATCTTCACGCGATTGGTGAATTCAAGCATATAGAGCGCGGTTTCATCGGCGATACTCACCATACGGCCCATTGGCGTTTCATGCCAAGCCACGCATAACGGATTTTGTTCATCAAATTTTATCCGGGCGGGGGCCTGCCCAAACATATCGCCAAAAGCGGCCCGAAACCCAGACGGACTATCGAAGCCTGCATCTAATTGTGCCATGATTACAGTTTCCCCTTGCGTCAAAGATTGCGCGGCCTGGCCAAGACGAACCCAGCGAATAAAGGCGCCTAATCCAAAGCCTGTATGGGCTTTAAATTGTCGTCTTAGGGTCGTCGGGGCAAGCCCCTTTTCTTCTAATGCTTTCGCGCTCCAATCGGCCTCTGGATTGGCATAAATTTCCTGCATCAAGCTTTCTAATGCTGCGCGCTGCCCCCCGAGGGGGTGACAGCGTTTACAGGGCCGATACCCCGCTTTCAATGCGAGAGCGGCCGTTTCATAGAACACGCAGTTCTTCCGTAAGGGCCGTCGTGCTGGGCAGCCTGGACGACAAAAAATACCTGTTGAAAGGACGGCCAGAATAAAGTTCAAACCCACGGCGCCTTTGCGGTCTTTTAATGCCTCATAGCGCATATCATCTGTGCGCAGATCATCTGTGCGCATATCATCTGTGTGAACGGTCATCATTTTACTAAACTAGCATAGATAGGAAATTTCATCGCCGAAAAACAACCATGACAAGCAATATTCCGTATTATGGCATTTGTTATCAGATAGGTTTTCTTGATGCAGTTGTCACACCGCCAACAGCCCTAACCTTCAGCCCCTTTGAAAGTTTACGCTCTATAAACCTTATCTTTCAACGCTCCATTGACCTATAATGTGTAATGACACCGCCATGGAGAGTGGTGCATGCTAAAGAAATTCTTAAAATCAAATTCGGGTAACATTTCCATTGTTACCGCCGTTGGAATGTCTACCATTTTGGTTGCAATTGGCGCCGCCTATGACTTCTCTGCGACCTCTAAACATAAACAGTCTTTGCAGGACATGGTAGATAATGCGACTCTGGCGGCGGCCAAATCTAAGCTTAGAAAAAAGTCTGAGCTGAAAGTTATCGTCGATAAAGTTATCGCACAACATAACACACAAAATTGGCCCATTACCTCTAGTATAGAACTCAAAAATGACGTTCTCTATGTCGAAGCCAATAGTGCTTATGACACTCTCATTATGGGTTTTATGGGCTATAAAGAGATTGATGTTGTCGCGAACGCCGCCTCGCCTCTGGCCATCGATACCCCCATCAATATCGCGCTTGTTCTAGACACAACAGATTCCATGACAGGTAGCAATATCAAAGACTTAAAATCCGCATCGCACGCCATGATTGAAGAATTTGAAGCCTTTGAGAGCAATATAAAAATTGCCGTTATTCCTTTTGGGAAATATGTGAATGTCGGGCTTAAGAATAAAGACGCAACATGGATTGATACCTCTAAGGACGGTACATTTACTGAACAAGAACATTGTTACGACGAGCAACGCACAATCAAAGAACCGGTTTGCACAGGTAATGGCACCTATACCACGCGGGATAATTATAGTGATGGCCGCTATACGGGCTCCACTACTTATGAAAATAAAACATGCGAGCCGGGCGTCTATGAACCGACTGGGAACCGCATATGCGAAATGCGTAGAACAGATTATACTTGGTATGGATGCGCTGGTTCCCGTGAAGCCCCGTATAATGAGCAGGCCCCTTATGCATCTCGCCGTATTCCGGGGATCATGAACCATAGTTGCGGCACAGAAATGATTCCGTTGACGGAAAATATGAAAGAAGTAGGCCGCACAATTGATGCTTTATCAACATCTGGTGAGACCTATTTACCCTCTGGTGTTATCTGGGGTTGGCGCGCCATGCAGAAAGATCTGCCATTCACCGAAATCGCAAAAGACGGAAAACGCCGGCTGCAATACGCGTCTAACGCTATGGTCATAATGACGGACGGCGAGAACACGCTTTCTCAAGGGCCTGGAGAATATCATAATTACCGCGATAGTGATGAGGCAGACAAACGAACCGCCACATTATGTGAAAAAGTCAAAGACGATGAAATCGAAGTCTTCACCGTGGGCTACCGCATGGGCAGTGGTCGGGGAAAAATGGAAACGCTTTTGAAAAACTGCGCCAGTAAGCCAGATAATTACTTCGATGCGAGTAATGCTGCAGAGCTTGAAAAGGCCTTTAAGGACATTGCTAACAGTCTCGATTTCACGCGCCTCTCGCAATAATAGCGGCCAAGTTATCCATAATGAATTTTCACAGCCTGCGCTGCGGCGCGGGCTTTATTTTTGGCGGCCTCTATTGTTTGGTCCTTCGCCACGGCTACGCCTAATCTTCGGCTCCCGTCTATGGCAGGTTTCCCGAACAATCTAATCTCTGTATCAGCTTCGCTCAAAGCCTTATCTAAGTTTGAAAAGCTAATATCTCTTGATTGGCCTTTGCCCATTATGACCGCAGACGCAGACGGACCTTTCTGCTCGATTTGAGGAATAGGCAGCCCCAATATAGCCCTTGCATGAAGGGCAAACTCAGACAGGTTCTGACTGATTAATGTCACGAGGCCCGTGTCATGTGGACGCGGAGACACTTCTGAGAAAATGACCTCATCGCCTTTTACAAAAAGCTCTACCCCAAAGACGCCATACCCGCCCAAAGCCTCCGTAATTTTCTCGGCCATCTTTTGGGCTCTGGCGAGCGCTTTTTCGGACATTGCTTGCGGTTGCCAACTTTCTCGATAATCGCCGTCTTCTTGTAAATGGCCTATGGGGGCACAAAAGGACGTTCCTTCCTTGTGGCGCACCGTCAACAAGGTTATTTCATAATCGAAATCTACAAAGCCCTCGATAATAATGCGAGAAGCCCCTGTCCGCCCTCCCGTTTGGGAATACTGCCAAACACGCGCCATATCATCCTCTGATTTGGCCATGCTTTGACCTTTTCCCGAGCTACTCATTACGGGTTTAACAATACACGGAAGACCTATTTCTTTCATAGCCGCGCGCATCTCCGCTTCACTTTGAGCAAAACGGTATTCTGATGTGACTAGACCCAATGTTTCTGCCGCTAGAGTACGAATCCCTTCTCTGTCCATCGTTATTTGCGTTGCCCGCGCCGTCGGAATAACCTGAAAGCCTTCGCCTTCTAGTTCCGCAAGACAATCCGTTGCTATCGCCTCAATTTCGGGAATAATCAGATCTGGGTGTTCAGCCTCTATTATGGCTCTGAGCGCCTCCCCCTTTGTCATATCAATAATATGGGCACGATGCGCGATTTGCATGGCAGGCGCATTCGCATATCGATCGACGGCAATAATTTCGACACCATAGCGTTGTAGTTCAATCGCCACTTCTTTTCCAAGTTCTCCTGACCCCAACAACATGACTTTCTTGGCGCCTTTGCATAAAGCTGTGCCTAATCCGACCATTGTAAATTCATCCTCTTAAGACCAAACGTGCTGCCTTTGCCGCTTCGCAACACTAAAGCTCTAATAGAACACGTCATTTCAACTTTACACCTAGGCTAATCTTCGCAAGTTTTAAACTATGGAACACCATATCGCCCAAAAACTTGAATCCATAGAATCTCTCGCAAGATTAATGGATAGCCGGTTCAAAATTCCAGGTACATCTTTGGGCCTCGGCATTGATACCCTGATAGGTATAATTCCTGGTATTGGTGATACGGTCAGTTTAGGTGTGGCGGCTTACATCGTACATCAAAGCGCCAAATTAGGCGTCAGTAAACCCAAACTTATACGAATGTCCCTCAATATTTTCATCGACTGGCTTATCGGCCTCATCCCTCTTATTGGGGACTTATTTGACTGGGGCTGGAAAGCCAATAACAAAAACGCGGCGATTTTAAGAGAGCATTTAGAAGGGCAAGATGCGCGCCCAATTACAGAAAAGACACACCTCTAGCGTTTTCCTTTGGCCTTTCTCAGCACGAAGGCTGCGCGCTTTTTAATATCATTGATGCGGTCGACAGTTGTCCCTTCTGGTCGGCGGATCACTGATGAATCTGAGGCCCGCTCTATAGATGACAAGAAGTCATCAAATGAGTCATAGCATAAACGCGCGGCGGCCTGCCCCTTATCCGTTAAAGAGATCATTTTACTACGACCATCGGCTTCATTTTCTACCGTGGTGACAAATCCGCCGCGAACTAAGATAATAAGAGAGCGGGTCACTGTCGATGGATCTTGCCTTAACTGATCTGCTAATTCTGATGCAGATATCGCCTCGCGTGATTGGCCAAGCCCCATGACCAAACGGACTTCGCGAAGTTTAAGATTATAAAGCGCCTTCACGGCTGGCACGACAACCAATTTCAGCACTTCAGTATAATCTTTACTGATTTGCTCAGCCAAAATCATTAGACTGTAGTCAGAGTTGTCCTCAGGATATTTCGAATTTGAAAATCGCACGTCTGCCCATATTGATTATTTTTGTTATTCTTTACTTATATCATCTCAACTAAACAACCATAACCTTAGGTTGGACGACGGGTTATAAGATGCGCCGATTATCGTAAATAGCTTTACTTTGCAGCCTCTCTCCCACGAAAGGGGAAGAATGACAGCAAACTCGCCTAAGCTGTGAATGTTACCCTCCGTATTTTGGAGTGTCTTAGGGGTAACCAATAACCGACACCTTTCCGCTTAATGAACACTTGTCGATTGAAGACTTAGAGCCCCATTTTCCTCATATGCCTTAGATTAAACTGTGACATCCGTTATATTTAGAAAGATTTTCTTCTGTATTCGTTTATACTATAGAAACACAACTACGGCGACTGCCGTCAAACGCCTTATTATAAAGACCCTAAGCCTATGACTCAGATTGTCTCACTTTTAATTATTGAAGATGATGACTTTGACTTTGAAATCATGAAGCAAACGCTTTCGACTATGGGTGTGTCTAACCCGCTCATTCGTGCCAAAAATGGTATTGAAGCTTTGAACCTCCTTCGCGGCGAAGACGGCCATGCTGCGCTCTCAAAGCCCTATTTGATTTTCTTAGACCTGAACATGCCCAGAATGGGCGGCATGGATGTCTTAAAAGAAATACGAGCCGATAAAGATTTAGAAAATTCGACAGTGTTTATTTTTACCTCTTCAGAAAGTGATGAGGATATTTTAAATGCCGATAAATATAATGTCGCTGGGTTTATTTTAAAATCCGACATTGAAGGCAGTTTACGGGAGGCCGTACAAAGTTTGGGTTTTTCGTGGTGTATCGTCGCAGATTAGACTTAACTATCGTGGTGCCTTCACCTTGCTTCCATATGGATTCGGCCATAGGGTGAGCTATGATTTCGATTTTGCTCATAGATGATGACGAAACTGAATATCATCTTATAAATCAGATGATGCAAGATTGTTATGGCGGAGCCTTCTCATTGCGCTATGCCAGATCCATCAAAGAAGCCACTGTAACGCTCAAAACACAGACTTTCGACATTATCTTGCTGGATAATAACTTACGAGACGGTCAAACGGCCAAAGACAATGTTCCAGCCTTGCGTGATATCGTTGATTCCGTGCCTCTTATCGTAATTTCAGGGGTTATTGATGCCGCCTATCTGAAAGATAAAACGATTTTGGACGTGTATGATGTTGTCGATAAATACCACCTAAGAGACAAAATCGCCCGCGGCTTATTAAGCGTTTCTGACGAAAACCCTTAAATACGATTAGGGGCTTTCACAGCTTGACCGTTCTTATGGTGCCGTCGTCTCAATTAAGGGCTTCGCGGCATGAATATTCCAGTATAGGATTGTCTTTTTTACGAACATTTGTTTCATGTCGCTGTAATTGCCATCGGCAATGGCTACTCGAACCATGGCTGTAATCACATCTAGCTTGTGCGGCAGAAACTTTATCTCTTTCAAAATTTCTAAAAGCACTGTGTCATACTCAAGACTATCAACCATTTCTATCAATGATGTCTTATTCAAACTAATCCAGTCTTGAATCATACGGTGGGTGACGACAAGCTTTGGGTCGATAACAATGGCCAGTTCCCGTAAAGCCTTTACATAGGCATCAACCGATTCCGGGACAACTTTCTTATCCGCAACGACGACAAGGCCTAAAAGCCGAAATAGATACTTCCAATGGGAAGGACCAAATTCTGTGCTGGGCTTTTTTGCGCGCACAATGTGTTTGTCTAAGTCTTTATCTAATATAAGAGTCATCTTCGGCCTCACAGAAGGAAAATATGACGAATTATTCTTAACAAATTCCAAATTTACATGGTTAATGCATATAGGGTACCCTGCCCCTCGCTTTTACAAGACTCTTTAAACCACCCAAAGTAGAAAATTAAAATCAAGCACTGTAAAATAGTGCATTTTAACAGTTTGTGAATACTAGATGACCCAAAATGAACCAATTAGTTAACGCAAATTAAGATATAGATTTTTGCTGAAAACCCCCATTATTGTGGATAATTTGACGTGATTCGCCAGGAGAAGAGGAATTTACCCACAACTACAAGGTTTATTCACAGAGTTATTCACAGAAAACATGCATGCGCCGTTCATGTTTAGCCCTTTACTAGAGAATGGACAGTCAAATGACCGTCGAAACAACTTTAGACGACGGCTATGGGAGTTGAATAATGATTAATGCGACGACTTTGTTACCTTTAAAGTCTTTGACAGCTGAGACATCAATTACCTTATTTAAAAGCAAACCCCGCACAGACATTAAAGAACTGATCGCGAGCATCTCAACAGATGGGCTTTTTAATCCTCTTATTGTTATAAAGAAAAAGAACAAATATGAAGTTCTCGACGGGAAAAAACGCCTACGTGCCCTCAAAGCGCTTGCTAAATCCCCACGGTTCACACGCGCTTTACACAAAATTCCTTGCGTCATAACAGAGGTCGACGCCTTACAAGTCGAGGCATTGCAACCATCACGGCCAAGCCTCATGCGCGAGGCAGAATTAGCTCACGCCGTTCTAAGTGACATCAATATGCATAAGCCATGGGATAAAATTGCAAAACGGTTTGATTGCGACATCAAACTCGTGAGCGATATATCAACACTTCCACGGTTGAACCCAAAAGTCTTAAAGTGCTTCAATGATGCAGCTATAAATTTGGATCAAGCCGCTGCTCTGGCCACCATTCCAAATCCAAAGGCGCAATGGGAGCTCTTGCTTCAACTCGGGCCTTTTGTGTCTAATTCTAAAATAATTGAGGCCATTAAATCAGGAGAGACTGTCATCGAACTTCCTGATGATAATATCTTGATTGTGCCTTCCCGTAATCCTGAACCTGATTCAAACTTTGGTAGATCCAATTCAGTGCTCCAAGATGAGGCTTTCACGCAACCTCTTGCAGCCTGACCCTTACCTTTTGAGGGCTTTCCCACCCCCCTCAAAAGGCCTTCTGCCGAACCCCTGCGTGTTGTAACTTCCCTTACATCTCAGCACGCAACCAAAAAGGCCGGAACACCCGAGTTCCGGCCTTATATTGTTTGGGGTTTGTACGACTGTTTCTTACGCGCTTGACTTCACCCACACCATGTCAAAGTCATCCCTCGAAATGAGACTATGATTCAGTGTAAATTTATGAGTGAGAGCACTCCCTGAAGCCATACTCTCTGAAGCCATATTACTTAGATATGAGGAGTTTGGCATGCCAACCTAGAGAGTATGAAGCCCTAAAGCGGCAAGCATTGCCAATATCACCGTTCCAAAAACGATGCAGGCAACAACCGCCCTTTGCTGTTTATCATAATCAGCATAGGGTGAATGCGGCATAGGGTGAGAGGGTTTCGAATATGTTATTCCAAACCTCTCACCCGACAGCGTATTGTTTTCTTGAGTCAAACCTAAGCCGACTTTGGCCCAATAAAGAACCATACGACCAGCCCTACAATTGGGAAGAGTAGAACAAATAACGTCCATAAAATCTTACTAAGGCCTGACGCGCCTGATCCTAAAATATTTAGGATGGCCCAAATCGCGACGACCAAATGAATTAAACCTAATAATCCTTCTAACATAAATCTCTCCGTGTTCTATTCATGCGCAATTATTCACGCATGAGGGGTGGTGTATTTTTATTGACACAGTGAACAACGGACGATTGCGGTTAGCGTTCCAAAATAAATAGGCCTCTTAACTCAGAGGCTTATGCGGAAGCTATCAATTAAATTAAATTAAATATTCAGGAACGCTTTATCCTCCGGGGAGTTTAATTTCTACAACAACACTAGAGAAGATATAACAATGTTTAAGTCCATAACCACAATGAGCCTTCTAATGGTTATAATCACCTTTTGTGTAACCAGTATTATACAAGGCGAGCAAAACTTAGCCTTTGCTGACAACCAACCATCCACCCCTGAACGCCTTGATGTCAAATTAGATGAAAGCGTGGAGTTTTCAGAGAGTTGCTCGCAAATCGATTTAGATATTTATTTCCACGATCAATATGTCACCATGCATTCAGCGGAAGCGATGAACGACACCGTGGAAAGAGCAAAAGACTGTAATGTAGAGACTATTCTTGTTACATTTATTGAGACGGCTGACGCACCAAATCCGGCTGTTAAAACTGAGTTAATGGCCTATCTGGAAGCCTTAGAGGT
The DNA here is from genome assembly GCF_003634015.1 of Litorimonas taeanensis. NCBI lineage: Bacteria > Pseudomonadati > Pseudomonadota > Alphaproteobacteria > Maricaulales > Robiginitomaculaceae > Litorimonas > Litorimonas taeanensis. Next base: position 450,925 of record NZ_RBII01000002.1, read on the forward strand.
CGCGCATTTAACAGAAACTCATACGCTTCAAAGAGAAGAAGATACGCGCAGTTTAAATGGACATGCTGCGACGCTCTCTTTTGTCATGCCAGATCTCGTCGATATGGCAGAGGCAGGGCAGTCTTAAACGCTACCCTGCGCAAGGTCTATAAATCTTTAAGCTCTTCCAAGCACGCATCATAATCCGCGAGAACAGATTTGTGGCGCTCAACAAGACTCTGCCGAGCAGAGGCATCATTAAAGACATAAAGACGATTAGCCTCAATACTCTGACCACATAAAGCCGCATACCTGTCTGGGCTCATGCCATTTTCTATCAAGTCTTTAACAGCCATATAGGATGATGATGTTTTAAAACGCTCTCGGGTCTTGTCACCCATAGGGCTTTTATCTGCGGTATTGTGTATGTTGGACTGCACCCAAGTTGGGCAAAGACATGATACACCAATATTTACAGACTTTAATTCGTGAAATAACGCTTCTGAATAACCAACAACCCCAAATTTCGTTGCAAAATACGGTCCCATTCCCACGGTGGCGATATGGCCGGCCATAGAGGCCGTGTTCACGACATGCCCCCCTTCACCATGAGAAAGAATTAGCGGAATAAATATCTCGCAGCCATAAGCTACGCCCATCATATTGATGTCATTAATCCAGCGCCAATCTTGAGGATATATCTGACCGGGGCGCCCAGCAAGGCTTACCCCCGCATTATTCACGACGATATGTACCTTACCGAATTTCCGAATAGTTTCATCTGCGGCCGCTTTTATAGAATCATATTCGGCTACATCACACACAATATGAGCGATCGCATCACCGCCGCCCAATTCTTCGCGCGCGGCGAGCAACCCTTTTTCATCGATATCCGCCATCATGACTTTGGCGCCTTTTTCCAAAAACATCTTGCACAATGACAAACCAATGCCTGAGGCAGCGCCTGTCACAAAGGCGATCTTGTTATTCATATCTGTCATTTCACAATCCTATAGTTCAAGTGTAGCTCTTTATTCCACGAGCGATGTTTTGCAAAAGAAGTCAATAGTCGTTATTAAATGCAAACAATGCAGGTCTGCGTTTCAACATATTTTACAGTTCTTTAAACTCAATATGGGAACATAAAGCCTCGGGATTCATTATCTCCATATGGACGACTTAATGAAAATATTTTTAGCAGAAGACGAAGCCATTATTGCGCTTAGCCTCCAGATGGACCTCGAAGACATGGGTGCCGAAGTAGTCGGCCCTTTTCTGTCTCTTGAAGCCTGCATGAAATCAATAGACAAAGTGAAATTCGATGCCGCTATATTGGACATCGATTTGAATGGCCGTGAAGTTTTTCCTATCGCTAAGAAAATGGCGGCGCAAAACATCCCATTTGTGTTCCATACGGGACGAAGACATGCTGAAACTGTCTCTAAAAAGTTTCCAAAAGCAAAAGTGTTCACAAAACCTAGTTCGCCAAAGCGCATGTATATGGCCTTACAGGAAATGACGGGCTAAACTCGAATTTCCTATTTGCCCTGTGCCTGAGAGCACAGTACACCTTAGCCTCTTGATGAAGGCTTTTTTATGCGGTTACTTTCCACCTTATTTCTCGGAACAATACTGAGCAGTGGGCTTGTCGCCTGCTCTAACACATCGAAAGCCCCGCCAGCTCAAGACCCAATAGAATTAATTTCTCAAACGCCCGCCTTGGCCTCAGGTATGGTGGCGGCGGCAAATCCGCTAGCCACCCAAGCTGGTATAGAGATATTAAATGCCGGCGGGTCAGCCATTGATGCGGCTATTGCCGTTCAGACAGTTTTAGGCCTTGTAGAGCCCCAAAGTTCAGGCCTGGGCGGAGGCGCGTTTATGGTCGTTTATGATCCTGAAACGGCCAAGGTCTGGAATTATAACGGGCGGGAAACGGCCCCTAGCAATATTACAGATGAACTCTTTCTTGATCCCAATACGGGGGCCCCATTACGTTACTTTGAAGGTATTGCCTCTGGGCGTTCGACTGGTGTGCCTGGCGCGATGGTTATGCTGCACAAAGCCTATGAAGATTACGGAAAACTGCCTTGGGGCGAGCAAATGGAGCCAGCCATTCAATTAGCCGAAGAGGGTTTCAAAGTAAGCCCTCGGATGGCTAGTCTTGTCAAACGCATGAGCGGCTATGTCCTTGCAAATGATACAGAGGCCAGAGATTATTTTTTCCTAGAGGACGGTAAACCCATAACCGAGGGTTTCGTTCGAGATAACAAACCTTATGCCGAGACCCTTTACGCTCTGCAGGAAAATCCGCGTGCGCTTGTCGAAGGCCCTATAGCGGAAGCCATCATTGCTAAGACACAAGCACCCCCCCTAGCAGGCACGCTTACATTAGAAGACATGGCCGCTTATCAAGCACAAAAAACCGAGGCCGTTTGCAGCCAGTATCGTGATCATATTTTATGCGGCGCGCAGCCCCCAGCCTCTGGCCCCATAGCGGTTATGTCTATTCTTGGGGTGTTGGAAAACTACGACATGAAGGCACTAGGGCCATCAGCAGATGGCTGGCATGTTTTTGCTGAAGCCTCTGCGCTCTCTTATGCTGACCGCGATAAATATGTGGCTGACCCCGATTTTGTCGAAGTTCCTACTAAAGCCATGCTGAACAAGGATTACTTGAAAAGCCGCGCCGCCCTTATCCAAACGCAAACTGCCCTAACCGATATTCAGGCTGGAAACCCTGTCGATTTTATACGAGGCCAAGATGCCACGCCCGACAGCCCAGGGACCTCTCATTTTACAATTGTTGATAAAACGGGTCTTACTGTTTCTATGACAACAACCGTTGAAGCGCCCTTTGGCAGCCAACGCATGACCCATGGTTTTATGCTCAACAACCAACTGACTGATTTCTCGTTCCGGCCTGTTGATGCCGCCGGAAAGCCGATTGCCAATGCGCCCGCACCGCGAAAACGCCCACGTAGTTCTATGGCGCCAATGATAGTCTTTAATCCGCAAGGTGAGTTCTTATTTACGACAGGATCTCCGGGAGGAAATTCAATTATTGCTTATACGGCCAAATCAATTGTCGGAATGATAGATTGGGGCCTGACACCGCAAGACGCTATTGAGCTCCCCAATGTGATTTCTCGCAATGGACGCGTCCGACTCGAATCGCAGGATCTCAAGTCGGAAGAGACAGACGAAATTGACCGCGGCGCTGGTGCGGTCGAATTCGGATTGCCGAATGACATCGTCAGCGCACTCGAAGAAAAGGGTCATCAAGTCGTACGGTCTAAGGGCGAGATTTCAGGCTTGCACATTATTTACCGTCAAGCCGATGGAACATTAATTGGGGGCGCGGACCCTAGGCGTGAAGGCATCGCTCTTCCCGCCGAATAACACCTAAGCGTTGATACTGGGTAAGCAGAGGCGGAAATGCGTCCCTGTTGAATCTGTTCGTACGAGCGTTAAATCGCCATTTTGGGCAATGGCGAGTTCTTTTGATATTGATAGCCCCAAACCCGTACTCCCAGCCTCGCCGCGCGAAGCCGCGAAAGCCAAGAACAAATTCTTCTCTGCTCTCTCTGGTAAACCTGGGCCATTATCAACAATGTCAATATAGACAACTTCATCAGTTTCCTCTGAAGAAACGTGAATCCGCGATGTGGGTCGCCCTGCCATCGCCTGCGCCGCATTACGGAATAAATTATGTAAAATCCGGTATGTCTGATCAGGGTCGGCTATAATTTGCAGGTCAGATGGCACCTTGTTTTTAAAGTGAAGGCTTGGATATTGTGCCATCGTGTCGCCTGCGACTTCGCCCAAAAGGAAAGAAATGCGAATGGGCTCAACATCAGGGTCCGCCGTATCAGCGCGGCTATATGCCAAGACTTCTTCTGTCAGCCCTACACCTCGCTCAACGGTTCTAACAAGCTTCTCCCCCATATCGACCACCTTCTCATCTTTATGGGTGGTCAGTCGATCAGAAACTAAAAGGGCCGTTGAGAGAACATTCCGCAAGTCATGATTAATTTTCGCAACCGACAGGCCCAAGCCCGCAAGACGTTCTCTTTGCCGAAAGGCCGACCGTAGAGACTGTTTTAAATCATAAAATTCTCGCTCTAATTCGCCGAGCTCATCTTTACGGTGATTTGAACGTCCAATATTTTGTCGACGTTGGGGGTTTTCTCGGAAGGCTTGCATGCCGCGTAAGAGTTGCTGCAAAGGCCGAACAATCACCATTACCATAGCAAAATATATAAAGGCGCCTGTAATTATGGCGATAGCAAGTGACAGTAAAAAAATGCGTTCGGAATACTCCCAAAGCTCTGCCCGCATGGCCTGCCTTGGAATAATTAGCTCCATTTTTTCTTGGCCCTCAACGGGGGAATTAGCGATAACACGCAAGCGGTCTTCACCTGTGGCAAAGAAGTCTCCGAACGTATCGCGGAAAAGCGGTAATCGCTTTGGATGCCGCATATCGACTTCGATATAGTTCACAGTATTTGGCGGCATACCGAGTAACAAAGAAGTCATACCATCCTGCTTTGTTGCCAAGAGCTCAATATCTGTTTGCCGCATAAAGTCCCCCGAAAGAACTTCTGTAGCTTCATAATCAGGAACGCTTGTTAAAGCTTGATTTAATATTCCCGCCTGCTCGATGCGTTCCAGCAAACGGTTCTGCCGATAAAGCGCGGCCGAAGGGATGAATATGACAAGCTCCGCCAGCATGACAAAGCCAATCGTCATCATGAGGAGCTTCGCCGAAAGGCGGCGGGCTATATAGCCGTCAAACATTGTTTTGCGTTAGCCTGTTATCCGTAAATATAAAAGGGTACCATCATGCTACCCTGATACTCTTTAATAAGCTCAATGAAACTTTGCAAAAAAACCTGCCAATTTCTTTGTTTTCGGAGAAAACAGAGCGTCTGTGTACCAAGAGCCCGCAGCCCGCTTCACAATTTCTGACCGTGTCGGATAAGGCGAGATAAAAGCCGTGAGTCCACGAATTTTTATCCCATTGGCCATCGCAAGCGATATTAATTGAATGATGTCACCCGCGCCTTCACCAACACAAGAAGCCCCAAGAATTTTTCCTTTTGGCGTTGCCACAATTTTTAGGCCGCCTTGCGTATTCCGTTCCGCAATCGCTCGATCATTCTCATCAAAGGCCCAATGAACGACTTTCACATCGCCATGATCTTTGCGCGCTTGAGCCTCTGTTAATCCAATTGACCCTAACTCCGGTTCGGAATAAATCGCTGCAGGCATTCGGTCTGTCGTGGCTTTGGCAAGTAATCGCCCTAGGGCTGGCGGCATAAAATAGAAATTTTTGATCAAGGCACTCGCATGATGTCCTGCGGCATGTGTTAACCCGCCCATATCTTTGGCGACGTCCCCTGCAGCATATATCCGCTTATTACTTGTACGCAGGTCTGGGTCGACTTCTATACCACGCTTGTCATATTGAACATTTGCCGCTTCTAGATTTAATCCCGACACAGAGGGTTTACGACCCGCCGCGACCAAGAGGTGCGACCCTGACAAGATTTCACCGCTTTCAAGTTCAATTTCGACACCATTTTCTGATTTGCGCACTGCCTTGGTCGTGACTGGTGCGCGGAAGGTTACGCCTTCCTCTTCCAATGCCTTTACTAATACCTTTGCATGTTCCGGCTCGGATCGACCTAAAGGCTCGGATACATCAATAATCGTCACGTCACTTCCTAGGCGGCGAAAGGCTTGACCCAATTCAAGCCCAATTGGGCCAGCGCCGATGACGAGTAAATGTTTCGGCAGGCTATCCACCGTGAAAATGTTTTCGTTTGTTAAATACGGCGTTTCTGACAGTCCTGGGATTGGCGGCGCAGAAGCCCGCGAACCTGTGGCAATAACAAAGCGTTTCGCGATCACCTCTGTTGTATCTGATTCAATCGTTTTGGTATCCTTAAACCGCGCATATTCTCTTATGACAGTACAGCCTAGGCCTTCAAATCTTTCTTGGCTATCAACAGGGGCAATTGTCTCGATGACGCCTTTCACATGCGCTTTCACGGCTTCAAAGTCGACCTTGGGTTTGACAGGCTTGATGCCGAAGACTTTTCCCGCGGTCTGAGCATGTGCTGCTTTACCAGCCGCAATCATGGCCTTTGAAGGAACGCAACCCGTATTCAGGCAGTCCCCGCCCATATCTTCGGCTTCGAACAAGACCACAGACCGACCCAGCTGAGCCGCACCTGACGCAACAGACAGACCCGCAGAGCCAGCACCGATGACACAAATATCAACATTATAAAGTGTTTTAGTCATTTCAATTCTCTTATTTTATCGCAGGTTTTTTAAATAATTTCTTATAGAGAGTCGGCAATAACGCGACCAAAGCTAAAGCAAAAAAGGCAGGAAGGAAATTAGCGCCGGCCTCTTTGACTAAGGCCCCGACATTTGCCGTCTCGCCTGCTTCTGCAGCGGCTAATAACGTCCCCCGCAAGCCAGACCCAATTAAAGTATAGGCAATCGTTCCCGGAATAATGCCTAGGGCGGTTGATATAAAATAGTCGCGAAACTTCGCGCCCAAAATAGCAGGTGCAATATTGACGACAGCAAAAGGGAAAATAGGGATGAGCCTTAGAGTAAACATATAAGACAAAGCATTTTCATTAAAGCCTTTTTCCATCTTGGCGAGGAAAGGGCCGGCAATGGTTTTTAAGGTCGCGCCAATTGAAGACTTAGCCGCAAGGAATAAAATACAAGCCCCTATTGTAGCCCCTATAATTACGGCGGGCGCGCCAACAAACACACCAAACAAAAAACCGCCCCCAATAGTCAAAGCACTCGCAGGGACCATAAATGCTGTCGCTGCAACATAAATTCCTATGAAAGCAATCAGGACAAGCCAAAAATTATTCTCGACAAGAGTGTTCAAATACACTGCGTTTTCACCAAGCGCTTGTGGCGACAACTGATTTTGCCAACCTTGCGACAACGCCAAGGCAAGCCCGGCCAATATAATGTAAAGCGGCCAGAGCTTCACCCAGAGGGATGCGGGCTTGACTGCGACCTGTTGTTCTTCTGTCATTTTCCTACCTGTATTTATATTATGCCGTCTCGTCTTTCAGTCGAACAGGCAAGCCTTCTTTGTATAACGTCGTTACGAGCGAAAAGCCTCATTCAAATTTGTAGCGCTACATAAAGGGGCTTTTCTCATTTGGCTTCTCACAAGCGTTCACCTTTTTGTGTTAAACTGTTCAACGGGTATTCAAAGGAATGTGAGCCATGCCGACCGTTATATTGTCATTTATTCCCTGCTTTTCTCGAAAGGCTATGCTTGACAGCGCCCGCGCATCCTCTTATGGGACGCCTCTTGAATTCAGATGTTTACTGATATGGGCTTTAGGCCGTATGGATAACATCTATATTAGCCTTTTTTATGCTCCTTGGAGACTGAAATGAAACGTACATTCCAACCTTCTGTTTTGGTTCGCAAACGCCGCCACGGTTTCCGTTCGCGCATGGCTACCAAAGCGGGTCGTCAAATTCTTTCACGCCGTCGTGCAAAGGGCCGTAAGGTCCTTTCCGCATAAGCGTAACCTAGACGGTTCAGGCTCACCGTTTATGACGGGTGCCTCAAAAGAAATTTCAAAACTCGGCGTGCTGAAAAAGCGGGCCGAGTTTTTGTATGTCCGAAACGGAGTTTATCGCGCGCAAGGGGGGCTGGTTATTCAAATGCGCGCGAATCCTGAGCAATCAGGTCTCCGCGTTGGCTTCACTGCCACCAAAAAAATCGGTAATGCCGTTAGGCGAAATCGGGCCAAACGCCGTATGCGAGAGCTTGCCCGAGCTCTCTTACCGCAATATGGCCTTGCTGGGCATGACTATGTTTTCATCGCCCGCGACAACACAACCACACGAGAATGGACAGCTTTGCTTGACGACGCGCAAAAAGCCCTCATAACGCTTGGCAAACGCCATGGGCCTAAGAACCCTATGAATTCTATTATTAAAGACACGAAAAAAGCAGACAGATGAACGAACAAAGAAATTTCATCCTTGCCATGGTGCTCTCAGCACTGGTTTTGATCGGATATTGGGTGTTTTACCAAGGTCCCGCCGTTGAAAAAGCAAAAGCCAATGCAGAACAAGAAATGGCGCGCGCTAAAGCCGAGCAATCCCTTAATGGTACTGTATCAAACGAAGTCTCTTCGCCGATTAAGCTCCTGCCGCGTGAAAACCTTGTTGGACAAGGCACGCGTATCAAAATCGACTCGCCGAGTATTCGCGGTAGCTTTTTGACCACAGGCGCCCATTTGGATGATGTCACCCTAAAAAATTATGATGAAACATTAGATGCCGCGGATGGACAAGTCTCATTATTGTCTCCGGAAGGTTCTGAAAAAGCGGCATATATCACGGATAACTGGGTGAAGGCTGGATTAGGCACACAAGGGTTTGATACACCTTGGGCTGTGATTTCTGGCACAACCCTAACCCCTGAAACTCCTGTAACGCTTGGCTATACGGGCGATGGTTATGAAGTCCGCCGCACTATGAGCATTGATGATCGTTACCTCATCACTCTTGAGGATGTTGTCACCAATACATCAGGCAGCGAAATTGCCCTGCAGCGCAAAGGCGTCACACGTCAACACAGCTTACCCGATGACTTGACCAATTTCTTTATTATTCAAGAGGGCCCAATTTCCATCGTCGATAATGGCTATAGTGACATGAAATATAAAAGCCTGCGTAAAAAAGGTGACTGGACAGAAACAGGCACCTCTGGCTGGGTTGGTTTGACGGATAAATATTGGCTTTTGGCGGCCATCGCTCCGCAAGAGAAAACTATCACCGCAGAGCGCCGATTCAGAACCATAAATGATCAAGACGTATACGAAACATCCTATACATTAGCCGCCACAACGCTCACCGCTGGCGCGTCTATCACATCAAAGGGGTATATGTTCTCTGGCGCGAAAGATCGCGACGTATTGAAGACTTATGAGAAAGACCTTGGCATTGCCCAAATGGAACGGGCCATTGATTGGGGTTTTGTTGGCATTTTAGTGAAACCTATTTACTGGGCGCTGTCGCGCCTTGGCGAACTCTTTGGTAATTTTGGTATCGGTATCTTGGCGCTGACCTTAATTATTAAACTCTTCATGTTCCCGCTCTTTAATAAACAATATGAGAGTCAGGCAAAAATGAAAAAAGTTCAGCCTAAACTCAAGAAACTGCAAGAGCGCTACAAAGAAGACCGCGTAAAGCTACAACAAGAAATGATGGCGCTATATAAGCGTGAGGGAGCAAACCCTGTTGCAGGGTGTCTGCCCATTATTCCAACCATCTTTGTTTTCTTTGCGCTATATAAATCTGTCTTTATCAATATTGATATGCGCCACGCGCCATTTTTTGGCTGGATCCAAGATTTGTCCGCGAAAGACCCATTATCTATTCTAAACCTATTCGGCGCTCTACCGTGGAGCGGAGACCCATTTGGCATCGCTTTCCTCGCCATTGGGCCACTGGCCATTCTCTACGGTATTTCAATGAGCCTTATGTACACGCTCACCCCTCCAGCAGGGGGCGGAGAACAGGCCGAGATGATGCAAAAAATGATGAAGTGGATGCCTTGGATATTCATGTTTGTTTTGGCGCCATTCCCTGCAGGCCTTCTGCTTTACTGGGTTTGGAACAATGTTCTCTCATTCGGCCAACAATATTACATCACACGTAAGTTTAAGGTTGATACCCCAATTGATGCTTTCTTTAGAAAGCTTACAGGTAAGGCAGAACCTGAAGCGCCCAAATAGGCGCTTTGGTCAACCCCGTGACGGAGACACCCACATCTGAACATATGGCCCCTGAGGAAGAAATACTTTCTCAGGAAGATATTGAACGCGGCCGCCTTCTGTTTGCACGTGATGTCGATTTTATGCGTAGCGCGGTAAGCCTTGAAACCTTACCGCCGCCTGACCTGCCCGAAGTTTGTTTTGCAGGCCGGTCAAATGTAGGAAAGTCCTCTTTGATTAACGCCCTTACAAACCGTAAAGGTCTAGCGCGCGCCTCTAATACGCCGGGCCGTACACGAGAGCTGAATTACTTTAATGTTGATGGACGTCTATTTCTCGTGGATCTACCCGGATTTGGTTATGCCAAGGCCTCAAAATCAGACATTGCGCGCTGGCAAATTTTGACCAAGGCCTATTTACGGGGCCGTGCGGGTCTGCGCCGTGTCTTTTTATTGATAGATAGCCGCCACGGAATCAAACCTTCCGATATCGAAGTTATGGAAATGCTCGACGAAGCCGCTGTAACCTATCAATTGGTCCTGACCAAAACCGATAAGTTAAAAAAGGGCCAGTTAGAAAAAGTTTATAAGGCCACGCAAAAACGAATTAAAAAACGCCCTGCCGCCTATCCAAATGTGATGAAAACAAGTTCTGAGAAAAAAGACGGGCTTGATTCATTACGGGCTGAAATTGCTGACTTGGCGCTGCCAGAGAATTTGGCTAAGAAGTGAGCCTTATGAAACGCCGCGCCAATGAAAACAGCTGGAATACTGCACAAGTCCTTTCAGAAGCCTTGCCGTTTATCCAGCGCCATGCCGAACGCACAATTGTCGTAAAATTTGGTGGCAATGCGATGGGCGATGAAGAGCTAACCCAACAATTTGCAAATGATATTGTGTTGCTGCGCCAATGCGGCCTGCGCCCTGTTGTCGTCCATGGCGGCGGGCCACAAATTGGGTCCATGCTTAAGCGCCTTGATATCAAGTCAGAATTTGTTGACGGGCTTCGCGTAACAGACATGGAAACTGTTGGTGTAGCAGAAATGGTTCTCTCGGGTGCCATTAACAAATCTATTGTCGCAGCTATCAATCAAGCCGGCGGACGCGCCGTCGGATTTTCTGGACGTGATGCAGGATTAATAACGGCCGAAGCCGTTAATGCTGACCTTGGCTTTACAGGGCACCCTATCGCCGTTGACCCGCTTGTTATTCATACATTAGCAAATGCGCGACCCGGTTTTATTCCTGTTATTTCGCCTATCAGCGGCGGCAAGAATGGTGAAAGCTTTAATGTCAATGCTGACACTGCCGCTGGCGTCATTGCCGGAGCTCTGAATGCCGCGCGGTTGATGCTGTTAACTGATATTGAAGGCGTGATGGATGCGAATAAGAACCTTCTGACAGATTTGTCTATCAGGGATGCTCGCGGCTTAATCGAAGACGGAACAGCCAATGGCGGTATGATTCCAAAACTAAATACGGCGATTGACGCCATTGAAGATGGTGTGGAAGCCGTTGTCATTTTAGACGGAAGGCGCGCGCATGGGCTTTTGGTTGAACTCTTTACCGATATGGGTGCAGGGACATTAATTAGATGAGAAAACAGGTCACATTAGCCTTAACACTCGCTTTTGCATTGAGTGGTTTTCCTGCCACAGCTTCTGCCCAAACGTCCGAAACAGACACAAATTCCGTCGAAATCATTAATCCCGCCAACACGGCATCGTGGAATATTTGCAATGAAACCTCTTTCATTCTCCGCCTTGCCCACGCCACCCTTCGAGATGGTCAAATCAAAGCCAAAGGGTGGCGCGAAGCCCAGCCCGGTCAGTGTATAGTAGAGACCATCGTCGAAAATGCTCCACGCTTTTTATATGCGGAAAGCAGCCCCATCCATCGCGGCGGCATTCGGGAATGGAAAGGCGAAGCCACTCTATGCGCCAAAGATACGGATTTTGAATCCGCCGCGACAGATAATTGCCGCGTTCAAAATCTAGAAACACGGCCATATTTTGCTGTTAAGCCCGGCGAGGACACAACAACATTAATCGAACCCGCCGATTTTGGTGAGAACGCCCTAACCGCAGGTACACAAAGGTTACTGCGCGATGCAGGGTATAAAATTACTGCGATAGACGGCATGCCAGGGCGCCGTACTGCAAGGTCTCTACGCGAATTTCAAAAGAAAGAGGCGTTGGATGATTTACCCGAGGGCGAGGCCTTAATTTCCGCTTTGGCTATCTCCGCGGCAGCCAAAACTAAAGAGATCGGATTAGAATTTTGTAATAAGAGCGACAGCCGCATTTATACGGCCATTGGCTTGCAAGAGGACGGAAACTGGACCTCGCGAGGGTGGTGGGAGCTAGCGCCCGAAAGCTGTGTCAGACCCGTCACGGAAGACTTAAAAGGCCTAGACGTTCACTATTATGCTTTGAAAGAATCTCTGCCGGGGCCTGCCAATGACGTTACGGCTATTCTGACAGGTACAGGGGATGCGGCCATTAATGAAAGAGCCGATCTGAAACTTCGTTCCATCGCCACCATTCCTGCACAGTTCTGTATTGCAGAAGCACAGTTCTCGGCTCTGGGGCGCGAAATGTGTCTGGAAAGCGGATATGGCGTAGCCAATTTTCGCCCGTTACCAACGGATAAAGAAAGCCTGACAATTTCGCTCACAAATGAAGATTTTGCCCAATCTGGCCCCGCAGGATTGCGGCAATAAACCCTCTTTTATCTCTGGCTGGTCTTGCGCCTTGCCCCTCACGGCTTGCCCGTCTAAGCGAAGCTTATGCCTGATACATCCCACTTTGATTCCTCGGACCTTGCCCATATCCGCCATTGGATATTCGATCTCGACAACACGCTTTACCGCGCAGATGCCAAGTTCTTTGGTCAAATTGACACCAAGATTACGAACTATATTTCGCGATATTTAGCGCTGCACGCTACGGAAGCGCATGCCTTACAAAAATCTTATCTCGCTGAATATGGAACATCACTCTCAGGTTTGATGGCCGTGCATGGAATGGACCCTGCCGAATTTCTTGATTATGTCCATGATGTTGATTTAACCGTGCTGAAACCTGACCCAGACTTACGTAAACATATTGAGGCTTTGCCCGGGAAAAAATGGATATTCACAAATGGATCCAGAGGCCATGCACGAAATATAGCAGGACACTTGAATCTCTGGGACCTCTTTGACGGAAGCTTTGGCATTGAAGATGCCGATTATATCCCCAAACCGAAACGCTCTCCTTTCATCAAATTTTGTGATGTATTTGATATCGACCCAAAACAGGCTATTTTTTTCGAAGATAGTGTTCGAAATTTAGAAGTCCCGAAACATATGGGCATGAAAACGGCATTAGTCACATCCGATGAAGACTGGGGCGATGAACCAGAGATTACGCGGCCCGCAGGGAGTACGACACGAGCTGACTGGGTAGATTACACGATTAATGACCTGACTGGCTGGCTTGGTAATCTAACAGTCTAGCTCTAAAAACTGTGGGGCTTGGTTGAAAAACCTATATGTCCTCTTACATTATAATTATGAGCGATAAAACGAAGTCAGCTATTGCCTTGAACTTAAACGCTGTGAACTGCCCGAAATGCAGCACACGTCAGCCGCGTTTTCGCTTTCCCTTAAATATGCGTCAATTTCTCTTTGGCGGATGGACGTGTGCGCGTTGTCAGACTGAGATGGATAAGTTTGGGCGTCCTATTTTTTAATGCTCCATTTTCCTCAGGTTTTTAGCATTTTCTTTAACCCTTCGCGCTAAGGTTATTTTTCAGACATAGCGTGGTCGAGCACGGCACCCATCCCTCTAAATTTACCCAACCTTCATTATATTCTTTAGCGTCGTTTTAGAGTTTTCACTTTATTTCAGGACTGTAATTAGCAATTTTGGGAGGCGGCTATGGGCCCTTCTAGTAATTTGCCAATCATGCCTTATCCGGCGTTCCAAATCGGTCGCTACGAGGCAGTGGCAACAGAAATCGTCGACACAACAAAAGCCATTAATGCGGCGCAAAACACATCGACTATATCCGAAGATTCAAACGCACGGTCAGAGCCAACGCGATTAGCCGTTATGGATAATATTAGTTCGGCCGGAGCGGTAGACAGCCAAGAGGCAGTTTCAAATGCGCCTTCTATAGCTTTAACGCAGAGTTTGGAACAGACGACGCTTAAGGGTGATAAAACCCTCGATATTTATACGTAAACTATCAAGCGCTAAGGCCTAATCACAATGCGAACACAGTCACACCTCGTATCTATACGGGGTAGTGTCTTGACCTATACAGCCGGGGCTCTTATCTGCACACCATGACTATTCGCCCCATATTGACGGTTCCAAACCCAATTTTGAAACAGATATCCAAACCTGTAGAGGCCGTGACCGATGAGATTCGGGCGCTAATGGATGACATGCTTGAAACCATGTATGCTGCACCTGGAATTGGTTTGGCGGCCGTGCAAATCGGAGAGCCAATTAATGTCATCGTTATGGATCTCGCCCGTGAAGGCGAAGCCCCGCAGCCACGTTATTTTGTAAACCCTGAAATTCTGGAAGATGTCGAAACCGTACAGCCTTATGATGAAGGCTGTTTATCTATTCCCGATGTCTATGAAACTGTTGAGCGTCCGGAACGCGTTAAAATTACCTATTTAGATTATAATGGCGAACGCGTGACAGAATGGGCGGAAGGGCTCTATGCAGTCTGTATTCAACATGAAATGGATCATTTAAAAGGCATAGTTTTTCTTGACCATCTGTCCCGCCTGAAACGTCAACGGGCCATTAAAAAAGTAGTCAAAGCCGAAAAGCTAAAAGCGGCTTCTTAAAGGCGCAAAGAATGAGCTTAAATGTTGTTTTTATGGGAACGCCAGAATTTGCTGTTCCCTCTTTGGCTGAACTCGTGTCAAATGGGTATAATGTTGTTCGGGTATATACCCAACCGCCCCGCAAATCTGGACGCGGACAAAAGCTTACTAAATCCCCTGTCCATCAATTTGCCGAACTTATGGGGCTTGTGGTTGAAACACCTGAGAGCTTCCGAAAACCCTCCGTCATAGATGATTTAGAAGCCCTGAACGCTGATGTGGCCTGTGTGGTCGCTTATGGACAGATTCTCCCGCAGCGCGCGCTAGAAGCAACTGAATTTGGCTGTTTAAACCTTCATGCCTCTCTCTTACCGCGTTGGCGCGGCGCGGCCCCCGTACAGCGGGCTATCATGTCTGGCGACAAACAAACGGGCGTACAAATTCAACAAATGGAAAAAGGGTTAGATACTGGCGATATCTTACTCTCTGAGACAGTTGATATTTTGGATACAGACACCGCGGCGAGCCTATTCGAGCGCTTGTCACATATTGGAGCGGGCATGTGGCCGCGCTGCCTCGCAGCTTTGTCTCGCGGTGGTCTTTCAAGAACCCCGCAAACTGGTGAAGCCTGCTACGCCCATAAAATTGATAAGTCAGAATCCAGAATCGATTGGACGAAAACCGCTCAAGACCTAGACTGTCACATTCGCGGTCTCGCGCCTTTTCCAGGAGCGTGGTGCGAAATCAATGGACAGCGCCTAAAGATACATATGGCATCAGTCGTCAATGCCGATGGTAAAGTAGGTGAGGTTTTGGATGAAGCTTTGCTCGTTGCTTGTGGCGCGGGGGCGTTACGTTTGACCGAAGTACAACCCGCTGGTAAACCAAAAATGAGCGCTGAGGATTATCTACGCGGAAGCCCGCTTGGCATAGGTACTATTCTCTCATGAAAATACGCCGCGTCGAACTTGCCGATTTTGATGCTATAGCCACGCTCACAAACAAAGCTTTTGGCAGTACATCTGAGGCAGAAATCATAGCCCGCTTACGGCGTGACAATGATGATGCCGGCGCTTGGGTTGCAGAACAAAATTCTAAAATCATGGGACATATTCAGCTCTATAAAATTGACCTAGAAGGACAAAGTGTTATTGGGCTTGGCCCCATTTGCGTACACCCTGACAGTCAAAATAAAGGCATTGGGAAAGCGCTGGTAAAACACGCTATCAAAGCCCTTAAGGCCCAAGACATATACCCGCTTTTGTTCGTGTTAGGGCATGAAACCTATTATCCACGGTTTGGGTTTTCCTCAGCCCTTGGGGCGAAATTTGAAGCCCCTTGGTCAGGGCCTTCTTTTATGGCATTGGCGCTTCGGCCTGCTCATTCACAATGTGGGCGCCTTATATTTCCAAAAGCCTTTGGGTAGAAAGCTCCGTTACAATGCCGCGTTATAAGCTCACAATTGAATATGATGGCGCCCCCTATCAAGGGTGGCAATGGCAAGATCACGGCCCGTCAGTGCAGGGCGCCGTAGAGGCGGCAGGCAGCAAGCTAAACTCCGCGCCTGTAACCGTCTATGGCTCTGGCCGGACGGATAGCGGCGTTCATGCGCTTGGCCAAATTGCCCATATGGATTTGGACAAAGATATTCGACAAGATAAAGTCCGCGACGCCCTTAACTTCCACCTTGGTCAACACCCCATCAGTATCTTAGACGCAGAGTTAGTCGATAATGAATGGCATGCGAGATTTGACGCCATTGAACGGCGGTACCTGTATCGTATTCTTGACCGCCGTCCACGCCTCGCATTGGACAGAGGCCGTGTTTGGCGCCTGCCCGTTAAACTTGATGTCGATGCCATGCAGGACGCGGCCAATGTGTTAATCGGAAAACATGACTTTTCGACATTCCGTGACACACAGTGTCAGGCAAAAAGCCCGGTAAAGACACTTGATGAAATATTGGTCCTGCGTGCAGGGGCAGAAGTACATTGCCATTTTCGAGCGCGGTCATTCCTTCATAAACAGGTACGAAGTCTTGTCGGTTCCTTAGCAGAAGTCGGTATGGGCAAATGGGATGCCGAAGATATGCAAGCGGCTTTGGAGTCCCGAGATCGACGTGAATGCGGCCCTGTTGCACCGCCTGATGGGCTTTATCTTACGCAGGTTATATACCCTGAAAACTTAGAAAGCTTAGAAGGCTGAACAAAAATAAGCCTTTAAATGAAATAAGAAAGCCCCGTGAGTAAGAGGCTTAACCCTGTCACGGCAATTATACACCCTGTCAAAACGGCCCCGTTCCAATCAAAGCCAACGATACGTTTGGCCAGCCGAATATCTATAAAAAGCAATCCCATAAATGCGGCAAAGAAGACACCATTTGCGGCCATAAAGGGAAAAATCTCTAAAAGATAAAGTCCGAATCCTAAAGCAGAGACCCACGCCAAAAAGAATACACTCCAATGGCGAACGATGACCCAAGGTCGCAGTCTATCTTGCTTATCAAAGACCATAACCATCATATAGGCGACGGCTGAAAAGCTCAGTAAATAAACTAAGCCTAGTGTTATGATAACGGGGGTATTCACTGCCACTTCGACATTCCCTAATGCCGTAGACCGCCCTTTAGCAACAGATAGAGACATAATATAAAAGGCGGGTAAGATAAGTATTTGCGCGGCAAAAGACACGCGTAATGCCTGCTTCGATAAGTCAAAGAAGCGCTCCCAGTTCGGAATACGGCCAACAGCCGCCATACAGCCTTTTAAATAAGATATGGGGTTCATATGTTGATTGCCCTTAAAATATTAGGGTTTCGTCTTCAGACTCTTTAGAGTGGGGACGTCATATCTTGCAAGAAAGAAGCCGAATATCTTTATATTAAAAACAACACAGCGCGTTCATCAGCCCGCTCGACTAAGGCTTTTTCCAACATTTGTGTAAGCTCCGCACTAAATCGAGAGGCCGCCGCCGTATCCCAAGCGGCCGCCACGGCTTTAATCATATCGGCTCTTTGCCGTTTAATCGCAGACTTCACACGTTTATCGGTCAATATTTGACGGGTCAGCACAGGCAGTTTGGAACGCCGCATTTTACCCGAAATTGCTTTGCGCCCAAAAAGATACCCGCCGCCCAATAATGCGCTGCCAAGAACAATGCCAATTGGATTGACGAAAAGAGCAGCAAATAAATTAGCTTTGGCCAAAAGCCCGCTAATCAATAAAGCGCTGACCCCCGTTCCTACTAGCGCAGTATCTGATTCAAGAGACGTCATACCCGGTGCGGATACAGATAATCCTTCGAGGTGACGGCTAACATGCTCGCTCCCATCAAGGCTTAGAACCATTGCCGGTAATCCATGGGCACGGCAAAGCGGATCAGTCTGCGCTTCAATATCGCGTTGTAATCCCGCAAACCAACTGTCGATTACGGGACGCAGAGCCTCTTGGGCATGCTGTGATTCAAGCCACGCTTTCACTTTGACTTCCAAAGCAGATTCAACCGCGTCTAATGTATCAATCGCGCCTGAGCGCCACTCCCGAAAGGCGGGCAATATACAGTCTTCTGCCATGGCGTCGACCAAGACAGGCGAAATTTTGGCGCCCAAGCTCTGAGCGGCTGATTCTGCGCGGAGGCGTACCTCTCCTGTTTCAGAGAGTAATGCGGCCGTTTCTGATTTGAAACTCCCGTGTAAATACTCAAATCGGCCAAGCCATGCCAAGCCACGAGCAATAGCGAATTCAGGTTCAGCCCCACGAATAACACGGGCCTTGGGAAAGGCTTTCTGCGTCGCAGGTAAAACCAGAGGCAACCGCGAAGCCCCGCCCGTTAATAAAATAGTATCCGGCGCCCGAAGCGTGTCGCTGCCTTCACTTAAACTTTCAATGGTTTCGCGTAGAGCGTAATCAAAAGCCGATTTCCAACTATAACCATTCAGACTTTCCAGCGGGGATTCCAATATTGTTTTGGCATCTTTTTTATCAATCCGAATATCGAAGAAGACCCGTTTGCCAGCTGGTAATCTTTTAATCATCTCAACGGGTACATCTTCTCCGGTAAAATAAGCTTCTTTGGCTTGGCGGCACCAATAGGTTAAAATGGCTTTATAGTGCGGATAGGCTTCAATTAATTTTTCTATCTGCTTCCTCGATTTTTGACGTGAGAGATTAAGTTTAAATATCTCATCATCCAGTAAGCCTGAACCGAGTTCATTATGACCAACATCATCTGCCTCTAAATCTCGGCAATAGGTAAAGTCCGTTGTCGATGACCCTATATCCACGATTAATACAGAGGCGCGTGTATCCTCTATGGAGACATAACCTTGCTCTAATGCTGTCATTAAAGCCGCGCGGCTCTCTGGAACAATACGCACAGACTGTAGGCCCGCATGTTCAAAAACATGACGATATGCCTCACGCGTTGGTATATCCCACCCCGAAGGACAGCCAATGATAAAACGGCTTTCTTTTGCGCCTCTTATCGTACCTTCCTCTGAGAGTCCCGCAATAAGCGCTTGAGAAAAATAAGTGATAGGTTCGGCGGCCTGCGCGTCTAAATGCCGAGTTTTAAATTTTAGCCAGACATCAGGTTTATGATGTGCAAAAGATAAGCTGAGCGCATCGGCTCCAATCTTTATCTCTTTCCCGTCTTTGGCGATAGCTGTCACAAAACTTCTCTGACCCCGATATTCTAGAATTTCGGGTTCCCGCATAGTAGCGCCATAAGCACGCCCCAAAGCAGATTCACCATGGCCTAAATCAAAGCCAATAAATTCCTCATCCGTCGCGAGTCGTGTTTTTAAGGGCGTAGAAATTTCAGTTTTCTTTTTCATGGGTGTCATCATGGCCGCCTGACCCAAACAGTACCGCGCTTTAAGAGGCGACCTTCTTTTGTAACCAGCGCAGGGGCTGCCATCTCTATTTCGGGGTCGCCTTCATTAATAACGAGAGCAGGTAATTCATCGAACCAATGTGCAGACGTTTTATCATAGTCTATAGCTTCAACGCCAACCCCCATTAAAAGGGACTTCATTTCTTTCCCGATGACTTCAAGGGCATATTTCCCATCATCTGAACTGCGTGCCTCTAGCAAGTTTTGAAACAGAGCCATGAGAGCTGCATTCTCATGCCATTGGCTTTCTGGTTCTGTTTGCACCATTCGAGCCAATATATGGTCGGCTGTCGCTAAGGCATCGCTGATTTGATTCAAAAATCCAGCGGTGTCGGTGCGAATAAAAGCTTCTGCTGATAAATTACGCCCGTCAGGAGCGGGCAGGCGGTTTTGAGTTTTAAAGAATGGGATCCGCTCTAACACATTCGACTTAAGTGTCGTAACGGCATGTAAACCCGCTAATAGACCCGCGCTAACCACGACAAGCCCCGTGCCTTGTAACAGACCTAAGGTCGCTAAGCCGGCCGCGCTGATATAAAACACACCCGGCCGCCAGACTTTTAGACCATCTAACAGGCTTGTCTTTGGGGCTATCTCAACAATCTGCACATCCGCTTGGGTGGCCCGATCTAATACCCCTGCCCCTGACTTAATAATCTCTAAAAGCCACAGGCCTGATTTTTGTATCTGAGGATCAGTCACGCTTCGCGTAAAACTCAGCCCCGTACGGTCCAAGGCGCGCCGCGCCTCCCCAACTACTTGTGCCGGTGTTAAATCTGGCTTCAAAGCCTTGCGTAAATATGTGCGCTCTTGCGCAAAGTGAAGTGCCAAAGAGGGGGGCGTTATAAGGGTGGTATTTCCCGTTTCTTTCTGCACATTTTTGCTCATAGGGTTTATGTCGGGGCGAGGTCGTGAAGAGTCAAGGCGTCTAGCGCTCTGATACCAATATGAGGCCCAGCAATAGGCCGGGAAAAACCCAAGGGTTTACGGTCGGATTTTATGGACTGTACTGAAATGAAAAACGGCCCTGTTAAGACACAGCCTTCCCCCGAAGACGTAATCCTAACAGAGCCTTCGGATAAGAGCCAGATTACTTCGGGGCAGTGAACTAACCTTGGCTGATTATCCGATATTTGAAGGCGTGTTTAGGGAAGCTTTTCAGTGCCTGCCCTACACATCCTAATCCGATGAGGTCTCTCTACAGGCACCAAAATGAACACTATCTGAATCCGGCATGTTTTGAACTCTGCCACACAAATGTGTTCATTTTGCGTTCATAAATAAGAATAAGTTTTTCTTGTGGCTCAATTTTTTAAATACACGCCTCACAAAAAAACCCGCCATAATGGCGGGTCACAACCTTTACAAATACACAGGGTTATTCAGCCGCTTGCGCCTCATCCGCTGGTGGTGTCCACCGCAAAATCGGTTTTCTTGCGGCCCTTGTTTCGTCCAAACGACGAAGCGGAGCATATACGGGCGCGTTTTTAAAACTCTCAACCATGCCTGCCTTGGCCCGCAAAGCCAAAGAGCGCATTGATGAAATAAATCGGTCTAATTCACCCTTTGATTCAGATTCCGTCGGTTCGATTAACATTGCGCCATGAACGACTAATGGGAAGTACATGGTCATAGGGTGATACCCCTCATCAATCATAGCCTTAGCAAAATCGAGTGTTTCAACACCCGTATCCTTTAGGAAACGATCATCAAATAATGCCTCATGCATACATGTACCTTCGAATGCAGGTGTCATGACATCAGAAAGTGAGGCTTGTATATAGTTAGCATTTAACACGGCATCTTCCGTGGCTTGCTTTAACCCGTCAGAGCCGTGGCTCATCATATATGTCAATGCTCGGCTATACATGCCCATCTGGCCATGGAAAGCGCACATTCGGCCAAAGCTGTCGCTCGCGGCGCCTTTAGCGGTTTCTACAAGTTTGAACTGTTCTCCATCTTTCACAACATATGGCAAAGGCGCATAGTCTTTCAGAGCATCAGATAACACTGTGGGCCCAGAACCGGGCCCGCCGCCGCCATGCGGCGTCGAGAAGGTTTTGTGCAAATTGATATGCATCGCATCCACACCCAAATCACCTGGGCGTACGCGGCCTACAAGCGCATTAAAGTTGGCTCCATCGCAATAAAAATATCCGCCTACGCCATGAATCAGATCGGCGATTTCGATGATGTCGCTCTCAAATAACCCGCATGTGTTAGGATTAGTCAGCATAATGCCTGCAATATCAGAGTTCTCACCTGACTCTGATATTTTGGCGCGTAACGCTTCCATATCGACACGTCCGCCTGAATTTGCAGGAATTTCATCCACCGTGAAACCACATTGCACAGCCGTAGCGGGGTTCGTTCCGTGAGCGCTTTCAGGCACAAGAACGCGGCGTTTGTGAGAGGCCCCATCTGCATCGAGACGCGCCCGAATAGCCATCATCCCGCAAAGTTCACCATGTGCGCCAGCTTTGGGAGTCAAAGCAACAGCCGGCATATTGCATAGCGTCATCAGCCAATGCGATAGCTCATGCATTAATTCCAAAGCGCCTTGAACTGTGCTTTGCGGTTGCAAAGGATGAACATCTGCAAAGCCCGGCATGCGCGCGACTTTTTCATTCAGGCGCGGGTTATGCTTCATCGTGCAAGACCCTAATGGATACACGCCGAGGTCAATCGCATAGTTCTTTTGGCTAAGACGCACATAATGGCGTAGGGTTTCGGGTTCTGACAATCCTGGAAGGCCAATTTCACCTTCGCGTTCTTGTCCGCCTAAACGCGTCGCCCGTCCTTTTGGTTTTGGAAAGTCGATACCAGTTCGGCGCGGCGTTCCAACCTCGAAAATTAACGGTTCCGTTTGTTGCAAACCTTTAGAGCCAGAAACTGTTTCTCGTTCGTTCATATTGACGGCAACTGGGGCTGTTGGGCGGCCTTGGTTTTTCATGACAAAATCTCCGCTAAAGCTTCACCAAAGACATGCATGTCCTCGTCAGTTGAAGTTTCCGTTACACAAACAAGGAGTAAATCATCCTGTCCATCCGTTAAGCGAGACACAGGAACACCGCCAAGAATACCTTTATCGGCCAGTTGTTGCACAACCTCCGCCGCGGGTTTATTTAATTTGACAGTAAATTCATTAAAGAAAGTTTCATTCAAAACTTCGGCGCCCTGAATCCCGTCAATGATGTCTGCCATGTGGCAAGCATATTCATGATTTAAAACCGCCATTTGTTTCAATCCTGCATCACCGAGCAGACTCATGTGAATCGTGAAAGCGAGGCAACAAAGGCCTGAATTCGTACAAATATTCGATGTCGCCTTTTCTCGGCGAATATGTTGTTCACGCGTTGACAGCGTAAGTACAAAGCCACGATCACCATTTGCATCAACCGTTTCGCCGCAAACACGGCCAGGCATTTGACGAACAAGTTTTTGACGACAAGCAAAGAGACCAACATGCGGCCCGCCAAAATTAAGACCAACACCGAGGCCTTGGCCCTCGCCAACAACGATATCTGCCCCTTGTTCACCCGGAGATTTAATTAACCCAAGGGCAACGGGCTCGGTAAACACAGCGATCAATAGAGCCTTATGAGCATGAGCTTTTTCAGCAATTGGCGCAAGGTCAATAATCTCGCCAAATACATTTGGAGACTGAACGACCACACAGGCCGTTTCATCTGTAATATGGTCGATGACGTGACTATCACGGCCAGGTCGGCAGTCACGTTCATCAATCTGAATATCAAGTGTTGAAGCCAAGGTTTGCGTTGCCGCCGCATAATGCGGGTGCAGGCCAGGGGCAAGAATAGCTTTAGACTTTCGTGTCACGCGTTTGGCCATAACAACTGCTTCGGCACAGGCCGTGGAACCATCATACATAGAGGCATTCGCGACATCCATACCCGTCAACAACGCCACTTGTGTTTGAAATTCAAATAAAGTTTGAAGCGTGCCTTGCGAAATCTCAGGCTGATATGGCGTGTAAGCTGTTAAAAACTCAGAACGCTGAATCAAATGATCCACAGTGGCAGGGATATGATGTTTATAGGCGCCTGCACCGCAAAAGAACGGCACAGAAGACGCGGATACAGACTTCGCAGAGAGCTTTGCCATATGCCGCTCTACGGCATGTTCGGATTGATGCTGCGGTAAATCGACAAGTCCTTTCAAACGCGCTGACTCAGGCACATTATGGAATAAAGCATCGATGTTATCGACGCCTATTACATCGAGCATCGCCGCCCTATCATTCTGGTTTAGCGGTAAATAACGCATTTGATTGTCTTTCTTATCCATTAAACCCTGTTTTACGTAACAAGGCGCTATTCATAGCCAGCCTCGGCTGTTTTCATTGCACAAGTCATCAAATTGATGACCTATGCCCTGTTGTTTAAAGTCCGTCGCAATAGGTTTTATACGCGGCTTCATCCATAAGAGATTCGAGTTCTGAAGCATCAGAGATTTTGATTTTCAAAAACCAACCGTCACCGTCGGCAGAAGCATTAACTGTTTCTGGCGCATCTTCGAGGGCTTCGTTTACGGCAATAACTTCGCCCCCAACTGGCGCATAAACCTCAGAGGCGGCCTTTACAGATTCTACGACGGCGGCTTCATCGCCTTTATCCATCTCGCGTCCAATTTCAGGCAATTCAACAAAAACAACATCGCCAAGCTGTGTGGCTGCATAAGGGGAAATACCGACAGTACCCGTATCACCGTCGACTTTTATCCATTCGTGGTCTTCTGTGTATTTTATGCTCATGATGAATGTCCTCTGAAATAATTATGCGGAGAAAAAGGAAGTCTAACGACGGTTGCCGGGCGCGCTTTACCGCGCACGATAAGTTGGACGGGCGTTCCCGCCTTGACAAATTTACGCGTGACATAACCCATAGCAATGGGGCCTTCGACAGTTGGACCAAAACCACCTGATGTGATTTCGCCAATCACATTACCGTCCATGTCCTGAATTTCTGTGTGTTCGCGAGCGGGCGCTTTACCATCAGGCTTGATGCCGACAAGGCGTTTCGTTGTCTTATCCGCGAGATCGGCCGCGACGCGTTTCGCGCCTAAATAGCCTGCCTTGGCATCACGGCGATGTTTTTGTACCGACCAGATAAGACCAGCCTCAATCGGAGAAACAGTCGTGTCAATATCATGACCATAAAGACAAAGCCCAGCCTCGAGGCGAAGACTATCCCGCGCGCCCAAACCAATAGGCTCAACATCATCATATTTCAAAAGCTCTTCGACCAAGCGTACCATGTCTTCATGTTTGGCAGAAATCTCATATCCATCCTCACCTGTATATCCCGAACGTGAGACATGCGCCCAGACAGGCTCAGCCAATGTGCCTTTTAATTCCAAATCTGTATGTGTCATGAAAATGAGGTCTTCAACCTCAGGCGCAAAACATCCCAATATGGCGGCCGCCCTCGGCCCCTGCAAAGCAATCAAAGACAATGTGTCATCTTTGATCATGACGTTCACGCCCTTTGGCATATGTTTCTTTAGATGTTTATAATCAGCCTCTTTGCAGCCTGCATTAACGACTAAATAGAGCGCATGTTCATAGCCCTTCATCGCAAGGCGGGAGATCATCAAATCATCGAGAATACCGCCATCTTCATTCAAAAATTGTGAATAACGCTGCTGCCCCGGCTTAAGGGATTGAATGTCCGCTGGGACTAATTTCTCGAGTGCTTTTGCGACTGTAGCAAAGTCTTTATCATCTGACATGAGGAAAACTTGCCCCATATGGGAGACGTCAAACAATCCTGCCTTTTCCCGCGTGTGAAGATGCTCTCCTTTCACGCCGAGCGGATATTGCACGGGCATATCATAGCCCGCAAAAGGTACCATTTTAGCACCAAGCGCGACATGTGTTGCATGAAGCGCTGTTTGTTTTAATTCAGTTGTCGTGTCGTCAGACATAAGCACATCACGGCTCTCGCCGCGCCCAGTGCCACCTGCTGTCTCTTTGGGCCTGAGAGATTCACGAATACCACCCTTTCCCGAATGGCGTCTTCGCTTACTCCGTCGGCGGGGTCTTTCACCATGCCTTTTGAAAAGGCGACCCGCTTTCCAGCGTTTTAATATCCAAACGGTCCTTTTACCTGAGCGTTTCCGGGGCGGTTGCGCCTTCGGTGGCTACTGGTCCTTTTTCTAAGGCTCTGACGTAGCTCTCTCCCACTTGGATATGATGATTCGGAATTGCGCGATAATGAACAAAGAGTCAATCTTTACCCTATAGGAATTCTGTTAAGTCTTCTGTGTTAGAAGAGCCTTAAGTTCAGACAAAAGCTATAATGATGGAGCAGCCTGTGTCAGGGAAGTCTAAAGAAGAAATCGCCTTCGAGCTTGTATCAAAACTCAAAGGCGTTGGAGTATGGGGCGAAAATAACCGCGCCGAAATTCTTGATATGTATGCCGAGTGCCTAGAGGCGACATCAGGCCTGCGCAAAGTCAAAGGCGTGACATCAGCTGCCGCAATTAGCGCGCCTGCACCGCAGCAATTTGCACCGCAACAAGCCCTGCAAACGGCCCCATTACAAGCAAACTCTCCACAGGGCGCAAACCCACAAAGACAACAACAAGCGGCGCCGCAAATACCTCAACCTTCTGTAAATCAACAAGGAGCCATGGCCGCGCCTATGGCTCAAGGGTATAATCCGGCCGCGCAACAACGCTGAATTTATAATTACATGCGGTCTGGCGCTTCAATTCCAAGAATGTTCAAGCCCATTTCAAGTTGTTTAAGCGTCAACGCCGCTAATCCTAGGCGTGCTGATTTCACATCAGGATCAACATCATCGGCAAGAATATGGCAATCTGTATAAAACCGTGAAAAGCTCTGCGCGACACGGTAAATATGGTCACATAAAATATGCGGAGCATATTTTTCAGCAGACGCCGCAACGGCCCGGCCAAAGGCATCCAATGCTAAAACCAGTTGTTTCTCTGCAGGCGCAGCCACATTGATTTTACCGACTGCAACACCTTGCTCTTCTGCACGGCGCAGCAAAGATTTAATTCGCACGACGGCATATAAAAGATATGGCCCTGTTTTACCTTCGAAAGCTGTGAATCGTTCAGGATCGAAAATATAATTTGTAAGGCGCTGATTTTGAAGGTCAGCGAATTTTAAAGCGGCAAGGCCTACTTTTCGAGCAATTTCCGAACGTTCTTCCGCGTCAAAATCTGCGCCTATACCCGACTCCGCAAGTCGTTTCGAAGCGGCTTCATTCATAATTTCAATAAGGTCCTCTAGACGTAAAACACCGCCCTCTCGGGTCTTAAATGGTTTGCCATCCTTACCATTCATTGTTCCAAAACCCGCATGATAAAGCTGTTCTGATGTGTACCAACCTGCCTTTACGGCGGCGCGGAAAACTTGTTCAAAATGCAAGGCTTGACGTTGATCGACGACATAGAGAACAAGGTCTGGGTCATTCTCTTTTTTTCTATCGACCAGCGTCGCCAAATCCGTTGTATGGTATAAAACAGCCCCTGAACGCGCGAGAAGCATGACAGGTGGGACGTCTTTTTTTTCGTCCTCTTCTTCAACTCGGATAATCAAAGCGCCATCATCTTCTTCGGTAATACCTTGCGCGCGAAGACCTTTAATCATGTCTGGAATAAGAGGGTCAACACAAGCCTCGCCTTTCCATAAATCAAACTCGACGCCTAAATTTCCATATCCTATTTTTAAGGCTGCTACGGACACATTGATAAAATGTTCTAATAAAGCACGATAACCTGGGCGGCCTGATTGCAGTTCAGCCGTAGCCACGCGAGAGCGTTCCATACGTTCAGCGTCGCCCTTCGCCGCATTACTGGCCTGCGGGTAGAGGCGAGCCAAATCATTCATGTCGACGGGCGAAATGTCTGGATACCCTTCCGTCTTATTCACATCGAAATAAGGCAGGTCTGGTTGTTCTACTTCAAGCTCTGAAATCAGGTGACCCATTTGCAGTCCCCAATCACCCATATGCACATCACCTAAGACATGATGACCTTGGGCGCGCAATAATCGCTTAAGCGCCTCACCAATAACAGCAGATCGCAAATGCCCCACATGCATAGGTTTGGCCACGTTCGCGCCGCCATAATCCACAATTATTGACTTCGGGATTTCTTGCTCAATGCCTAGGCTATCGCTTTCAGCTATGTCTTGCGCGCGCGCGGACAAAGTCGCGGCTGTTGGCGCAAAGTTGATAAATCCAGGCCCGCCGATTTCGATCGATTCAATTGCGTCATGGTCTTTGACCTGAGCAACAATTTTTTGTGCTATCTCTCGGGGATTCGCTTTCTCGCCTTGTTTTTTCAATGCGCCTGCGGCTGCCATTGCCCCATTACACTGAAAAGGCGCCAAATCTGGACGATCTGATTCACGAACCGCCCCAAAATTCGGGTCTAAATCAAGAGCTTTGAAAGCAGACATAAACGCGGCTTCAAGCGTTTGTAAAATTGACGACATAGGTTCTTTGGCTCTTAATCGTTTGTAGCGCTGTGGGCCCCCATCAACAGAAAGCCCCACTTAGCGGTAAAATGTTAAAGGACTAGTTTTGCCCAGCAGAAATCCGGAAACGACGGCCTTCAGCATTGAACTGCCTTTGTTTCGACGTTAGCTCAAACCCTACAACAATCTCAAAGTTCTCACCCGATGTCGTTTCCGTCGCCCGAGGGATAGTGAAATTATCAATTTTTTCTGTGACACGGACACGATCTGCCCCTGCTGGAAATGTTACCTGTAATGGGAATGTTTCTTTGTTCATAACGGCAATGTTTTTCCGCATGATTGCGACAAAATATTCATAAGTCGCTGTGTTTTGTGTCGCCGCAGGGCCACGGCCAAAATCGAACGTAATCTCAATGTCACCTGTAATCGGCTCCGCATTATAATAACGGCACAGGCTACGCACATTCGCAATTTCGCCTGTGAAACCGACATTGGCAAACGCCTCTGCTTCGCCGCGAAACTCTACGATACGCGCCGCATCATAAATCGCAAATGCACGTGGACAGGCCCCTGCATTCTGTTTGGTCGCCGCATCGCCAACATTTAACACATCAGCTGTGCTTTTGCAGCCAGCCATTACTGTCGTAACACCAAGCCCTACCAGAGCTGTCATCATCAAAGCACGAAAACGCATCATCATTGTCCCATCTTAGGCCTTCAAAAAGCCCGCTTTCATTCTCATATACGTCAAAACTGACGGCATGGCGAAAACGGAGAGTGTGCAAACCACTACCATTCTGCTAGAGCAGGTCATAGACAGATAAGTACGAAGCCGCAACGCCAAGATGACAGCTTTGCATCTGCGTGAGGAGAATTTAATGTCCGTTCAAGCGACAATAAGCACAAACGTGGCAGACGCGTTAAAAACAAAGGCAGAAACGCCGCGAAAAAAGAAGCGAGTTTTCTTGGCCGCGCCGCGTGGGTTTTGTGCGGGCGTTGACCGTGCAATCCAAATTGTAGAGAAATCTATCGAGACTTATGGCGCCCCCGTCTATGTGCGCCACGAAATTGTGCATAATCGACATGTCGTTTCCCGCCTCGCAGACCTCGGGGCAATCTTCGTGGAAAGTTTGGATGATTGCCCTGATGACCGACCGGTTGTCTTTTCAGCGCATGGCGTTCCTAAATCCGTTCCGCAGGCAGCAAAAGCTCGCGAAATGAATTTCTTGGATGCGACCTGCCCCTTGGTCTCTAAAGTCCATATCGAAGCAGAAAGACATGCCAAAGAAGGCCGGCATATTCTCTTAATCGGGCATGAGGGCCACCCAGAAGTCATAGGCACAATGGGCCAGTTACCAAAGGGTAAAATGACCTTAATTGAAACAGCGGATGATGCCCGCGAATTTGAACCCAATGATGCAAGCAATCTCGCTCTTGTCACACAAACCACATTAAGTGTGGATGATACAGCAGAGCTTATTGCCATCTTGCAGTCACGTTTCCCAATGATTGCCCTGCCTTATAAAGAGGATATTTGCTATGCCACGACAAACCGCCAATTGGCCGTTAAAGCCATTGCCGAACGCTGCGACCTATTAATGGTAATTG
This sequence comes from Litorimonas taeanensis, assembly GCF_003634015.1. NCBI lineage: Bacteria > Pseudomonadati > Pseudomonadota > Alphaproteobacteria > Maricaulales > Robiginitomaculaceae > Litorimonas > Litorimonas taeanensis. The sequence continues at coordinate 480,493 of NZ_RBII01000002.1, forward strand.
GCTCTGTGACGTCGTCAAACTCAAAACGGCTCGTTGAGGTTGGCGCAAAAGCAGGCTCTAACAAATCTATGCTGATTTCCTCGGCTGAAAGCATTGATTGGGCTTTAATTGATGAGGCGGAGACCCTTGGCCTTTCTGCGGGTGCCAGTGCACCTGAATACCTAACAGATGGCGTTTTGGCCGCACTTAAATCCCGTTATGACATCAAAATCGAAGAGGTTGAGGTTACTAAAGAAAAAGTCGTTTTCCGCTTGCCCAGACAGCTCTTAAATAAATAGCCGGTCACTTACATGCCAAGAAAACAAAAAAAATTAGAAGCTGGAGCCCTAGAGGGAGCCCTCGTTATCTACACGGACGGGGCCTGTTCGGGAAACCCTGGCCCCGGCGGGTGGGGCGCTGTCTTATATCATGGAAAACGCTCGAAAGAACTTTTCGGAGGAGAAAAAGAAACCACCAATAACCGTATGGAGTTAATGGGTGCTATCAAAGCGCTTGAGGCCATAAAGCCCAGCTTTCAAGGCCCCGTCATTTTATTCACGGATTCTACTTATGTCCTTAAAGGTATCACAGAATGGATACATGGCTGGAAAAAACGGGATTGGAAGAAGAGCGATAAAAAGCCCGTCATCAATAAAGACCTTTGGCAAAAATTAGACGCGTTAAATGCTGCCCGAGAAATACGCTGGGAATGGGTAAAGGGCCACGCCGGAGACATAGGTAATGAAAAAGCCGATGAACTTGCGAGGCGAGGCATACCCAATTAAACCTCGCCTTTTCGTATAAAGCCCACTTTCAAACAAGACCTTCTACAAGTTTTATGGCGTTAAAGACTCTACCTGCAAGGTCGTGCCGCGAACTGAAATAATTCGGAGCTCATCACCCTCTGATGCATTCCCTTCATCCATAACGGCTTGCCACTGGGTATCACCCACTTGCACACGGCCGCGCCCTGTTTCGAAATTCGTAACAGCCTTCACGCGCTTGCCAACCATAGCTCTAGCACGGTCATTCAAATCAGAAGGCTCTCCGCCTTTCATCATGGGCTGGAAATATTTATGCCCAACGAACAAAAGAACCGTACTGATAAGGAAGAACAATAAAAATTGAAGTTCCCATGACAGCGGCAAAATAAAGACCAGAACTCCTAGCACCAAAGCGGCAACGGCAGGCCATAGAATATAGGTCGTGCCTGTTAAAACCTCAAGCGTGAGTAGCAAGACGCCAAAGATGAGCCACTTTGTCCCGCTCATCCCCTCTAGGAGTTGAACGAATATATTGCCCTCGCCGCTCATTTCTTAGTGACTTTCGCGCCGCCGGCTTCCAACAAGGCACCAATACCGCCCACAGTGGCCGCCAGACCAGATAGCTCAGCCGGAACGATAACCGTTTTTTGGTTGGGCGAGACAGCCAGTTTTTCAAACGCTTTCACATAGTCTTGCGCTACGAAATAGTTCACTGCATTCACATCCCCTTTAGAGATAGCAACACTGACCATTTCTGTTGCTTTTGCCTCGGCTTCTGCTTCACGTTCACGACCTTCGGCATCAAGAAACGCCGCATCCCGGCGGCCTTCTGCCTCTCGAACAGCGGCTTCTTTTTCACCTTCTGCCCGTAGAATTTGGCTCTGCTTTTGACCTTCTGCCATTAAAATATCGGCACGCTTCTCACGCTCGGCCTTCATTTGCTTATTCATAGCTTGCGTAATATCGGCTGGCGGAGACAGATCTTTAATCTCGATACGGGTGACTTTCGTACCCCAAGGATCTGTAGCGCTGTCGATAACGGTCAATAGCTTGGCATTGATTTCGTCGCGGCGTGACAAAACTTCATCCAAATCCATAGACCCCACTACTGTCCGGACATTTGTCAAACAAAGGTTCTTAATCGCATTGTCGAGACTATTGACCTCATAGGCGGCCTGCCGCGCATCAATGACCTGAATAAAGACCACAGCATCCGCTGTGACCATCGCATTATCTTTGGTAATTACGTCCTGAGACGGAATATCAATAACGCGTTCGCGCATATTCATTTGATACCCAATACGGTCAACGAAAGGGACAATAAAAGTCAAACCAGGCTTTAGTGTCTTTGTATAGCGACCGAAGCGCTCAACCGTGTACTCCATCCCTTGCGGTACTGCCTTGACAGCTTTCAACGTAATAAAAACGATGAAGGCCACAAGGGCGATGAGTAATATTTGGTCTGTTGTCATAAGATGTCCCCTTTATAATGACCGTAAGATAGATTTTCCTTTAAGACTTCAAAGCATTCAGCATATGCTCAGCAGAACTCACTTTAAATTCGCCTGGGGCTTCCACAAATAACTGCTCGACCACACCATCATTAACAACCATAGCGTATCTCTGTGAGCGCTGCCCCATACCAAAACCCGTCCCATCAAGTTCCAAACCGATTTCTTTGGTGAAATCACCATTACCGTCAGCCAACATAGCGACTTCTGTGCCGACCTCTTGTTGCTCGCCCCAAGCCCCCATGACAAAAACATCATTCACCGAAAGACAGGCAATATCATCAATTCCCGCAGCTTTTAGCGCTGCCGATTGCTCAACAAAACCAGGCAAATGCTTAGCCGAACACGTCGGTGTAAAAGCGCCCGGGACAGCAAAGAGAGCGACTTTTTTTCCTGAAAAGATATCATCTGTCGATTTAGGCTCCGGGCCATTCTCGCCAAATGTCATAAAGCTAGCTTGAGGTAATTTATCGCCGGTTTGAATAGTCATAAGGAGTCTCTTTCTAAATTTCTTTCCCCTTTAGATATGGGGCGCGTGAACAGATTTGACAAGACGGGTTGAAACAAATTCAAAACGCAACCATTTAGGGAGGATGACGATAAGGCCTCCAAACACAAAAACACAAACCGCCTACTTTAGTGGTCGATTTCTTCTTGCAACGCCAGCGATGGGTGACCCTCGATTTTCAGACGCCCTTATTTATATCTGTTCGCATGACGCCAGCGGCGCTATGGGCATTATCATCAACAAATCTAAATCAGGCCTTCACCTCTCTGACTTACTGGATCAAATTGGCGTAGAAGGTGACATACGGGTTGCGGACACCCCGGTCTTAAACGGTGGCCCTGTTGATATTGATCGTGGCTTTGTTTTGCATTCTGCTGATTATTTCAAAGACGATACGAGCTTAAAGTTATCAGATACACTTACGCTCACCTCGACAAAGGATATTTTACAAGCTCTCGTCGAAGAAGAAGCACCAAAGAAAGCCATGCTCGCCATTGGTTACTCTGGTTGGGGACCAAAGCAGTTGGAGACTGAAATTGCTGACAATGCTTGGCTTGTCGTCGATGTGGATGAGGGGATTATCTTTAATGCGGATTTGGATATGAAAAAAAATCAGGCTTTAAAAGCTTTGGGTGTTTCGCCTGAAGCCCTGTCCTTTATAGGCGGCCGCGCCTAATTGGCCTTAATCTGAACTGAGCTTAGCAAAGATCACATGGTCTCGCCAAACCTTATCTATTTTCAAATAACCGCGTGAAATACCCTCTCTGGTAAAATTCTGGGATTCAAGAACAGAGATTGACGCCAGATTCTCAGGTTGAACGGCCGCCTCGATTCTATGTAGTCCCAATGTTTCAAAACCAAAGCGTGTCACGGCCTCAACGGAGCTACGCGCAAAGCCATTCCGCGCAAATTTCTCCCCTATCCAATAGCCAAGTCGTGCGCTTTGCGCACTACCACGTTCAATATGACTAAGGTTACAAGCCCCAATGAGAGTCTCATCTACCCCATAAAAAACATGGAAAGGATAGGCCTTCCCAGTTTGGACAAATTTCTTATAGCGTGAAAGATGCGTACGATAGGTGATGCGAGTAATGTGGCTGTCTGACCATCCCGGCTCCCACGGCGCGAGCCATTCCTTGTTGTCGCGCCTTAAATGTGACCAGCTCTCATAGTCAGCCCAACGCGGATGACGTAAAGTTAGCGCCCCGCCAGAGGCGTGCACTTTTAATAGCGTATGGATAGAAGCTTGCGGCATCAAACAAACTGTAAACGCCCAGCCCGTCTATGCAGGATGAGATAGATAACCACGAATATTAGTGCGAAGGACCACCATGTTAACATGTAATCAAAATGGTTATTGGCAATTTCAGGGCGTTTGACGGGTAAAGTTTCAGCGCTTTGAGCCTTTTCGACAACATCTATGTAATACCCTTCGAAGTTTGGCGTGGGTAAAGTTTCATACCAATTCTTATTCTGGTCAAAATAGAAATACCGATTACTTTCAATATTGGCTTTTGGCTTCACCCATGATTCTACACGGCCCATTGGATATGTTTTCCGAATATAGCCTATATAGCTTTGTGGCGCTGACAGACTATCAGGGGCTATCACTGTGTTTGGCGCGGTGGTCTTTTGTTGCGCATTAACTTCAGAGGTCTTCGCCAAAATATATCGGCCCTCAGACTTTATCGGCTCAATGATGTCCCAGTAAATCCCGCCCGTTTGAGAGCTATAAAGGTGATAGATAGACCCGCCATTTTGCGGCTTTCCTGTGAACGCAATACGGCGGAAATCTATTGGGGCCTCTTGCCTAATGGCTTCTGATAGAGCGTCTAAGCCCTTCAAGGGCGGCGCAGAAACCGATGCTTCTACCTCAGCCAAGAGTGCCGTCTTCCATTGTAATCGCTGATATTGCCAAACGCCCAGACTGATGAGAATAGTAACACATATCACCAGAACAATCGTCAGACCCGGCATGGGTTGGAACTTAATTTTACGCATTATTGTGGGGGTGTCTGTTTTTGGTTTTGACGAATTTGATTATTCCGAATTTCACGTGCCTTATGTGTCCAAGCAAGATTAAACATAACTCCGCGGAGCAAACGTAATAATCCCAAGCAAACCAGAATGATGATTGGCGTCCAGATGACTAGGGTCAGCCATGTAGGTGCATTTGTTATAAGCTGGAAAGCCAAAGCCATTGGAATTATAAAAATCCCGACAATGAAAATCACGAATACGGTTGGGCCATCCCCTGCATCTTCGTCGCGAAAGTCAGCGCCGCAGGCTTCGCACCCATGCGCAAAACGCAGAAAGCCTGCAAAAAGCAGGCCTTCACCACATTCAGGGCATCGGCCTTTAAGACCAGAGCCTACTGGAGGAGGACGTCTCGCCATGCGAGAACCGAACGGCGCTTACGCGCCGGTCGCAAAGACTACATAGACAAAGGCAAACAAGAAGAGCCAAACAACGTCTACGAAGTGCCAGTACCAAGCGGCCGCTTCGAGACCGAAATGTTTATCCGCCCGTAGGCCGCCTTTCATCAAGCGTGCCCAACACACAAAGAGGAAGATGGCACCAATCAAAACATGCAAACCGTGGAAGCCAGTCGCAAGGAAGAAGGCTGAACTATAGGCGTCATGTGCAAGCCAAGGATGGCCGCCATGTGTACGCTCTACAAACAGTTCGATATATTCTAGAGCTTGCAGACCGATAAAGAAGACGCCGAGCGCAACAGTAAGTCCTAGACCCCATTTCGCGCTTTTCCGATCACCGTGAATTAAGGCATGGTGAGCCCAAGTCACTGTTGTCCCTGAGAGCAACAAAATCAAAGTGTTCATCAACGGTAAGTGCCACGGGTTTACGGATGTAATTCCAGGGGCAATATTATCAGCATAAGCCGCAGCATTTTCGAGAATGTCGGGGTTCCACTGGGCGCGCATTTTTGCGAACAAACCTGTCTCAAAGAACATCCAGAACCAACCGACAAAAAACATTGCTTCTTGCATGATAAACATAATCATGCCGTAGCGCAGACCAATATCAACAACGGGTGTGTGGTCACCCGCTTCGGATTCACGCGCCACATCACGCCACCAACCATACATGACGAAAGCGCCGAATAGAGACCCAATTAAGAGGATGATCCAACCCCCCGAAATCGAACCATCACCGACTAATGTTGATGTCCATGTATCAAGGCCCTTCGCAAAGAAGAACTCCATCATATTATTGTCGCCAGTGCGCGGGGTAAGCCCTGCAAAGAATGTTACCATACCCAAGCCCCATACAAGGCAGGCTACGCCCGATAGGAACGGCCAAGGGCTTGGAGGAATAAGATGATAGTCGTGTTCGACGGCGTGTCCGGCCATGATATTTATCCCTTTTGGGTCTGTTTTCTTCTGTTCAGACTGCACGAAGCAGAGCCGAATAATCTTTTACAGCCTATAAACAAGGCAAGAGAGCAAGACAATATGCTTCATAGCCTTATTATGCCGCCTTTTGACGCATTTTTATAACTTAATTCAAACTCGTATCTGAATTGGAACCTTTACTGAGGCTTGCAGCCTGTGCCTGCTTGTCGGATTCAAAGAAAGTATAGCTGAGCGTAATCTCTTTCACATCGTCCAAGCGCTTATCTTCATCCAATTGTGGGTCAACAAAGAACAAGACGGGTAGCGGCAATTCCTGACCAGGTTGTATAGTTTGTTCTTCAAAACAGAAACAATCTGTTTTCACGAAAAAAGGCGCAGATTTGATTGGTGTTACATTAAAGTTAGCAACCCCTACTATTGGCACTGAGCCTTCATTTTTCACAGTATAATATGCCAAACCAGACTGACCGAGTTGTATTTCCATTTGGCGTTGATCAGGTTTAAATTTCCATGGCAGTCCACTAGCGACATTGGAATCGAATTTTACAACCACTTTGCGATCTATAACTTCTGATAGATTTTCATCGGCTTGTTGGGTTGTACCTGCATAGCCTGTCACTTTACAAAATGTATCGTAAAGCGGATCTGAAGCAAAACCCAAGCCTAACATCGCTAAGCCTACACCTGTTAATATATAGAGAGTCTTCTTATTCGCTTCCATTTCACTCACCTCTTTGGGCTTGATGTCTCCGCTATTGAGCGGATGATATCATGGTGACAAATACAAACACCATAAAAGCCGCTAACGCCACAGCAATCCCAACATTGCGACGATTTCTCGCTTTTAGCTCAGCAGCTGTAGGCTCCACAAAATCTTTCGGAGCATCACGATATTCTTGCATTATACAAATCCTCTGAGCAGACCTTCAGCCGCCAAAACGCCAAAAATCGCAAACAAATAAATTATTGAATAGGCAAATAGATTGCGAGCCGCGCGGTCCCCTTTTTGCACATCATAAAGTGAAGCCTCATCCGAAGCTTCAGCGCGTTCCCCTGCCCGAGACTTCCACACTTTAAAAGCAAGCGCAACAAATCCAAGGTTTAATCCAATCGCCGCAACGGCATAAAGCGGCCCGCCCAACCCCGTATATAAGGGGACAAGACAAACGACAAAAAGAACAAGTGAATAGATGAACATTTGCAAGCGCGTGCTTTTCGCGCCTGCCACATTTGGCATCATTGGTATTCCCACGCGGCCATAATCCCCCGTCTTATAAAGGGCTAACGCCCAAAAATGGGGCGGAGTCCACATAAAGGTAATGAGGAATAAAACTACACTATCAACCGTGATACTTCCCGTTACGGCTGCATAGCCAATCATAGGGGGGAAGGCACCTGCCGCCCCGCCTATGACGATATTTTGCGGCGTACTTCGTTTTAGCCACATCGTATAAATGACGAGATAAAAGAAAATCGTAAAAGCCAATAGCGCAGCCGCTACCCAATTAGACGCGACATAGAGCATCCATACAGAAGCGGCCGAAATAATAATACCAAAGCCAAGTGCATTTCTTGGGCGCATCTTACCTTGCGGTAAGGGGCGTTTTTTTGTCCGTGACATTTCCGCATCTATATCGGCATCATACCACATATTCAGGGCGCCTGAGGCCCCTGCCCCCGCTGCGATACAAATGATAGAGGCAATTGCTTTCCACATGGGCATGACGTCTGGCGCGCAAACTAAACCCGCCCATGCTGTAAAGACAACAAGGCTCATGACGCGCGGTTTCATCAACGCAAAATAATCGCGCGGTTCGGCCAAACTTAGACCTGCCGCTTGCGAGACAGGCATAAATTCTTCTGGATTACTGTCTATGGAGGCCGGTTGGCTCATAATACATCGCTCTTCTTTGCCGGGTCTCTATCCCCTATTGGCCACTTTTTCACAAGCGTTTCTCTCATACCGCTGAATTTGCCGCAGTCAAAACTCAGCTAAAGAAAAAGCCGCATCAAAACTGATGCGGCTTTTAATTCTACAGCGAGTAACCGCTTATCACTTAATGATGATCATTATCTTCAATGCGCGGAAGCACGTTGAATTGGTGATAAGGCGGCGGTGAAGACAATGTCCATTCCAATGTTGTCGCACCTTCACCCCAGTAATTGTCAGTGACCTTGCGGCGAACGATAAACGCTTCAAGCAACATAAGGAAGAAGAAGGCAACACCCGCGAGTGTAATCAGCGCGCCCATAGATGACACATGGTTCCAAAGCGCAAACTCTTCAGGGTAATCCACATAACGTCGCGGCATACCGTTCAGTCCCAAGAAATGCTGAGGGAAGAAAATAACATTCACGCCGATAAAGAAGAGCCAGAAATGTGCGCCTGCGAGCCACTTATTATACATGATACCGAACATTTTACCGAACCAGTAATAGAAGCCTGCAAAGATACCGAATACAGCCCCCATTGACAGAACATAATGGAAATGCGCCACAACATAATATGTATCATGCAAGTAAGTATCGACACCCGCATTCGCTAGAACCACGCCTGTAACGCCGCCAATAACGAAGAGGAAGATAAAGGCCAAAGCCCACTGCATTGGAATTGTGTAACGAATAGATCCGCCCCACATTGTTGCAAGCCAAGAGAAGATTTTCACCCCTGTTGGCACCGCAATCACAAGAGTCGCGGCCAAGAAATAGGCTTTCAAATCAACATCCATCCCCACCGTATACATATGGTGAGCCCAAACCACGAAACCAACAACACCAATGGCAACCATCGCATAAGCCATTCCGAGGTAACCAAAAATAGGTTTACGTGAGAATGTTGAGATGATGTGAGAGATGATACCAAAAGCAGGCAAAATCATAATGTAAACTTCTGGGTGACCAAAGAACCAGAATAAATGCTGGAACATTTGTGGGTCACCGCCACGGGCTGGATCAAAGAACCCTGTACCGCCGTCAATTCGGTCTGTGAACAACATAAAGAGTGCAGCCGCCAAAACAGGTAGCGCCAAAAGAAGCAAGAATGCTGTTACAAGTACAGACCATGCAAATAACGGCATTTTATGCAACGTCATGCCCGGTGCACGCATGTTCAAAATTGTCGTGATAAAGTTAATCGCGCCAAAGATAGACGAGAAACCCGCAGCCAAAAGACCTATGATAATAAAGTCAAAGGATGGCCCAGGAGACCCCGTCGTCGAGAGCGGCGGATACATCACCCACGCGCCACCAAATCCATTCCCGCTCGCCGAGCCGGGCACCGCAAAACTGATAAGCAAACAAATAAGCGCTGTTGGGAGCAACCAGAAAGAGAGGTTATTCATACGCGGGAAAGCCATATCAGGCGCGCCAATCATAATCGGCACAAACCAGTTACCAAACCCGCCGATCAAAGCCGGCATAACCATGAAGAAAATCATTATAAGGCCATGCATTGAGACATAGACCAAATAGGTGTGCTCATTAGAGAAGATTTGAATACCCGGCTCAGCCAGCTCCATCCGCATCATAAAGGAGAGGAAGCCACCAATAAGACCCGAGATAATCCCGAAAATCAAATAGAGTGTTCCGATATCTTTGTGGTTTGTAGAATAAAACCAGCGAGCAAAAAAGCCCGGCTTGCCATCATCATACATACCTTCGTCATTGTCACTAATTGCAACCATGATGTCTGTCCTTCGTTCCTAACGTCTTTTTTGCGTTATTCGTATGGGTTATTATTAATCTCTGGCAGCGATTGCTGTCGATATCGCTGATGTATTAGTCGCTATAGAATCACCGAATGAACCATCATTGGCAACCCAACGTGCAAATTCAGCTTTGCTGACGACTTTGACTTCGATCGGCATTTTATAGTGAAGAATGCCGCAAATTTCTGAACACTGACCGTAATATGTACCTTCATCATAAACTTCGAACCATGTCTCGTTAATGATACCCGGAACGGCGTCCATTTTAACGCCAAAACTTGGAACGGCCCAAGCATGCATATTATTGACAGACGTCACCAAGACTTTGACTTTAGTTCCAACGGGAACAACCAAAGGCGCATCTGTTCCTAATAGGTAAGGTTTATTTTGCTCTGTCGCTTGGGTCTCATCGAGCGGGTTTGAGATAATTTCATCAATATTCTCAAAATCAGGATATGTGTATTGCCAGTTCCAAGTGTTTCCTGTGGCTTTTACAGTAATTTCAGTCTCTGGAAGGCGATCTTGCATATAGAGCAACTGCATTGACGGCACGACCATAAAGAGTAGCAAAACAACAGGAGCAATTGTCCAAATCACCTCAATCAACACATTATGAGACGTTTTTGAAGGCACAGGGTTCGACTTCTCACGGAAACGGATCATGATGTAGGCCATCAAGATTGTCACAAAGGCGACGATCGCGCAGATAATCCAAAAAACTAGGCTGTGAACCTTTAGAAGTTCATCCATGACAGGCGTGGCAGATTCTTGGAACCAGTAGCCGCCCTCTGAGGGTTTCCCTGCAACATCTTGGGCTTGCGCTGTTATAGCACTTAAACCTGATAATGACGCCGCGCCAAGTAATGCTTTGAAAAACCGCATCTGGTCCTCTTAAACTTAATCAGACGCAGGTCAGTCTGCGTCGGTTGAGACTTACATACAATAATATCACGGAAAGTCGTGCACTGACTCCGCCGCGTATTGTCGCATTTCGCGGTTGTCTATCCCGACAGAGCGCTTAGATAAAGAGGCAATAGTAAAAGAAAGCCCTGTAAATGTCAGATTTTGTCTTTGAAGACAGTGAATTAAGCGCTGAACAAGCGCAACTCATTCTTAATAACACTTTAAAGGGGGCTGATGATGGAGAACTCTTCGTTGAGCGCTCGGCCTCAGAGTCCCTAACCTTTGATGATGGCCGCTTGAAAACAGCGAGCTTTGATACGTCACGCGGATTTGGCCTTCGATGCGTGGCGGGCGACACATCAGGCTTTGCGCAAGGCACTGAAATGAGCACAGGCGCCCTGACGCGCGCCTCTCAGGCCGTCATTATGGCCAAGCAAGGCTATGATGGCACAGCCGCCGAAGCTCCTAGTCGGAACAACAGACGTCTCTATCCTGATATTGATCCGATTACGCACCCTGGTTTTGGCGTGAAAGTCGAATTGCTGGAAGAAATTGACGCCTACTGCCGTGCCCTCGATCCATCTGTCGTGCAAGTCACAGCTACCTTGTCGGCGACCCGGCGTAATATCGCCATTTTACGGGCTGGGGGTGAACGCTATAACGACATCCGCCCCCTTGTGCGTCTTAATATTGCTATCGTCGCCGAGATGAATGGCCGGCGCGAACAGGGCTATGCAGGGGCGGGGGGTCGCAAAGCCTATGATGGATATATTGACCCTCAATTCTGGAAACCTCTTGCAAAAGAAGCCTTAAGACAAGCCATAGTGAATCTCGATTCTGTACCAGCGCCCGCAGGACAAATGGATGTTGTCCTCGGCCCGGGCTGGCCTGGCGTGCTTCTTCACGAAGCCATGGGGCACGGATTAGAAGGAGACTTCATTCGCAAGGGCACTTCGGCCTTTTCCAATATGTTGGGCCAACGCGTGGCCGCACCTGGCGTCACCGTAGTAGATAATGGTACATTAGAAGGTCGCCGCGGCTCGCTCAGTATTGATGATGAAGGTACACCGACATCAAACACTGTTCTTATCGAAGACGGCATTCTCAAGGGTTTTATGCAAGACCGATTAAATGCGCGCCTGATGGGTGTAGCCGCAACAGGTAATGGCCGCCGAGAAAGTTTTGCTCACGCGCCAATGCCGCGCATGACAAACACCTATATGCTTGGCGGCGATAAGGACCCGAAAGAAATGCTCGCTGACCTCAAAGACGGAATATACGCAACGAATTTCGGAGGCGGTCAGGTTGATATCACTAGCGGTAAATTTGTTTTCCAATGCACTGAAGCTTATCGCGTACGAAATGGTGAAGTGGGTGAGGCTCTGAAAGGTGTGACCTTGATAGGGGATGGGCCGTCTGTTTTGACCCAAATTCGTCATGTCGGCAATGATATGGAACTTGATCCTGGAATTGGTGTCTGCGGCAAGGCAGGTCAAGGCGTGCCTGTCGGTGTAGGCCAGCCAAGCCTTTACGTAGAAAACCTGACAGTTGGGGGCAGCGCGGCTTAACAAAAACGGCGCTTGTACCGTCTCTAATTTATATCCGTAATTAATTGCAATCCAGTTAAACGCCTTGCGTAGATTATCTGCAAAATCATTTCAGAGAATTTGTGTCGACGGTTTAAATTTATAGCATAGGCTTTGTATTGTTTGTATCGGGCCTAGCCATTGGCGCCCATATGATTGGCGTACCACATGTCTGGATTGGTGTGGGCGCGTTAATTATTGTTGGTCTAGGCATGTTTTCAGGGGCGGCCAAGACACGTCAAAAAGATGTCCATTCTAAATGATGCCCACATTCGAAAGCCAGCCAATCGTCGGCCGAATAGACTTGGTGAACATGACATGAACGGTCATTGACGGATTTTGAAATTGACTCGCATAGAGCGCTGCCCATCGCTATATAGATTCCAAATCACATTGGAGAATTATGATGAGTGGATTAAACCTTATGGACATGATTATGTCTGCCGCAGGGGGCCAAGCCCCTCAACAGATGGGCCAACAATTCGGTCTGGATGCCCAGCAAAGTCAAAGTGCCATTGCTGCACTTTTACCCGCAATCTCTTCAGGCCTTAAGCAAAATGCTTCGACCCCACAGGGCTTGGCGGGTCTTTTGGGCGCTTTGCAAAAAGGGTCACACAGCCAATATATGGATAACCCTGAACAACTCGCTGCACCGGCTGCTGTCGCCGAAGGGAATGGTATTTTGGGGCATCTATTTGGATCCAAAGACGTCAGCCGCGCCGTTGCGGGCCGCGCAGCAGAACAGTCTGGCGTAAGCCCTGACATTTTGAAAAAGATGTTACCTATGGTCGCCATGATGGCGATGGGTAGCCTTGGGAAGCAAACAAACGAACAGCAAGGCGGCGGCATGCAAGCCATGCTTGGCCAAATGGCGATGCAACAATTAATGGGCGGCGGCGCAAAAGCTGGCGGAATTGGCGGTATGCTCGGCGGACTACTCGGCGGCGGCGCGCGCAAGGCCCAAGCACAGCAGCAACAAGCGCATCAACAAGGCCTTGGTTTCCTCGGGAAAATGCTCGATGCTGATGGCGATGGCAATACAATGGATGACCTGCTCGGCATGGTAATGAACAAACGCTAATTGCGGCGTTTACTGAAAAGAAAAAGCCCGCTCAATTTGAGCGGGCTTTTTTATGCGTTAAAAATCATCCGGTTTAAATAACGGGCGTTTCGGACTCTTCAGTTTTTAACAGCTCAACCTCTTCATCCATCCATTTTTTAATTAGGGGTGAGATTAGAAGCATTAAGAATCCAATCCCCATTCCAATATAACCAATGGAAGAAAAGACCTGAATATAATTCGCCTTCGCGCCAGCCACATCAACAATTTGGCCGCCCACAGTTTCCGCGCCAGCCGCTGCTGCGATAACGCCAGAAAGTGCATTACCTAGGCCAGAATAAACGAACCAAGCCGCCATAAAAAGACCCACCATACGTGCAGGAGCCAGTTTGGTCATCGCTGACAATCCAACAGGGCTGAGCATCAGTTCTGCCATTGTATGCACCCAATAGATAGCAAAGATAAAGAAGACTGGCGTCATGGCTGCTGGGCCAACTGTCTTCATTCCCCAGACGAGGACTAAATATCCAAGACCCGCGCCAAACACGCCAAAAGCAAACTTAACAGGCGTTGAAGGCTCGATCTTGCGCTTTGCTAAAAAGACCCAAAGCCATGCGACAATCGGAGCAAAGATAAAGATAAAGCCCGCATTCAATGATTGGAACACAGGTGTAGGCACATCCCAACCCGCAATATTCGTATCGACCAAACGACTTGTAACCAAAGTTAAAGATGAACCAGCTTGCTCAAACAATGACCAGAAAGGAATTTGCGCAACAGCAAAATACAAAGCCGCCCACATACGTGAACGCTCCCGCCCTTTTAGTTTTACGAAAGAGTAAACAACAAACAGGATAAAGAAGGCGATGCCAACAAAAGCGGCCAATGGCCCAATGACGTCTGCATAATTCAACAAAGCCATGCAAAGTATCACAACGATAACGGCTGAGAGGTAACAAGCCCACTCCACCGAAATCGGGCCGAATACTTTTTCTTTTAGTTTTTCAAGAGAGGGCGGCTCTGCGACATCGCCTAACCATTTTTGTCCCCACTGGAACACAATCAGGCCGAGAAGCATACCGATTCCCGCTAGGCCAAAGCCCCACGCCCAACCATAAACAATCCCCAAAATTCCGCATGACCAAGTCGCGAGGAAACTACCCAAGTTGATGCCCATATAAAAGAGTGTGAAACCGCCATCACGCCGTGGATCACCTTGCGGATAAAGATCACCGACGATGGTAGAAATATTTGGCTTCAAGAAACCAACACCTGCAATAATAAGAGCAAGAGAGAAGAATAGAATGTTGACATAGAGAGACTGTCTTTCAATCGCCGTGCTATAATCACCCTGGTTTACGACAGCATAAGGCGCGCTAATATCTGCGGTCTTATCTTCACTATTTTCAAAAGCCAGAACCTGAGACGGGGCACCATTCGCGTCACGTTTAATTTCAATTCTGTCACGACTATCTGTTCCCAACAATACAATATCACTCGAAGTTGTTTCCTCAAACTGAAGAGATTGACCATTGTAAGCGATAAACATCGCTGTCTCGCCAGTCTCAGCATTTAGGACGCGTTTCTCAACAGGGTATTCAACACCATTAATGACGATCTCTGTAGACGGGTTGGGACCCGCACATGCCATACCAAAAACATTACAAGCATTCTGTAAAAGGCCTCGGGTTGTTCGGTTAATGACGTAATCACCTTCGCCCGCATCATTGATTGGCACTAAACGTTGACCGCCAAGGTTCACAAATTTGTCGGTGTCAAACACCATGCGCCGTGTCTCGCCCTCATACTCAATGTAGAGCTTACGGCGGTCGTCACGACCTTCGTCCATAATGACATAATCGCCACCATTGAAACTTAGTGTTTCTTCAGAGCCTGAACCCTCAAAGGCCATTCCGAAATGTCCCGCAACCAAAAGTATAGCCCCAAAGGTTACGGCCTTTCTTTGCCCAAGATATTTATCAGACAAGATGCCGCCCACAATCGACATAATATAAACGAGCGCAATATAGCCGCCATAGATTAAATTGGCTTCTGTATCTGAAAATAAGAAATGCTGAATAAGATAAAGAGATAACAATCCGCGCATTCCGTAATATGAGAACCGCTCCCACATTTCAGTTAGAAAACAAATAATGAGTCCGCGCGGATGACCAAGAAATGTCTTCTCGGGTTCAGCCGCCATACTATTGCCAACCATAAAACTCCCCTTTTGGGTATAACAAGAAATGAGGCGCCGTCCCCTGGCGCCGAATTATCCCAACCTTTGACACAAAGAAATCTTGGGCGCAAACCCCTAACGGGGCATCACACGCAATAATTTACCGTCGCTTTAATATTGCGCGCCTATAGTTTTAGAGATTACCTTCAACTCCAGGGCGAAATTTTTGACTTGTGGCTTTCAAAATTTCCCCTTAAGGCCCTCTGAAAAAATAAATGTGGGACTTATTTTGCGTCGTAGTGGCTTTAAACCTTTTTCAAGCTCTGCCTTGGGGCTTGTTCTCTGTGCTTTGGTCGCTCCTCAACTTTATGCGCAACCCGCTTTAGAAACCGATACAGTTGCAAACGCCTCTGCGGTGCAGGGTGTTTATGACCCCCATTATTTCAATCAATTCCAACCCCGCACCGCCTATGACATGGTCGTACGCATTCCGGGTTTTAATCTACAAGAAGACCACACGGATGAGCGGGGTTTTGGACAAGCCACTCTGAACATCTTAATCAATGGGCGGCGGCCTTCGTCAAAATCATCAAGCGCCAATGACATTCTAGGTCGCATCCCTGCGGATACGGTCACCCACATTAAAATTATTGATGGTGCCTCTCTCGATATTCCCGGCTTATCAGGACAGGTGGCCGATATTGTCGTTTCAGTTGATAATTTAAGCGGCAATTGGCGTTATGCTGCACGCTTCGAAGAGGGCACTGAACCGCAATTACTAGAGGGCGCTGCCAATTTCTCTGGGAAACGTGGGAATTTAGAATACACTATAGGTCTCGAAGCCTATCAATTTACGTTCACAGAAGAAGGGCCAGAGTATTTTTACGATGGTACCGGAACTTTAATTCAAAACCGCTATGAAGATGCGGCGCTTCAACAGCAACAGCCTCGAGCCAACATCAATTTGACACTTAATCGTCCTAATTCTGATGTTGCGAATCTGAATATTTCAGGGGCTATTCTGAATCAGAATGAATTCATTCATGAAACCTTTTCAGGTATAAATAATGCCGCGCCATCTGGAGATTCTGTCGGGCGCAACGGAGTCGATAGACACGAATTTGAGATTGGGGGAGATTACGCAACGCCGATAAACCTTTGGGGGGATAAAGGTCAATTCAAATTCATTGGTCTATATAGTGAAACCCATACCGATTCTACGCGGCGATTTCTCTTTGACGCGGATAATGCCCCATTGACGCTTTCCACTTTTTTACGTGATGATTTTTCATCAGAATATATAGGACGGGCAGAATATACTTGGTCTCAAGGCAATAACCAAGATTGGGTCTTATCAGCAGAAGCCGCCTTCAACCGTCTGGAGAGTGATACCGAACTTTTCATAGACTCAGGCCCTCGTGCTTTAGACCATGTCGAGGTTGAAGAATCCCGATACCAAGCCAATATCACCCAAAGCTGGGCGCTTACGCCTCAATTAAATATTCAAACCTCATTAGGCGCTGAATATTCAGAGATTAACGTACCAACATCTGATGATGCAAAGGAATCCTTTTTTCGTCCTAAAGGTTTCTTAAGCGCCTCTTACACCGTTTCACCAACCTATGTTTGGCGCGGAAAGATCGAACGCTCCGTAGGGCAATTAGATTTTGGCACTTATGTCTCAACGGTTAGTCTGACCGAAGGTAGTGCCAAACAAGGCAATGCAACGGTTCCCGATCAAAGGTGGAAAGCGGAACTCGAATTAGAGCGCCAAGACAGCAAGGCCTTATCAGGCAAGATAAAGGGCTTTATTAATTTCATTGATGATCCACTGGATAACATACCCATTTTGCTCAGTAATGGTAGCATCGTCGAAGGGCCTGCTAATTTGGATTCTGCGACCACCTATGGCGTCAGCGCGAACCTTACTTGGATACTTGATTCTATTGGCGGCAAGGGCATGCGCCTATCCATGGACGGTCAAATAGCTGACAGCCGTATAGAAGACCCCGTAACATTTGAAAACCGATCGCTAAATTCGACTCTGTTATGGTATTATGAAGTGGAGCTTCGCCAAGATATTCCTGGCACGTCCCTCGCCTGGGAAGTCGAGCTTGAGCAAAGCCGTAATAGCGAACTTTATCGAGTCAGCGAGGTTTTCGACACGCGATTTATTCGCCCTGAGGCCAGCCTTGCTTTCATACACAAAGACTTATTGGGTTTGAAATGGGCCTTAACTCTCTCAAATCTCTTAGACTTTAAAGCCCAACGAAATCGGCAAGTCTTTTCGACTAATCGCGCTGAAACCCTTATCCGCCAAGAAGAGTTTAATAGACAACGCGGCCGCCGTGTGTCGCTCGAAATATCAGATACATTTTAAGTGCAACCCGTTTCTTACAGAAGTTTCACAAAACAACATTTGTTGTGACTACAACTGTAGTCTATGGAGTTTGCAAACATAATCGCGGGGAATTTGAATGCGAAACTCTTCTTGGCTAGCGGGCTGCAACCTTGCCCTAATTTTGTCTTGCTATCCGAATATAGTAAAGGCGCAAACAGCACCTGAATCAAATGAAGTTAACGTAGCCGCGCAAAGCTCTATTTCCACTCAAGACGCCAAAGAAAGCTACACCCCCCAATATTTTGAAACCTTCGCTCCAGCCACGGCTTATGACATGGTCATCCGTATTCCAGGGTTCACTCTAGCTGGCGCAAATTTTGGACGGGGTTTGGGCCAAGGCGGTGCGAATGTTTTGATTAATGGGGAGCGGTTGACCGGCAAAACCGATGTGGGTGAACAGCTTTCCCGTATTGCCGCAAAGAATGTCGTTGAAATTGATATTGTTGATGGCGCCTCGCTTAACATTCCAGGTTTGTCAGGACAGGTCGCAAATATTACAACGAAGTCCACAGGCATATCGGGCACTTTTGAATGGACACCTGAATTTCGCCCTAGATTAGAACCTAATTATCTACGCGGGAATGTCAGCCTCTCGGGCGAAACGGGCAACCTCACCTACACGCTGGGCCTTCGAAATAACGCCTTTAGACAAGGGAATTATGGCCTTGAAACCCTTGTCGATAGCAATGGCACCTTATTTGAAACTCGAGATGAGATTGGTCGTGACTATGGCGAAAACCCGGGGGCAACGGTTGATTTAACATGGAAGCCTCAGGCCAATCACATCGCGAACCTAAACTTTGAAATCAATCAATTCACCTATGACGGGAGAGAAAGCTCGCGGCGGGACGCTATCACCCCCCGCGGAAGGGATCTCGTCACCTATTTTAAAAATTCAGAAGATGAGTGGAATATGTCTATCGGCGGAGACTATGAGTTTCCGCTTTCGATAGGGTCTATGGATGGTAAGCTTAAAACGATTGGCTATTATCGATTTGAGAGTTCACCCACCGTGTCTCAATTCGAAGCCTTTGAAAATGATATGCGAGTATTTGGTGATCGTTTCGAGCGGCAAGCAGATGAAGCCGAAACCATTTTACGTAGTGAATATTCTTGGTCGCCCAAAACAGGGCGGGATTGGCAAATAGGCTTGGAAGGCGCCTTCAACTATCTCGATATTGAAGCGGCTTTGAGCGAGTTGGAAGATGGCGTTTATGTGGCGCGGAACCTGACAGGTGCCAGCGACCGCGTTGAAGAAAAACGCGCCGAAGCCACACTGACCCATAGCCGTAAATTGTCAGACACATTAGATGTGCAAGCCTCTCTTGGTGCCGAATATTCTGAAATTTCTCAGTCAGGAAATGATGGTGTTGTTCGGAACTTTATACGCCCAAAAGGGTTTATTTCCGCAAGCTATAAGGCAGGCGCGAATAAACTTTGGCGCGCCAAGATTGAACGCCAAGTGGGTCAGTTAAATTTCTTTGACTTTATTGCTTCGACTGACCTTAACAATAAAGAGACTCGCGATTCTAATTCCGCGCTAAAGCCTTCGCAAACGTGGCGTGCTGAAATTGCCTATGAACGTAGTTTTGGCACAGGGAACCAATGGAACACCACTTTGGACGGGACAATTATTAGTGACCTTGTTGATCGCATCCCAATTGGCGATTCTGGCAATGCTATTGGGAATATTGACTCGCCTGCATACACTTATTCTTTGCATAGTGATATTACGTTGAAAGGCGAAAATTGGGATATGAAAGGCGTAGAACTGAATGCAGGTTTCGGGCTTCACTTCTCACATGTTGATGACCCTGTGGAAGGCTTTGATAGACGTTTAAGCGGTGATAGTCTCTGGCATTGGAACGCGAATATTCGTCACGACATACCGAAAACAGATTGGGCCTATGGCGTGAATGTTTCCCAAGAACGAAATGCCCGACAGTACCGCGTATCCACAACGCAAAAATATACCTTTAAAGGCCCATTCGTCAGCACGTTCATCGAGCATAAAGACGTATTTGGCATGCGCCTTAACTTGCAACTTAGCAACTTATTGAAAAGCAGCGACGATTTTGAGCGTGAAATCTATACCGATCGGCGTGACATCGGCGTATTAAACTTCACCGAAAGCCGGAAACGTGAATTTGGAATGTTATTGCGAGCAAACCTCAGCGGTACCTTTTAATAAATACACACTTTGTAGCTTCTCATAATATCACCGTCCCAAGCCCCTTTAAACTGGCGAATAAGACGATCGGCATTGCTTTCGCCTAAAAGCGCCATACGATCGAGGTCTTGTAGGAATACAGTTTCATTTTCGCCATGCGCATTTAATTTATGCCGCGCTTTTAATCCTGAACGGGATATAGACAAAATATCTTTGGCAACATCTTGGAGAGTTTTATCACGGAATGGCGTTTGAAAACCTAATCGCGCCACATCCGCTCTCAACTGTTGACGTTCTTCTTCAGTCCAGTCTTTCACATAATCCCACGCCGCATCGAGGGCGTTTTGGTCATATAATAAACCAACCCAAAACGCAGGGAGCGCGCAAAGCTCATCCCACGGCCCTGTATCGGCGCCGCGCATTTCGAGAAATTGCTTTAATCGCACTTCAGGAAAAATCGTGGAGAGATGGTCTTCAAAATCAGAAAGGGTTGCGACTTCCCCCGGCACAACATCTAAGGTCCCATTCAAGAAATCACGGAAAGACTTCCCCGCCGCGTTCAAATACTCACCCTTTCTATAAACAAAATACATGGGTACATTGAGCGCGTAATCTACATATTGCTCGAACCCAAAACCCTCTTCAAAAACAAAAGGCAACATACCTGTTCTATCAGCGTCCGTATCGAGCCATACGCGTGATCGATACGACTTATAGCCATTTAACTGCCCTTCCTTAAAAGGGGAATTGGCAAAAAGGGCCGTCGCGATTGGCTGCAAGGCCAAGCTCACTCGGAATTTTTTGACCATGTCGGCTTCGGAGCCAAAATCTAGGTTTGTTTGGACTGTGCAGGTGCGGAACATCATTTCTCGGCCATGAGTGCCAACGGTTTGCATATAATCCCGCATAATTTTGTACCGGCCTTTAGGCATTACGGGTACATCTTCAAGTTTTGTATCAGGCCGAAAACCCAGCGATAAAAAGCCCGCACCGATTTCATCAGCCACTTCACGGACTTCGCGAAGATGGCGGCTTACTTCGCCGCAAGTCTGATGAACATGTTCTAGCGGCGCACCTGATAACTCTAGCTGCCCGCCCGGTTCTAATGATACAGAAGCCCCCTCTCTTTTAAGGGCAATCAGTTTTCCACCCTCTGTAACGGGCTCCCAGTTGAAACGTTGCAAGCCTTCAAGCATCGCATAAATTGAACACGAGCCATCATAAGGCAATGGCTGAAAGTCAGCTTGAGAAAAGCCGATTTTTTCATGCTCTGTGCCGATACGCCATTCGGATTTGGGTTTGGAACCCGCCGCCAAATAGTCAATCATCTGTGCTTTATTTTCTAAAGGTTGGGCGTTTCCGCCGGCACTTGGTGCGGCCATGAGGGTTCCTGTTTACTCACATATCGGGGGGCACACATAGCCCCTTCAATCAACCCTCACAAGGTTACACTCGGCTCGTCACCACACATTAATGTGAAATTGTGTTATTTTAGCGAATTGTTCCAATCCCCATGAAGTGACTGCCATAGCGTTAATAGAGACAAAGCCGCCGTATCAGCGCGTAAAATACGGGGCCCCAAAGACACAGAAAGAACGGATTCTTGTTGACGTAAAGCTTGCCTTTCATCCTCAGTAAAACCGCCTTCAGGTCCAATCAATAAGGTGGCACGCGGCTGACCAGATTTTAAAGCCTCTCTCGCCGGCAAGGCGTCACCGGCCTCATCTGCGAATATAATCTGACGCCCGGCCTGCATGCCTATCCAATCCAAGAGCCGCACGGGTTTACACACATTTGGTACATCCAAGCGTTCTGTTTGCTCAGCGGCCTCAATGATTTGCGCTTGGGCTTTTTCAAGACTTAATTTGGGGAATTGTGTACGCGCCGTTATGACAGGTTCAAATCGGGAAACCCCTAACTCAGTGCCTTTTTCAAAGATAAATGACGTACGATGTCGCCTTATAGGGGCGAAGGCCAAAGCAATATCTGGCACCTCCGACATCGCACGAAGAGGTTCAACCAACTTCACATCGGTATGTTTTCTTGAATGCGATATAATCTCCCCCCGCCATTCACCCTCACGGCCATTAAACAAACGAAGACTATCCCCTACTCCCATGCGTAAAACCGTACCAAGATAATGAGCCTGAGCCTTTGGTAAGACAGCAATTGCTCCCTCTGAAAAGGCTTGATCACAATAGAGGCGTTTCAGTGTATAATTTTCGCGCATAGGATTGTCTTACCCGAAGGAATAGCGTTAATCACGAAGCAAATGAGCGAACCGTTAGAAAATACGACAATCAAAGACTCTGACAAAGGGCATTGGGTCAACCGTAGCCCCGGGGCCATACAGCCTTATCTCCAACTCTCTCGGCTCGACCGCCCTATTGGGTATTGGCTGTTGACCTTGCCGGGGTGGATAGGGCTTTCCTTTGCAGCGATTTCGCATGGCTTTGCCGTGTCAGATTTAAAATGGGCCGCTCTCATTTTAATCGGTGCCATCGCCATGCGCGGAGCGGGGTGTACCTATAACGATATTGTCGATCAAGATTTGGACAAACAAGTGGAGCGTACTGCCCTTCGGCCTCTTCCTGCAGGCACAGTCACAAATAAACAAGCCTGGTTCTGGCTAGGCATGCAGTGTTTAATTGGACTCATGGTGCTGGTCTGCCTGCCGCGTTTCGCACAAATTATTGCCCTGTGCTCCCTGCCTCTAGTGGCGGCCTACCCTTTCATGAAACGTATCACATGGTGGCCACAGGCTTGGCTGGGCCTGACTTTTAATTGGGCGATTCTCGTCGCCTATGCTGCAAAAACAGGTGACATCAGTTTACCCGCCCTCATCCTCTATGTGGGATTAATATTCTGGACAATTGGCTATGATACAATTTACGCCTGTCAGGATATAGAAGATGACGCCGTTATTGGCGTAAAAAGTACAGCGCGACGATTTGGGGATAAGGTCGTCACGGGCATCGCTATCGCCTACAGTCTAAGCTTTCTCTTTGTCTTTGCGGCCTTCATGACTTCTTTGATTACCACCAATATTGCAGCAATTGTGTTCTTCTGGGCGTTCTTCATTTTCTTCCCCTTAGGCTATGGCTGGCATTTAAAATGGCAGACGCAAACCCTGAAAACTAAAGGAGAGGAAACGGCCCTAATGCTTTTCAAATCTAATTTTTGGGCAGGGCTTAGCTTGATTGCTGGGTTTTCGTTGGCAAGCTATACTTTACATGGAAACATCTTTAAAAGTTTTCTTTAATTTCAACATTTTTGTTTGGCAGTAACTCACTCAAATGTGATGGCAACTTCAATGGGGGTTGGCGCGTAGTGTTTTATATAGGGTTATGTACGCCTATTGGAGAACACGATGTTGAAGACTAAATTAAACCGCCGCACCTTAGGGTTATCAAGCGCTGCCTTTGCTATATCAGCATGCACAGCGTCAACGACAGCCACGAAGGCCAATGCCGATGAAAGACAAACATCAGCAGGAAGAGACAACGCGAAAGGACAGATTATGAGTGACGAACAATGGGCTAACCTTTCTGAATCAGAATGGAAAGACCGTCTAACCGAAAGTGAGTTTTATGTTCTTCGTAAAGAAGGAACAGAACGGGCCGGCACATCCCCGCTAAACAATGAGAAGCGCAAAGGCACTTATGTCTGCGCTGGATGCGGCTTACCCTTATTTAAATCCGAAACAAAATATGAAAGCGGCACAGGCTGGCCCAGCTTTTACACTTATATTGACGGCGCACTTAAAACGAAAGTCGATAGAAAATTGTTCATGACACGCACAGAATATCATTGCGCTCGCTGCGGCGGCCATCAAGGGCATGTTTTCGAAGACGGCCCTCGCCCTACAGGACTACGGTATTGCAATAATGGTGTCGCTTTGGACTTTGTAGAAAACGGTTAATATTTATGGACTGCAAATGTAGAGAATGCTACCTCTACGTTATGCGCTCATTCATTCTTATTCTCTCTGTTTGGCTCTTATCAGGTGCTGTCGCTTTGGCGCAAGCTGGTACAGCCTCCTCAAGCACTGAGGCGCCCGAATGGTCACATACTTCATTTCGGATGCAGTTCACAGGAAATGCGGTAAAGCTTGATAACTTAGGTCAAGTTTTCGAGGGTGAGGCCCTTTTTACAAACTATCCTGAAAAAAAAGGCAATGTTGCGTTTAGTTGTCTTACAAGCACATTGACCGCTAATATTGGATTGGTTCCGGTTGATTTCGAAGCTTATTTCCGAGAGTTTCCACGGTCCCGGCGCGGGAAGGTTAAACTCCCCTATCTTTACATTAACGGGGAAAAAGTGAAATCAGGCCAGTGGATTTATGCGCCCAACCTGAAGATTTACATGCCCCGGAAAAAACATGTGGTAGGGAAACTATATAACGCCGCCATTCGAGGTGATAGCGTGACACTTTCAACAAATGACAAAGATCATATCCCGCTCATTTTACCGAAACCAAATGCTAATTTCGCTAATTTTGGAGCGGGGTGCGGCATTGGGAAACACGCAGCATAACCTTTTAGCTCTCTAAGCTGAACACGTGAGATTACGGTGATTAGACCTAAGCTAAGAGAACGCGAATCCTCTTCGATTACGGTTAATCAGACCTTAATCGTCATTGAAATTTCATAAAATTTTCAGTCTTGCCAAATCACTATTCTTGACTAATTTTGAATTATCAATTGCCGTTCCATGGTGGAGCCGCGTTTATGAAAGGAGGTGTGATTTGTTTATCTGTTTTGAGGGGTCTGCCCGAAGCTGTTAGATCAGCCCTTTCGTAAAAGCGAAATTGGGTAATTAAGCTATCTATTAATGAAACCGGCATGACGTCCGGTGAGACCCAAACTTCAAAAAGGAGCCCTCTGATACTGTCAGAGGGCTTTTTTATTATCATCCTTTTTTATTTGCGCTCTATGTTTATAGATAACGCAAAGTTAGATAGCTTGAGAGAAAGATAATTAATTATGGCTATTGCCCGCACAGTTGACCGGCGTTTATTTTTTGTCCTCGACCGCGTCCATACACGCCTCGCACAACAAGCCGAAACGCTCCTTTCAAAAGGCTCAAATGTTAGCCGCTCCCAAGCCTTAGTCCTCGTCTTCCTTGGTTATAATGATAACTGCCGCATGAGCGATCTAGCCGATGGCACTGGCCGAAATAATGCTGCGGTTTCGGGATTAGTGGAGCGTATGGAAAAAGCAGGACTCGTAGAACGCAGGCCCTCTTATGGCGATCGACGCGTGAAAACAGTGGCGCTTACACCCCAAGGCTGGGCTAAACGTGAAGATGTGATGAATGATGTTCGGGACTTTAATGCGCAACTTGTAAAAGGCTTAAACGAAAAAGAGGTTGAAACCGTTTTGAAATTCTTACGGCTAGCCGCAGAGAACGTGTCCTAAAACCTCTGATGTTGAGCGGTAGAGTTTCACAATTTGAGCATAGTTTCTGCCATTTACAGAAGCACAGGAAAGGTTAAACTCGCGCTATGGCCCGTAGTAAAAAACAATCCCTTTCGCCTCAACCAGTTCAGGTGGATATTGTCTCTGATGTAGTTTGCCCTTGGTGTTGGTTTGGCTATCGCCTGTTTGACAAAGCACGGCGGCAAAGCAAAATACCTGTCGATCTAACATGGCGTCCCTATATGCTAGACCCCGAGGTCCCTTCAGAAGGCGTGGATTATAAAGCCTATATGAAGAGTAAATTTGGCGACAGCCCCTCTAACCAATTTAAAGCGATGCGAGAAAAGCTTGAAGAGGGAGGCCCTGCTCTAGGTATAAATTTCCAGTTCAATAATATTTCAAGGCGCCCCAATACTTTAAAGGCACACCGCCTGATACGATGGGCTCAAAATAATGAAGCTGCCGGCACAGAAACCGCAGAAGCTATTTTTCAGGCTTTTTTCACGGATGGCGAAGATATTGGCGATACAGCTATACTAACGCGCATTGCAGGCGAAGTCGGTCTAGACGCCGCGTTAACCGCCGAATTGCTGGACACCGATAGAGACGCTAATGCTGTGCGCGAAGAAATTTTCTTCTTTCGTAACCTAGGCATCTCAGGTGTGCCCACTTTTATCTATAACGGACAATTTGCAGTGCAAGGTGCACAAGACCCTGCGGCGCATA
The DNA here is from genome assembly GCF_003634015.1 of Litorimonas taeanensis. Classification (NCBI taxonomy): domain Bacteria; kingdom Pseudomonadati; phylum Pseudomonadota; class Alphaproteobacteria; order Maricaulales; family Robiginitomaculaceae; genus Litorimonas; species Litorimonas taeanensis. The sequence goes on from NZ_RBII01000002.1 coordinate 506,781, forward strand.
TACAAGCCATTCAACAAGCTGCCTCTGCTGGAACAGAAGCCTAAGGATTTATTCATGACAACATTTCAAATCGTTGCGCTTTACATCGCCTTAAATATAATCTTGGCCGTGTTTTTCACATATCGCGTTATTTCAGTTAGAATTGGCAACCGGGTGAGTATGGGGGACAATGGTGACACGTCACTTCTGGCGCGTATTCGTACGCACGGCAATTTTACAGAAAACGCCCCCTTGGCCTTACTAGGTCTTTTAGGTCTAGCAATGTTAAACGCCCCAGTCATCTTACTCCATATTTTTGGCAGCATGTTTATATTTGGGCGAGTCTTACACGCATTTGGTATGGCCGGAAAACATGCCTTAGGGAAAACACGCCCCATCGGCATGATGATGACCTTAATTGTTCACCTTGGGCAAGCTATCGCCCTACTTTATCTCGTTTTCACATTTAACGTCATATAAATGTACCTTTCTAGTGTCAGGATGCATTCGCTCTGTTAACAGTGTCTTTATGCAAAAAACCAACACACCCAGCGATGCGCTTTTAACGGAAGCCCTTGCACCCACATTAGAGACTTTACTTGGCTTTGCGAAACAAGCTGGCGCGCAAAGCTGTGACGCCGTTGCGACGCATGGCCGTTCTCTTTCAGTCGCTGTCCGTGAAGGCGAATTAGAAGATGTGGACAATAGCGAAGGCCGCGACGTTGGCTTACGCGTTATAATTGATGGGCGCCAAGCCTGCGTCTCCAGCTCGGATATGTCGGAGGCATCATTGAAAATGCTGGCCGAGCGAGCCGTTGCAATGGCCAAGCTCGCACCAAAAGATCCATATTGTGGTCTCCCGGACAAAGCCTTGCTTTCAAGTCTTGAATCACGGCCTGACCTCGAATTATTTGATCCTACCCTACGAAGCCCCGAGGCGTTGAAAGAGAAAGCGCTTGAAGTAGAAGCCGCAACCTTAGCCGTTAATGGCGTCAGCCAAGCCGAAGGGGCGAGCGCAAATTGGGCAAGCTCTGCTATTTATTTTGCGACATCTGATGGATTCGGCGCAGGATGGAAATCCTCCAGACATGGGTTATCAGTCACAGCCATTGCTGAACGCAATGGCGAGATGGAACGGGATTATGACTATGACGGGACACGTTGGCTTTCTGACTTACGCACCCCCGATGAGATCGGACGTCATGCGGGCGAACGAAGCGTGGCGCGATTAGGCAGCCGCCAAATCAGCTCGGGCACCTATCCCGTCATATTTGAAGAACGGTTATCTGGCTCTTTAGTGTCCGCTTTTCTGGGGGCTATTAATGGCAATGCCATTGCCCGAGGCGTCTCATTTTTAAAAGACAAAATGGGTGAAGAGGCTTTTGGAAAACACATTCAAATTATTGACGATCCCCATATGGTACGCGGCCAAGGATCACGGCCTTGGGACGGTGAAGGTTTGGCAGCCCGTAAACAGCAATTAGTAAAAGATGGCATTTTGCAAACATGGCTATTAAATAGCGCGGCAGGGAGACAATTAGGTCTCGCCTCTACAGGGCATGCGACACGCGGTATTGGGGCGCCCCCAGGTATCAGCGCCACAAATAGCTTTTTGGCGCCGGGCACACATACATTGGATGCGCTTATAAAGGACATGAATGAGGGCCTTTTGATAACGGAAATGTTTGGCCCGTCTTTAAATTCAAATACGGGTGATTATAGCGTCGGTGTCGCGGGCGTTAAAATCGAAAATGGAGAGCGAGCTTACCCCGTTTCCGAAGTCACAATCGCTGGCAATTTGAATGATGTGTTTAAAACTTTTATTCCTGCCAATGACATACGGTTTGACGGCGCAACCAATGCGCCCAGCCTTCTGGCCGAAGGCATGACCGTTGCTGGATCATCATAAAGGCAAGGCAAATAACATGACTGTGCCGAACCCTCTTTGCCACCCCCTTTCCGAAGAACGCGCCTTGCTTGAGCAAGTCGTCAAACAAGCCGGTCAGATTGCCAAAGACGCTTTTCATGCAAATAATTCTAAAGTTTGGGACAAAGAGAAAGGACATCCCGTCACAGATGCGGACATTGCCGTTAATGACTTTCTTTATAAAGCGCTTATGGCGGCCCGCCCTGATTATGGCTGGTTATCAGAAGAGACCAAGGACGATCATTCTCGGCACGCTTGCCCTCGAAGCTTCGTTGTCGACCCGATTGACGGCACTCGCGCCTTTATCGACAGAACCCCTAACTTTGTCGTTTCCGTTGCCATCATAGAAGACGGAAAACCCATGGCAGGCGCAATTTTTAATCCCCTAAAAGGTGAATTATTTAGCGCGCATCTGGGCGGAGGAGCGAAACGCAATGGGACCACCATTTCGTGTTCAACACGGTCGGCCCTCGAAGGGGCTGAAATGATTGGTTACCCCCGCAAGTTTCGCCGTATGGGTTTCCCGCCTATGCAAGTTCGCATCGCTAACTCTATGGCTTACAGAATGGTTCTTGTTGCCTGCGGCGAAGCAGACTGTACGGTAGCCTTCACGCCAAAATCAGATTGGGATATTGCAGCCGCCTGCCTTATCGCCACAGAATCAGGAGCGCTTGTTACTAATCTCCGAGGCGCCACCCCTCAGTTCGATAAAGACAGCACATCGGGATTTGGCGTTATTTGTGCTGGCCCCTCCTTACAGGCTTTGTTATTGGAACGCGTGAAACCACTCGTTGCAGAGTTCGATGCGAGTGTTAATAAAACCGAAGACTTCAAACATATGGGAACAAAAATGGCTGATCGGGAAATGAAATCCATTCAATTATTGCACATCGTTATTGGCGGAGAACTTGTTGATCCCATGCGAACTGAGTTCAAAGATTTGAAAAAGGTCGACTTCGTTGGCGCCTTTCCTACTTTCGAAGCCGCACAAGCCGCATGGAAAGCAGCCGCTCAACGCACCGTAGATAACGCACATACTCGTTACTTTATTTTACACGCCCATGATTTATTAGATCCCGATGGGGACGGCATTATTGGCTAAGCCCAAAAACTTCATGCCTCCAAAGCCCCTCAAAAATACGCAAAGTGACCGATATTATTTGGGACGGCTTTGGCGGGATTATATTTGGCCGCAAAGAGGGAAACTTTTCGCGGCCATTTTTTTTATGGCGCTACTGGCTGCCGCGACGGCAGCGTATACTGAAGTCATTAAACGCGTCGTCGATGAGGCTCAAGATCTTGAGACATCGGGTAAAGCTCTCACCTCGGCAATGGAATATGCCAAAATCATCATTCCATTTTTAATCGGCGTTCCGATAATTTCGGGCATTGCGAATTATGCCCAACGTATATTGACGAATTCTATTGCCCTTCACGCCATTGGAAATATGCAAAAGGCTATGTTTCAGAGTGCGCATAATGCGGATTACGCCGCTTTTTCGCGCCAGCCTACGGGAAACCTAATTTCAAAATTCACCAATGACGTTACAATTATTTCCAATGCGATTATTCGTGTGTTGGGGAATTTGTTTCGCGATGTTCTCGTCGTCATTCTTTTAATTGGCGCCATGCTATATCACAATTGGCAATTATCGCTTGTGATGGCGGTCTTCTTAATTGCCTTTCTCCCAATTATTCACATCTCAAGAAAGATGCGTGGAAATGCACAAGACGTTCAGCAACATAATGGCCTTATCACATCACAATTAAAAGAAAGCTTTACGGGCGCACGCTTAATTAAAACCTATAACCTAGAAGCCTCAGAAGCTAAGCGCCTTCATCAAAGTTTCGATAAACGCATTGACCTCTTTCTTAAGCTTATTACCCAGCAAGCTCGCGTTGACCCCATATTAGAAGTTATAGGTGGTTTAGCTATTGCTGGGATTGTCATATTTGGTGCTTACCTCGTAAATGCAGGCGCAGGAACGGGTGGTTCAATAGCCGCCGTACTGGTCGCTCTTTTACTCTTATCCCCAAAGCTACGCGCTCTAGGAACGCTAAATAATGTCCTGCAAGAAGGCCTTTCAGCCTCAGCTAGAATTTTTGAGGTTATTGATACTCAGCCCACAATTACTGATGCAGCAGGCGCAGTGTCTCTAGGCGCTGTTAAAGGGTCGCTCTCATTCAAAAATGTGAGTTTTTCCTATGAGGACGGCACTCAAGCTCTGTCTGATATTTCATTTTCCGTTCAAGCCGGAGAAACAATTGCTCTTGTCGGGGCCTCTGGCGGCGGAAAGTCGACTGTCGTCAATCTTATACCTCGACTTTATGATGTTGACGCAGGAGAGATTACGCTTGATGGTCTGAATATCCAAAAAGTGACTCTTCAAAGTCTTCGCCAAAACATTGCCTTAGTCAGCCAAAATGTAACTTTGTTTGATGACAGCGTCATGAATAATATCGGTTTAGGGAATATTGATGCCTCAGAAGAGGCCATTATCAAGGCGGCAAAACAGGCCGATGCCCATGACTTTATCATGGCCTTGCCCCAAGGTTACAATACGCGTCTGGGCGAGGATGGCCTCAGTCTCTCAGGTGGCCAGCGGCAACGACTTTCGATAGCTCGCGCCATCTTGCGCGGCGCCCCCCTCTTACTCTTAGATGAAGCGACATCTGCTCTCGATGCAAAATCAGAATCAAAAGTCCAAGCCGCATTAGAACTTTTGATGAAAGACCGGACAAGCGTTGTCATAGCTCATCGACTATCTACGGTGCGAAATGCTGACCGCATTTACGTTTTGGATGCAGGCCGTATCATTGAAAGTGGAAAACATGAGACTTTAAAAAAGAAAAAAGGCGGAGCCTATGCCCGCCTTTTATCCTTACAAATGCATTCCTAAAATAGGGAAGATCTATTTCAGTGACTTACCGCTTTTTGAATTTAAGTGTCATGCGGTGACTTTCGCCAATCGCCTGCATTTCAGCTCTTAACTCATCATCGTCTCGTGATGTTCCTAATGTTGGCGGCAAACGCCATACGGCATCCCCTTCTTTGGCTTGATCCATCGGGTTTTCATTAATGTCGCTTTCCGCAACAAAATCAAAACCGGCCGCGTCAAACTTTGCGATAATAGCTGACTTCTTAAGGTAACCATTAGACCCATCAGCCCAGTCATCCTGTCGGTCTTCACGGGCTTGATGCTGAACCACACCCACTATGCCGCCGGGTTTGAGCATAGCATGCACATCCGCCAGGGCTTGGGTTAAATACCCACCTTCATCTTCAAAACGTGCCAAGTTATGTAAAGCGCGAATGAATAACACAGCATCTGCTGTGCCATCTAGTTCAACATTACGATTTCCGAAGGCGAATGCAGAAACGCCCGCGGCGTCATCACTGCGCCATGCCTCTGCGCTTTCAGTCCAAGTCGCAGGCCAAGTTTTTTTATTTTCAATAAATTCGGGCGTCGCGAACCCTCCAAATTCAGGCCACATTTCAAGAGCATAATCCACGCCGATGACGGTTCCCTCATTCCCTAAATAAGGAAGTAATATCTTAGTGTACCAGCCGCCCCCTGGCAGGACATCCACGACTGTCATTCCGGGCGTTATGCCGAAAAACATCAAAGTCTCTTTTGGATGACGTTGGTCAAAACGTGCCTTAGCGGCTTCATCGCGCCCTTCTAATACCAGATCAAGCTTGGCACTATTGGCCTGCGCGGCCAGATCAACTGTTTTTGACTCTCCTTCTGGAGTAGTATTCCCGCAAGCAGTGAGAACCGCTGCCGCAAGGCCCATCAGTAATATATTTTTGAATTTCATTTTCATTCTCTCTCAAGTGGCAAAAGCCGAAATGGCTTAATTAGGCCCCTGTTTCTTCTGGCCAGCTATCTTTGCCGGGCTGATGAAACTCACCGTATTTTCTGTATTTCACCAAATATGTCGGAACAATTGCTTCAACAGTTTCAGGCGTAATGCCTAAATCAGAAAGACCTAATGCGTTATCTGATACGACATTATCTGTTTTCAACGACTTCACTTGATCACGGGTCAAAAAAGGTTTCATAAATGGAACGAGGCCAGATAATTCACCAACCAGACCAAATAGACCGGCACCAAACCAAGGTATGGGCGCTAAGATACGTTTCTTTGCAATCACCTCTAACATATATTGTAACAGCTCTTTAAACGAATAAGTCCGAGGGCCACCAAGCTCATAAGTTTTGCCGTCTGAGCTCTGAGCGATTTTTGTTGCAATGGCCTGCGCTACATCACCGACATAGACTGGTTGAAACTTTGTATCGCCGCCGCCAATAAGAGGTAGAACGGGAACATATTGCGCCATCGTAGCGAAACGATTGAAGAAAGAATCTTCAACACCAAACAAAATTGATGGGCGCATAATATCAACAGTCGGAACGAGATTGCGGATGAGGGTTTCAGCTTCACCTTTTGTCCGTGAATATTCACTGTCTGCGTTTTCATCCGCGCCAATGGCAGACACATGTACAAAATTTGTAACTTTGTGCGCCGCGACGGCCTTAGCAATCGTTTCTGCACCGCGAACATGCACCCCTTCAAAAGTCTGTTGGCCTTCTTCGTAAAGGATAGCCGCGAGGTTAATAACAGCATCAGCCCCCTCTACAGCGCGCGCAACGGATTTTTCATACCGCAGATTGGCCTGCATCAATTGCACTTGTCCTACGCCGCCAATAACTTTTAAGTCCATGCCCGTATGTGGACGTCGCATAGCAACCCGAACGCGATAGCCTTTTGCGACGAGCGCACGCACCACATGTTTACCCAGAAAGCCGGAACCGCCAAAAACCGTGACTAAACCCTTATTCATTTTACACCTGACTGCCTTAGAAAAATTTGGCTGATGATTAGTCTGATTACAGATGAATGTCTATGCGTTTGCTTTGATATCCGCAATCAAGCCAACACAGGCCGCTTCTATGAGATCTAATACATGGTCGAAACCTGAAACCCCGCCATAATAGGGGTCTGGCACTTCCACAACGTCAATGTCGCTGGCAAATTTCAGAAATAGCTGAGGCTCTGTTATTGCATCAGCGGGTTTTACCTTGCGCAGGTTTCGCAAATTGCTTTCATCCATAGCGAGAATATAGTCAAAATCATAAAAGTCAGTCTTAGTAACCCGCCGAGAAGTTTGACCGGAAAAGCTATAACCACGAATTTTCCCTGCCGCAATAGAACGCCTATCTGGATTCTCTCCGCTATGCGCGCCCGATGTACCGGCACTATCTATATGAACATTTAGACCCGCCTCCGCGGCATATCGCCGAAAAACAGCCTCAGCCGTTGGAGAGCGACAAATATTTCCAAGACAAACGAATAAAATAGAGGGCATAAGGGATTATGACCCAAGCTCCCTCCATTGTCATCCTTACAGGCGCCGGTATTAGCGCTGAAAGCGGAATTGATACATTTCGCGATAAAGGCGGCCTGTGGGAACAACACCCGATTGAACAAGTCGCGACCCCCGAAGGGTTCGCAAAAGACCCGGCCTTAGTGCATCAATTTTACAATTTACGACGGGCGGCGCTGAAAGACGTAGAACCTAACGCTGCACATATAGCTCTTGCGAGGTTGCAATCAGGCCTCTCCCTTAAGGGCGGAAAGCTGACTCTTATCACGCAAAATGTCGATGACCTACACGAACGCGGCGGGGTCAAGACTGTTATTCATATGCATGGTATCTTAACCTCGATGCGGTGTCAGTTTTGCAAAGCCTTTTGGCCTTGGACCGAGGCGGCATCTCCAGAGCTATCCTGTCCTCATTGTTATGTTAAATCAGGCCCACGCCCAGACATCGTATGGTTTGGGGAAATGCCTTACTACCTTGACCAAATAGATGACGCCATGACCAAGGCGGATTTGTTTGTTTCTATTGGGACTAGCGGCGCCGTTTACCCTGCCGCAGGATTAGTCGGAGAGGCCAATCGGCGTGGCATAGAGACCTTGGAACTTAACTTAGAGCCCAGCCAAGGTAGCGCTTTGTTTGATGAAAGCCGACTTGGGAAAGCTGGAGATATCGTTCCTATTTGGGTCGATGAGATTTTGGCATCAATTTAGTGCCGCGCTTATCAGGAAATCACCTCTGAACTCTGGCTCGACAAATTGGCCTTCGAACCGTATCAATTGATAGTAGGAGGCCTCATGCGTATTATTTTTCTGTTTTGTTTAATTATAATGTTTTCAGGGGTTAGTGCCTGCCAACCTGTTGCAAGCTCTAAATCCTCCGACCCATTTGCCGCTTTTGACCACCGCCCTGGCTTCATTGATCTTTACGTCAATACCGACACCAATAAAGTCTACGCGCAATTACCCGAGCCCGATGCAGACGGAGTTTCACTTCGCCTTATTCACACTGCCCGGTTGACGGCAGGTCTGGGGTCTAATCCTGTGGGCCTTGATCGCGGCTGGGGTGATAGTGGGAAGATAATTGTTTTTCGGCGCATGGGAAATAAAGTCATCATCGAAGCCGAAAACTTAACCTATAGGGCAAGCCCTGATAATCCGCTTGAACAACAGGCTGTGAGAGAGAGTTTTGCGCGCTCCTTTATCGCAAGCTTGAACATTAAATCTTATAAGAATGGCCTGACAGTTGATTTAACTGACTTTCTCCAAAGTGATGTTTTAGGGTTAGCGCAATATTTAAAAGATCGTGACCAAGGCACTTTCTCCATTGCCAAAGATAGAACCTTTATTGACACCCAAAATGTTTTTGCTTTTCCCGACAATGTAGAAATGGATGTCTTTTTCACACTGTCCTCCGCAAAACCAGGGAGGGAGTTTTCGACAACAGCCGCGAATGGCCAAGATGCCACATTTATTCAGCATCATTCCTTTGTTCGCCTCCCTGACAATGGCTACACAGCTTTAAAATCAGACCCGCGTTCTGGGGCAATAGAACATGTTTATTATGATTATAGCGCTCCCTTATCAGCGCCTATAGAAACCCGCCTTGCGCGGCGATATCGCCTCGAAAAGGATGAAGCCGGCAAGACCATTAAACCCATCGTTTTTTACATCGATAGCGGCGTACCTGAGCCCATGCTTTCCGCTTTGGTAGAAGGCGCAGAGTGGTGGAAAGAGGCTTTCACGGCAGCAGGGTATCCAGATGGCTACCGTGTTGAAATCTTACCCGAAGAGGCTCACCCGCTTGATGTTCGTTATAATGTCGTTCAGTGGGTCCATCGCCAGACACGGGGCTGGTCTTATGGCGGCGGCGTTTATGACCCGCGTACGGGTGAAATGCTAAAAGGCCATGTTAATTTGGGCTCTCTACGCGTCCGCCAAGATCGCATGATTTTTGAAGGATTAGCCGGCGTTGAAAACACTGATAGCGGCGCAGCAGACGACCCGGTTCAATTAGCCCTCGCGCGCATTCGACAGCTCTCTGCACATGAAGTCGGGCACGCCTTAGGTTTTGCGCATAATTTTGCCGCAAGCACTTATGATAAAGGGTCCGTCATGGATTACCCTGCGCCAGATATCAGAGTTGCAAATGGCACACTTGATTTTAGCCGCACTTATGGCGTTGGTGTTGGGCCATGGGATAAATTTGCGGCGACATGGCTTTATAAGGATATGGATGCTGCTGAGCGTGAAGCCCTTATGCAAAACGCTTTTGACATGGGGTTAGCTTATGTTGCGGATAGTGATGCCCGTTCTATTGGCACAGCACATCCCTTGGGTAATATTTGGGATAATCGAGCCGATCCCATTGTGGGATTAGAAGACGCGATAGCCGTCAGGCAATACGCTTTAGATAATTTTGGTCTTCGGAATATTCAAAAAGGCCAAGCCGTTTCAGACCTTAACAAAGTTCTTGTACCAATATATTTATATCATCGTTATCAGACAGCTGCCGCAGGTAAACTTTTGGGCGGTGTGTCTTTTAATTATAGCCTTAAAGGCGACCAAAGAAATGGATTTGAGCCAGTGTCATCAAATCGTCAACGCGCTGCGCTTGACGCCATTCTTACGACATTAGACCCAAGCTTTCTTGATATTGATGATGAGGTTCTGACGTTACTTAATCCTGGACTTGTCAGCTATTCCATAGCCGATAGTGAGCGTGAATTATTCAAACGCACCGCCTATCCCGTATTCGATGTGACCGCAGCAGCGGATACTGCCGCCGATCTTACCTTTGACGTCCTTTTACACCCCCAGCGCGCCGCACGCATGATAGAATTGAAACGTCGCGATGATAATCAATTGGGTTTTACTGAAATGCTCAATATTACTCGTCAACACGTCATGCAAAGCCCCCCCTCTGGGCGGCAGAACGAAATTGCGAAATCTGTCCAAGCGCGCTTTGCTTTTGCTTTGATGGACTTATCAGAGCAAAGTCAATCTCCTGGTGTTAAGGCGCGTACAGACAATATGTTAAGGCGGGTTCAAACAGACTTACGCGCCAAAGGCTCTGGCCATGGCTCTTGGCTTGATACAAAAATTACAGCGCATCTAAACAAAGCTGCTAAGGCTGCCGACCCTGTACCGCCTGCCAAGGCGCTTCCACCCGGCGGCCCCATTGGGATGGGATTATATTCGGCCCATCAATATGAAACATGTTGGCACTGCGAAACCCCAAGCTCGGAATAGATAATGCCACATATTTACATTGATGGTGATGCCTGCCCAGTCCGCGAAGAAACCTATAAAGTTGCCCGTCGGCACAAGGTCCATGTCACTGTCGTCAGCAATGCTTTCCTACGTATCCCGCGCGAGCCCTTATTTAATTTTGTTTGTGTTTCAGATGCCTTTGATGCGGCAGATGACTATATTGCTGACAAAGCTCATGAAGATACGATTGTTATTACATCAGATATCCTTTTGGCTGAACGCTGTCTGAAATCTGGTGCCCGTGTCTTAGGCCCAAATGGCGAAGCCTTTACAATGAACTCTATTGGCTCCAAAATTGCCATGCGCGCAATTATGGCCGATTTGAGAGCGGGCGCCGAAATGCCTAATATAGGCGGGCCACCTCCATTCAGCCCGAAGGATAGATCGCGTTTTTTAGAGGCGTTGCACTTAATGATAGTAAAGTACTAATCGCTCAAGAACGTGACGAACGGATATTTGAAGTTCTGTGAATTGACTTGCTGGGTCCCATGCCTATGGTGCGCCCGTTTTTAGAAGCCCTCTTTTACTGTTTATGGAATTAACCAATGAAAACTGCCGAACTTGAAATTGCCATCAAAGCTGCATGGGATGACCGAGCCGCACTAAGCCCAAGCACGACAGGTGAACGCCGTGATGCCATAGAAACAGCGATAATGGGTTTAGATAGCGGTAAGTACCGCGTTGCAGAGAGACAAGATGATGGCGAATGGGTCGTTCATCAATGGTTGAAAAAGGCCGTCCTTCTCGGATTTCGCCTCGAAGCCAATACTATTATGAGCGGCGGCCCTGCGGGCGGAAATTGGTTTGATAAAGTCCCCAGTAAATTTGGGACGTGGACAGAAGAGGACTTTACTAAGGCCGGCATACGAGCTGTACCTCCTGCCGCTGTTCGCCGCGGCGCGTTTATCGCCCCGAACACAGTCCTTATGCCTTCTTATGTTAATCTTGGTGCCTATGTCGGTGAAGGCACAATGATTGATACATGGGCGAGTGTAGGGTCCTGTGCGCAAGTGGGCAAAGATTGCCACATTAGTGCAGGGACAGGCATTGGAGGTGTATTAGAACCTTTACAAGCCAACCCAACTATCATTGAGGATAACTGTTTCATTGGCGCGCGTTCAGAAGTCGTTGAAGGCGTCATTGTTCGTGAAGGGTCTGTCTTGGCGATGGGTGTATTTATTTCGCAATCCACTAAAATCTACAACCGCGCGACAGGTGAAATCACCTTTGGTGAGGTTCCAGCCTACTCTGTTGTTGTACCGGGTACACTCCCCTCCAAAGACGGAAGTCACAGCCTAGATTGCGCCGTTATTGTTAAAACAGTTGATGCAAAAACACGCTCTAAAACAGGCGTGAATGAGCTCTTACGCGACTAGGCCTTAAGTATGATATTCCATTTTAAAAAGGCCCTCTATTGGAGGGCCTTTTCTCTGCTTTACAGACTAAGTCTATCGGTAAAAGACTAAAATTCAGTCTTTAGGCCCGTACCAGCCACCGTATATAAGGGTTCAGTATAACGTCCCTCAGGCATGGTCGCTTTACGCACAAAGTTCAGCTTATGTTTCTGAATTTGCTCATCTTCATATTCAGAACGATCTGGCATACCAAAATACACGCCGTCTAAACCATCCAAAGAATAGTTTATGTTTAAGTCTTCCTGAAACGCTTTGTCATCAAATTTTGCAGCGATGAAACCCGGCTTAGATTGAACGGGCTCAATGACTGCCTTTGTATCCACCAGTCCCAAATGGATGACAGGCTTAACATGTTTATAGGTTTCAACACTTTTACGGGCTCTCATATCGATAACTTTCGACGAAGCGGCCGTTTTCTCATAGTAAAAAGTTTTTGAAATTAGAGGGAATTTTTTCTGTACCGCTTCAACTTTCGTAAAAGGCGGAGCATCATTGGCTGTGACCGCGGTAGGCAATATCAATGTCGTCAAAAGTGAGGTAAAACCTACAAGTAAATTATATTTGTGTCGCGTTTTCATAGTTAAAGAACGCCGCTTCACTTAATTTGTTCCCAATCCTCCCTCTTCGCCGCAAGGCATTAAAATATTAACTATTAGGAAAGAATTTTTGGAACCAACGCTAAAAGTAAGCGTATAGTGAGATATAAATTGTTTGCGCCCCATAGATTACCCCCTTTAATCTTGCGCAAATTCAGCCCGGTGATTGATATCCCTTCCAATCATCGGGCTCATTCATTTTAGGCCTATTAAGAGGCCAAAGGCAGTTCAAAATTCTGATTAAGCGCCACTTTTGGCGCTCTTTTAGCAATAACAGGCGCGTTTTTTCGTTCTTCTTTTACTTGGGCCTCTTTCCGCCAAGCAAAGATAGTTTCCAATGCGCTACCTGCAGGACAATACCACCGTTTTACCGAAGGGTCCCATCGCGCACCTAGTTTTTTCGCTAAATCGCGATCTGCATAACTGACATTTAAATACCGTTTAGCCATTTCATTCACTCCTTTGAGCGTGTTCTTTAAAGAGAACATAAGCAGAACAAATATAAAAATCAAGAGATTTGCAAAAAGATTGGCTGAATCTGTCCGCGAAGGAGGCTTGTAAGAGAAGGATGTATTCGCTTCTGGTTTCTCTATTATTATGGCAATATGTAAATTGGGGGGGCAGAATGCGAATATTCATCATTACCTTATGGGTCCTAATTTACGCTTTACCCTCTTCCGCAGTTGTAACAGCGGCGGCACCGCATAGCTCTAAACAGCAAAACGCTGAAAATTTTCTTTCCATCCCTTTTGAAACAGCCATGAGATATGTGGCAGAGGCTGAATTGGAAGCCCCCGCAGCATCTCGTATATATGCCCTACTCGCCCTGTCTCTTTTCAATAGCCATCAATTCGCAATGGGCGGTGACGCTTACAAAATCAGTATATCTCAAGACCGTTATTCTATCTCGCGAGAGGAACTAATTGAGGGGGTCTCGGAAACGCTTTTTTATAAACTGTTCCCTGAAATAGCCAAACAACCACGTGTTTTAACGGCGGACAATCAGGCCGCAATTCAGCACATTGTTTCTCAGTCCTTATCCATTTTACCTCTGCCCGAACCTATCATTCAATATTCTGAAGCCTTCCAAGCAACGCTTATTCACCCTGAATGGCGTGATGCCACCCCCCTTGAGCTCGTCTCAGCCAGACAATTTCGCGCAAAAGGGCCGCCTCCATTCAACAGTCCAGAATTCCTGAAAACCTTAGAACGCGTTCGAATATATGGTGAAGATGTCAGCGAATATCGATTGGCTGACGGCTCTGTCTCGGCGGCATTTTGGGGCAACCCAGCCGGCACAATGACGCCGCCAGGACATTGGAACCAAATTGCGATTGAAGCCATAAAAGACAAACCCTATGAGTTTCAGTTAGAGCTCTTACTGACCTTAAATATTGCACTATATGACAGTGGAATTGCCGCATGGGATACCAAATATCACTACAACTATATTCGGCCTGATAATTATATTCAAAAAACAGACCCTGACAATCCAAACTGGAAAGCTATGGGCGACACACCGCATCATCCTGAATATGTCTCAGGGCATTCAGCCTTTAGCGGTGCAGCGGCGGGGATCCTCACAGCCTATTTTGGTGATACCGCCTTTTGCAGCCAATCAAAATCCATGTGGGGATTAGAGCGCTGTTTTACGTCTTTTCAAAACGCGGCCCAAGATGCAGGGCAAAGCCGTATTTATGGTGGCATCCATTTTGACTTCTCAAATATGGATGGCCTGATATTGGGACAAAAAGTTGCCAATCACACTCTGAGGCGCTTAACCGAGCAAAATGTGATAAGCCTGCCGTCGAAAGCAAGTCAGAAAATTAAATAGCCATACTGTTTAATAGTCTGGACTAAGGATAAAAAGTAAGATGAAAGGCGCATTATGATTATTGCTCAAATCACAGATTTGCACCTTGGTTTTCATGGAGAAAATGCGTCTTGCACTAATCGGGAAAGATTGCGGGCTGTATTGTCTGAAGTTCAATCAAAGATCCAAAGCCCAGACCTTATCCTTTTCACTGGTGACCTAGTCGAAATTGGTGAAGACTGGGCCTATGAAGACCTTCGAGAGGAACTAGAAACTCTTTCAATCCCGTATTACTTTGCCTTTGGAAACCATGACAATCGCAGCGCATTTTCATCTACGTTTCCTGAAGTAAAATTCGATCAGGGGTTTCTTCAATATACAATCGACGACTGGCCCCTACGCATTATTGTTTTGGACAGTTTAGAAGTCGGCCGCCATGGCGGAGGGTTTTGCTCAACACGCGCTAAATGGCTCCATGATCGATTATCAGAACAACCTGACCGCCCCACTCTAATCGCTCTTCACCATCCGCCCATGCGCTCTGGTATAGATTGGATGACGGTCTCTGAAGGGGAGGCTTGGGTAAATCTATTACAAGCAACGCTCGAGCCATTTAATAATGTGGTGCATATTATGGCGGGTCATATTCACAGGTCTATATTTACACAATTTCTAGACATACCGCTTGTCGTGTGTTCCGCTGTCGCGCCCCAAGTCAAATTAGAGCTCGCCGATATTCAAGTAGACAAACCTGACCACCGCATTTTACTGACAGATGCCCCCGCAGGTTACTGCCTCCACCAATGGGATGGACATCAAATCACAACGCATAACGGCATCGCGCCCGATGGAGCCCCAATCATTCGTTATGATGATAAACATGCCTTTGTTATTCGGCACACACTGGATTTACCGCCTAAAGAAGAGTGAGTCGTTTTATGTTTCTGCCTTGAAAATAAAGTGCTAACAGCTTCCCAGACTAGTTACGCGTATGGGGGCAGAGTAAATGGTTGTCGAAAAAACAATTAAATTTCGTCGTTTAATTCCAATCATATGGAAGCGAATGTTAAAAATGGCGCTGCTCTCGGCGATCATTGTCGTTCCCATCGTTTATTTTGATCTCCGGCAATTCACAATTACTATGCAAGCCCCGCTTATTCTTGGTACGGCTATTTCAATTTTCTTAGGGTTTAGAACGAACTCAGCCTATGACCGCTGGTTCCAAGGCCGCGCCTTGTGGGGTGATATTGGTGGCTGCACCCGCAATACAGCGCTCCTCTGTTCTAGGAACAAAGAAGCTTATACGAATTATAAAACAGGCAAGGAATCAAAGCTCGCAGCGATAGTTATGCCGCGTATGATTAAGCGCTCCATCGCCTTAATGTGGATTTTCAACAAGCAATTAAAAGATCTCCCTCCCCTAGAATATGAAGGCCTCGACAATTTGTTAGAGAAAGAGGAAAAAGAAAGCTTAGCACACTCTGTTAACCCCTCCCTTCAACTCCTTTTTAATCAAGGACGTGACTTCCGGATTGCTAATTCTGAGGGCCAATTTGTTGATGGAGAACATTTTGAATTTGTAGCCATTCAACGTGAAATGGCGCTTCTTATGACGCGCTGTAATGGTTTAAAAAACACTCGCTTCCCAACCCACTATACCTATTTCACAGATTTATTTGTGTGGCTGTTAGTGGCCCTTCTATCTATGTCCTTACCCGGCGAAGAAAGCGCAGGATATTGGTCTATCCCGATTGCCGTACTAATCGGCTGGATATTCTCTATGATTGAAGGCATCGGGAACTTTATGGACCATCCTTGGACGAACAACCGAAATGTTGTGCCTATGGACTTCCTTACACGGTCACATGAAATCGAAATTCGTAGCTTTGCTTTCGGTGATACAGACCTGCCTCCGGCTTTCGAACCTGTAGATGGGGCGCTTTACTAGGTCTTTGCGCCATCCAACGGCGTATCACTTTTCATTAGAACGGTAAGCCCCGCCCCAGTTTTTCTCGGGCGGACTCTTTTTATATTGCGCAATGCGCTCTTCCATTGCGAAATAATATTTATGAAGATCATATGGCGCGCTCTGCTCTCTTAGAGTCTCAAGCCCCTGCAAAGCCTCATCCCAATGCTGATTGCGATATTGCTCCAAAAAGATCATATGATTTTTCTGATAGGCTTTAAACTCGGCTGTCAGCGCCAGTTTATCATCCCCTGCCAATAGATAAATAGTTTCGGGGGCTTCTCGTCCTACGACATACACTTTGTCAGCTTCCAAAAAGGCAAAATCTGGAACGGCATTTGCCGTCTCTGAGCCAAAGAGGGAGGCGACCCGATATTGTTTTGTCAGCCCTTCAATTCGAGAAGCCAAATTTGCCGCATCCCCAATCATAGAATAAGAGAATCTCTGTTCTGAACCCAAATTGCCAACACAACAAATTCCTGTATTTATACCTATCCCTATGCTTACCGTATCGGGCCAACGAATTTCTTTTTGGTCTCGATATTTTGCATTTAGGGCCGCAAGTTCTAACTGCATTTGCAAGACGGCACGTGCAGCACATTTTTGATGTTCTGGAACGGCTATAGGGGCGTTCCAAAAAGCTACGATGGCGTCTCCAATATATTTGTCTATGGTTGCGTCATGTGCCTGCAAAATATTGGTCATGGGCGTAAGAAATTTATTTAAGAAGGTGGTAATATCCTGCGGGCGCATAGATTCAGATATGCGTGAAAACGAACGAATATCTAGGAAGAGAATTGAAATCTCTTGCTCCTGACCGCCAAGCTTAAGCAAGGCAGGGTTTTCGCTGACTTGCTGTACCATCTCTGGCGATAGGTAGAGGTTAAAGGCCCCTCTTACGCGGGCTCTTTCCGATTCCGCCATATAATATGACGTTAGCATAACAAAGACATAGCACGTTAACATCGCCAACAGCGGGTAAACTGGATCTAATAAATAATGAAATTCCTTAAAGGCAAAGTTTGAACCCCAGAAAATTCCGTTACCAATCAAAAGAATGACAATCCCCCCCCTTATCGCCTTTAAACGGGGCAAGGTCAGCGTCAGAATAATTCCCAATATAACAATCAAATAAAACTCTAGTGAAGACGCATAAAAAGGGCGGTAGAGATAATCGCCGGTCAATATCTGTTCTGTGGCTTGCGCGTGAACTAACACGCCAGGCTCGCCGCCTCTGAAGGGAGTTTGCACGATATCTTTTAACCCTTCTGCACCCGTACCGATGAATACGATATGCCCCATAATATTCTCCTCCCACCCAAAATCGGAAGGGCTATCAGAGAGTATCTTCCAGGCTGGAATATACCGCTCTGGATGGGGTGGCTGTGTAAAATAGACATTCAGCGATCCATTTGCTGTTGTCGGAATTTCAAAATCTCCGACCCTAATCGCTTTCACCTCAATATTATCGCTAGAAACGCTTTGCGCCTCATAGGAGGCATTACTGCTTCGTATTTGATACGTCGTAGCCCCTTGCACAGTGCGCAGCGCCTCTAGGGCTAGAGACGGATATATTCGATCACCTATACGGCTAATTAAAGGCGCTGTACGGACGACGCCATCACTCTTATCCGGTTGGAAAGATACACTCCCCGCGCCCTCTGCCGTTGCTTCTAAGGGCGGTATAGCGTGTAATACCCCATGAAACTCTGGCACGCTATTCACGGGACTATCGCCAATCATGGCAAATCCAGCTTGGGATTGAGGTTCTGTTAATGTGGGGCGATTAATTAAAAACAGACCATTTACAACACGCGTTTGTTGAAAGCTTTCCGCAAAGATTTCGTCGTGACTCCGTAGAGTCAATATCTCATCAAAATGGCTTTTTGCGTCGGGATTATTTTGCAAGACAGACACCATGTTTTCAGGAGAGGTTCTGTCCGTTTCAGAGAATAAAACATCATAAGCCACTACGGCGGCCCCAGCATCAGCCAAACGTGTATTTAACTTTGCAAGAACCGTTCTGGGCCAGGGCCATTGACCAATGCGCCTGATGGATTCATCATCAATATCAATTATACGCACAGGAACATCTGGATTGAACTCGCGTGGATATTGTTTCTGAAAAGAATCAAAAACAAGATTACTCATTCGCATAATAGCTTGTGGCTGCACCAAATGCGCCCATGCGAAAAACAACACCGTCAGCAGACCAACCATTGTAGGAATTGCCCATTTGCGGCGGCGGCTAACGACGCCGATATTAAACAATGACAGTTTACCAAAAGGCATGGACGGTAATTTCATGTCTTTTTCTATTTCAATATTTTCTGTCGAGTTATCATATGGGCTGAATTAAACTCTATCGATCAATCTCATTCAGCCCATCAATTTCGCCTAAACCTCTTGATGGCCAATCTGCTTCCTCGATAGATTGGAGCGGCGTCATAAAATCGGTCTCCTCTTCATTTAATTGTGGCAGCGGAGTAAACCAACTCTCTTCAATTTTAAACGGTCTGAAATTCCCTTCTCGCGTTGGCTGTGTGCGCAAACGGCGATTAAAATAATTAAAGAGCGAATCCGATACGATAAAAGGTTGAGAGGGCGCGTCGTGCTTACTGGTCACAAGAATAGCTGTCCCACTTTCCGTTAACGTAACTGACTGCCCCGCAGAAACAACCTCAACCTCTCCAACACGATTAGCCGTGCTATTATTTTTACCCGGCCCTCTTAAAATTACGAGGGTCGCGCCCGCATGATCCATTTGAATATCACCGGCCAATAAGCCCTCTTTTTCAGCACATAGAAATGCTTCTGGCCCCACCAAAACTTCCACCATAGTCCCGCGGATTCCCATAGTCGCTGTAGGGGTATATATTTTTATTTCATCCGGATTTGTTTTCGAAACTTTACCCGAGGTAAATCGAAACATACCTTTTCGGACTTTAGCGGAGAGAGAGTTGTTGTTCTTTTTGGGATCATAAACAAATTTATCTATAACCATATCGCATTGCGGGCCAACTGTGAAAGTACTATTATCTTTCAACAAAACTTGAAGGCTAGAACCAATGCGTGAGTTCACATTATCACCGAGGAAAACGGGTTCTTTTACAATGGCTTGGCGCTTTTCGGCTTCACCCGTACTTTGAATTTCTACAGTCCCCTTGACCGCTGAATTGCGGCCAACTTCGATAGTGTCTGCCATTGCTGTGGTTAAAAAAAGACTGCTTAGCCCCGTTACAACGCCTATAGTTGATTTAATTACGCCCTTCATGCTTCACCCCCAATGTGAACTAGAAACTCACTGATAATTTTACATCCGCACCCAAATTATTAAAATCATTTATATCTATATTAGATTCCCGAAGCGTATAATTTAAACCGAGTTCTAATACGGGTTTATTTAATTCAACATTCGCCGCCTTTGACCCGAGCTGAATGGCCATCGCCGTTCGGGCGCTGACCCGTAAATCTGAACGGTCACCACTTAGGCCAATTAAGTTCTCTTTATATCCAAGCTGCCTTGCGCGTAGATAGGATTTTGATGTCAAAGTTTCATTTATTACATGTTCATAGCTCATGGCGGCAACTGGACCTGAATAAGCAAAGGCCTGCAAATCAGCTGATTTAGTTTCATATCCCACAGCCGCTGAAAACTTATGTCTATCTTTTATTTTCTGTAAAAGACCAAACTGCAAACTTGTTTTTAGTCCGTCTCTTTCATCTTCTCTGGAAGCAAAGCTAAGGGGCTTATAATCCTGACTATATACCGATAGACTCACAACAGCACGGCTGTCATCTGTAATGGCTTGGCTAAAAGAGGCGCGCGGACCGATTTGATTCAAATAAGTTTCTCCGCTTACTTTGACCTGCCTTGCATTCACATCAACGGCCATAACCCCGCCTGCTGGACGATAAGTTAGGCCCGCCCGTGCCTCGTATACGTCATAATCAGCTTGGTCATATGTATCATGACGGCGAATATGCCCAACAGCGCCAAGACGCGCCATTACTTTCCTGTCATCAGTTAAAGGCAGGTTCGCTTCGGCCCGCGCTTCTAATGTTACTGAAACATCACCGCGTTCATCAAAGCCAAAACTTTCATCTGTCAGAGCATTGCCCGCATTATCATCGGCTCGAAATCCCACCGTAACTTGAGCGCTTATATCATCTGGAGCGGCATAATTAACCTGTGCTTTTACTGGGTTATAAACCGACCCGGCAGAGGCAATCTCTGGAAAGCTCTTTCGCGGCGGAATAGCAAATGCCTGTTTATATTGCGTATACGTTTCGGTTTGGTCGGGATTTAACGCTTTACCCTCTAGGAGAGCCAATTCCCTTAAGGCGGCTTTTTGGTCATCCAGTCGATATAATACCGCCGCATAAAGCAAACGCACAGAATGCCAGTTTGGATTGGCATAAAGCATACGCTCTAAGGCCGCCCCTGCATTTAACATTTCGCCTTTTTTAATTTGCTGTTTGGCATAGCGAAGGCTGAGGTCGAGATCGTCAAGATTGTCATAGACCTCTTCTTCTGAAATCTGTGGCCCAGTACCCAATGCGCCTATTTGCGCTTTGGCTTGGTATGGAATAATGCAAAGCAGGCAGAGGATTACGCAATACCATATGAGCCGACCAACGCTGAATTGCGTCTGAAAACTATCCTGCGATATATTTAATTGCCCCATTTTGCCCCACATGAATTCAAGGCAAAATAGAATAACTCCGCCCCTACGCTCATTATGCCTCACCTTAGACCCAAACATCATTAAGGAACAATGAAAATCTTACCCCTTGCCCCAAGGCAGCTTAAAGCCTCAATGCCTAGCAGGCTGCACGCTTATAATAGATATAACACTCTTTGAGGCGCATTTAAATTACTTGCGCCTTTCAGGGGAACCTAATCCGTCACCCTCTTCAATCTCATGAATCAGAAAATAACTGCGATATAGTGAAGGCGCAGTGAAACCTCAAATAGGTCCCTATTAAGTGAGAGAGAATGGTACGGCTGGTCGGAATCGAACCGACACTCCAAAGGAACGGGATTTTGAATCCCGCGCGTCTACCAATTCCGCCACAGCCGCCTGTTTCAGACCCAACATAAGGGGGTCTTTGGTAAGGCGCGCAACATAGCTTCGATTTTTTGGACGTCAACTGTTTTGGCCATATACTTTCCCTTAATATATCGTCTATAGCACGCAGCTATGAAGGGTCATTTTGCTTTCCTTGAACGCTGGTATGAAAATACGAAAGCTTTGGCTCGCCATCGGCGCGCTATGCCAGCTTTGGCAATGGTCTCTTTTGCCGAAAGTTCATTCTTTCCTATTCCCGTTGACGTGATGGTCATTCCCATGGTGCAAGCCGCGCCCGAAAAATGGTGGAAAATTGCGGGCGTCGCGGCCTTCTTTTCTGTCTTAGGCGGGATATTCGGATATATGATAGGCATGATGTTTTATGAGGCCCTCGCTCAGCCTCTTTTAGAGGCTTTAGGGAAAACCGAATATGTTGAGCGGTTTCGTGAAAGCATCAATGAAAACGGGCCATTATGGGTGTTCGGGGCTGGTTTAACCCCGTTTCCTTATAAAGTGATAACAATCATGAGCGGCGCTGTTCCTGTGCCTTTTTCTGCTTTTTTAATGGCCTCTATCTTGGCGCGGTCATTACGGTTTTTCGGCGTTGCGGGGGTTGTACGGCTTTTAGGCCCACAAGCCGAAAAGTTCATGAAAGAACGGTTTGGTCTTTTCACTATTTTGCTTTTTATTGGACTGGCCGCGGCATGGTTTGCCTATAAGGCGCTTTCTGGACATTAAGCGACTATCAGGGCAGTAGCCCTATCACGCGTTTAAATCCAAAAGACTGAAACGCTTTAACGCGCGCCGCGCCCGCATTAGGCCCCATAAGAAACGCAATATCTTCACGGGTTTCACAGGGATGTTTGTCAATCTGCCTCAAGACAACCTCCACCCGCTTGGCAATGGCCGCGCCGCTATCTATCCAATGAATTGACTGACGAACGGATTGCTTCAATTCATGCGCTAAAAGCGGAAAATGCGTACACGCCAATACAACAACATCAATATCCGCGCCGCGGCGGCCTTCGAATAGAGGCGCTAATTCTCGTTGAAAATACTCTATCGACAAGGATTCTCCAGCAAGTTTGCCTTCGGCCCATTCCACCAGATTAACTGATCCTTGCAAGACCACCTGGCAATCCCCCGCAAATTGAGTGATTAAACTATCAACATATTTTCGACGCACCGTCCCCGGAGTGCCCAAAACTCCGATCGTCCGTGTTTTAGAGAGCTCAGAGGCCGGTTTTATTGCAGGCACAACACCAATAACGGGCGTTTCTACTACCTCACGGATAGCTTCTAATGCAGTCACAGAGGCCGTATTACAGGCAATGACTATCGCATCAGGCTTCGTCATGATGTCTAAACTTGCCAACAACCCCGGCAACCGGGCCATTAAAGCGTCTGCAGATTTTTCTCCGTAGGGGCGGAAGGCATCATCGGCAACATAATCCAGACATAAATTCGGCAAGCGTTTGCGAATTTCGCCAACGACAGACAACCCCCCAACGCCAGAATCAAAGACCAAAACTCGGCCTTGCGGATTAATTTGCGGTACTTCCGCCATTTTACCTCTTAAATTTACGTTCTGCTTGTGTCCTTGTGACGCCCCCGCGTCAATAAAACCTTATAAAACCAAGAAAGACTGTAAGATAAAGTGAGTTTCTTTTAGGGCGGAATAACGGCATAGCAAAGACTATGTCCGTGGTTCAAAATAAATCTGTCAATTACACTAAAATATTACTGGCCATTATTGGACTCACCCTTGTTTTTCGCTGGGTCTTGATGGCGGGATTGCCATTGGGTTTACATGGAGATGAAGCCCAATATTGGTCATGGTCTCGTGATTTAGACTGGGGATATTATTCCAAACCTCCATTAATTGCATGGATTATTGCTGGGTTTACCTCTGTCTTGGGACATGCAGAATGGGCTATCCGGCTCCCATCCGCCTTATTTCACAGCTTAACTGCTTGGTTTATCTTTTTAACCGCCAAACAAGCCTTTGATATTCGCATTGGTTTTTGGACCGCTTGCACATATTTGTTCATGCCAGCTGTATGGCTATCATCAACCTTAATCAGCACAGATGTCCCGCTACTTTTATGTTGGGTTTTAGCCCTCAATGCCTGGGTGGCCCTAAGGGAAAACGCCTCTTGGTTTCGAGCAGCACAGCTAGGGTTTGCGATCGGATTTGGGCTTTTGGCGAAATATGCCATGCTCTTTTTTCTGCCTGTAATCGGACTGGCGGTGATGTTCGATAAACAAACGCGTCAATCTCTTTTGGGCGTAAAAGGTTTATTCGTTATAGTGCTCATAATCGCCCTCTTTGCGCCGAATATCCTCTGGAATTTAAACCATGATTTCGCCACGCTTTCTCATACTGCCGATAATGCAAATCTTTCTGGCCCCCTTTTTAATATTTCAGAGCTACTGACATTTTGGGGGGATCAATTTGGGGTGTTTGGCCTTATATCCCTGCCGCTTTTTTGCCTCGCCTTGCTTAAAATTAAGACCTTGCCTAAATTCTCTTTCTGGTTGGCTTTGCTCGCCACTTTACCTTTATTCGTTATTTCCTTCCAAGCTTTCGTCTCTAGGGCCAATGCCAATTGGGCTGTCACAGCTTATATTGCCGCGCCAATTTTGGTCGCCATTTATGCGGTTACCCGTCCGAAAGCCTTGGCCGTTTTGAAATATGGTTTGATAGGGCAAAGCGTAATTATGATAGCCGCAGCGCTCATTTTACTAAGCCCAGCTTTGACGCAAAAAACGGGATTAGATAGGTCTGTAAAACGGATGCAAGCTTGGCCCGAAACCGTAGAAGCGGTAGAGGCCCTCTATAAAGCGGGCCATAACGGACAGGATTACGAGGCAGTGGCGACAGATAATCGCCTCGTTTATTATGACTTACAATATTACGGCCTAGCTGAATTAGCGCCGCTTTATGTGTGGTCACCTAATATAGTCCCAAATAATCATGCAGAAATGACAGCGCCTCTACCGAAATCGGACGGCCCTATTCTTTTGTTGAATTATTACAACAATTATGAATCCTATTTCGAAGAAAGCTTTGATCGCCTTCTGCCGCAACCTCCGCTCGAAATAGATTTAGGCGGAGGAAGAAAGCGCGTTTTAAAGGTTTGGGTCGGGTATAATCATATCCCAGCAAAAGATAGTTAGCCCTATTTTTATCGTTTAATCTTGTGAGCCCCAGAGTTGTTTTAATCGCCCATCGCGACCACAACTTGTTCTATAATATTTATATCGTAAGGGTTTCTTTTTATAATAGTCTTGATGATACGCCTCTGCATCATAAAATGGTGACGCAGGTAAAACAGGGGTTACAATTGGCGCTGAAAAAGGCTTAGCCTGTTTAATCTCTTCCAAGGAAGCTTGGGCCATTTCGATTTGGTCAGGGCGCGCAAAAATCGCGGTTCTGTAGCTGTCGCCTTTATCACAAAATTGACCTGTATCATCCGTTGGGTCAACTGACTTCCAATAGATATCTAGCAAGCTTTCATAAGATATTACCGTGGGATCAAATGTGATTTTCGCGGCTTCATAATGGCCCGTATCTTTATAAGACACCTGCTCATATGTCGGATTTTTCGTGCGCCCTCCCGTATAGCCTGACACGGCTTCAATTACGCCGTCTATCTTTTCAAAGTCTGATTCGACGCACCAAAAACATCCACCCGCCACAATCATTGTGTCCAACGTTGCTGATTTCACATCCTGACTATCAGGCCCCATTACATCCTGTGAGACAGTTTGGCTTTCTGCGGCGCTACACCCTGCAATAAGAATGCCCGCACTTAAGAGTATAAATTTTTTCATAATTCATTTTCCCATAGCCCAAGCTCACACACCAATCACGTCAGTGTTATGCGCTGTATTTATAAGGCTACGTCTCTAAAGGCAGAGACGTTGCACGACAAAATAAAAAAAATGAAGAAACCCGAAGCTTATACTTTCCAACCCGTGTGGAGCGCAGCGATACCGCCGCTATAATCATCCCACCCTACGCGAGAAAATCCAGCCTCCTCGACTAATTTTGCGAATTGGGCTTGTTTTGGAAAACGCCGGATAGACTCAACCAAATATTGATAGCTATCGCGATCATTGGCTAAAAGCTGCCCCATTGGCGGTATAACAGCAAAAGAGTAGCTATCGTAAAATTTACGCAACCATTGCGTTGGGGGCGTCGAAAACTCAAGAACCGCCAAACGTCCACCCGGTTTTAAAACGCGATAAAATTCTCGCAAAGCCAATGACCTATCAGTTACATTCCGAATGCCAAAAGCTATCGTGACAACATCAAAACTTTCATCTGGAAAAGGCAAAGCCTGAGCATCGCCGCAAATGCGCGATAAATTAAGCCCTGCATCTTTACTGGCATTGACCCCTGCCAAGAGCATTTCAGCATTTATATCACAAATTACAGATTGGGCCGGCTCACCTCCGCGCCGTAGACGCACATCATCTGCCGCGCGGATAAATCGACGCGCTAAATCTCCTGTGCCTCCTGCCACATCCAAATGTCGCTCCCCTGGCTGCGGGTTCAGCTTGGCCATTGTCATATTCTTCCAGACGCGGTGAATGCCAAGGCTCATCGCGTCATTCATCAAGTCATAATTCTTGGCTACGGAGTCAAATACACCGCGCACTCGGGAGGCCTTCTGGCTTTCCGGAATATTTTCAAAGCCGAAATCAATGGTTTTCTCTGTCATGGATACGACTCTATCAGTCAGAAATAGAAACCGCTAGCTATTCCGCCACATCTAAGAAATCGATGGGTTCTGGTAGACCTGTACGGAATGCAGATTGTCCCCCATTGAGGAAGAAATCCTGATCTTGTTTAAAGGCCTTAACGAGGAAATCGAAAACTGCCCTTATCCGGGTGGACCGTCTTAGATCTTGGTGAGCCACTAAATATAGCTCTTCTGTCACCGTGACATCTGGCAATATGCGTACCAGTTGATTTTTTTGTTTTTTCCTCGCGCCCCGCGTAATCGGCTGCATCCCAATACCGTAGCCATGCTCCATAGCTTCATCAAAGGCCCAAATAGAGTTTGTCTGGAATGTTATGCGCTTAGGAGAATGAATCATCACGTCTCCATCGCGTACCCAAAGCTGTTTGCCGTCCATAATATTGGCAATGACGCCGTCATGATCTGACATATCATCCAAAGTTTCAGGAGAACCCATTCGTTTAACATATTCTGGAGCCGCATAGAACCCAAATGAAACCGTCGCAATCTTACGACCAATCAATGAATTTTGCTCGCCCGGGCCTTCCCAGCGCAGTGCTATATCGGCCTCTCTTTGCGCCAAGTTAAAGTCTCTGAAGCCAATGCCCAAATCAATCAGAATATCGGGATGAGTTTTCCGAAAAACCTGCATCACACCTGGCAACCAAGCCGTTCCGATGCCCTCTGTCGCAGAGAGACGAACGACACCTGACAAACTATCCTCTAAGGTCGCAGAACTACGGTCAATCGCCGCGGCTTCATCTTGCATACGCTGGATATGATCGAGCATAGATTGACCAAACCGTGTCGGAACAAGAACCCCGTCTTCTCTTCGCAATAAAGGCGTTTTAAAATGGTCTTCCAGAGCTCTTATCCGACGGCCTACCGTGGGCTGGCTCATACCGAGCTTTTTGCCGGCGGCTGTTAAGCTACCGACCTCTGCGACTGCCAAAAATATAGGGTAATCCGACCAATTTTTCATAGAACACCCCTAACAGATATGAACGCATAATGTCAATTTCATTCAGTTTTATATGACAAAAAGTTTACACTTCATAAGCCTTGCCTCCGCAAGAGGGGCTAAGAGGCGCGGCGCAACGCCGCGATATGCAGACGGGCTTTGTCAGAACGGGTCATTCCGATTACCATCTCTACATGTCGACACTTTTAGAACCCGCTACACTTCCGCATAATATCTGGGCCGCTATTCGGCGCGGTATCAGATTAAAATGCCCTCGCTGCGGGCAAGAAAAACTCTTTAGATCCTATTTAAAGCCCGTTTCAACGTGTCCAAATTGTCAAAAAGACTGGGAAAATGTACGCGCAGATTTGGCACCAGCTTGGGCCGCCATGACATTCTCGGCGCATTTCATTATACCCCTTTATCACTTCTTTATATTTGACGGCCCCTTACCCAATTGGGCGGCAACCTTGCTCATGATAATTATTGCCACTTCTATTTGTCTGGTCACTCTACCTTCTTTCAAAGGTTTATTTATGACCATTGTTTGGTGGCATAAAATGGAAAAAGAGCAACAAAGCTAAGCCGAAGCGCAAAGCGCGCTTCAAAAGCCTTGACGCCAACAACTTAGGCAAGCATATCGCTATTACTCATTAAGACCGGTGGAGGGACAGGCCCTAGGTTTTTATTGCGCAGACGGCACAATGGAAACGAGATACCGGGGCAACCCAGATGGTGCCAAATCCTGCGACGTTAGTCGGAAAATGAGGCAAAGGGCAAAAGCCTGTGTTTGTTTTCCGTAAAACCGTTCGTATTTTTGGCCCGACAAATGTAAGATCGGCATTATGTCGCAAGATGGAATAAAAGACATTACCTTAGAGCGTGGCTCCGTTGCACTTGAGCGCGGGTGTGACATTGCCAATGATACGGTGCGTGGCCGACTTTATGGCAATATGGACGGCCCTTTATTAATTGTCTTGGGCGGCATTTCCGCCACGCGCTTTGTCGCGGATGGCGGGAAACTGAATCGCGGATGGTGGTCACGTCTGGTGCGTAAAGGCGGCCCCATTGATCTGAATAAATTCAAAGTTTTAAGTGTTGATTTCGCGCCTGAAAAGGGCGGCATTGACTGCCCTGACACCATAACAACAGCAGACCAAGCGAAGCGTATTGTAGATTTGCTTCAAGCTGAAAATCTAGGCCCCGCACGAGCTATGATTGGGTCATCTTATGGCGGCATGTGTTCACTGGCCCTCGCCCAAAATCACTCAGAATGGGTTGAGAATCTTTGTATAATCGGTGCAGCCCATCGACCCTATCCGATTGGCGTAGGCTGGCGCGGTATTCAAAGACGCATTGTCCGTTTAGGAATAGACGCCGGGCAGCCCGAAACAGGGTTAAGATTAGCTCGAGAGCTCGCTATGACGACCTATCGAACGCCCGAAGAATTTGCGGATAGATTTGCGCTAAACGAGACCAGCACAAACCCCTTCAGTTTTGATATATGCGATTATCTGGGATCACGCGGAGATGTTTTCGCAAAATCTATGGACGCTCAACGTTTTCTGGCCCTCTCAGAATCAGTAGATTTGCACCGCGTGGAACCTGAGAATATTACGACGCCAACATTATTAATGACAGCGATATCTGATCAGCTCGCTCCCTTACCTGATATGCGTGAACTGCGTGATCGGTTAGCGGGGCCTAGCGAGCTCTTCACATTTACCAGCCTTTATGGTCATGATGCGTTTTTAAAAGAATATGACGCTATGAGTCCAAGGCTTGAATCATTTTGCAAGGGTTTACACACAAGGTGATAGTCTGGCCTTACAAGCACAGTTTTGTCGCATTTGTTATTTTGGCCCTATCGTTTTTGAAGGTTATTTGAAAATAAAATCATGACAGACAAACCTCATATACAAACACAAATCGTCCAAGCTGAAATTGGATCTGACCCTGCTTTTGGCGCCGTGGCCCCGCCATTATATACATCCTCAACATATCTTTGGCCCAGTGTAGAAGAAAAAGGACCTTATGATTATGGCCGCACTGCCAACCCTAATCGCGCCGGACTCAGTAAGGCCTTATCCATATTAGAAGGCGGTTCTAGCACCGTAATTACTTCATCAGGAATGAGCGCAATCGACCTTTGCCTAAACCTTATTAAGGCTGACGACCTTATTATTGCCCCGCATGATTGCTATGGCGGCACGCATCGCTTGCTAACGCACCGCGCAGCACAAGGCCGCGTTCGCGTATTATTTATTGATCAATCAGACCCTGAAGCACTTCACGAAGCGCTAGACGAAAAACCTGCAATGGTTTTAATAGAAACCCCATCCAACCCGCTCATGCGCCTTGTTGATATTTCTAAAATCGCAAAACTATCCAAGGCTTGCGGCGCCATCGTCGTGGCTGATAATACATTCTTGTCTCCTGTACGTCAGCAGCCGCTCTCACTAGGGTGCGATATCGTAGTACACTCAACAACCAAATATCTGAACGGCCACAGCGATGTTGTGGGCGGCGCCGTTATCGCAAAATCGGCTGAGCACGGCGAAACACTCGCTTGGTGGGCTAATTGCGCAGGTGTAACAGGGTCCCCCTTTGACGCGTGGCAAACTTTGCGCGGCCTAAGAACTTTATCAGCGCGAATGGACATTCAAGAAAGTAATGCCGAAGCGATTGCTAAATATTTGAAAAAACACAAAGCTGTCACCAAGGTTTACTACCCTGGTCTACGCTCTGACCCTGGGTATAAATTGATGAAAGCGCAACAGTCAGGCCCCGGCGCAATGCTGTCCTTTGAACTCGAAACGCCTGCCCTTGCCGCTAAAGCCCTTAATTCAATTGAAATCTTTCAACTTGCAGCCTCGCTAGGCGGCGTAGAAAGTCTCATCTGTCAACCGTCTACTATGACCCATAGAGGTATGGCTGAGTCAGCTCGACTGGAAGCCGGCATAACAGATAATTTATTGCGGTTATCCGTTGGAATGGAGACTGAAAACGACTTAATCAAGGCCTTAGACAAAGCGCTAAGCTAAGAACAAGCCTTTAAAAAGGATGTTTTTGCCTTTTGCGATATCAGTAGGACAAAAATTACCTATTATTTGCTGAAAAAGTTATAGTGAGGAGCAAAATTTCCTCTTGAGGAGTCTCTCGCAATAACCTAAAGAAAGAATTCGAGGAAAAGGTATTATGCATCCATTTCAGAAACAAGACGAAGTCCAAGCAAAAGTTGCGGCGAAATCCGTGACTGTTGAAGACTTGCCGTCTGTGGCTGTGATGCTTGTGCTGATTCTGGCTGTGCTACTGATTAGCGGAGTCGCGAGCGGGATTTAGGATAAAGATAACAAGCCTAATATTCACCCGCTCCAACCAGAGCGGGTTTTTTATTGGGTTTAATTTTGTGAATTAAACGATGACAAAACCAAAGAGCACCCCACAAGCAAAGCGTAGTGACGCGATTGTTAAAGGCCCGAGCCGCGCCGCTGCGCGCGCCATGCTTCGTGCCGCAGGTATGGATGATGACAATTTTGAAGGCCCAATGATTGCGGTCTTCAATACGTGGACCAATATGGGGCCCTGCAATATGGACCTTGATAAGTTGGCCGTACCCGTGCGCGCCGGCATTCGCGCCGCTGGTGGCACACCTGTTGATTTCAACTCTATCGCTGTTTCAGATGGCATTACGATGGGAAGCGAAGGCATGCGGGCCAGCTTAATGTCCCGCGAAGTTATTGCAGACTCAATCGAACTCGCCGTCAAAGGTCATAGCCTTGACGGCGTTATTATTTTGGTGGGTTGTGATAAAACAATTCCCGCGGCAGGTATGGCTCTGGCGCGCATGAATGTACCCGGCGTTGTGCTTTATGGCGGCTCCATCATGCCCGGCAATCACAAGGGTAAAGACCTGTCAGTCCAAGACGTGTTCGAAGCTGTAGGCGCGTGTGCGGCCGGCATTATTGACGAAGACGAATTGAAAGACATCGAAAAAGCAGCTTGTCCCGGAGCCGGGGCTTGTGGTGGTCAGTTCACAGCAAATTCAATGGCTATGGCCATGACCTTTTTAGGGCTGTCTCCAATGGGCGTTAATGATGTTCCTGCGGTTGACGAAGAAAAGAACAAAGCGGCCTATCGCGCAGGACAAATTGTTGTCGACTGCGTAAAAGACAATCGTCTGCCTCGGGAAATGATAACCCAGCAAGCCTTGATGAACGCAGCAATTGCCCTTTCGGCAACAGCGGCCTCCACGAATGCTATTTTGCATTTGCTCGCTATTGCTACAGAGGCAGAAGTGGAAGGCTTTGACATCGATGCTTTTGATACGATTTCGCGCACGACGCCCGTTATTGGTGACTTGAAACCAGGCGGGAAATATATGGCGTTTAATTTATATGAAGCCGGCGGCTCGGCGCTTATTGGCAAACGCCTCGTTGAGGATGGGCGTATCAAAGACAGCCCAACGGTAACAGGTCGCAGTCTTTTTGAAGAGATTAACGACGCCAAAGAATCAGAAGGACAAGATGTTGTCCGTACCTTCAATGACCCTGTTAAGTCTCGCGGCGGTTATGGTATTGTCTATGGCGACCTAGCCCCTGAAGGCTGCGTCGTGAAACTTGCGGGACATGGCGCTTTATTTTTTGAAGGCAAGGCCCGCGTCTTTGAATCAGAAGAAGCGTGTTTCGAAGTTGTTCAAAGAAATGAAATCAAAAAAGGCGATGTGATTATCATCCGTAATGAAGGCCCCGCAGGCGGCCCAGGGATGCGCGAAATGCTTGCGGTTACTGCGGCTCTTGTTGGACAAGAGATCATCGATGACGTTGCTCTTATAACTGATGGCCGTTTTTCAGGGGCGTCATATGGTTTTGTGATTGGCCATGTCGCACCAGAGGCCGCACATGGCGGACCTATTGCCTTTGTACAAGACGGAGACACTGTCACGATTGATGTAGAAGCTCGAACAATTAATGTCGACGCTGACCTCGTGGCTCGTTCAAAAGATTGGACGCCGCCGAAACCTAAATATCCAAATGGCGCCTATGCTAAATTCGCAAAGCTTGTTGGCAGTGCCTCAAAAGGCGCCGTAACCTCTTTCCCATTTGACACCTAATTAAAAGACTCTTTTGAAAACCTAGAACTTAAGGACGAAAACCCATGTCATCTCTCGATATTTATTACGACAAAGATTGTGATCTTTCGATTATCAAAGCCAAAAAAGTAGCTGTCCTAGGCTATGGTTCACAAGGGCGAGCACACGCGCTTAACCTTAAAGATAGCGGCGTTGATGTTGTCGTTGGTTTACGCCCAGAAAGCTCCACAAACAAAAAAGTTCGCGCAGATGGATTGACGGTCAAGCCAACGGCAGACGCGGTTAAAGGCGCAGATGTCGTCATGGTTTTAACACCAGATGAACTTCAAGCTAAAATCTATCGTGAAGATATTGAGCCTAATATTAAAGAGGGCGCTGCGCTTGCTTTTGGTCATGGCTTTGCCATCCATTATGGTCAGGTTGCGCCGCGACGCGACCTTGATGTTATCATGATTGCCCCCAAAGCTCCGGGTCACACCGTCCGCAATGAATTTACAAATGGTCGCGGCATTCCTGACCTTATTGCGGTTGCCCAAGACGCCAATAGTGGCTTCGCACTTGACCTCGCTAAGTCCTATGCGTCCGCTATTGGTGGTGGCCGGACAGCGATTATCCATACAACCTTCAAAGACGAAACAGAAACTGACCTCTTTGGGGAACAAGCTGTGCTTTGCGGCGGTGTTGTTGAACTTATCAAAATGGGTTTTGAAACCCTTACAGAGGCTGGGTATCCGCCTGAGCTAGCATATTTTGAATGTCTGCATGAAACCAAATTGATCGTCGACCTTATTTATGAAGGCGGCATTGCCAATATGAACTACTCTATTTCCAATAATGCGGAATATGGTGAATATGTCACCGGTGAAGCGGTTGTGAATAACAGCTCTCGCGAAGCGATGCGCACAGCCCTTAAGAACATCCAAAATGGTGATTATGCAAAATCCTTCATCCAAGAAGGCGCACTTGGCTATCCTTCCATGACAGCCCGTCGCCGCAATATGGAAGCACATCAAATCGAGCAAATTGGCGGAAAGCTTCGTGAAATGATGCCGTGGATTGCCGCGAATAAAATTATCGACAAAGACAAAAACTAAACGCCCGACTTAAGCTCTGCCGCTTTTCTCCTTTAGAGCGGCAGATCAAAGCGGCGCGATAGGAACATAACGATGACCACAGCGAAACAATTTAACCGTCAACAGACGGAAATATTGGAAGACAGAGCCCCAAAATCTGGGTCTCAGCTCTTGCTTGAATCTATAGCCGCTCAGGGCGTGGATTTAATCTTTGGTTATCCAGGCGGCGCCATCATGCCCGTTTATGACGTCCTGCCGAGCATTCCACAGCTCCGCCACATTCTTTGTCGCCATGAACAAGCCTGCGGCATGGCGGCCATTGGTTATGCCCGCGCTACGGGTAAGGTCGGCACAGCCTTTGCAACATCTGGTCCAGGGGCGACCAACCTCGTTACCGCGATTGCCGATGCTTATTTAGATTCCGTGCCTGTTGTCTTCGTCACGGGGCAAGTGCCTACGAATTTGATGGGAACG
The DNA here is from genome assembly GCF_003634015.1 of Litorimonas taeanensis. Classification (NCBI taxonomy): domain Bacteria; kingdom Pseudomonadati; phylum Pseudomonadota; class Alphaproteobacteria; order Maricaulales; family Robiginitomaculaceae; genus Litorimonas; species Litorimonas taeanensis. Next base: position 540,558 of record NZ_RBII01000002.1, read on the forward strand.
GATGCATTTCAAGAAGTCGACATTTTCGGCATAACCCTGCCCATAGTTAAACATAGCTATATTGTACGCGATCCGGCTGACCTTCCAGGTATGATCGCCGAAGCCTATTTCATCGCCGCAGAAGGGCGGCCAGGCCCCGTCTTAATCGACCTTCCAAAGGACGTTGCCAATGCGGTGACAACGGAGCGCCATAAATGGCGCCCTTACCCTAAAGTTAAACCTGAAATGGGTAAAAGTTCTGAAATAGAAAAGGCCGAGCAGTTAATTCGAGAGGCCAAAAAACCTCTCTTTTACATTGGCGGCGGCATAGCTCAGGGTGACGGGGTAAAAGAGTTACGTGACCTCGTTGAGCGCACACAGATACCTGTCGTTTCAACGCTTAAGGGGCTTGGCTCACTTCCTTCTGATCACCCAAATTACCTAGGCATGCTCGGTATGCATGGTTTGAAAGCCGCCAATTACGCGGTGCAGGAATGTGATTTATTAATTGTCGCTGGTGCGCGTTTTGATGACCGCGCCACAGGCAAGCTAGATACGTTCGCCCCGCATGCAAAAGTTATCCATATGGATATTGATATTGCTGAAATTAATAAACTACGCCGCGTGAATGTTGGTCTTGATGGGTCATTGAAGAAGAACCTCGCCGCTCTGGACCCTTTTGACGGCGGCGCAGCAACAGGCATTAATGATTGGCTAGAACTTTGTTATTCTCGTCGCGCTATGCATGAATGGGATTATGAAGGCGCGCAAGAAACAGCCTCTCCCGGCGTTTACGCCCCTAAATTATTACATGATCTCTCTCGACGCGCAGATGATAGCGCAATTTTCACCTGCGATGTAGGACAACATCAAATGTGGGTCGCACAGCATTGTTATTTCGACGATCCCAAAGACCACATTACATCAGGCGGCTTGGGAACAATGGGCTTTGGCCTTCCGGCGGGGCTTGGTGCAAAGCTTGGCGCGCCTGAACGCACCGTCATTACTGTGTCAGGTGACGGTTCAATCATGATGAACATTCAAGAACTCGCCACATTAAACCGCTATGGTATTCCGCTGAAAATTGTACTGTTAGACAATTCGGTTTTGGGCATGGTGCGCCAGTGGCAAGAAGTATTCTTTGACAAAAATTATTCGGAAACAAATTTGGATGACAACCCAGATTTCGCGGAAGTTGCCAGAGCCTTTCAAATTGAGGCTTTCACCGTGAACACAGCGGATGAAATGGATGCTGGCATTGACCGTCTTCTTTCAACAGACGGCCCTGTCCTTATGCATGTAAAAATTGACCCCAATGAAAATGTTTGGCCACTCGTCCCGCCAGGGCGCAGCAATGCCGACATGATGGAGCGTTAAAATGACTGAACTACAACGTGATAAAATCTTTGAACCCTCTGGCGTTCAAGGCAAATTAAAAGTCGTCCTGCACGATGTGTCTGGCACATTGTTACGCGCTCTTGGCACAATAGAACGCCGCGGTTATGACTACCGGGATGTACACTGTACACAACGCGTCGATGGCGATTTTGACTTGCTTGTACATGTTGAAGATACAGGCGGCCCGAATGATTTGCACACTCTCTGCCTCCAACTGGAGCGACTGTATAATGTCGTCTCCGCCGAGCGCGTTGGACGACGGACAAGAGCTGAGCACGCAGGGTAAATCATTTAATTTAACAGACATCATTATGACCAATCACGTCAAAATTTTCGACACAACTTTACGCGACGGCGAACAAGCGCCAGGCTTTTCTATGACTTCAGGCCAAAAACTGAAGATGGCGAAAGCGCTCGAAGGTCTGGGCGTCGATATTATGGAAGCAGGGTTTGCGGCAGCATCTCCCGGTGATTTTGAGGCCATTAAAACCATCGCTACAGAAGTCAAAGACTCCATCGTTTGCTCTCTCGCCCGATGTAATGAGGGCGATATTCGCGCAAGCGGCGAAGCCATCAAACCTGCAGCAAAATCAGGGCGCGGCGGACGTATTCATACCTTTATTGCAACCTCTCCGCTCCACAGAGAATTTAAGCTTAAAATGTCTATGGACGAGATCGTGCGCCGCGCCACTGCCGGCATTGAGCTCGCCCGGCAATATACTGATGATGTTGAATTTTCTTGTGAGGACGCGATCCGAACGGAACGAGATTATCTTAAACGTGTTGTCGAGGCCGCTATTAAAGCCGGCGCGACAACGATCAACATACCCGACACGGTCGGTTATACAACGCCAGAAGAAATCCAGAGCCTGTTTGAATTTTTGGCGTCTGACATTGAGGGTGCGGACAGCGTAACCTTCTCAGCCCATTGCCATGACGACCTTGGCCTCGCCGTTGCGAACTCTCTCGCCGCCGTGCGCGGCGGCGCGCGGCAAGTCGAATGTGCCCTTAACGGCATTGGTGAACGCGCAGGTAATTGTGCCCTCGAAGAAGTTGCCATGGCACTTCGCACGCGGAAAGATTTCTTTGGTTTATCAACACAGTTAAAAACTGAGGGCCTTTATGGGGCGTCAAAACTTCTAGCGACCATAACCGGCAACCCTGTTCCACGTAATAAAGCCATCGTCGGCAAGAACGCCTTTGCCCATGAATCGGGTATCCACCAACACGGCGTTTTGGCGAACCGTGAAACTTATGAAATTATGAAACCCGAAGATGTCGGAGTGAGCACCGACAACCTTGTTCTCGGGAAGCATTCAGGACGTGCTGCGCTTAAAAATCGAGCGGAAACATTGGGTTTTGAATTGGGTGACAATCAGCTTCAATCACTTTTCGTTAAATTCAAACATTTGGCCGATGAAAAAAAAGAAGTCTTCGATGCTGATATCGAAGCCTTGATATTGGGCGAGGCTGTTGGTGAAATTGGGCCTTGGGCTTTGGAAAGTCTATATGTTTCGGCAGGGTCAGATGACGGGAAACGCCCCGTCGCCACGGTCAGACTTCACCATGAAGATGGTCGCAAAGAGACATGGAGCCAAGAAGCGGCAGGGCCTGTAAACGCAACCTTCCTCGCCATTTCACATATTACCGGCCAACCATTACACCTTGATAGTTTCTCTGTTCAATCTGTCACAGAGGGCGAAGACGCTATGGCCGAAGCCTCGGTAATGGTCAGCACTGAGTTTTCTAGCTATCATGGTCGCGGTACGAGCACAGATACAGTCCTCGCAGGAGCCCGTGCTTATCTTGATGTAATCAACCGTATCGAACGGCGCGCAGACAGACAAAAATCCATTGCTGCGCAACATTAGGGTGATTTATGACACAAACTCTCTTTGATAAAGTTTGGAACAGAAACGTTGTTGTTCCAGAAAGCGATACGCAGCCCGCTACACTTTATATCGGGCTTCACCTGATCCACGAAGTGACATCACCGCAAGCCTTTACGGTTCTGCGCGAACGTGGCCTAAAAGTCCGGCGTCCTGATCGTACTTTGGCAACCATAGATCACTCTACGCCGACTCTCATTAATCCTGACGGCTCTCGGCCATACGTCACCGAACAGGCGGAAAAACAAGTCCAAACACTCCTCGCCAACGCTAAGGAATACGGCATTGAAACACATGGGTGGGATAGCGATAATCGCGGCATTGTACATGTCATGGGGCCAGAGCTTGGCGCCACGCAGCCCGGCATGACAATTGTTTGCGGAGATAGCCATACATCTACCCATGGCGCCTTTGGTGCAATTGCTTTTGGAATCGGGACGACACAGGTCGGCCATGTCTTAGCCAATCAATGTATCCTGATGCGAAAACCCAAAACAATGGCTATCCATGTAAACGGAACGCTTCAAGACGGCGTTACGCCCAAGGATGTTATCCTCGCTATTATTGCGAAGATTGGCGTCGGTGGCGGCACAGGTTACGCGCTGGAGTATTGCGGTAATGTGTTCCGCGAAATGAGCATGGACGGCCGTATGACGGTTTGTAACATGTCTATCGAAGCGGGCGCACGGTGCGGCATGATCGCCCCTGATGAGACCACATTTGCATATTTAAAGGGCCGGAAATTTGTTCCCGAAAACTATGCGGCCGCCTGTAAAGATTGGGCCTCTTTGGCGACAGATGAGGGGGCGGTATATGATAAAGAAGTTCATTTACGTGCCGAAGACATCAAACCCATGGTAACATATGGCACCCATCCTGGCATGGGCATTTCAATTGATTCTCTTGTTCCTGCGGCCGCAGATGATGCTGATGAAAGCGCTTTACGTTATATGCAATTAAAGGCGGGGCAAACTATAGCCGGCACTAAGGTTGATAAGGTCTTTATCGGGTCTTGTACTAATTCACGAATGGAAGACCTTCGCGCCGCTGCAAATATTTTCAAAGACCGCCGAGTCGCTGAAAATGTCACCGTTATTATTGTACCGGGATCCGTCTTGGTAAAAGCACGTGCCGAAGAAGAAGGCCTTGATAAAATTTTCATCGCAGCGGGTGCTCAATGGCGAGAGGCTGGATGTTCTATGTGTCTAGGCATGAACGGCGATATTGGGCAACCCGGAGATTTGATCGTATCGACATCAAACCGCAATTTTGCGGGCCGCCAAGGCCCGGGCGTTCGAACGGTTCTTGCCTCCCCGGAAACGGCGGCGGCCGCAGCGGTGACGGGCGTTATCACTGACCACAGAACATTAGGAGCGGCAGCATGAGCTTCAAACCTATGACCGTCGTCACATCGAAAACAGTCGTATTACCTGCGGCCAATATCGATACAGATCAAATTATGCCTGCCCGTTTTTTAACGATGACAACCAAGTCTGGGCTCGGCAAACACCTTTTCAACGATTGGCGCTACGATGAGGACGGCTCAGAAACCGATCATAAATTAAATAGCGAAGCAGCAAAAGCCTGCGAAATTCTTGTCGGCGGTCACAATTTTGGCTGTGGCTCTTCACGTGAGCATGCGCCTTGGGCCTTGACGGATTACGGATTTAGAGTCGTCATCAGTTCAGAAATTGCGGATATATTTCGAGGTAACTCATTAAAGAATGGCCTGCTGCCAATTGTGATTGATAAACGCGCACATGCATGGTTACTGGAAAACCCCAGTGCAGAGGTCACTGTTGACCTAGAGAACTGCGAAGTAAGGCTGCCCCGCAATGGCGGCACCTATAGTTTCGAGATTGATAGTTTTTCACGGCATTGCCTGATGGAAGGCGTCGATGAAATGGGCTTTCTTCAAACACAAGGTGACGCCATTACGGCTCATGAAGAAAAAATAAGTAATTAAATATGACCACTTTGAATTTTACTTACCTACCAGGTGACGGGATAGGCCCCGAAGTAGGGGATGCCGCTATTGCTGTATTACGGGCGATTTCCGATAAATTTGGCCATACGTTATTACCTGAGTTTCACCTGATTGGCGGCGCCGCGATTGACGCTGTAGGCCAACCTCTACCCGCAGAAACTTTTGAATCTTGCGAGCGTACAGGTGCCATTTTATTGGGCGCCGTTGGCGGCCCGAAGTGGGACCATTTAAAAGGGGCAGACCGACCCGAACTTGGTTCGCTTTTGCCACTCCGCAAAGAGCTCAACCTTTATGCAAATATTCGTCCCTGCGCACCTTTTCCTGCGTTGATTGATAATGCGCCCTTGAAACGTGAAAGGCTCGAAGGCGTGGACTTTGTTGTTATGCGAGAGCTCACGGGCGGGATATATTTTGGTCAAAAAGGCCGTGATGTAAATGGGGCTTATGATGAGTGCCGTTACTCTGAAGCTGAAATTCGGCGCATTGCTATCAAAGCTTTTGATTTGGCTGCAACGCGTAAGAAAAAAGTAACTTCAGTCGATAAATCTAATGTGCTTGAGACGTCACGCCTTTGGCGCGAAACCGTCATTGATGTGGCGACAAACTACCCTGATGTTGAACTTGAACATTTACTCGTCGATGCCATGACGATGCACATGCTTACCCACGCGCAAGATTATGATGTAATTTTGACTGAGAATATGTTCGGCGATATTTTAACAGATGAAGCTTCTGTCTTATGCGGATCAATGGGCGTCATACCTTCTGCGTCTTTATCTGATGGCAAAACAGGCATGTATGAGCCTATTCACGGCAGCGCCCCAGACATAGCAGGTGAAGGAAAAGCCAACCCTATTGCCATGATATTATCCGCCGCATGGATGCTCCGTTTATCCTTTGGTTTAGACAAGGAGGCCGCCCTTATCGAAGCCGCTGTAGAGGCCGCTTTGGAACAAGGGCAAACCACAGGTGACCTTGGCGGCACACTGACGACCGCGCAAGTGGGCGACTGGATAGCGAGTCATGTCAGCCAATAAACCGCTCATTGACCTGCATGAATTAAAGGCCCGTATTGAATCCGCTAATGTTTACGCATTGGCCAAACGGACGGGCTGTGAACTTGCGCCCAAATTAAGCCTCGAACTTGGACGCAATGTTTGGCTGAAGCGAGAAGACCTACAAGATGTCTTTAGCTTTAAAATACGCGGTGCGACGAACCGCATAGCCGAGCTCACAGATGAAGAACGCGCCTGCGGGGTCTGTGCTGCGAGTGCAGGAAATCACGCACAAGGTATCGCAACCGCCGCCGCTTATTATAATACCAAAGCCATCATCTTTATGCCCGTCACAACGCCGGCCATCAAAGTCGCTGCCGTACAAAGCCATGGCGCCGAAACACGGCTGGTCGGCGATAGCTATGATGCGGCATGTGAAGCCGCGATTACCTATGCGCAAATGTCGGGCGCCGTTTTCATTCACCCTTTTGATGAGATTTCAGTTATCGCAGGACAAGGCACTGTTGGCCGCGAAATATTAGAGCAAATGCCCCGCACACCAGATGCCGTGTATATCCCCGTTGGCGGCGGTGGTTTAATATCGGGCGTGGGGGCTTGGGTTAAATCTGTCTCGCCCAACACCAAAATCATCGCTGTTGAGCCCGAAGGCGCGCCGACACTGCTGACCTCACTTGAGGCCGGTCAACCCACCACACTTGAAAGCGTAGATAGTTTTGCGGACGGCGTAGCGGTCAAGCGTATTGGTACGCATACATTTGATGTCGCACAGCGCCTCGTTGATGAAGTAATATGCGTTTCGAATGATGAAATTTGCGCCGCCGTAAAAGATGTTTTCGAAGCCACCCGAACTGTTGTTGAACCCGCAGGGGCTCTCGCCCTCGCGGGATTGATTAAACACACACGTTTGGGACAGGCGCCCGAAGGGGATAGCGTTGTAATTTTATCTGGGGCGAATGTAAATTTTGACCGTATTGGTCATATCGTCGAACGCGCTGAACTTGGGGCTGGAGAGGAAATGCTCTTCGCTGCTGCCATTCCAGAAAAGCCCGGCGCTTTTCTGAATTTCTGTAATGCCTTAGGGCGCCGCGCAGTAACAGAGTTTAATTATCGCTACACTGAGAGCGACACGGCACATGTATTAGTCGGTATCAAAACGCGTGATTTACAAGACAGAGAGCAAGTCACTGCTGACATGGCCACACATAATATCTCTATCACGGATTTATCTAATGACCGCCTCGCCAAACGGCATTTAAGACATATGGTCGGGGGCCGCACAAGCACGTCCATTGCAGAGGTCATATATCGGTTTGAATTTCCAGAACGCCCCGGCGCGCTCACTGATTTTTTAATAGCATTAGACGATCGATGGAATATTAGCCTCTTCCATTACAGAAATCACGGCAACACAACTGGCCATGTTCTTTGCGGCTTTCAAGTCCCCAAAGGAGATATGGAAGCTTTGGAAGAAAGCTTATCAAAAACTGGCTATCCAATGTCTGAGGAAACAGACAGCAAAGCCTATGAATATTTTTTAAGAGCTTGAATATGATTAAGCGGGTATAACACCGCGCCGCGTTTTATAAGTGAATTGCCCCGCATCATTTCGGCGACGACTCAGCAAACCTCGCCCTTTTAGGCAATTTAAATGCGCGATGCTTTCGCCCACGGCCATGATGCGATTGCCATCCGTTATTTCACGTCGAAACAATACCGAATACACGCCCGTAGCCAATCGCGGCGTTTGGCAGTGTTCCAGCAAACGCAAAAGCGCTTTTTCATGATGTTCAATTAATTTATCGAGCCGTTTATGCGCGCCGCGGAACGGAATACCATGGGCGGGCCCGATTAAAACGTTCTCGGGCAATTGCGCTTTTAAGACATGACAGGATGTAATCCAATCTTCCAACGGGTTACCCTCGGGTTCCGTTGGCCACACGCTAACATTTGAACTTATATTCGGTAAAAGCTGGTCACCAGTTAGGCACAAATTGAGCTCAGGGCAGTAAAGACAAGCGTGTTCGGGCGAATGACCAGCGCCAATAATAACGCGCCATTCACGGCCCCCTATTTTGCCTAACTCTCCATCAACCAAGCGGTCATAACTTTGCGGCAATTCAGTAATGGCTTTACCAAACCCGCCAAAACGCTGTTTATAAAGTTCAATCTGACCGTCCGTAAAGCCCGCCTTTTTATAAAACCGTAAACTTTCTGGTGGGGCTGCGCGGCCTGTATCTGCGGCCATAAGGCGGCAGAGAAAATACTCCCCCCGCGTCATTAAGAGCGGCGCGCCGAAATGGCGACAAATCCATCCTGCCAACCCTGTGTGGTCTGGGTGTAAATGCGTGCAAATAACGCGGTTCACCGGGCGGCCACCCATCAGATGTTTAAAGTGCTTCTTCCAAATTTCTTTACTTTCCCGATTGCCAATACCTGTGTCGACAATGACCCAACCATCGCCATCACGAAGCGCCCAAAGGTTGATGTGATCAAGGCCCGACATAGGCAAGCCGAAACGCAGCCAAAAAACTCCATCCGCTATTTCTTGCACATTACCCGGCTGAGGTTTTTCTTCTGTTATAAAATCTAATTTTAAACCAGATGTACTCCCTGGAACCAGAGATTGGTCTTGTGGGGTGTTTTTAGGGACTTGGTTCATACGTCTTCTTAAGCGGAAAAGATTGAGATATCTATATCACATTCTGAATTTCAGATATTCAACTGACGAATTGGGAGTTGTGGCTTCCGGTCACACGGGGCGCAATGGTGACCGGAAGCAAGGTCGCGATCCGGAGACCGTCAACATATCGGCTATAGGGCTGTTCTATTTCATTGTCACCATTCAAGACTGCAGACTCACTATTTTGTGATGGTTTTATTGCAGTACTGCGCCCTAAACCCCACAGTTTTATTCATGAACGCCAATGCGTCACTTTAGATTCAACGTCAGGTCGCGCACGTTCTGTCGAAGGCAATTCAGGCGTGCCAATATAAATATAACCCGCCAGCTGTTCCGAATCATTTAGACCCAAAGCACGGTTCACACCCGCATCATAAGCGTACCATTCAGTGAGCCATTGCGCCCCAAATCCAAAGGCCTGAGCCGCAAGACATAAATTGAAACACGCCGCGCCAGCTGATAATTGCTGTTCCCACTTCGGCGTCCCGCGTGGGCACTCTACTGGCGAGGAAATGACGGCCACAACAAGGGGCGCGCGCATCAATCTTTGTCCCTCAAAAACCGTTCTGTCCAAAGGCGCCTCAGGATTATCTCGCATAAACGCGGCGGCAATATGCTGTCCAAAATCAGCTCTGGCTTTGCCCTGAAAAACGACAAAACGCCAAGGCGCTAACTTTCGGTGATCGGGCACACGGGCTGCGATCTCTAAGAGCGCGTTTAACACTTCTTCCTTTGGCCCTGGTTCAGCCATAACTTTCGCCAAATTTGACCGCCGAGTTTGCAAGAAGTCTAGAACATCCGTGCTTTTTGACGGCAAAGGGTAAGTTTTCAATGTTTCTGTCATGGAAGGTCTCTAAACAAACTAATTAGGCCAATATACTTTCTGCTCTGTATCACCTTAAAGGATTAATGTCATTCAAACCTCTGGCAAAGCTTGTCTTTGTTCACAGTCAAAACACCATATAAGATTCCTCTGCATGATATCCGAGCATTGAAAATTTATCGGTAGGTCTATTATCTAACTTGACGTTGCGGGCCCTGTGCAGAAGATATAACCCTCCGAACAAATGCGTATTCATCATTTAAGGTAAAGCGATTATGACAGCTGAAGATAAATTAAAGTCCCTTGGTCTTTCACTGCCCGAAGCAGCGGCGCCTGTCGCTAATTATGTCCCCTATGTTATCAGTGGGAATTTAGTATTTATCTCAGGCCAAATTTCAAAAATCGGCGATGAGGCTATTGGCGGGCGTTTAGGCGAAGACCTAGATATAGAACGCGGGCAATATGCCGCCAAACTTTCAGCGCTGAATTTAATCGCCCAAATGAAGGCCGCCTGCGGCGGGGATTTAAATCGCGTCAAACGCATCGTGAAACTGGGCGGCTTTGTTCAAGCAACACCTCAAGCCACCCAAGCCGATATCCCGAAAGTAATCAATGGATGCTCGGATCTGATGGTTGAAGTTTTTGGCGATGCAGGGCGACACGCGCGGTTTGCCGTCAGTGCGCCAAGCTTACCTTTAGATGTCGCTGTCGAAATAGATGCGGTAATCGAGATTACAGAGTGAAGACCTAAATTTAAAATTATAAAAAATGAGAGGCCTAAAATTAGGCCTCTAAATTGTAACTCTTCACTATCGGCCAAAATGAATTAAGGCGCAGACACTTTAGGCGGCGCCGCTTTATCAAGCTCAAACGCAGAATGCAGGGCGCGAACGGCGAGTTCTGTATATTCTGCATCAATCAAGACTGAAATTTTAATCTCTGACGTTGCAATAACTTTAACGTTAATATTCCGCTCGGCCAAAGCCTCAAACATTGTTTGCGCAACCCCTGTATGTGACCGCATACCAATCCCTACAACAGACACTTTAGTGACATCTGAATCAGATTTCACAGCTTCAAACCCAATAGATTGCTTCGCGGCCTCCAGTGCGGCCAAGGCTTTATCCAAATCGCGCTTACCGACTGTGAAAGTTAAGTTTGCGGCACTATCGCTTTTTGAAATACCCTGAACAATCATGTCCACAATAACATTGGCATCTGCCATGGCCTTACAGACCTTTGCGACCATTCCGGGCTTGTCTTTTAAGCGTAGTAAAGTGATTTGCGATTCATCGCGTGAATAGGCAACGCCGCTTACAACACGTTCTTCCATGGTTTCGTCCTCATGACAAACTAAGGTCCCGGGATTGGGGTCGCCAACTTCGGCCATGCTCGTCAGCACCCGTATTGGCAAATTATTATTCATAGCCAATTCAACAGAGCGCGTTTGTAATACTTTCGCGCCCAATGAAGCCAGCTCTAACATTTCTTCAAAGGCGATACGGTTTAAACGCCGCGCATCTTTGGCAATTCTTGGATCTGTTGTATAAATTCCATCAACATCAGTATAAATATCACAGCGGTCAGCTTTCAAAGCCACAGCAAGAGCAACCGCAGAAGTATCAGACCCTCCGCGCCCCAAAGTCGAAATTCGACCTTCTTCGTTAACGCCTTGGAACCCCGCAACCACGGCAATATTGCCAGCTTTCATAGAAGGTCCAATAGCTGAACTTTCAATCTCAGCAATACGCGCTTTTGAATGCGCCATATCGGTGCGAAGAGGTATTTGCCAACCCAACCAAGAGCGGGCTCTCAGACCTCGCCTGCGCAGGGCAATCGCCAATAAGCCAGAAGTTACTTGTTCTCCGCTGGCAACGATAGAATCATATTCATCTTCGATGGCCGTACCTTGATTGGAATCAGCGTCCAAAGCATCCACAAGGGCGACAAGCCGATTTGTTTCTCCGCTCATAGCAGAGACAACAACAGCGACCTCGTTCCCCTCTTTGGCTTCTTCAGCAACTAAAGACGCCACATGTCGGATGCGTTCTAGGTTGGCGACGGATGTGCCGCCGAATTTCATCACAATACGAGCCATGAGAAGGGGTATCTACCTTAAATAAAATCAGACGCTTACATACGCGGAACAGCAGAATTTTCAACACTTTCCTACTCTAAATCTGCGGATTGCATTGTCTCTGCGGTTTTAACTTTCTTCAAGAAATGAATTATGTGCAGAGACCTCTATGATTGCTAAATTTACCCCCCTCTGCTAGGCGCGGCAGAATGAATGACCGCCCACATAAACCGCGCCCTCGAAATACCTCGTCAGGCAAAGGCTTTTCGCCCCATGGGCGCAAGCGCGGAGACGATAAACGACGCGACGACAATCGAGGAAATGACCGACGTCCTGCCTTTATAGAGCGCCCCCTAAGCTCAGCACAAATGACACGGCAATGCGCGGCTTCGGCCGTTCGAAACGTTAAACAAGATGGCCTGCCCTTGGAAACTGTCTTATCCGCCCTGCCAGAATATAATGACCTTGATCCCCGCGACAGAGCTTTCGCCCGTCTAATCGCCGCGACAACCTTTCGCCGTGCAGGGCAAATAAAAGCGGCCTTGAAACCGCTTATTCGCAAAGCACCACCCGCCTTTATTCAAGCCGTCCTTGAAACGGCCGCGGCTCAAATTCTGTTTCTTGGCACGCCTGCTCATGCGGCCGTTGGGGAAACCGTAGAGCTATTGAAAGCGAAGAAAGCTACAGCTGGTTTTGCTAATATGGCGAATGCTGTCTTACGAAAAGTGGTAACAGATGGCCCGCGCCTCGCAGGTGCCGAAGCACCGCGAGCAAATATTCCGGGATGGATCAGAGGGGCATGGGAGCGTAGCTATGGAAGGCCCGCTGTACGCAAAATCTCTCTGCAGCTTATAAAAGACCCTCCTTTGGACCTAACACTAAAAGATGAAACAAAAGCCAACACAGACAAATGGGCCGAAACCTTAGGCGGCAAGGCTATATCTCCTGGGACGGTTCGTCTGCCAAACATTGGTAATGTCGCGGCGCTAGAAGGCTATTCCACAGGTGAATGGTGGGCCCAAGACATAGCGGCAAGCTTACCTGTTCGGTTTCTATCCGATCACCTCGAAGGCAAACTCCAAGATAAAGCCGTATTAGACCTCTGCGCAGCGCCCGGCGGTAAAACTCTTCAATTGGCTGCAATGGGCGCCAAGGTAACGGCCCTGGACAAATCTGAAACTCGGTTGGAACGTCTTCATGAAAACCTAGAACGGACACAGCTCAAGGCCAATGTCGTTTGCGCGGATGCCCTAGAATGGGAAACGCAGGACCGTTTTGATATTATTTTACTAGATGCGCCCTGCACAGCCACGGGCACATTCCGCCGTCACCCTGATGTGCTTTATAACCGCACGCCTAAAACTCTCAGCCAACTTGTTCGATTACAAGACAAATTGCTGCCGAAAGCAGCAACTTTATTAAAGCCGGGCGGGCTCTTAGTGTTTGCAACCTGTTCGTTACAACCAGAAGAAGGCGAGCCGCGCGTGATTCGCTTTTTAGGAGAAAGGCCTGATTTTCGCCCTATTTCCATAGTAGCATCAAAGCGTATTGAAGCGTTGAAAGACGCAGAAATCGGGTTGGGCGTGCGAACTTTTCCCTATTTTCAGAGTGAAAATGGCGGAATGGATGGCTTTTATATGGCAATCCTGCAGGCCTCGCTGGAAAAATGATGTGGAAATTTAAAAAACACACATTTTTTGTATAATTTAGACCATGTTAATAAAAACTTGGTCTAACCTTTGCAGGAATGCCTTGGTGATGTTTCAAAATGGGAGGCTCAAAATGAGCACGCAAACTTATTTACGCGCTTCAGCGATTACCGCGTTAAGCACTTTGGCTTTTGCCGCAACGGTTTCAACCGCAAGTGCTCAATCTAGCCGCTATGGCGATGTCTACAGCTATGAGAGCGCTCAAAACTGTGGCACTACATGTACACAGACACCTCATAACGTCGAGCGTTATGAATCTTCACGTTACGGTCACTTAGCCACGGCACCGGTTGTGCAACACGGCCCGATGATCGGTAATGCAGGTTACGTTGATTGCGGTTACGCATCACCTGTCGCAGTTGCGCCAGTTGGATGTGCGGCGCCGGCGCCTGTCTATGCACAGCCAGTTCAGACATATACTGGGCCAACAACAACTTATACCGAATCTTATGCGCAATATGGTTCTGAGCCTGCAAATTGCCCTGCAGGTACTTCGCTGCAAGCGGATGGTACATGTCTTCAAGGTTCAAGCTCTTACAGCTCAACAACCACTTACTCAGCGCCTGTAACATCGACTTATACAGCGCCGACTACGACATATTCTACAACAACTTCAGCCGCTGATTGCCCTGCTGGCACAACAATGCAAGGCGACGGTACATGTATGCAGCACAGCTCAAGCTATTCATCTGGGACGACATACTCTAGCGGAACAACCTACACAGGAAGCACCTCTAGCTATAGTTCTGGATACAGCGCTTCAAACGTATCTTGCCCAGCTGGTACAACACAGCAAGCTGACGGAACCTGCCTACAAAGCGGAAGCACATATACAAGCAGCTCAACGACAACCTATTCAGGTGATGCTGGCGCAACTTATGGCTATTCTACTGGGAGCTATAGCTCATCAGATTACCGTCCAATCCGTAAATAAAATGGTTTAGCCTTTTACGAAGATTTAGAATTTTAGACCCGCCTTGAGCGGGTCTTTTTTATGGCCACATAGTTGTCTCTCGAGACTAAACGAAGGCACTCTTTCTTGTCGCTTTTACGCGCAGGTAAACAGAGCGATAATAACAGAGTGGCTCCACACTTATCTTGCGTGAATTTCTTGCGGCTGATAGGAAAGAATACATTTAAAAAAGAGCTGTCTTCATGCCGCGTTCTCAACCTCCATTAATTTCCCCTTCAATTCTTTCCGCTGACTTTTCAGCCCTAGGCCAGGCCGTCAAAGATATTGATATCGCAGGGGCGGATATGATCCATATTGATGTTATGGATGGTCATTATGTGCCCAATCTTACCATTGGGCCAATGGTCGTTAAGGCCCTTCGTCCGCACACAACCAAACCTTTTGATGTTCATTTAATGATATCTCCCGTGGATACGTTGATACCTGCGTTTATCGAAGCTGGAGCTGATATCATCTCTATCCACCCCGATTCCGGCCCGCATTTGCACCGTAGTTTGCAATCCATCAAATCTGCAGGAAAGAAAGCTGGTCTTGTACTCAATCCGGGCACGCCTGTTGATGTTGTTGACCCCGTTATAGACCTTCTCGATCTTATCTTAGTTATGAGTGTAAATCCGGGTTTTGGCGGGCAAAGTTTCATTGAATCCCAAGTCGATAAAATCAGACGCCTCCGTAAAAAAATTGACGCGACAGGCCGTGACATTATTCTAGAAGTTGACGGAGGGGTTAACCCGAAAACGGCTATAGATTGTATTGAGGCCGGTGCAACAGCACTTGTCGCAGGCAGCGCTGTATTCAACGGTAGTGGCAGTTATGCCGAAAACATTGCGGCCATTCGCGATGCAAATAGATCCACGACAAAGGTTGCTTAAGGTAAGAGAATCGCGCCCGTGTCTACTGTTCGCATATCCACGCCTCGTTTGTTTTTCAGGGCTGTTTCAGGAAAACTGAAATCTCTTCGCTCTGGGTTGACGGAACCTTTGCGGCCTATGCGCCTCAGGGCTGGCCGGCCTGGAGCCTTTCATGTCATGACACCCGGCTATCACTATGGCGACAAAAAAATCGGGCAAGATATACTCTCTGGTCAGTTTAACTATAGCGGCCAATCTGTCGATGTCGGCTCTCAAGGGGACCCTTGGACCGTCAATATGCCTTCGGTCTCTTATGCCGCTTGGCTGCATAGCTTTACATGGATGAATGACCTCCTATCCGTAGGGCCCAAAGCTAAGGGTAAGGTCGAAGAAAAAGCTGCCGCCATTCGTCTGCGGGGTTTAGTTGATAACTGGATTACCCATTATGGGCAGTGGAATAATTTCAACTGGGACACAGCAATATTAACGCCGCGTCTTTGGTATTGGATGGTACATTGGTCCCCTGTTTTGTCATCGGACAATGCCAGCGCAAAAGCGGCAACACGGCGCGCGATAGTTATGCGTCAGATGAAATATTTGCGCCAACATTATAAACCCCTGCCCTCATCCTTTCTCAAACTTCAAGCGGCCGCCACCCTCACATTATTTGGAGCCCGGCTAACTGAAAAGTCTGACGGTTATCTTGCCCGTGGGTTGGATTGGCTGGACGATGAAATTGAAAAGCAAATTTTACCTGATGGCGGCCATATATCGCGCAATCCAGAGACGACCCTGAATTGCTTGGACGTCCTTTTGACCCTAGACCTTTTATTGGCGGATAGAGGCGTCGAAGGCTCCCGCACTCTCAGCCGTGCAATCGATAGAATGGTGCCAATGGTAGCCTTTTTCTGTCATGGGGACGGCGCTTTAGCCTGTTTTCAAGGAGGCGGGCCCAATGATGCGAACCGCATTTCAACCATTTTACAAGCTGCCCCGGGTGAGGCGAAACCCTTTGCATATGGGCATCATACAAAATATCAACGCTTGGCGGCAGGGCAAACCATACTCATTCTTGATGGGGGAACAACGCCGCCCGTAGGTTATGATACAGAAGCTCACCTAGCGCCTTTAGCCTTAGAAATATCAACAGACCTTGGGCGTTTACTCGTCAATTGCGGGTGGAATGAAAGCCAAGCTCTAGGTTGGCGCAGACCTATCCGCTCATCCGCAGCGCACTCTACCTTAACGCTTGATTCAAGCTCCCCTGGACAGTTACTTCCGAAAAACTGGATGAGTAAATATTGGGGGGAAGCTGTGCTAAAAGAAGCCGGCCCCGTTAAAGCCCAACACAAAGAACAAGAGGCAGGCATCTGGGTTGAAAGCACCCATAGCGGTTATGTGCCTAGCACGGGCCTAGCGCATCGGCGGCGGCTCTTTATGTCTACGGATGGCATGGATATTCGCGGTGAAGATAGTCTTTATGTTCCGCTCGGTCATTCACCGCTTTCACGAGAAGAACGCCCCTTTGACATACGGTTTCATTTTCATCCAGATGTACGCGTCAGCTTAAGCCAAGATCAATCTAGCGCCCTTATCGTCCATAAAGGTCAGGCAGGTTGGCGGTTTCGAACGGATGGCGGCCCTCTTACCTTAGAGGACTCCGTTTATCTGGGCGAGGGCCATAAGCCCGTTAAATGCCAACAACTTGTTATCTCAGGGCGAGCCCTTTCTGATAATGACGGCGAAGGCCGTACCAATCGTGTACGCTGGTCTTTCCGGCGGCTCGAAAATAGGCATTAAAGCGCTTAATACGCTTAGAATTACCCCCTATTCCAATTGTCTAGATGCGAAAGGGTTTCCCTTTATCACACGCCATGTTAGGGGCGCGGGTAAATTCATAGCCGCTTCGGTTTCGTTATAAAGGTTGAGCCATGCCAAGCCCAAATCCTGACCTCCCCGATTTTGACCCTGCTCGCCTCTCCGCTGTCAAAAGGGCCCTGATTTCAGTCTCGGACAAATCCCGTCTCATTGATCAAGCCAAAGCTTTGCATGAACGCGGCGTAAAACTAGTCTCTACAGGTGGCACACACAAAGCCATTCTGGCCGCAGGCATTCCCGTTAAAGACGTTTCAGAATTAACAAAATTTCCAGAAATGATGGATGGCCGCGTCAAGACATTGCACCCTATGGTGCATGGCGGGCTTCTTGGTGATCGGGATCTAGAATCTCATAAGGACGCAATGCACACGCATGGTATTCTTTCTATCGACCTCTTGATTGTTAATCTCTACCCATTTGAAAAGGCCGTGGCTTCGGGCGGGTCTTATGAAATGTGTGTAGAAAATATTGACATTGGCGGGCCAGCAATGATCCGCGCCGCGGCCAAGAACCATGCTCACGTCGCTGTTTGTACAGATGCGGATGATGTTGACGCCGTTTTATCTGACATGGACGCAAATGATGGAATGACCACAGGGACCCTGCGCCAAAAACTCGCCGCCAAAACCTATGCACGCTCTGCGGCCTATGACGCCGCCATTGCTAATTGGTTTGCTTCACAGCTTAGCGGAACGCCAGCTTTTAGCGCCCAAGGTGGCACGTTGAAACAAGAGCTTCGTTATGGGGAAAACCCACATCAAACTGCGGCCTTTTATACAGATGGATCAAACCGGCCCGGAGTGGCCACAGCCACCCAGTTTCAGGGCAAAGCTTTATCTTATAACAATATCAATGATACAGATGCCGCCTATGAACTCGTCGCCGAGTTTGGCCGCGCCGATGCAGGCGATAAACCCGCTGTGGCCATTATCAAACATGCTAACCCTTGCGGCGTCGCCGTAGCGAACAGCTTTGTCGAAGCCTATAAAAACGCCCTGGCCTGTGACCCCGTTTCCGCTTTTGGTGGTATTGTGGCTTTGAACGGCCGCCTTGACAAAGACACCGCAAAAGAAATCTTAAAAGTCTTTACCGAAGTCGTCATTGCGCCAAGTGCAGATGATGATGCTATTGCCCTATTTGCAAAAAAGAAAAACTTACGCCTCTTAATAGTAGGAGATCTCCCCGACCCGAAAGCGCCCTCTATGACGCAGCGTAATGTCGGCGGCGGTATTTTGGTTCAAGACCGGGACAATGGTTATGTGGCCGATGAAGATTTAAAAGTTGTCACCAAACGGGCCCCAACCGAGACGGAAATGGCAGATCTTCGTATGGCTTGGAAAGTGGCGAAACACGTAAAATCTAATGCTATTATTTATGTCAAAGACGGGTCAACGGCGGGCATCGGAGCCGGCCAAATGAGCCGTATCGATTCCGCTCGTATTGCGGCGCGCAAAGCAGTTGACGCGCAAGAATCGGCAGGATGGGAAACTCCGCATACGCATGGCTGTGCCTGTGCATCCGATGCATTCTTTCCTTTCGCGGATGGTATGCTCGCCGCCGCAGCGGCAGGGGCAACGGCCATTATTCAACCCGGTGGGTCAATTCGTGATGACGAAGTCATCAAAGCCGCTGATGAGAATAATATCGCTATGGTCTTTACGGGAATGCGCCATTTCAGGCATTAAACACACTTTAGAATTACCGCGTCTAAAATTTGGGAACTAAATTAGGTAGCAGCCGTTAATCTTTCACATAACAAGGAAGGAATTCTGCTATGTCTAATATTAAGGTTATTTCGGCTCTTACAGCCCTCTCACTTTTGGCCGCACCCAATGCCTTTGCCGGTGATAAGGCTGCTAAAGACTCACAAGCATTGAAAGCTGAGTCGCAATCTTCTGCGCAAGAAGACCAACGCGCGAGCGTTACATATATTGAAATGGACAAAAAGTCCGAAGTGTTAGGCGCGATTGCCACGGGTGATATGATCCGCGTCACAGACGAAAATGGTAATGTTTATATCAATCAAACCATTCCTGTTGAGGCTTTGCCTGACCCCACATTGAACGTGACAACCCTCAACACGGAAACATATCAATATAAAGGCCGGGTTTATACTAATAAAACCGTCCAAGTGAATTAAGCGCTAGCTCTCTTCACATAATTATCTATTTGAGCCTCAACCCCTTTATTGGTTGGGGCTTTAATATTTTTGCTTGGCTTTGCTTAGCTCTCTCTTTTAATTGCCCCACTTTCAAATTGAGGTGAAATAGCTTATATATAGCTTCATGAGCGATTACCCATTCGAGCGTACAAACACTGTCTATCCAGCAGGCACCCTTTTACAGGTGAGGGCTTATGGCTTTATTCGGCATTATGGAATTGCAACAGGCTACGGCACAGTCATACATTCCTCAGCGCGTTTTGGCCGCGTAGAAGAAACAGATATGCAAGATTTTTCTAATGGGAATAAGGTCTTTCCTATTAGTGGCCAGGCAAATATAGATGGCGCAGAATTAGTGGCGCGCGCACGCCTTAGAAAAGGGCAGCGCTATAATGCGCTCTTTAATAACTGCCAGCATTTTGTGACATGGGTCATAGAAGGAAAAAGCCGAAGTGAGCAGCTCGGTCCTTTAGATGCTCGGCGACTCTCTCGTGAATAATATAGTGCCATGCAGCCTATCCTAAAAGCGGGGTTCCACTCGGAAATGACGGCCGCGCGTCAAGCTTATGAAAACCATGCATGGAAGACGGCCTTTTATCATTTAGAGCGCGCTCATATTTTGGGTCAGCGCTATTTCTGGCCACACTTACAAACCCACCTTTGGATGTTTCGCTTTGGATTGAAACGCCGAGACGTCAAAGAAATCACCGGTCAAAGCCTCCGGATATTAGCCGTGTTTCCAGCGGCGCTATTTAATTGGGTGCCAGAAGGCAATACTGGCGGCGCGAATATATCAGCGATTAAAACCCTGCCTATTCCAACAGATTTACAAAAGTTACTTGATTCTGAATAAAAAACACGCCGCATCTAAGATACAGCGTGCAAGTTTCATCAGAAATTAAATAAAGTCAGATCAAGAAAGGTTATGACTTTGAGTTGGCCGCCATAAGCTTAACTTCGCCGTTACCCGCATTGAGTGAGATAACTTTTGTACGCTTTAAGGTACAGGTCACATCCAAAGCTTCTGTGCGGTCATGCGGGATAGCCGTAAAATGAATGGTTTTTGTACGTTTGCCTTCCTCGCGTTCATAACGAAGACGGTATTGAGACATGTCGAGATCACCGCTTTCTGTAAAGGCTGTGCGGCACTTTTGAACCTCTTTGTTAGAGGCTGCGAATGCAGGTGTGGCGATAAGGGCTGCAGATGCAATAGCCGACAAAAGAACGGTCTTAGAAATTTTAATATAAGTCATTTTGACACTCCATTTAGGCTCGGGAACGGAGCCAGAAACCACCGCAATATTACGGCTATAATTTGTGTGAATAGATACTAGGTCAGAGAGGAGATATCTTATCAATGTTGAAAATTTACAGTCGATTTTAAAATCAATCAGACCTTTTCAGTTTCAATCAGTCAGGGCTTATGGGGCGGCGGTTTCGTTCTGTAACCGTTGTTGCCGATAGGCCGTTGGCGTCATGCCCTCAATCGCCCGAAAAGCGCGATTAAAGGGCGCTAATGAGTTATATCCAACATCCATTGCCAAAGTCAGAATAGGAATACGGAGCTTATCTGGGTCGCTTAACTGGTCTTTCACGGCCTCAATTCTATAACTGTTTAGAAAGGCCGAAAAATTACGGTAGCCGAGGCCTTGGTTAATTAAGCTACGCAGACGATGTTCAGGCGTATTTAAATGTTCCGCAAGTTCCCGGATCGTTAAACCGGCCTCACGGTATATTTTCTCGACTTCCATCGCCGATCGCAGCTCCGTTAAAAGCTGAGTATCTCGCGGGTCAATCGGCGTCTCAACGGCTTCAATTTCGGCTTCCGTCTCAAAACTGAGATTCTCAAGATTTAATTGGCTCAGCCATAAATTAAACCAGAGCGCCAGAGGGAAAACACTAAAGGACTTAATGATGCGGGCTTCCTCAATTGAAATAGGAAACCAGCCTTGCGCCGCCCCTTGGCTCGTCATCGAAGAAATGATGACAGAGGCTAAAAGCGCCCCAATAAAATAAGCCCGCGAATCCCGCCTCGTCGTCACCAAATCATCGCGGCCTTCGCGGATAATCGCGACAGCCAAATGCACCATCATACCCAAAACGACGACTTCGCACAAAATGGCCAGAATAGGGGGATAACTAATCACATCAGATAATTGCGTTATATTCTGCGGCAATCTGAGACCGACCGTGACGGCGAGTATCACCCAATGCGGCCATTTTAATTCAAATCCATCACGAAATAAGGCAAGTCCGAACCACCAAATAAAAACAACGCTCGCTGATTCAACGATGAGAGCAGGCCATAATACTGCTAAAGGCGGCATTAAAGCCTCGGGCGCGGATGCTATCAACATGGCTGACACGCTGATGGCGACAAGCACGATATAGATAGCGGGCCGCCACGTCAGGCGGTCGCGCACCGACAAAATAGCGGACATAGAGAGGAGCATAATCGCGCCAATCCGCAAAAATGCATCAAGCCATAACATCTGGGTAACAAGCCTTTTTAAAGCGGTTTCGTCAAGTCACAAAGCCGTCGCACCCTGCATAGCAGCTGTACAAAACTTATAGCTGAGCCGGCACCTTTGCGCCCGCCTCTTATTCTCCGAGAGCCTCGTAGGTCACGAGACGAAAGCGTGATGTTTCAGAGGCTTTCATCGCCGCCCCTATAACGCCATGTAAATCTTTATCCCACGCTGTCCACTCATCCACGAAAGCCGCCGCGGCCTCTCGATTACCTTGATATTGAAGGTTTAAAACCTCAGTCAAAAGCGATTCCACGGCCGCAGGGTATTTATCATAATGAATACTGAGCTTACCCTCATCAAACGTCAAAACGCCTTTATCCAAAAACCAATTCCATTGAACCAGCTGCATGGTGCCATAGGCCTGCTCGCGGCGCGGTCTATTTTTATTCAGGACCCGTAATATTCCGCCCGCATAAATAGAGCGAAGTTGCGCCTCTGTATAATTCCCTGCTTTATATAGTTTCAGCGCCGAGAACAGAGAGACTAAATCCGCTTTCATCTCTTCGATCAGATCAGCATTGTCTTGTAAGGCCGCATCAATGTCCTCGCCAATCTTTGTCTGGTCTGGCCCCATATAATGTCCAATTTCGTGCCAAAGCGTTCGGTAGAAATTCCCATTTATCCCCAAATCATCGTGATGATTTGCTGAGGTTGCTGCGCGAAACGCAGAGAGAGATTCTTCAAATATCTCTTCATTTCGCAACACCGTCGAACGGATCAGTATAGTCCGTCCGAATTGACGCGATAAATGCCCCTCATTTGGTAAAATTGTCGCTGTATTCGTTCCCCTAGCCTGTCCGAAGTCCGCAATGATATTATAGACGCTCACCGGAATATTTGAACGTACCGTTTTATTCGCGGCATAGGGCAAGCTGTCTTCAATCTCTTGAATATCCCCAATGCTAGAGGCCAGCTCCTCACTCTTTTCTTTGTCCCGCTGAAGCAATGACAGGCTGAAAAAACTTTTCACCCCATAAAGCGCATCGTCATAAGTTTCGTAGCTGCCAATTTGCGCATTAAGATTGCCCGTAAAATTACCCGTCACCCATGTCGCATCGCCGCCATCATAATCATCAGCCAAGAGATCGCGTGCCCTTAGGCGTAGGAAACGCGCAAATGACACATCATCATTTTCAATAGCTGACGCCGCAGCCATCAAGCGGTCATAAACAAAGAGAATATCTTCGGCATAGGCCACGGAATATGGCAAAGCAAAATACCCTTCAGCCTGTTTAATTGTCTCGATCAGACCTGGATGTAGAACCTCTAATGCGGGGTGCGCGTCTAATGTTGCCAAGGCTTCGGCTTTATTCGCGTCATTGGCATTTTTCACAACGGAGCGTAGATGTAATAAATCACTCTTTTTTTCGGGATGCGCCGCGATGAAAGCATCCAACGCCTCGCGGCTACTGTCCGAAGGGTAGACATTGCGCGGCGTCGTCGAGGCTGCAACATTTAAAAAAGGTTCCCGCGTGTTCTCTAATGTCGTCGCAATCGGGCCCTTCATCATACGGAAAAGATCTTTTAAATCTTGTCTGTCAGTTCCCGCCATCGCCGCCTCTACGGCGCGTGACTGCGGATGCACTTGGTCAAGATATAATGAATGTAATCGTGCACCCGCCGCCAATAATTCTTTGACAGCCTCTTGTTCACCGGCGCTAAGCAAGGACGCGTCATAAGGAAATCTCAAACGCATAGTCTTATCAAGAAGAGGCCCAGTTTGCTGAGGCGTCCAAGCGCCTTCAAAATAATCTATCGTTTGCGCCATATCTATCGGCGCGGCGGCCTGTTTTTCAGAACTGGCAGGCTGGCATGCCATTAAGAGTGCAGCCGCACTGATACCTATAAGACGTTTCACGTTACCTCCAAATCAGAGCAAAATTCTCGCTTTGCTAAATCGGGGAACCCATGATGTCTATAGGTCATACAAAGCCGGGGTGCAGGATAGAGACTGTTTTATAACTAAGATAGGCTGGACAGGTGAATACCCTCGCTCGCCATCCAGGGTCGAGCTCATTAGGGAAACCTGATAAAGAGGACATCTCCGCGGGACGGTCACCTGACCAGAGACCTATACATACGAACGACACGAAGCGTAGCGAAATTAGTGAGGATGCTAATAAAAAAGCGGCCCCAAAGAGCCGCTTTCATCATTCAAAATTAAATGTTTTGCCTCTTATAGGCATTAGTCTTTCAATGAAGGTTCCATTTCCTGACAATCGGCGATGATTTTCTCAACCGCTGCGACTGAGTTCATGAACATTTCGCGTTCATCGGCTTTCAGACGGATATTCATGACTTTTTCAACGCCGCGCGCACCGATCATAGCGGGTGCGCCAACATAAAGACCGCGAACACCTGCGATTTGACCAGAAAGACGAACCGCACAAGGCAAGATACGTTTCTTATCGCGAAGATATGATTTCGCCATTTCAATAGCAGATTCAGCTGGAGCATAAAATGCAGAACCATTGCCAAGAAGGCCAACAATTTCGCCGCCGCCTTTACGTGTACGTTCAACAATCGCGTCAACGCGTTCCTGTGTTGTCCACTTCATTTTGATAAGATCTGGCAGAGGCACACCGTTCACGGTTGAATAGCGTACGAGCGGCACCATTGTGTCGCCGTGGCCACCCAGAACAGAAGCGTGAACGTCTTCGACCGAACAGCCAAATTCATCTGCAAGGAAATAACGGAAACGCGCGCTATCAAGAACGCCGGCCATACCGACAACTTTGCGCGGCTGAAGACCAGAGAACTTTTGCAAAGCCCAGACCATAGCGTCTAGCGGATTAGTAATACAGATAACAAAAGCTTTTGGAGCATATTGTTTAATACCTTCTGCAACTTGTTTAATGACGCCCAGGTTTTTCCCGATAAGCTCTGAACGGTCCATGCCTGGCTTACGCGGGAAGCCCGCTGTGATGATGCAAACATCTGCGCCTGCAATGTCGGCATAATCATTTGTGCCTTTTAGGTTTGAATCTTTACCAAAGACTGGCGACGCTTCGGACAGGTCAAGCGCTTTACCTTTGGCTGTGCCTTCGAAAATATCGAAAAGAACAACATCTCCAAGCTCTTCGCGTGCCGCGATGTGAGCCAAAGTTCCGCCGATCATACCGGCGCCGATAAGGGCGATTTTTGCGCGTGCCATAGGTGTCTCCATTAAGGCAAAAGAATTTGGGTGGGGTTTAGACCTATGGCCGTGTGGATGCAATGGTGAGTTACTCAGTCCTAGTCTTCAATTTTGTATAATATCGCCTGTGTTCATTCGGTTTATTCTGACGTCCCGAGAACCCGTCTCTCGGCTAAATATTCTGTGCTTCGCATCTCAACCAATCGGCTGACAGTGCGTTCAAATTCAAAAGCGCCGTCGCCTGCAGGATAGAGATCTTGGGGCTCGGTTGCGGCGCTCATCACTAATTTTGTGCGAGTTTCATAAAGGGCGTCAACAAGCGTGACGAAACGTTTGGCTTGGTTACGGCTATCGGGGCCCATTTTGGGGACGTTTTCTAATATCAGTGTTTGAAAAGCTTGAGCGAGGCGCAGATAATCCGCCGCGCCGAGATTATTATCACAGAGCCGAGCAAAGCCCGCCCGCGCCGTACCCGCCGCCGTTCGGCGTAAAATCAGCTCTCGCCCCTGTACGGTCAAGACCGTCTCTCGCGGTGTAGCTCCGCCAATCAACCTTTGCCACGCCGCTTCGACACCTGCGTCTGCCGTCTTGCCAAGCGGGGTATAATAAACTGGCGCGGATTGCAGCTGTCGCAGGCGGTGGTCTGTCTCGCCTGCAAATTCATGTATGACTAAATATGTCGGCATCCGCGCTATGAACGGTTCGAAAAGGGCACGGTTCAGGCCATTTTTATACAGGTCTTCGGGTGGGCGGTTGGATGTCGCGACGACAATAACGCCTTCGGCCCATAGCGCATCAAACAAGCGCGAGAGTATCATCGCGTCGGCGATGTCCGTTACATGGAACTCATCAAAGCATAACAGCTCGGCTGCTTTGGCGATATCTTTCGCGACAGGGACAATCGGGTCGCCGTCATTGTCTTTGGATTTACGCCGCGCATTTATTCGCGTGTGAACATCCAGCATAAAGGCATGGAAGTGAACGCGCTGTTTCGCCTCTATCGAAGCCTTATCAAAAAACCAATCCATCAACATGGATTTACCGCGGCCGACGCCGCCCCAAAGATACAACCCTTTTATCACATCAGCCCGCCCGCCAAATAGCTTACCAAAGAAACCCGGGCGCGGCTTCGTCTCTAAACGAGTCAATAAATCATCCAGCGCGCTGGCCGCAGAAAGCTGCGCAGGGTCTCGTTCTAATTGACCTTGGTGAATACAGTCTTCCAGTTGCACGCGAACGGACATAGTTACTACTTAATTGTGATGAGGATAATCGCCAAAGCCAAGACGCCAAAAGACAAGGCACAAAGCCCATAGAAAAGCGGTTTGTTACGGATAGGAGCCATAATGGCGTCTTTGCCTAAGCTTTTTGCAGGGTCAAGCCTCTATAAAGCCTGCGCACGCCTCGTCGGCACCGAGATTTTCAAAAAAAGAGAAGAAAACGCAGTCTTTGCCAAACTCAACCCGTGATTTTACCTTAAATTATTGTTAAGGTAACGTTCAGGCGCGAACTTCGATAAGGCGCGTATCTTTATCATTCCCAGTCTTTTGGGAATCTGAACCTATTATCCTTGGAGGGAGAAAATTATGGATCAATTTAACGCCATGTTTGAGAACATGCCGCTGGGCAACTATGTTGCCGCCGCTGTCATTTTGATAGTCGGCATCGTTGTCGCTTATGTATTAAAAGGCCTTGTTGCAGGCGGTATCAACCGCACAAGCTTTGGTAAAAATGCTCAGACAACAGGGGGTAATATCGGGAATTCAATCGGCAAAGCCATCTTCTGGCTAGCTATTCTTTATACGCTTTATCTGGCTCTCTCACGCCTAAGCATGGGCGCCTATCTAGAGCCCGTCGAAACTTTGTTCCGTAATATTGCGGACATTATTCCAAAGCTTATTGGATTTGGTTTCACACTGTTCATTGGTTACATTATTGCAAAAGTTGCCAAGAACGCGACGACTTCAACTTTGGAAGCCGCGCAAGTTGATACGCTTATGTCGAAAACTGGCGTTGCGAATGCCTCTGGTTCAACGGGGTCTTTGGCAAAAGCTTTGGGAACTTTGGTATTCGTTCTTATTATCGTGCCTGTTATCGTGGCTGCGCTTGGTATTTTGGATTTCGAAGAAGTCTCTATTCCGCTTTCAAATATGCTTGAAGGCTTCTTAGGGTACATTCCACAACTCGTCGCTGCGTCGCTTGTTTTGGCAGCCTCTATCTTTATTGGTAAGTTTGTTTCCAATTTCTTGGCCAGCTTCTTGCCAAGCCTTGGTTTTGATAACTCTGTCAACCAAGTCATGATGCTCGACGATGGTGAAGGTCTTAAGACGTCACCCTCTAAAACAGCAGGCTATGTCGCTTTCCTTATCATCTTGGTCATCGGCGTCTCTGCCGCTGTGAACATTCTCGGTAATGACAGCTTATCTCGCGCCTTTGGTGCTGTGCAAGAATTTGGTGGTGAACTTCTACAAGCCGCTATCCTCATCGTTATCGGTGTATTCTTGGCAAACTTCATCAGCCGTTTCATGGCGTCAATCATCAGCCCGAAAATCGCGACTTTGGTAAAATATGTTTTCATGCTGATCTTTATCTTCCTTGGTTTGTCTAGCCTTGACCCGAATGGCGATATCATCCCAATGGCCTTTGGTGCTTTGGTTATCGGCTCTGCTGTTGCTGGCGCTATTGCTTTTGGTATTGGCGGTCGCGACTGGGCAGGAAAAGTGCTAAACAACGCTTTCCCGCCTGCAAATGTTAAGCCTATCGGCAAGACAACTGCGGCAAAGAAAGCACCTGCAAAACGAGCGACACGTAAATAGTCACTGCGTTAAATAAATTTTTGAAAGCCGCTCTTTTAGGGCGGCTTTTTTTATGGCCGCTAAAGACTCAAATTAAACATTCATCGTCTTAAGATAATTAAGTAAACTGATTATATGTCCAAGAGATTCAACCCTAAATTTACAAGTCATCCTGCGGGATATGTAGTGTGGCGATTAGGGTTAATATTTTTATGCCTCTTGGCCGTCGCTCTAGGTTTGTATGCATTATCCGGCGTTGCCCGCGGATGGTCAGCCTTAGCCAGTTCTCTGACGGTTCTTATTGCCATTCCTTATACTATTGGAGCGTGGGGTGTCTTTCTAATCGACCCCAAAGGCACAAAATTACGGCAAGGACACACCAAGCTCTACATTACCGCGCCAACACTATTCATGCTTGCCGTGCTTTTTCTTGGTAGCCTTATACTGGGTGAAGGCGTTATCTGTATGGTCATGCTGAGCCCCATATGGCTGCTGAGTGCCATTGCAGGCGGCTTAACGGTTCGCAGCCTTCATAAGAAATTTATCAATCAGTCTACTTTTCTTTGCTCAAGCCTTATGCTCATGCCTATTTTGGCCCTCATTATTGACAGCACCACCCCGCTTTCAACCGATTATCGCCAGGTCAAAAGAGCCATTATAATTGACGCGCCCACGGAAGCCGTTTGGAGCTATATACATCACATAGACAATATAACTGCCGAGGAAGGCCGTTGGAATCTTTCCCAAGATGTTATTGGCCTGCCTCGGCCGGACGCGGCGCGCATGGTCGGTCATGGCATCGGCGCGATACGGACGAGTTATTGGGGCGAGAGTATTACGTTTGAAGAACATATCACGCGTTCCGATTTTCAAAAAACGTTGGAATGGAATTTTGTGTTTCCTAATGACAGCCTGCAACACCACACAGACCGCCATATTTCACCGGATGGCGAGGTATTAAAAATACAAAGCGGTGGTTATAAACTCGTAGCTTTGGCCGAAAACAAAGTGCAATTAGTTCTTCATACAGAGTATAAAATGACGACACCCCTTAATGGATATAGTGCGCTATGGGGCGAATTATTTTTAGGCGATATTCAAAATAATATTTTACAGGTCATCAAATCCCGATCTGAAACCTTACCCCATAAAAATTAGCCTTTTAATTTTCTAACGCTTAGGCTTTATACCTCCCTATGCATATTGTCGAAGAATTGATAGCCGAACGCGCGCCCAAATTAATGGCGCGCCCCCGCCTGTTTAAGGTCGTTCGCCCAGCCCTTTACCGAATGCTCGCCTATGATGCAGCCGTGTTCTTAGCTGATTCCATAAGAAACCTGACTGGCTATCAAGCTTTTAAACGCGTGGCGGATCACATCAGCCCCCGTACCGCTGTTAAAGGATTGAGTCATTTACCAAGCTCTGGGCGCTGCATCATTATCGCCAATCATCCAACCGGCCTGGCTGATGGGTTAGCCGTGTTTCAAGCCATTAGCGATCGCCGTCCAGAACATTGCTACTTGGCCAATGCTGATGCCCTGCGCGTTATCCCCAAAGGGCACGATATCATCATCCCAGTAGAATGGGTCAAAGATAAACGCAGTCATGCCAAGGCCCGGCAAACCCTAGTAGATATGAAAAAGGCCCTAGAGGCCCAGCGCTGCGTCGTCATTTTCCCATCGGGCCGACTGGCGCAAATGACGTGGCATGGGCTCGAAGAAAAGCCGTGGGAAAGCTCCGCGGCCATGATCGCAAAGAAGTATAACGCGCCGATTATCCCACTTAATATCAAAGCGAGAAATTCAAGCCTCTATTATCTTTTTTCTCGGCTGAATCCTGAACTTCGTGATATCACCCTATTCCACGAACTTTTAAATAAGAAAGGTAAGACCTTTCGCCTGACTTTCGGGGAGCCTATTCATCCGCAAAGCCTGCCGAAAAATGCGGATATAGCGATAGCAGATATCCGCCAAAAAGTGATGAACCTATAATTCATACTATAGCCCCACCGCCATTTAGGGCCGCTTGCGTTATAAAACTCTTGCTTGACGACAAGAAGATGTTTTGCAACTGTGAACATACGCGAAGGGAAGCGTCCGAAAAAGAGTGCAACAAATAGCATTGGGGCGGACGGCCAACTTCATTACTCGCGAGGGGAAGCGTGTCGCCACATAAAAAACAAGGCGACACGGCCAACTTCATAACATAGCCGGAGACGTCTTTGCGACCATCAGAATGTCGCGAGGGTAAATCCGTATAATGACGCCCGGCGTAAAGCATAGGGAAGAGCTGTTATGAACACTCTATATTTAATTATCGCAGCGGGCTTGCTCGCTGTGGTGTACGGGATTGTCACCCGTGCGGGCCTGATGAAAGCCTCCACGGGCAATGAACGTATGAATGAAATTGCTGGCGCTATTCAAGAAGGCGCAAAAGCTTATCTAAACAAACAATATAAAACGATTGCGATAGTCGGGGTGTTTGTCACCATCCTACTTTTCATTCTCTTTAGAAATGCCATTGCCCCTGTTGGCTTTGTCTTGGGTGCATTTTTGTCTGGTATTGCGGGCTATGTCGGCATGCTTGTTTCCGTACAAGCGAATGTGCGGACAACTGAAGCCTCGCGTAAAAGCTTAGGCGCTGGTTTGAATGTGGCCTTTAAAGCAGGCGCCATTACTGGCATGCTTGTGGCCGGTCTCGCGCTGTTGGGTCTTGCCGTTTATTATATGATTTTGACGGGGCCGATGGGCGCGGATAATCGCGGCGTTATTGACGGTCTTGTTTCGCTGTCTTTGGGCGCGTCATTGATTTCTGTTTTTGCTCGTCTCGGCGGCGGCATCTTTACAAAAGGCGCTGATGTTGGCGGAGACCTTGTTGGTAAAGTCGAAGCTGGAATTCCCGAAGATGACCCCCGCAACCCCGCCACGATTGCCGATAATGTCGGTGATAATGTCGGGGATTGCGCTGGTATGGCGGCAGACTTATTTGAAACCTATGTTGTGACCATTGCGGCCACAATGGTTTTAGGGTCTATCCTATTCCCATCAGCAATTGATCTTATGCTATATCCAATGGCGATTGGCGCGGCTTGTATTGTGACCTCTATCATTGGGACCTTCTTTGTCCGCCTTAGCAAAGGTTCAGACAATGTTATGGGCGCTTTATATAAAGGCCTTATCGCAACGGGGGTTTTATCGGTTGGCGCTATTTATCTCGTCACTCTGTTTGTGCTTGATAATGGCATGAATGCCATTGATGAAGCCGGACGAATTACCGCATCAGGCGCAGGCGACACCTTTACAGGGATGGAATTATTCCTCTGCTCAGTTGTGGGTCTCGTGATTACCTTTTTGATTGTTATGGTCACAGAATATTACACGGGCACGAAATATCGTCCTGTGCGTTCTGTTGCCGAAGCTTCTGAGTCAGGTCACGGCACTAATGTTATCCAGGGTCTTGCAGTGTCTATGGAAGCCACAGCCCTCCCTGCCCTTATCATTGTTGCAGGCATTATCATTACTTTTAGCCTCGCCGGTCTTTATGGCATCGCAATTGCTGTGACAGCCATGCTTGGCGTTGCGGGTATGATTGTAGCGCTCGACGCCTTTGGCCCTGTCACTGATAATGCCGGCGGCATTGCTGAGATGGCAGAACTTGACCCAGAAGTCCGTAATACAACGGATGCTTTGGATGCTGTGGGCAATACAACCAAAGCTGTGACCAAAGGCTATGCCATTGGTTCTGCAGGTTTAGGGGCCTTGGTGCTCTTTGCAGCCTATTACCAAGACATTCTGTACTTCTCTAATCAACCCGATAATCCTTTA
The DNA here is from genome assembly GCF_003634015.1 of Litorimonas taeanensis. Lineage (NCBI taxonomy): Bacteria > Pseudomonadati > Pseudomonadota > Alphaproteobacteria > Maricaulales > Robiginitomaculaceae > Litorimonas > Litorimonas taeanensis. Next base: position 572,265 of record NZ_RBII01000002.1, read on the forward strand.
TCTGGCGTCTTGGTCGATTTCAGCCTGACAAATCCTTATGTCATTGTAGGGTTATTTGTGGGTGGGTTATTGCCTTACCTCTTTGGCGCTTGGGCGATGCAGTCCGTCGGACGCGCGGCGAGTTCTATCGTCGAAGAAGTGCGCCGCCAATTCAAAGCCGACCCTGGTATTATGAAAGGTACATCTCGCCCAGATTATGCAAAGGCCGTTGATCTTTTGACAGGCGCAGCCATCAAAGAAATGATTAAGCCTTCGCTTCTACCGATTTTGGCGCCTATCGTTTTATATTTCACTATCTATTTCGTCACAGGCGGCGGTAAGATTGGGACAAGCTATGCCCTCTCTGCACTCGGTGCGATGTTAATGGGCGTGATTGTTACTGGTCTGTTCCTTGCCCTCTCAATGACAGCCGGCGGCGGTGCTTGGGATAATGCCAAGAAATATATCGAAGACGGTCATCATGGCGGTAAAGGCTCTGAAGCCCATAAAGCCTCGGTCACAGGTGATACAGTGGGTGATCCTTATAAGGATACAGCGGGTCCAGCCGTGAACCCAATGATTAAGATCACAAACATCATTGCGCTCTTATTATTGGCCGTTCTGGCGCATTAAATACACCATGCATTAAAGTCCCAGGGCCTCGCAAAATTTGCGGGGCTTTTTTTATCTTCTGATTTCTCATCATACCCTTTCTGTGATAAGCCTTAACCATACGCTGCGGCGTATTGGGGTAGGGGCGCAACTATTTCCATTTTTGAAGACCTTAACAGCTTTGCGCAGAGCTATATGAGGGACATATGATTTTACTAAAAAGAACACTGAAATGCATGGCTTTACCGCTAGCCACTATCATTATGGGGTTTGGGGCAACGGCACAGGCACAGAGCTATAATAAAACCCCCAATGCCGCGATATCTGGTCATAACAAAGCCAAGATAAAAGGCTCGGTTTTAGATTGTCAAACGGCCTGTAACAGTCGGACAGATTTTGTCTGTACGTCATTTGATTACAATAAAGCCGATCAAAGCTGTGACCTCTCTGATCAGAATACAGAGTCAGTCAAGCTGAAAACAGATTATAAGAACCATCCTTATGACTATTATGAGAAAGCCCAGGTCATGCCGGATTTAACGACGGCTTGGGACTCATCAGAAGGACTTATATATTGGCTGGGCGGGTACTATCAAACGCCCGACAAAACATTGAAAGGGACATTGGAGCGCCACAAGGCTGGTTATAAATTCGTCGGCAAATGGGGTCGCATGGATTCTCAACGCGGCATTGTGCCTAAAGGAGATGTGACTTTAGTCTTTTCTGAAAAAGGTAAGTCCTTTACCGGGACATATGAAAAGGAATCGGGCGCGCTTGGTAATTGGACAGGCAGTTATAAGTCAAATGCCCCATATTCCCTCGGTGTCGTTCCGCCCCATGCTTCACAAAACAGCCAATATAACGCCCAGTTGGCTTTCCAAATAAAAGCCAGTGACTCTGATAATGGCGTTGAATTTGAAACCTATGAGCAATCCATTAGTCCCACTAACCGCTGTGATGCAGAGATGATTGCCTTTTTTAAGAAACAAGGTTTGTCAAATCCATCCATTACAAAGGTTTGCCGAAATTAACCGATAAGTTTTCCATTTAATTTTTATCTTGGCAGAGCCAAAGTTCTGATTTAGTAAAATTAGTACAAAGTCTCGCATAGACGAGGGGAGAGCGCCCCGCCTTTGAAAAAAGGCGGGGTTTATTTATGCGCTCTCCCTATCTTGCCCCGCCTTAAGCTTTTATAACTTGACCCATTAAGGAAGCGGCCTAAGCCTTTCCTTGCATCTGATTTTATAAAGGCAGTTTTATGGCAGGTCATAAACTCTCAATTGGTTTCCTCTCTGTCAGCATGCTCCTGCTTTCGACATGTCAGGAATCGACCCCTATCTCCCAGCCCGTTGATGACCCCGAAATCACAGCGCCACAGCCTGTTATATGGTCTGTGACGGATGAAGATAGCGAGGTCATACTTTATCCGACCTTTCATATCCTGCCCCAAAATATAAAATGGCAAAGCCCAATCTTAATGGCCGCCCTCACCCGAGCCGATGAAATTTGGTATGAAGTCCCTGCGGATACGGGCCGCGACCCAGCCTTTAAACAGCAGACAATGGCACTTGGGCTAAGCCCAGACCGCCCTCTCTCTTCAGTTTTGCCTGACGCCACCTATGCTAAGCTGTCAAATGTTATGCGCGAATTGGGCATGCCAGAAAACAGTCTCGACCCGATGCGGCCTTGGATGGCGAGCATGGCTATCCCCCTCATTCAAATGTCAAAATCTGGTTACGATCCTGAACTTGGCGTTGAATCAGTTCTTCAGCAGATCGTCACAAATAAGCCCGTAAGATCATTTGAAACGGGGCTACAACAATTACAGTTTCTGGCTGATATTCCTGAGGCTGAACAAATCGCCATGCTCGATGCGACCCTTGATGATATCAATGAAGGTCAATCCATGATTGATAGTATGGCCAAAGCATGGGCAACCGGAGATTTAGAGTTTCTACAATCTGAAATCTTGGACGAGATGAAAGCGGAATCCCCTGAAGTTTACAACATCATGATTAAGAAGCGTAATCAGGCGTGGCTAGATATTTTAGTCAATGAAATGCAAGGAGCTGGCGTGGATTTTGTAGCTGTCGGCGCAGGGCATTTAATCGGTGAAGACGGATTACCTGAACAGCTATTACAAAAAGGCTATAACGTAAAAATAATAACTCCGCCCTCACCCTAACTATTGCCGCTACTGTGCGATATGAATTATTTTGCCATATCGAAATATATGAATTCGGCATCTCTTCCATTTTCAAACACAATTTGACCGCCTCTCCCAATGGCTAGGCCGTCTCCGTGTCGTAAAGTTTGTCCATTTACTGTGACATGCCCTTTTACCATTTGCACCCAAGCTATGCGGTCATGACCAAGCTTTGTTTCTATGGTTTGGCCCTGTACCAATGTGGCGGCATAAATATCACTATCAGCCTTAATATGCAGAGAGTCTCCACGCCCATCCGAAGATAGAAACAAAGCTAGCGTCCCATCTTTGTCTTGGGCTGAGATTTCCACAGCATTATATCGCGGGGCCTCATCCTGTATATTTGGCAATAGCCAAATTTGTAGCAGCCTTACGGGCGAGGTTTCACTGGGGTTAAATTCGGAATGACGCACGCCCGTTCCGGCGCTCATATATTGGACGCCGCCTGCACTCACCACAGATCCATTTCCCATAGAATCTTTGTGCTCTAATTGTCCTTCTACGACATAGGAAAATATTTCGTAATTATCATGCGGGTGCATGGGAAAGCCGCCACCGGCATCAATCCAATCATCATTAATGACGCGTAGTGGGCCATAATGCATATGTTTGGCGTCATAATAATTGGCAAAAGAAAAACTATGCGCGGATTTCAGCCAGCCATGATCGGCCACGCCTCTGGCCTCTGCGGGACGAAGAGTTAAATCACTTGCCATATTAACTGTTTGGGTCATTTGGCCCTCCGTCTCACTGTCTTTGTGGTTATAGGCTTTCAATCGCCTCAAACGCCAATTGGATTTTGGCTTCGGCTTGCTGTGCCAAAGCATCTGCTGCTATGAAAGTCACATCGCTTATGCCAATAAAACCTAGAGCATGCCGCAAATATGGCGTCGCAAAATCTATTTCGCTACCGAGCTGCGTGCCGCCAGAGGCCACGAGCACAATAGCACGCTTATTTTTCAATAAACCTTGTGGACCCGTTTCTGTATAGGCAAAAGTCTTTCCCACGCGGGCCACCATATCAATCCAAGACTTGAGAGAAGCAGGGATAGAAAAGTTATATATAGGTGTGCCAATCAAGAGCGTGTCCGCCTGTTCGAGCTCTGAAACCAAAGTATCAGATTCAATCAACGCCTGATGTTGCGCTTCGTCGCGAGCTTCAGCTGGCGTAAAGTTCGCGCCAATCCAGCCTTCATTCACAAAGTTCAGACCCTCTGACAGGTCGCGATTGATAATCTTTACTGGCCCTTTAGCTGACATACTATCAATTGCCTTTTGGGTTAACCGTCTGGAAATTGAATCCGTTTTACGCGGGCTAACGTCCAAGCGTAGTATTGTATTTATATCTTTCATGTGTGTCTCCATACCGTCAGTTGAGTTGAGCATTAAACTTAGAGTGTTTCGTCACGCCAGATTAGAGGGTTGATAAACAACTGATTGTTGCGCATTGTGCAACAATGAACCGTTATGAAGAGATTGAAGCCTTTGTACGCACCATTGAGGCGGGCTCTTTTACCCATGCCGCGAAACAATTGGGCGTGACCAAATCCGCAGTCAGTCGTCGGCTCTCTGATTTAGAAACGCGCCTTGGTACGCAATTAATAATGCGTACAACGCGTTCGCTTTCTTTGACCGAAGCTGGCCAAGCACTGTTTGAACGCGCCATAGGATTGCTCGCTGACTGGAATGAAGCTGAAACGGTAAGCATGTCCCAAACCACCGCCCTATCGGGCCGTATCCGCATGGCGGCCCCATTAACCTTTGGCGTTAAATATCTGGGCCCCGCCATTATTGATTTTCTGGCCCTACATCCAGATATTGTTTTTGATATTGATTATAATGACCGAAAAATAGATCTTATCTCTGAAGGTGTCGATGTTGCGATACGGATAGGCGAGTTGACGGATTCCGGGCTCATCGCTCGCAAACTGGCCCCCATCACTATGTTGGCCTGCGCCGCCCCCGCCTATCTCGAAAAACATGGCCACCCTAAAACTGCCCAAGACTTAAAACATATGAAGAAACTCAGCTATGCAAATCGGTCTAAGCAATCCTGGCATTATACAGACAACCAAGGGAAACGCGGTGAAGTGACTATCCCTTCAGCCCTACGTTCCAACAATGGTGATTTTTTGAAAAACGCGGCTATAGCCGGTCTTGGTATTATACTTCATCCCAGCTTTATCGTCTGTGATGCGTTGCAAGACGGATCGCTTAAGGTCATTCTCAAAGACCATAATTTCGCCTCTATTTCCGCTTATGCTATATATCCACCCACCCGGCACCTATCATTGCGCGTCAGAACTTGGGTTGATTTTCTTGTTGAACGCTTCAAGGACATTCCCCCATGGGAGATGCATATACATTTGTCGAAACAAAAGAACTAATGCATAGTAAGCTTATTTCGCCGACAGTCCTTTGCTTTTAACAGCATTATTTTCGATGGTTTTCTAATGGAAACAGAACCCCTTAGTCCAATTGCACCGCCGCATAAAACCGCTGCCACGCCTGCCAAAGGTCGGTTGGCCGATTTACTGGCTTGCGGTTTAGCAATCTTGGCAGCAATCCTCAGTGCCTTTACAGCGCTTCGGTTCTTTCTGGGGTTTGCAGCCAATGACACGCATTTAGCAGGATTAAGTTCGGCTTTCATCTTTTCTATATTCTTAGGCGTGTTTGCGGTGGGGCCCGCCATAATAATTGCCCGTCTGGCTTTTCTTGGCTGGAAATCAGGATTGGTTTTAAAACAGGCCCTTTGGGTCTTATGCCTTGGCATGCCATGGGTGGTTTTGTCCGTGTTAATTATCAAGCACACACCCTTACCAATATATGCGGGATGGACAGCATTCACGCTGTCGAGTTTGCTCTGTCTGTGGGCCGCCATTTCAATTTATTTATCTCACAGCGGAACACAAAGTCGTCAATAACCGTTAGTTTAGTTGTGCATGGATATGATTATAACTATGTTTCAGTAAGCGTTCAGGGACGGTGCGCTATAAATGTATAACGCTACAGACGTTAATGAGTAAGGAGCCCCCGACATGACATCTCTTAGAAACCTCTTAATATGCGGCGCTACGGCCGCCATTCTGACGGCTTGCGCCACATCTACTCCCTATCAACCCGCTTCTAAGCCGGGGGGATTTGATGGGTTTTCACAAACCATGATTGAAAACGACCGCGCGCGTATTACTTTTGGTGGAAATTCCCTGACAAAACGTGAGACCGTTGAAAATTCGCTCTTATACCGCGCGGCAGAGATGGCTGTTGAACGCGGATTTGATTATTTCACTCTTGCCGAACGTGAAGTCGAAGCCAACAAACGTGTAAATGTCTCACCGTCATCTCGCTTTGGTCTTTACGATCCATATTTCAATTATAGCTTCTATCGACCGCGTTATGGCTGGAGTCAGAACTACCGCTATTCTCGTTTTGGAGGATTTTATCGTGGCCGTGGATTTGGCTATCGCGGATTTTACGATCCCTTTTACGACCCTTTCTTTGATGATTTTAATGTACGAGAAATCACCAAGTATCGTGCAACCGCAGAAGTCTTATTCGGCAAAGGCCCCAAGCCCGTTAATCGTGATAATGCGTTTAATGCCCGCGAAGTTTTACAAAACCTATCTGACGTAATTGAGTTTCCTGAAGAAAACTAAATCATCCACGCAAATAAAACTGGTTTTTTGCGCATTCGATTTTCGATCTAAAAATAAGATTAAGAAAACCGCCCATTGGCGGTTTTCTTATGGACTAAATGTATCCAACATTGAAACACGTCCCTAACTTAACAGACTCTCTAGCTACGCCTTCCCTACTTCCCTCTTTTTCTTAACTTTACGCTTTCCAACTTTCCCTTACGAAGTTATTAGTTGCGAATGATTTTCAATTGCGTTATTGTTGAAGTATAAGCGCTTCGCAAGGGCCGAGGCGTCACAGGGGACATTGAGGGATGTATGATATTACGAACACGCTCTGAGACTTTAGCTATTCTATTAGCGAAAGATGGCGGCAAATGTCCGCACCTACAGGCCGTAAGGGACGCCATTATACTGGCTCAGGCGGAAGCCGAATGTTTGCCGCAGCCTGAGAATGTCGGGAATGACCGCACTGGGTTGAAACATCAAAATCAAATTTAAACGTTGTTTTGGTCGCTCTATCGCGCGAAAGCCTTTGCGACATTACCATTTTTACAGTGATTAGGGTTGATTTCTAAGAAAAACCCGACGATATAGCGCGCATTCTGAATTCCCAGACATGTTGAATGCGAGATAATTGAATCCTATGAGCTTCCCCGGACAGCAAAATTTTAATGACCGATTAAAGGCCCAACGCGAAGCCAAATTGGCAATGCTAGAGCGCGCCAAAGAAAAGCAACTTGACCCCAAAGAAAAAGAGCGTCTTTTAAAAGAGCGAGCAGAGCGCAATAAGCGTCGTGAAGAACGTGAAGCGAAAAAAGAAGCTGAACGCAAAGCAAAAGAAGCCTTAATTGCTGAAGAAAAAGCAGAAAAAGAACGTAAAGCTAAGATTGCAAAAGAAGCCGCAATTAAAGCACAAGAAGAATTAAAACGCGCTCAAAAAGCGCGCCGCGATGCCAAATATGCCGCGCGGAAAAATCGCCGCTAGGCGCTCTTTTATCTTCATAAATAAGCCCGCCTCTGGCGGGTTTTTTTATACGTTGAAGTTTTTAGGGCGCTTCTGTCTTTGGTCGATAGGCACATATTTGCGCAATAGCGCAATTATAACATTTCGGCTTTCGTGCCACGCAGGTATATCGGCCGTGTAAAATGAGCCAATGATGCGCCCCTAAAGCATATTCATCAGGTGTCACGCGTAAGAGGTTTAACTCCACGATATAGGGATCTTTACCCGGGGCCATACCCGTTCGGTTGGCCACGCGGAAAATATGAGTATCGACGGCCATGGTGGGTTGACCAAAGGCTTCATTCATCACGACATTCGCCGTTTTGCGGCCTACGCCCGGGAGTTTAACAAGCGCGTCTCTGTCTTGGGGAACGACCGAGTTAAAATCATCAATCAACATTTGTGAGAGCTTTATCACATTCTTGGCTTTGTTCCGATATAACCCAATTGTGTTTATATGATTACGAACTACGTCTTCCCCCAGTGCGACCATTTTTTCAGGCGTGTCTGCCTTGGCAAAAAGATCTTTGGTGGCTTTATTAACGCCAACATCCGTTGACTGCGCCGACAAGGCGACAGCGACAACCAAAGTGTAAGGGTTTGAATAATTCAGTTCAGTTTTTGGATCGGGATTTAAAGTCTTTAAATGGGCATAAATTTGACCAATTTGATGACGATTTAATTTTGGTCGCGGAAGATTTTTATACAGCCGCTCTTTCGGGGGCGTATGCTTTACACTTCCTTTTGACGACTCCGCCACGGGTTAAGCCGATTTTTGCTCAATACGTTTTATCATCGCGGCAATCATTTTATCCGCCAAGTCCAATGAGCGGCCCTCGACTAAATGCCCGTCTTCATCAAACGCCACAGCCGCATTCCCCACACCGACTTGCACAGGCAGGACCTCGGCGCCAAGACGCATCAAAATATAGTTAATCTGGCGCATACACATTATCCCGCTCATTGCGCCCGGGGTACAAGACGCAATACCATAAACGGGTTGAGTGAAATGTTGGGTTCCAAATGTTGAAGTCCAATCAATCGTGTTCTTAAGTAAAGGTGGTAAGCCTCCATTATATTCAGGACTCACAATCACGAGCCCATCAAATTCTAGCAGGGTCATGACAAGGTTTTTCACCGTTGCCGGCAATTCGATATCACCGTGAAACAAAGGCAGTTCATATTCTGCCAAATCAATAATTGATGTAGAAACCCCTGCCGCTTTAAACCGTTGACGGAGCGCGTTTTCTAAACACTTATTAATCGAGTCCTTGCGTAAAGACGCGCAGATAAATCCAATTTTTGGGGTCGTCATTGGCTCACTTCCTATAGGGCAGCTATATATTCTGCCATTACGAAATCCTGCGATAACAGGATAGGGAATAATTTCAAGGCAGCGCCGCACGAGAACATCTTGCGCGGCAGAGCGTCCTCGCCCATATGAAGTTTATGCCAACGATATACGGACTTTCACCTTATTGGTTTTTTCTTATCCCAACCCTGATAATCGGCTTTTATGGCCTCAGGGCTTTTTTGGGATATCGGAGCGTCGCCCGTGATGCCTCGGCCGATTATCGCTATCGGAAAGAGAATAACACAGTTCCTGCCGGACTGAGCGAAGCGGGCTATATCGCGGCATTTCGGCGGTTCCATAACCCACGCGGCCCACTCTATGTGGCCCTTACACTGGCGGCAATTTTGCTGTTAACCCCCGTCGCTATGCTCATTATCCAGTTCTTATTAGAACAACTTTATCAAGTCACAGGGCGTTCGCGAGTTTTTGAGCCAGGTTATTTGGTATGGGGTTTTTCTATATTTTTTATGATGATCGCCAGTTGGGCTCTCATTGCCTATTTAGGGGCGAGGCGCTTTTATCGGCGTGCGCCGGGCACATTTGCCCAAGAGCTCGAGAAAGAAATCGAAAAAGAAGACAAAATTTAGGGTACCGCGCTAAAGCCCCAAAACATCTTTCATATTATAATGGCCGGGGCTTTGTTTCACAGCCCAGAGCGCCGCGTTAACGGCGCCATCTGCAAAAACAGAACGATCAAACGCGGAATGAGACAGCGTTATCTTTTCAAGCTCTGAAGCAATAATCACAGAATGATCGCCAATAACGCCGCCGCCGCGTAACGTCGCAAAACCAATATCGCCTTCTTGCCGCGCACCTGTTTGCCCCTCTCTGGATAAAACTTGTACATCGCCCAATTTGACATCACGCCCCGCGGCTGCCGCTTCGCCCAGCATAAGCGCTGTCCCCGACGGCGCGTCGACTTTGCGCTTATGGTGCATTTCCAATACTTCTATATCCCAGCCTTGCCGCAGTTTGGACGTCGCTAATTCAACAAGGGCCTCAAGCATATTCACGCCCATAGAAAAATTGCCTGATTGTAAGAACACCAAATCAGATATCGCCCCGTCCAAACTTTTTTGCTGGGCGGCATTAAACCCCGTTGTTCCAGAGATTACAGCTTTAACGGCGGAGCCTTTTATTGCATCGACTAAATCCAGTGTCGCTTGGGGCGCAGAGAAATCAATAACGACATCGCTTTGGCCTGCCTGTGATAAATCATCGGTCAAATTTACAATGGACTGTCCAGCGCCAGACATAACGCCAGCTAGCGCCAAAGCATCTTTTCCTAAATGTGGACTTTGCGAATGCGTAAGGGCGGTGTTTATGGATACACCGTCTATAGACGTTGCCGCCTTTATAATCGCTTGGCCCATTCGGCCATCTGCACCCAATATCGCGAATTTTATTTTTTCAGCCATAAATCCGCATAACGAAGAGCAGCCCTTTGGGAAAGCGCTTTGTCGTAAAAAGTGGTTATAGCGCGCTAATTACGGCGTATTTAGAAGGCTTCAAGGCCCTTTCTTAACGGGCTCTTGGAAAACATACTTAACAAGTGGCAAAGCGCTGTTTAATTAAATTTTATCGCTCTTTGTGTATCAGCTTGCCACAGGTTGGATCGGTCTTATCGGTTTGACGGGACGGCAGATTGCGCTATCTTTTGGGTATGTCAGAAACACAGCCCAAAGATAATCTTTTGCAACCTACCGAAAAGAAAGTGTTAAGCCCCGCTGCTAAGCGGGCGCTTGCCGAAGCTGAACTGCGCCGCAAAGCGCGTGACGCCGAAAACACGGCCCGTCCATCAGAGAAATCCGGCCCAAAAGGCGAGGAACCCACGCGCTATGGCGATTGGGAACGCGGCGGCATTGCCTATGACTTTTAAAAGTCAGGCCCGCTTCATCCGCGCCTAGCTGTGGGTGAGAAGGGCACAGACCCTCCCGCTCATAAATGAAGTAGACTGGGTGAAACATTGGGAGAGGCATATGCCTATCAAATATATCGTCAGCGCCGTCAGCGCGTTGGGAATTCTAAGTTTAACAAGCGCAGCAAGTGCAGGCGGATGTGCCGGCCCAGATTGCGTGTTGGGAATGCAGTATATTCCCGGAAATGCACCGCGATTTGATTCCATGACCGTCGCAACGCCTCAGCCCATGGGTCATTTGAAATCCATTAATTTTCAGCGGGCCCCACACGTCTCTATCATGCGGGTTCATGGTCTAGGCCCTAATGTCGAGCTATCAGATGGGCCGACAGGTTTTACAGAAGGCTGCCACCCCACATCGACGCGTTATTGCCGCCAAGATGTGAATACAACCGTTCACGCGCCAGCCCCAATTATGCATGCGCCCGCGGCGCCCGCCCCCCTTTACCGCCCAGCGCCTCCTCAAAGCTACACCCCGCAGCCTATGATGAACTCAGGCACATCCTATTCTGGTACAAGCACGAGTGGCTATTGGGAAAAAGTCTCCGGCCCCAGAACAATTGATGGCATGATGGCGACACAAGTGATCTGCCGCCGCCCTGCCCCGCAGCCTGTTGCACAGCCGCAGACATATTACCGCGTCGTACGGCCTATTGTTCACGTGCCAGTTCCTGTGCCTACGCCCGTGCCAGCCCCTATGCCGGCTCTGCCTTATTGCGGCGGCCGATAGTTTTATTAAAGCTTTGCGATGAAGGGGCCCCTCTTCATCGCTTTTTTTGGTGTTTTTATAGTAAAAAACAACCGTTCCGCGTAGTTGGCATGATGATTGCTTGTCCCTTCTTATTAAATTCACTGAGAAGGAGCGGCCAATGTCTCGTATTCTTAAAACGGCCCTTATATCTGTAGCGGGGCTTACGATTACAGCATCAGCGCAAGCCAGTTGCGGCGGAAATTTTTGTACCACAGCAAATACAGTTGTAAAATCAGCCCCACCTTGGACGGCGACACAAACGTCCAATTATCAGGCGACATCCCATTATTCCAATAACGCAACGCGTTATTATGGCTTTGCAGGTTCACCCACAACGATTCCTGGTCTCGGTGCAAATGAGAGCCTTCGGCCAACAGTTTGCCCAGTTAATGTTTACAACCCGAATGGCGGTAAAGTTCTTGGGTGTTACAACGTTGTAAAAACTATGACCTATAAACAGGCGCCTCAAATGACCTATTATCGTATTGTGCGCCCGATCGTTTATATTCGCTATCCAGTGCCCGTCGCTGTGCCAACATATCATCATTTCAATGCCTATAGCCAATATGGTCAATATGGACATTTCAGCCAATTTAATCGGGGCTGTGCTGGGGCGGCTTATGCATCAAGGTATCATCAATCTTCACGCTATGGCAGTTCGCGTTACGGTGGCTCGCAAAGCTCACATCATAACCATGCTGTCGGGTCTTGCGGATAAAATATCTTCGCGCTTATAGCGGTGAAATTTAAAGCCGCCTGAGGCAAGACATTCAAAACTAGATTTCTGAAAACCTCTCAATTATGGGAGGTTTTTTTATGGTAATTTTAACAGGTATTACCCTCGCATATTAGCGATTACATCTAGCGCCGCTTGGCGCGGTTGGGCCGCCGTTGAAATAGGACGACCAACAACCAAATGTGAAGCCCCATTATTGAGGGCGTCATATGGCGTGGCTATCCGTTTCTGATCTCCCGCATCACCGCCAGCCATGCGAACACCTGGTGTGACAATCAAAAAATCGCTCGGCACAACGGCGCGAATAGCGGCCGCCTCAAGCGGGCTGGAGACGACGCCATCCATTCCAGCCTCAATGGCCTGCGCCACGCGGCGCATCACTAAATCCTCAGCCGTACCGGCATACCCAATAGCTTCTAGAGCGGATTTATCCAGAGACGTTAATACCGTCACACCCAAAAGCTTTAACCCGCTCTCTCCGCGCCCCGTAACGGCGCTGTGCATCACATCGGGACGTGCATGAACGGTCAATAAATCAGCCCCTAACCCAGCAATTGACCGCGTGGCTTTTTCAACCGTTGCGCCAATGTCATGGAGCTTAAAATCATAAAAGACATTTTTTCCTTGCGCCTTTAACCGCTGTCCAAACTCAACCCCGCCAATCGGCAGAAGCTGTAGACCTATTTTATAACTATCAACGGCATCCCCCAATGTTTCCACAAGAGCTTCAGCCTCTGCCACGCTGGGCAAATCAAGAGCCACATAAAGGCGCGGATCAGATATTTTAGTCATTTACATTCCGAAATTTATTTGAATTTTTAGCCATAAGTTTTTGTGTAACAGAGAGCGGTAATAGCCGCCCAAGCAAAGCAATAAAATTGTTCACGCGGCCCGTAATATATACGGCGCGATTGCGCTCCAAGGCTTCATAAGCCAGTTCGGAGCAATAATCCGCATCCATCATCATATAGTCTGGCAAACGGTTCATGGCTTCTCGCGTATTATTGACGTCATGGAATTCCGTCATAGTAAAACCGGGGCAAATAGCCGACACATGGACACCTGTGCCGTCCAATTCCATATTCAAGCTTTCTGAAAACTTTATCAGGAATGATTTTACGGCTGCATAAAGCGTATGCCCTTTCGAGCCCGGCATATGCCCCGCAAGTGAGGCAATATTCATAATTCGGCCAAACCCTCTTTCCGCCATCATGGGGGCTAGCTTTCGGGCCAATTCACATGGCACTGTCGCCATTAGGTGAATGAATTTCGCATGGTCTTCCCACTCGCTCTCAAGGTAAGTACCAGGATGTCCATAGCCTGCATTATTAATCAAGCCATCGACTTGAAGGCCTGCTGCGTTAATCTCATTAAGAAGCGTTTCAACGGCATTGGGTTTGAATAAGTCAGCCTCAAATATGTGACTTTTGGTGCCGTAATCTTTTTCCAAATGCGTGGCCAGCGTCTCCATCCTATCTCTGCGGCGTGCACATAAGATTAAATCCCACCCCTGAGAGGCATATTCATTTGCCAAAGCCGCTCCAAGCCCCGCAGACGCGCCAGTAATTAATATCAGAGGTTTCGTCGTCATAAGCCAGACTCAAAAGGTGACAAGATTGTGAGTATTAATATTTGCATTAGCTGTTAGCTTATATCCTGTGACTTTCAAGGTTCACCTCTATATTTACGAAAATCAACTTGGAGAGCGCGATGCGAAACCGAATGAATACCTATCTCTTTATGATGGCTGCGCCCGCTCTTTTGCTCACGGCCTGCGCGACGCAAGCAGACCCCGAAGCCTATATGTCATATGACTGTAAGCAATTGCGCATGCTTTCCGAAAGCCGCGCACCGACAGACCCTTTCGCAGCCAATCGCGTAGGGCCCGACCCACAAGCCGGATTGTCTGGGGACCGCCAAGGTCTACGCACTCAAGATGCTGACTTAGTCGAAAAGCGCGATGACGAAACCCGATCTATCCGTGCAGCTTATCTGAAGAAAGGGTGCTAGCGCTTTTTGAGCCCCTGTTTTGGATAAAATTGACCTCATAAGAATAGGCATTTTTCTGGGCGCCTTAATCCTGTTTTCTGCCGCAGAAGCATTGTGGCCTAAACGCCCCCGTCTTCAAAACCGCTTTCGACGCTGGATTACGAATGTCGGCTTTGTCGTCATAGGGAGCCTCAGCCTACAATTACTCGGACCGCTTATTGCTGTTGGCATCGCAGCTTGGGCATCGCTTAAAGGGTGGGGGCTTCTCAATATAATAGACGCCCCCCTCTGGCTAGAACTTACCATCGCCTTTATTGTGTTGGATTTCGCTATTTGGTGGCAGCATGTCTTGTCTCACAAAATTCCGATTTTATGGCGACTCCATAAGGTTCATCATGCAGACCGTGATCTGGACGCAAGTTCAGGCGTTCGCTTTCATCCCATCGAAATCTTTCTATCGATGATTTATAAATGCGGCGTCGTCTGCCTCTTGGGCCCTCCTGTAATAGCCGTGGTTATCTTTGAAATCACACTCAATGCGATGGCAATTTTTAACCATGCAAATTTGGCCCTACCGCGAGGGATAGATAGCCCTCTGCGTAAAATCATAGTGACCCCCGACATGCACCGCGTCCATCATTCTGTAATCTGGCAGGAGAGCCAAAAGAACTATGGATTTAACTTATCGATTTGGGACCGCCTGTTTAAAACCTATCAAGCCGCGCCCCAAGCGGGTCAACAAGGGATGGCGCTGGGTTTAAGCGACGCTCAAACCAATGACCCACAATATCTGGGCTGGAGTCTGTGGCTCCCCTTTCGTAAATATAAATGACTATATTTTCGCGTTAATTTTATTATCACTTGAGAGACAACGCATCAGGGACTAGCCTATTCTTCACAAAGGGGGCGTTATGCTGATTTGGACTATTCTTGCGATTTTCATAGCGCTTCTGGTCGGGGTAGCGTTGGTTTTCAACCAATTGGTTCAAGCCCGACAAATGGTCAGTAATGGCTGGGCCGACATCGCTGTACAGCTAAAACGCCGGGCTGACCTTATCCCCAATATTGTGGACACGGTTAAGGCCTATGCTCAACATGAAAGACAGCTTTTCATTGATGTCACTGAAAAGCGCAATGCGGCCCTATCCGCAGGCGATAACCCAAAGGCAAGAGGCGCTGCCGAAGGTGCTTTGGCCCAACCTGTTACGCGCCTCTTGGCTGTTGCCGAAGACTACCCCGATTTGAAAGCCTCTCAGAACTTTCTCGACTTACAAAATGAGTTGAGCGAAACAGAAGATAAAATTGAAATGGCGCGGCGTTTTTACAACGGCGCTGTGCGCCAATATAATACGAAAGTCGAATCTGTGCCGAGCAATTTAGTCGCCGCCCCTTTTGGATTTAAGCAGGCTGATTATTTTAATATTGCCGAAGAAGATTACGCCGTACCCACCGTTGATATATAGGGGGCGGATTATGGTACAATTCACGGTTTTTTCTTTACTTCGCAGCCTATTATGTATGGCTATACTTTTGTTCGCCGTCACAAATACAGCCGCCGAAGAGCGTTACACATCTTATGATATTCAAATAGAGGTCGAGAAAAGCGGCGCAATCACTGTAACGGAAACGATTAATTTAATCGCTGAGAACGACCAAATTAAACGCGGTATTTTTAGAGAGCTCCCACGCTACTATAGTTTTCTGGATGTAAAGCTCGAAAATGACTATCAACTTCTCTCTATAAAAAGAAACGGGAAGGCAGAGAACTATACCGTTATCGAAAATGGCAACGCCGTGACATGGCGCATTGGCCGCGCAGATTATATATTGCCCGTTGGGCCGCATAGCTATGAAATTAAATACCGCGTACCAGAACAAATACGGCGTCACCGAGATGATGAAAGCGGCCCAGATCGAGACGAGCTATATTGGAATGCAACAGGCAGTTACGTTCTTTTCCCTGTTGAGAAAGCCTCTGCGACAATTATCTTTCCCGAAGGGGCAAATATTATTGACGCGGCCGCTTATATCGGTCGCTATGGTGAAAACCGTAAAAATTACACACAACAGATACAGGGCAATGTGGTTTCATTTTCCACAACTCAAGGCCTTCTCCCGCGCGAAGGTCTGACGGTCTCTGCGGCCATCAAGCCTAATATTATCGCCCCGATGAGCGCCGAACGAAAACGCGAATTAGAGTGGATTCGTAATGGCGGCAAAGTGGTCTTGGGCCTTGGGGGTGTGGGGTTATTCTTATATTATATCATGATGTGGAACCGTGTGGGGCGTGACCCAGTCAAGCCGCCCGTCTTCCCGCGTTACGCCCCACCCAAAGGCTACTCTCCGGCTGCCGTACATTTCATCCATTTCAAAGGTTTTCGCAAAATGGATGCCATGACCGCCTTGATGATGGGATTAAGCCTGAGAGATGTCCTCGACATCAAAGCCGAGAAAAAGAAAACAACCATCATTTCGGCCCCCGAAAATATACCGCAAGCGCAACTCTTGTCGGACGAAACTCAATTCATGAAAGTCTTCTTTCCCAAGAAACATCCTGAGAAGATTGTTCTCGACCGCAAAACAGATGCAAGATTCTACAAACGCGTTATACGGTTTAAATCCTATCTTAGAAAAAAATATAGCCATGATTATCACCGGTCTAATGCTGGCTGGGGACTATTGGGGATCATCCTAAGCGTCGTCATGGTCTTTGTAGTGCTCAGCCTGCCCGTCTCATTATCTGGCGCTATGGTTGGTGGATTTATTTTACTCATTGCTGCGTTAAATATTCTGTTTTTTATCCTTTTACGGGCTCCTACGAAAAAGGGCGCTCAAATCAACTCAGAAATTGACGGGTTCAAACTCTATTTAAATACCGCCGAAGAGAAGCGTATTAATACGGCGAACCCTATTGGAGATAGACCTCCTTTGATGACAGTCGAGCTTTATGAGCGCTTCTTGCCCTATGCCGTAGCTCTTGGCGTAGAAAAACCGTGGACGAAACAATTTGAGAAGACATTACCACTTGAAGCCAAGGAGTATCGACCACGATATGCCCATGGTTCTTTGATTGATGGTAAAGGCGGCAACCCCTTTAAGATGAGTGAAGCCCTGGCCACAGCTATGACTGCAGGCGTCGCCGCAGCGGCGCCCGTCAGCCAGTCCTCAAGCTCAGGTGGTTTTTCATCAGGGAGTGGAGGCGGCGGGTTTTCTGGCGGCGGCGGCGGCGGCGGCGGTAGCGGCGGCTGGTAGGTTTTCGCTCTCAGAATATGGCTTAAGGCACATCTGCATCATCGCCTTGCGGCGTTAAAGCTTGAAAATCGAAAATATCGGTATCGAGCAAATGTGACGGCCGAACATGAGACAGCGCTCGCATCATACTTGATTTCGTTCCGGGGGCTTTTGCTTCCCACTCTCTGAGCCTCTGCCCCATTAATTGCCGCTGAAGACCATCCTGAGACCCGCACAAATTACACGGAATTATCGGGCAGTTCAGAGCGGCTGTATAACGGGCAAGATCGCTTTCCTCGATATCAATCAAAGGCCGCAAAACAGTTACGTCCCCAGCGTCATTTAAGAGCTTACCCGGCATAGCGGCCAGACGTCCGCCCTTTGTCAGGTTCATCATAAAGGTCGCCAGAGCGTCTTCACGGTGATGTCCCAAAACAATGGCATCACAGCCCTCTTCTCTCGCCACGCGATATAATATACCGCGCCTAAGCCGAGAGCATAATGAACAGAAGGTTTTATTTTCGGCGACTTTATCAACCACTATGGAATAAGTGTCTCGGGTTTCTATGCGATAAGGCATACCAAAACTCTCAAACCAGTTAGGTAAGGTGTCCGCCGGAAATCCTGGCTGTTTTTGGTCTAGGTTACACGCCAAAAGGTCAACAGGCAGATCGCCATGAGCTTTTAGATCTAATAAAATTGCGAGTAAGGCATGGCTGTCTTTACCGCCAGAAAGACAAATTAGCCATTTGGGCGGCTCGCCCGTATTTGTCCCGACCATGCCATATCGGCGAATACTATCACCAGCTTGCCGCTTTAGGCGCTTACGAAGGCGGTTGAAATTTGTTGTGCCTGGCGCACGTGAAAATAAATCACGGGCTATCGCGCCATAATCAACGTCATCAAGGGGTAAAATATCGACCATTTATTTCTTTGTATATACGACGCGTTGCGGGAACGGGATTTCAATCTTATGGGCTTTCAAAGCCCGCCAAATAATAAAGCCTACATCTGATGTAAATTTATTTGGGCCATCATCAACACCTTCGCACCAAAACTCGACGCACATATTTATGGCGCTATCCCCAAAGGATCGAAACTCCACACTAGGCAGGTCAGGCTCGCCCAGCACATCAGGATGCTCCAAGACAGCGTCGCGGATAATTGGGACAAGGGCATCAAGATCAGTGTCATATGCAACCCCAAAATCAACTTCATATCGCTGGAGTGGATTATCATGCGTCCAGTTTTCATAAGCACCTTCTGTAAAAGATGTATTGGGTACAATGATGTCTTTTCCGTCTGCGGTCGCAACCGTTGTAGAACGCATATTAATAGCGCGCACACGGCCAAAATTTTCACCTTCCATCATTACGAAATCCCCGACCTTTACGGAGCGGTCAAATAAGATGATGAGGCCTGAAACAAAATTTGCGGCGATCGGTTGGAGGCCCAAACCAATCCCTAATGATAAAGCCGAAAAGATAACCACGAGTCCAGATAATGGCACTTTTGCCGCGCCCAGAACCAAAATAAACACCAAGGCAAAAATAAGGATTTGAAAAATTTTTGCCGCGACTTCTCGAGTTGTCACATCAAGATTATCTTGTGCCCGAATGGCGTCTTGCCCCCGTGCATTTAGCAAGTTCCCAAGTTTAAAGAAAATAACGCCAAAAATCAGCAGTAATATGACCGTCATCAATGTAATAGGCTTGCCGCCCATCGCCATTAATTCTGTACTGTTTAAAAGCCCTTTAAACTCATCATAATAGCCAAACACCATCAATAGAGCGAGCGGGATTAAGACCCATGTCGCGACTTTGCGTGTTAAGTCATTGGGCGCAAAATCTTTAATGGCCGAGAATAAAAGGAAAACAACCGCCAGCCCCTGCACCAATTTTACGAGCCAATCCTGCCCCGCAATCGGTATATTTTTTAAAACCACAGCAAAAAGGGCCAAAAGCGCAACAAGAAATATCGGACGTAGCAAATTCCGCGCGCGGTAAATAATATCACGCACAGCTTTCAACTTCACGTCTTTGGCAGGTTCACTCCGAAATAGGAATAGTCGTTTCTTCAACACCCCTGCAAAGATAGGGGCTAAAAAATACGCCGTAATAATGGCGCCGATCTGAGCCAAGAACGGCACGCTGCTTAGCCAACCTAAAATCTTGTTCAAAACCTTTTCGCCCAAAGCTTTTATCTCTGCGCCAGAAGTCGGGAAAACGCTGTCCTTTTCCGCGATAGGGTCTTGGTTGGCCTCTGAGTTTTCTTCGGTGGCTTCTTGTTGAAGGCGTATAGCTTCAACTAATGCTTTATCCGCCGCCGCCCGCGCTTCTAGCGCCGCTTTGATAGCCGGGTCATCCAAATCAATACTCTGTGTTTGCGTCGCATTTTGTTCTGGAAGAGCGGGCTCTTCTTCAGCCGTCACTGGCTCAGATACTGATGGTTGCGTGACTGGAGGCGCCGCATTTTCATCCTGCGCCCATATCGTCTGGCTAGTGAATGCCCAAAAGAGAATGAAACAAAGTATTGTTCGCAAAGCGGCCATATAGATAGTTCCCGAAAAGTTTGAGAGTCCCTAAGACACTCTTCGTTTTTTTTCAAACAAATATGGCTTTTGTAAAGGGTTTCGCGCTATAGGCAGTCCCGAATTACGGAGCCAATAATGTCTAAGCCAAAAAAAGTCGTCCTCGCCTATTCTGGCGGTCTTGATACATCCATCATCCTTAAATGGTTGCAAGAGGAAAAGGGCTATGAAGTCGTCACCTTCACGGCAGATCTCGGCCAAGGTGAAGAGCTAGAGCCAGCCCGCCGCAAGGCAGAAGCCCAAGGCGTAAAAGAAATCTTTATTGATGACTTGCGCGAAGAATTTGTGCGTGATTTTGTCTTTCCAATGATGCGCGCCAATGCGGTTTATGAGGGGCTATACCTGCTCGGCACATCCATCGCGCGGCCGCTTATCTCTAAGCGCCAAATCGAAATCGCGCATATGGTCGGCGCCGATGCCGTTTGTCACGGCGCAACAGGTAAAGGCAATGACCAGGTTCGCTTTGAACTGGGCTATTATGCTCTTGACCCAGACATCAAAGTTATTGCGCCGTGGAGAGAATGGGATCTGAATTCTCGGACCAAGCTCTTAGAATATGCGGAAAAGCACGGCATTGAAATTGCCAAAGACAAACGCGGTGAAGCACCGTTCTCTGTCGACGCCAACCTCCTTCACACATCATCCGAGGGCAAAGCTTTGGAAGACCCGAATGAGGAAGCTCCAGAATTTGTCTATCAGCGCACAGTCTCGCCCGAAGAGGCTCCTGACAAGCCGACCTATATCACGATTGGTTTTGAAAAAGGCGATGCAGTCTCGATTGACGGTGAAGCGATGTCACCTGCCACGCTTCTAACGGCCTTGAATAAACTTGGCGGCGACAACGGCATTGGCCGCCTTGACCTACTTGAAAACCGTTTCGTTGGCATGAAGTCACGCGGTATTTATGAAACACCTGGCGGAACCATTTTGCTTATGGCGCATCGCGGCATTGAGCAAATCACTATGGATAAAGGTGCAGCGCATTTAAAAGATGAATTAATGCCAAAATATGCTGAGCTGATCTACAATGGCTATTGGTTCTCACCAGAGCGCGAAATGCTTCAAGCGGCGATTGACGCCTCACAAGAATTGGTGACAGGAACTGTACGCCTTAAGCTTTACAAAGGCAGTGTCGACATTGTTGGCCGCGACAGCCCGTACTCACTTTACTCTCAAGAACACGTCACTTTCGAAGAAGACGATGTTTATGATCAAGCCGATGCTGGCGGGTTCATCAAAATCAATGCTCTGCGTTTACGCTTGTTAAAAGCCAGAGACAGAAAAGCTGGAAAAAACACTTAGGCCCGAGGCCAGACCGCCTCATTTAGACGCTTTATCACTTTCGCCATTGACGCTTGATAAGGCGTCAATGGCCTTTGATTAAGGCCCCTCGTAAAAGTTACACCTCACGCATAAATCTTGTGCCATTTGTCAAAATAAGGGCTGTTTTATTCGTCCCATTTGGCGTAGCGAGAGGAATATTTTTAATGCCCCTAAAGTCTGACAAAAGGTAGATTTATGGCGACCTCATCCTCAAAAGAATTAAACTTCCGTCAAAGCGTTGATTTGATGTTCAATCGCGCAGCGAGCTTTGTGGACATCTCTCCAAAGCTCATTGAAAAAATCCGCGTTTGTAATGCCACCTATACGGTTCGCTTTGGTGTGAAACTTCGTAACGAAGTTCATACTTTTGTGGGCTATCGCGCGGTGCATTCCGAACACAAAGAGCCCGTTAAAGGCGGTATTCGCTATTCTTTGGACGTGAACCAAGACGAGGTCGAGGCGCTCGCCGCTTTGATGACCTATAAAACAGCCCTTGTTGAAGTTCCTTTTGGCGGATCAAAAGGGGGGCTTTGCATCAACCCTAAGGATTGGACAGAAGAAGAGCTAGAGCGCATTACCCGCCGCTTTACTTTTGAACTCTCTCGCCGCGATCTTATCCACCCTTCATTAAACGTACCGGCGCCAGATATGGGCACGGGTGAACGTGAAATGGCATGGATGATGGATGAATTCCGCCGTCTTCATAATGATAATATTGATGCTGTCGCCTGTGTAACAGGAAAGCCTGTCCATTTGGGCGGAATTGAAGGCCGCGTCGAGGCCACTGGCCGCGGCGTGCAATATGCGCTTCGTGAATATTTCCGTCACCCCGATGATGTCAAAAAAGGCGGATTTAAAGGCGATCTAGATGGGAAAACCGTCATCGTTCAGGGCCTTGGGAATGTGGGATATCACGCCGCTCTATTCCTCTCCGAAGAAGACGGGGCCATTATTACAACCGTCATCGAACGCGGCGGCATTATTAAAAACCCCAATGGGATTAATATTCGCGCGTTAAGAGACCACATGAATTCAGGTCGACCTTTGGCTGATTTCGAAAGCGGAACCTTTGAACCGCCAAATGACGCAGCGATTTGTGGTAAATGCGACATCCTTATCCCTGCTGCATTAGAGGGTGTTATCAATGTAGAAAACGCCCACAACATTAAGGCTAGCCTTATTATTGAGGCGGCCAATGGTCCCGTGACTGCCAAAGCCGACAAAATCCTGCGAGATAGAGGCATCTTCATTATTCCAGACATGTATGCCAATGCGGGCGGTGTGACTGTTTCTTATTTTGAGTGGGTTAAAAACGTCAACCATATCCGTTTCGGTCGTTTACAGCGCCGGAATGAAGAGCGTAAATATCACATTTTGATTGATGCGCTTGAAAGCCAAGGTATGAATTTTAAAGATAACTTTAAAAAAGAATATTTGGAAGGCGCAGGCGAACTTGCTCTTGTACGTGCTGGTCTCGACGACACTATGCGGACAGCCTATCAAAACATCAAAACAGCCTTGGAAAACAAACCTGAACTAGAAGACTTCCGCACAGCAGCCTTTTACAGTGTTATCGAAGACATCGCTCTACATTACCGTAGCATTGGACTGTAATAATTGCGTTTATACCCAACAATAAAGCCCAGCTAAAAGCTGGGCTTTTTCGTTTCAAGAATTTGTGTTTATAACGCTTCGTTTGGATTACATTTCAATTGTTTTTCTATTGCCAATATCTGGTGTTTCATTCGATATATTAGCTTTCGTAATTTCATATAGAAACGAGAACACATTCTTATCCGAAGTCCAAATCGCCGCCTTTTGCGGCACAAATTTCAAGAGAATTAATTTCGGGTCGGCCTTTCCCTCAGGGTACCAAGCCTCAACAATTGGGCTCCAAAATTTATCAATTATATCGGCGTCATTATGGGTTGTTAGACGACCCTTGATAGAAGCCTGAAAGTCTTTTGTTATATGGCATAATTCAACCGTGCCGGGATTTACGCCAATTGTCTTTCCTAATTGTGAAAACCTATCCGCAAAGAAATATATGACGCTCTCATCGACATCCACCTGTGGAGTCATAGGCTGCATGTGTTCATCAATATTTGTGGAGCCAAGCATTACACTCCGTGCAGATTTAATCTCTTTTAATAAGTGTTCTTGTGGGCTCTCGTCAAATGTAGTGGCCTTTGCCATGTCGTCTCTCCTTAGCATATTGTGTAAAAAGAAAACGCGGCCGCGCTGATATTGGTTCCATTAAGCCTAGTTTAATCGTCTTTGCTTTGTGCTAGCCAAGCCTTATAACGCGTTGTCTGACGTTTTTGTTTTAACTGCTGTTTTATCAAAGCCCAGATTGCCTTTTGCTTGGTCTTAACCCCGCGCCCTTGACTCACATGACTTAGCTGTTCTTTTGCCAATGCCATGTTAGCGAGAGATCGTAAGCCCGTATTTTTCCACATTACGGTAGCGATAGATGTATGCAGGTTTTTACCAACCCGCCAATCATTTGGTAGATTCGGGTTATAAGCCAAAGCCCGCGCAATGCCGACAATATCCACGCCTTCAGCCAAGGCCGTTTCTGCCGTTTCTCGCCGCGTTACGCCGCCCGTTACCATAATCGGCATTGTCGCGGCCTTTGCGATGTCTTTGGCAAAGTCGAGGAAAAACATCTCTCGCGCCTGAGTGCTTTGGGCCCGGCCATCTGCAGCCATGCCCATCATGGCAGCGCTTTCATAATTCCCGCCTGACAGTTCAACAAAGTCAATCGCCTCGCCGCCAAGCCAATCCACAACCTGCCGCGCATCGCCAATATCAAAGCCGCCTTTTTGAAAGTCCGCAGAATTTAACTTCACGCCGACGATAAAGCCGGGCTCTACCCGCGCCCGAACAGCCCGAACAATTTCAAGTAAGAACCGTGCGCGGTTCTCTAAACTGCCGCCCCATTTATCCTCGCGTAGGTTTGTGAGCGGCGACAAGAACTGTGCAACCAAATACCCGTGTGCGGCGTGAATTTCTACGCCGTCAAACCCCGCGCGCTCGGCCATATGTGCCGTATCCGCAAATCGCTTTATCGTGCCCAAAATTTCATCCGAAGTCATAGCGCGGGAGGGCGCAAACATTTTATCTCCTGGCCCTTCCATGGTGACTTTTGTAACAGAGGCTGAAACCCCTTCTGTCCCCATGGTCGCATAAACTTGACGCCCCGGATGCGAAATTTGCATGACGAGCTTTCCGCCGCCAGACTTTCCAGATTTAGCCCAGCGCTCAAACCGCATCCGATTATCATCGTCCGCTAAAGACCCTAGTTCAAGTACAACACCGCCCGGGCCCGTTAGGGCTTTGGGGTCAACCATCACATTGCCTGTTAGAATTAAGCCCGCGCCGCCCTTGGCCCATTCGGAATATAGCGTAAATAACGCCTCACCTGGAATCTGGCCTGCCTCAGCCATGTTTTCTTCCATCGCCGCTTTACACAGTCGGTTTGGTAGAACAGCCCCGCTTTGCAAGGTTAAAGGAGAAAAAATATCAAATGTCATAAATCCCCGTTAATGGCTTATACCTTGCCTCGCAAGCGCCATGCTTTGATGAGCCCATAAGCGCTGATAGAGAGCCACGCTATTTCAATAATAAATGAAGCCAGATTAAAGCTGAAATATAATGAGACGAGAATGAGCACGGCGCCGCATAGGTTCATCGCAGAATAGAGCATCGACTTCGGGTCAATTTTTTCAATCTGCAATAAGCCATAGCTAAGCAGAACAAAAGAAACACCGAGAATACCGATTGCATCATAAAGGGTCATGATAAGTCATCACTTTTTAAAGGGAGGGGGGCCTTAAACCGAATAGACAAAAATGCAAACCTTTTTACCCTAACTCTTAACAGGGTTCACACGCCGCATAGTCAGATTAATACGGCCGCCTTTTGGAACGAGCGCGCTTTCTCCGTAATAGACTTTACTTACGCCATGATAGCATTGTCGGGACTCTCCCGATAATATGACCACATCGCCTGAGAACAATTTAATGCCGTGTGTTTTTCCGCCTCGCTGTCTACCACCCAGGCGAAACATGGCTGGGTCGCCCAGACTGACTGACACCACAGGGGCGTTTAAGGCGTTCTCATCATTGTCAATATGTAGTCCCATCTTAGAGGCGCGGTCTTCGCGATACCAATTTATCAGTGTGGCCTCGGGGCGGGCCGGATAATCTGCGACATCGTCCCATAATCGTTCCAAGGCTTTTGGCAAAGCAGGCCAAGGTTTCCCCGTTTTCGGGTGGGCGGTTTCATATCGGTAGCCACCACTCTTATCCGTCACCCAGCCCAGCGGACCAAAATTGCTCATCACCACAGAGAGCGGCGCGCCCGTACGCGGCATGGTCGGCGTATAAAACGGCGCCTGAATGGCGGCGACCTTCACAGCCTCGATTAAGGCTGCTTGCTCATCAGGTGAATAATAAAGCGGGAAATGTGCAAAGCCTTGTGGAAGGTCGCATTGTAACAAATCAGGCATGGGCGCAAACTAAACGAAGTTTGCATTCGCCGCAATTCTCCCGCTTGGTAAATCACAATTGTACTTTAGGCTCCACGACAACACAAAAATGTGACTCTTTAACACAATCCCCCCTTGCACCTTGCGAATCGCCACCCATATCGGGGCAGATGGCACGTTTACCCGTGTGATACCGTGGATTTCTCTCTTTGAAATCACTCTCGTATCTCATAAGAACGCGCCGAAAATATTAACGTTGCGGCGTCAGGGATAGGCCGCGTAAATAGGAGACATCAATGTCAAAAGTAATTGGTATTGACTTGGGGACAACAAACTCTTGTGTTGCTGTCATGGATGGCGACAAGCCCCGAGTTATCGAAAACTCAGAAGGCCAACGCACAACCCCATCTGTTGTTGCCTTTACCGAAGGTGGAGAGCGTCTTATCGGTGTTCCAGCCCGCCGCCAAGCGGTCACAAACCCAGACCACACCTATTTCGCTGTGAAGCGCCTTATTGGTCGTAACATCAAAGATCCGGCCGTTAAAAAAGACGCCAAGCTCGTCCCTTATAAAATTGTCGAAGGCAAAGGCGGCGACGCTTATGTTCAAGGCCGCGATGATAACGCCTTAAGCCCGTCTGAAATCTCTGCCATGATCCTCACGAAAATGAAGGAAACTGCAGAAGATTATCTTGGCTCTGCTGTTTCGCAGGCTGTTATTACAGTTCCGGCTTACTTTAACGATGCTCAACGCCAAGCGACGAAAGACGCGGGTAAAATTGCAGGTCTTGAAGTTCTTCGTATCATTAACGAGCCAACAGCAGCGGCGCTGGCTTATGGTATGAACAAAGAAGACGGCAAAACTATTGCTGTTTACGATTTGGGCGGGGGTACATTTGATGTGTCAATCCTGGAAATCGGTGATGGCGTTTTCGAAGTGAAGGCGACGAATGGCGATACATTCCTCGGCGGTGAAGACTTTGACATGCACATTGTTGAGTACTTCAATTCAGAGTTCAAAAAAGAAAACGGCATTGATCTGAAATCAGACAAATTGGCTCTACAACGTCTTCGTGAAGAAGCTGAAAAAGCCAAAAAAGAATTGTCTTCTGCATCAACTTATGAAGTGAACCTTCCCTTTATTACGGCTGATGCATCTGGCCCGAAACATTTGAACATGAAGCTGACTCGCGCAAAACTCGAGACGCTTGTTGCGGACCTTATCAAGCGCACAATCGCGCCTTGTAAAAAAGCGCTTGCCGATGCTGGCCTTAAAGCTGGCGATATTGATGAAGTCGTTTTGGTTGGTGGTATGACACGTATGCCAGCGGTTCAAAAAGCCGTAACAGACTTCTTTGGTAAAGAACCTCATAAAGGTGTGAACCCTGACGAAGTTGTTGCCATGGGCGCGGCTATCCAAGCAGGTGTATTGCAAGGTGATGTGAAAGACGTTCTTCTCTTGGACGTAACACCACTATCCCTAGGTATCGAAACCGAAGGTGGTGTCTTTACACGTATGATTGACCGTAACACGACAATCCCAACCAAAAAGTCTCAGGTTTACTCAACCGCCGCGGACAACCAGTCTGCTGTGACTATTCGGGTCTCTCAGGGTGAGCGCGAAATGGCCGCCGATAACAAATTGCTAGGTCAATTTGATTTGGTAGGTATTCCTCCTGCACCGCGCGGCATGCCTCAGATCGAAGTTACATTTGATATTGATGCCAATGGTATTGTGAACGTGTCAGCCAAAGACAAAGCCACAGGCAAGGAACAGCAAATTCGTATCCAAGCCTCTGGTGGTTTGTCCGACGAAGATATCGAGAGCATGATTAAAGATGCAGAAGCGAACGCGGATGAAGATAAAGCGCGCCGCGAACTCGCAGAAGCCAAGAATCAAGCGGAAGCTTTGACACATAAAGCCGAAGCCGATTTGAAAGAGCATGGCGAGAGCTTGTCTGACGAAGACAAAGAGGCCATTGAAACTGCCATCACTGAACTCCGTGAAACAGCAGAGACAGACGACACGGCACTTATCACAGATAAGATTCAAGTCTTGACGGCCGCTGTCATGAAAATGGGCGAAGCAATTTATGCGAATGCTCAAGAAGATGAAGGCCCAACGTCTGCGGCAGCAGATGCCGAAGATGACGATGATGATATCGTTGACGCAGAATTTGAAGACGTAGAAGACGACAAGTCTTAAGCGCTTCGCATTCGTTAACAATAAACCCCGAAGCAGGTTTGGTTTTTACCAACTCTGTTTTCGGGGTTTATTATTTGCGGCAAGACACATAGTGTTGCCGCAACGATATCTATTCCGTTCTGCCAACGACAAGAAAGGTCTCTCATGTTAGACTTCGACCGCCTAGAAAACGGCACGGTGAAATCATTTCCTTTCACCTATCTGATGGCCGAAGCCTGTTTATCCGAAGAGGACGGCGCAGCAGTCAGACAAGATTACCCGAACATTACTAAGACAGGCTATTTACCGCTTTCTAAATTAGACGTTCATGGAGCTTTCTCGCGGTTGATAGACGATTTACAATCACCGCGATTAGCTGAAATACTTTCAGATAAACTCGGCCTTGAACTTCGCGACAAGCCGCGCATGATTACAGTACGCAAATTGTCTAAAGATAGTGATGGGCGTATTCACAATGACAGCCTTTCAAAAATTTGCACCTGCTTAATCTATCTAAACGAAACTTGGGATCCAGCCTATGGCGGGGCCATACGTGCCTTGAACGGCGAAAATGACATGGATGATTTTGCGGATGAGATGACCCCCTTAACAGGGAATATGTTTGCTTTCGCTAGATCAGAGACGAGCTGGCATGGCCATCCTCCTTTTGCGGGGGAGCGTTATGTCATTCAAACGACATTCCTAATCAATGAAGAAGCTTTAGCCCGCAAAGAAAACAGGGGCGGTATTCAGCTCTTGTTGAAAAAACTCAACCCCTTTGCACGATAAGCTGTTTTATAAATTTTTGCCGGCATGATAATTCTATCGGTACAAACATTCCCGCCCGATGCAGGGGGAAAGCAAGTCTTGATGGAAGGGCTCGCAAAAGCCGCGGCTATTCATCATGATGTTTTGGTCTTATCCGATAAGGCTCGCGAAGGCAGAGATAGCCAGAACCCCCATTACAATTTTACAGTGCAGCGCTTTGGTAGCTTTAAACCTTTGCGGCAAAGACAAAAAGCGAAATTAATTTCGCAGCTTGTCGAACAAGAAAAAGTTTCGCATTTATTTTGCGATAGTTGGCGAAGCGCAGAGCACTTACCGCCAAACTTACCTTGCTCCGTAACGATATATGCACACGGTAATGAATATCCGCTGGGCGGGCCTCAGAAAAACAAAACGAAGGCCAGACGTTTAATTAAAACTTTTGCTAAAATCGATCATATAATTGCCGTCTCAAAACCGACCGCCAACAGAGTACGCCCTTATTTACCGCCCATCTCTGCCCCGAAATTGCATATAATCAATAACCCTGTTTCCCTGCCAACACCGGCCACACAACAAAATGCGCATTTTGTAGAAACGCTTTGGCCACAAAAGAAAGAGCAGTCCACACGCATCCTCTCTCTTTGCCGTCTTATACCTTTGAAAGGGATAGATAGAGCCGTGCAGGCCGTTAAGGCGCTGAGAGATGAAGGTTATGCCCTGCAAATGATTATAGCAGGTGAAGGCGAAGATAAATTACGCCTAATGAAAAGTGTTGAGCAGGCAGGTTTAGGCCAATACATTCACTTCGTTGGTCATATAGCGGGACCCCAAAAAACAGCCTTGTTTGAAAGCGCCGATATCTTTATTCAACCCGGCCGTAAAATTGGAGATTATGAAGAAGGGTTTGGCCTTACTTATCTTGAGGCCGGGCTTCATGGTCTTCCGAGTCTTTGCGGTCAAGCGGGCGGCGCGCCAGAAGCAGTCCTTCATGAAAAAACAGGTCTTGTCATCGATGGCATGAGTCAAATAAATGTCACAAATGGGCTTCGGCGCCTTATTGACGAAACCGAGCAGACTTCCCACATGGGCAAAGATGCGAAGGCCTTTGCGCAATCGCATTTATGGGACAAACAAATCGACCTGATTTTAAACCGGGTCAAAGAGGTTAGAGGGACGCGCTGTGTCTAAACGTGATTATTACGAAATTCTGGGCGTTGCAAAAAATGCTGATGCTAAAGCCTTAAAGTCGGCTTTTCGTAAAAAGGCTATGGAATGCCACCCTGATCGTCACCCTGACGACCCAGACGCAGAGGCCCGCTTTAAAGAACTCAATGAAGCTTATGGTATTTTATCGGATGAGCAAAAACGTGCAGCCTATGACCGTATGGGCCACGCGGCCTTTGAACAAGGTGGCGGGATGGGCGGCGGCGGCTTCCAAGACTTCGGCGATATATTCAGTCAAATATTTGGCGGCGGTGGCGCTAGTGGCGGTTTTGCCGACATGTTTGGCGGCGGCGGACGTGGACGACAAACTGTTCAGCGCGGATCTGACCTACGATATGAAATGGAAATTACTCTAGAAGACGCGTTTCGTGGCAAGGATATTGATATCGAAGTCCCAATCGCGGAAGACTGCGATCGTTGTGATGGCCTAGGCGCGGAACCTGGTGCCTCCATTGAAACATGTTCGACCTGCGGCGGCGCAGGGCGTGTACGCACGCAGCAAGGGTTTTTCACAATGGAGCGGCCCTGTTCAACCTGTGGCGGCCAAGGTGAATATGTATCGGACCCTTGTCATCAATGCGATGGTCAAGGCCAAGTGCGGCAACAAACGGCGCTCGACGTCTCTATTCCTGCAGGTGTCGAAGACGGCACACGTATTCGCCTCTCTGGTCAAGGCGATGCGGCGCCTCGGCGCAGTGGCGGTGGACAACGAGGCGATCTCTATATTTTCGTCTCTGTCAAACCACACGGATTGTTTGAACGCGATGGGGCTAACCTGTTCTGCCGCACCCCTGTCCCCATGACGACAGCCGCGCTTGGCGGCGAAGTTGAAATCCCGACTATTGATGGCGGACGGTCCAAATTGAAAATTCCTGAGGGCAGCCAGAGCGGGAAGCGCATGCGCCTACGCGGTAAAGGCATGAGCGTTCTTCGTTCTGCTCAGCGCGGCGATATGTATGTAGAGCTCGGCGTGGAAACACCGTCCAAGCTCAATAAAAAGCAACGCGCCCTGCTCGAAGAATTTGCCCGTGAAGGCGGCGATGAAATCAGCCCCGAATCCAAAAACTTCTTTGATAAAGCAAAGGCGTTCTGGGAAGATTTGGTGGATTAATGTCGCGCATAAGCGATTATTGTGATGCTCATTCAAATCGAGCCCGATGGATTTTCGCTACTGCAGCAAGCCTAAGCGGAACGACAGCAGCCTGCCTGTTTTTTGCAGCGCAATATTTTGGCTCTATTTTTCTTCTAGTTCCAGAAGTCTTACTTTACGGTTTCTCAGCGGCTATAAGTGCTTTTTTTGCAGGAGCATTAGCATGGCCTCCGAAGCCATGTCGTTCTAAATGGCGTATGGCTTTAGCTGGAATTTTTACAGTCGCTTTAGCTTTTATTTTAATGGGGTTTATCTTGACGGGCATTATGGTCTTTGTAGATCATGATGATATAAAACTCATTTTTATCATGCCGTTTTTCTTCCTCTTATTTGGAAGTATATACACTCTGGGTATTCCGTATCTAATTGGAATTCTTGTTTCACTTCTCTTTGCGAACAAATAAGTTTTATTTAACTATTTCATTCGACGAAAGTCGCTCGCACCTGATGTGATGGAGTTCCATAAATCATCATCTTCTTTGTCGTCTGAGACATCTCGGGTAAGGTTCCACAACGTTCGAATATAAACGCCTTTATCATCTTCGCTCATTTGGCCTGTCCAGCTGGTGAGAGAGCCATAACCTTTGAAATTTACGGTAAAGGTGATTTGGTCACCCTCTACGAAACCTGTCAGTGGAAATTGTTTGGATTTATCGGGCTGCCCCAAAGCCGTTTGGTAGAAACCAGATAAAAGCCCGTCTTTTTCTGTAAAGGTTACAGCCGAGTTTCTATCATTCACCCATTGCCCAGAAAACAAACTTTCAGTCACCTCTAAAGTCTTGGCGCTTTGGGCCTCCCCTGCGGAACACGCTGACAGCGAAAGCGCCGCAGAAACGCCTATTGTCAAAAGTCTAAACACCCGCGACACCTAAAATTAAATATAGCATTGTCGTTATCGCGCCGCCCACCAGAGCATAGGGTAGCTGTGTGCGCACATGGTCAATATGGTCACTGGCTGTGGCCATAGACGTAATAATCGAAGTATCCGAAGTGGGGCTACAATGATCACCAAAGACACCACCGCCCAGCGCCGCCGCAACTGCGAGGGTCACATTCGTGTCGAGGCCCTGCGCAAGCGGAACGGCAATCGCTATCATAATCGCAAACGTGCCCCAACTCGTACCCGTTGAAAAAGCGATAAAGGCGCTAATGAGGAATATTAGAGCCGGAACCAAAGCCGGTGATAGATAAGGTTTTGCGCTTTCCGCAACAAAAACCCCCGTACCTAAAGCATCACAAAGATCGCCCAACGCAAAAGCAAACACCATCAATAAGGCGAGCGGCACCATGCCAGACATGCCTTTTAAAATGATATCTATCATTTCTTTTATGCCCATTATGCCTTGAGCTTTGCTCATGACCATAGACATTAAAATCGCGCCGCTTACCGCATAGAGAACGGATTTGGAGCCAGACGCCCGATCAATAATGTCGAAAAAAGCATTCGAGGCGCCGCCCTCATTTGACCACCCTGTGTAAACAAGGAAAACAGGCATAAGCAAAACAAGCGTAACCAGTGGAATAATCATGTTCCGCGCGTGGTGCGCCGCGCCTGTTTTGGGTTCCATCATTGTAATATCGCCCGCGATCATGGGTATGGCTCCATCGCGTAGAACCTTGCCTTCAGTCTTAGCGCGGGTCTCAGCCTTTCGCATTTCGCCAAAATCTCTACCACTTAGAATGACAAAGATCAGAATTGTGATGGCGAGCATGGGATAGAAATTAAAAGCCACAGCCCCTGCCAACATAGAAACCGGTTCAGCGATATTTTGTTCAAGCAGTAAGCCCATAATAAAAGCGCCCCATGCATTTAGCGGAATCAAGATACAGGCCGGCGCGCAAGTACTATCGGCAATATAGGCCAGCTTCTCGCGGGGTATATTGAGCTTATCCGTTATCGGGCGGTATAATGTTCCAACCGTGAGTGTCGAAATATTACTTTCCACAAAGATCAACATACCCGTCAGCACAGCAAGGAGTTCAACCCGCCGCCTTTGTCCTTTCATATCAGCTGTAGCCGCTTTGCTTTGCAGCCAGTTGACAACGCGTGTGACGAAACCTTCGACCCCACCAGCCCGCTGGATAAGCGCAATCAGTGCCCCAATCAAAAGCGTAAAGATAATAATCTCTGTATTGTAGTTGCTCTCGAAGACGCGAACAAAACCGCCTAATGTATCCAACAGGCCTTGCAGTAAATTACCGCCCGACAGGATAACAAATCCGGACGCGATACCAATCAAGAGCGAGAGAAAGACCTGCCGCGTTGCTAGGGCTAGTATAATCGCCAAGAGCGGGGGGAGAAGAGAAAGTAAGCCGTAATTTTCCATGTCTTTGGGTTAAGGTAAAATTACGGCTTTGCAAAGTGAAGAAGAAAAGTGAAAACTACCCTTCGATTGTAAAGATCAGTCCCGCATGCGCTTGTAAGCGGTCTATCAAAGCATCACCCATAACAGGCGCTGTTGTAAAGACGCCTCCCCCTGTTTTAGATTGGGGGACATCTTTGACCAAAGCCATTGCACTCTCCGCAATCATTTTCGAGGTTGAACCATAGCCAGGGTCTTTGTCGCCTTTAACACTCGCCATAACTTTTTGACCACCTGCTGTATCGCCAATAAAGAGTACGTCATAAAATCCGTTATCACGTTCTTCTTTTGACGGACCTTCACCCGGTTTAGGTGGGTTTTCGCCGAAGGGTTTTTTATTTCCCGCAATTCCTTTGGCAATAGCTTCGCCTTGTTCCCCTGGGCCCGTAAACATCATTTCATCATAAATAAAATCTTCGCCATAGGCGTGACCTAGAAGCGCATTTGAACGGTGAACATTCTTTGTATTGATAGAGGCCATAATAAAAGGCGCAGACCATGAATCTAAGTCAACTTCATGAATAGGTTTGCGTCCATGGGGTTGGGTTGGCCCGCTGAAATTAGGCACCAATGAAAAAGGATCTTTCAACCAATCCAAAATTTCTGGTTGTTTTTGTGCCCGCACCATTGTGCCGCCTAGGCTTGCGGCCGTTCCGCCAGAGAAAGTGCCTTTCATCTTACGCACACGACCTCGAATTTTTGGTAATGCCTTGCCTGTTTCCGCCTTGGCATGCCGCTGTAGAAAGTAAACACCCAAATCAAAAGGTATTGAGTCAAAGCCACAAGACAAGACAATACGGGCACCACTTTCTTTTGCCGCGGCGTCATAGTCCTCAATGATATCGTGCATCCATGCTGGTTCTCCGCACAGATCAACATAATCGGTTCCCGATTCGACGCAGGCTTTTACCAAGGGTTCGCCATAATGCTGATAAGGTCCAACGGTTGTAATGATGGCTTTCGTTCGCTTGGCCATATCCGATAACGTGTCAGGCGCATCAGCATTTGCGACGATTAGGTCCACATTATCCGAGACACCCATTTCAGCCCGCACGGCCTTAAGCTTGTCCATAGAGCGCCCTGCCATTGCCCATTTTAAATTTGTGTCCCCATATTCAGACTGCAAATATTCGGCCACAAGGCGACCTGTAAACCCAGTGCCACCATAAACAATAATATCAAATTCGCGATCAGACATAATACTCTCCCATTTTTCGTTACCTTATCCTTTATGGATAGGGTCGGTATCCCAAAGTTTTTGAAGCCAAGCTAGACACATATAATCTATCCCCGACAACGGCGTTAGAAACAACGAGCGCCCCTGTCGTCGCTGGGTAAACACCATCTGCATCTTGCCACGTCCTCAAAACCTCTCCGCTTGAGTCGATTTGCAGAACGAATCCATAATCTTGGGCTTTGGGTTTCATAAATTCTGGTAAACGCCAGATAATTTCTCTCAGCTTTGGTTTATTCGCGAGGCTATCAAGAGCTTTGGCTCTTTTCGAAACAAGGCCGATGAAATAAGTCCCGTTTGGGCCGCGGTTAATATTATCGGGAAAGCCAGGAAGGTTATCAATAATCACCTTTCGCTCGCCCTTAGGTGAAATTTCCAAGACCCGGTACTTGCCTGTTTCAACAACCCAAACAGACGTTCCATTTGGGGCCCTCGCAACACCATTTGAAAAGGCCAAGTTATCAGCCACAATATGGGTTGTTTTATCACTTGGGTTATATGCTAAAAGCCGGCCCGTTTCTCCATGCTCCATAATTTCTAATAATGAAGCCGCCAAGGTCGATCCAATAGCTCTTGCGCCGAATTTTGTGCTCGCATCTGAAAAATAGATGAGGCCATCAGACGTAATATCCAGATCATCTGCATAGAGGATAGGCGTTCCTGCGACCATATTCGATAAGACCTCTAGGGTCCCCGCCCCATCAACCGACACCAAACCAACATACGGGTCGGCAATTATCAGCTTCCCATGCATTGATTCCATGCCAAGAGGACTGCCGCCCGTATTGGCAAAACGTATAAATTTATCAGTAAGGGGATCAAATTTCAAAATCCAACCTGTTTGCGAGGATAGATAGAGTTCACCTTCCATTTCAACAATATCTTCAGGTCCATGAATGCCCTCTGGCAGCGGAGCTTTGGCTAAATTTTCTAAGCCTGTATTCGGAGAAAACGCGCCGATATAACCTTTATGTATGGGGGCCTGCCATGAACGTGGCGAGATAGGGACAGGAAAAAAAAGCAAATATAAGATAATCCCTATAAAAAAGACCACTAATAACTTTAAAGCTGTTTTCATATGTCTCTCCCCTCGCCACGCTATAACAGGCCATGGGGTGAGACAACTCTGTCTTATTGGTTTACCCGACGCGCTAATTCAGATAGGGAAACGCCATCTTTATGGAGAGGGTTATCTAACGGTTTGACAAAGCATAACGATATATTCCGAGTGGCGTGTCTCGATGATATTGACGCGATTTTGGGCTTTACAGCCAACGGAGTGCAAGGACTAACCAATGTCCCGCGGACGCGAGAACGCGTGCAAGAACAGCTTCAAGAAACGATTGATACTTTAGCCGGAAAACCCGGAGCAAATCGCATAATATTTGTGGTTGAACGTGACAGTAAGGTTTTAGGCATTTCAGGCATCATTGTAAAAGTGGGTGTCGAATCTCCCTTCTATAATTTTAAACGTAATCACCACTCAGGCCGCTCGGCCAATCCCGTCCTCGCCATTGACTATGATACGCTGCAAATGACAACGGATTTTAATGGCTATACAGAAGTAGCATCTTTATTCATGGGGCCAGAAGGGCGCGGCACGGGATTAGCACGACTTTTATCCATGGGCCGTTTTGGATATATTCGAAATAATCGCAATCAGTTTTCAGATGGATTAATGGCTGAAATTCTCGGTTGGACTGATGAAAATGGCGTATCGCCTTTTTGGAAACATCTGGCGTCCCGCTTTATCGATATGCCTTTTGACAATGCTGATAAACTGAGCACAATTGATAAACGCTTTATCGTCGACCTTTTACCGGGTATCCCGATTATGCTGAATTTATTACCTGATATTGTTACGGAATGTACTGGTCGCCCACATGATAGTTCGGCGCGCGCCATGAGAATGCTTCAATCTGTCGGGTTTCAAGTCACGGATATGTGCGACGTTTTTGACGGCGGCCCAGCTGTGAAATGTCCGACAGACAGCACTTGGATTGCACGGTCCACACGGCGAGTTAAAAGCCTAGACGCCCCCGCAGGTGCCGAAATTTGCATGCATTTTTCTGGTGAAGGCGCTCATTTCCGTGCCGCTCTTGGCCCGGCTATTCCGCAAGAAGGTCGCGCCGACGCCCATGCTGCCTCTATCGTTAAGACCTCAGCAGAAGCACCTGTCTATATCGCACAAACCCGAGAGCCCGCACCGATTTAGAATCGGCCGCATTATTACGGCTAATTTTTACGCACGAGAAACGTATGAGTGTTGAATTAAACATAGATGGTCTTGTCGGCCCAACGCATAATTATGCTGGTCTAAGCTTTGGCAATATTGCCTCTTCGGGTAATAAAGGCGCAATCTCAAACCCAAAGGCCGCCGCCCTTCAGGGCCTCCAAAAGATGCGGACGCTCGTCAATATGGGTTTACCGCAGGCTGTCATGCCGCCACATGCGCGGCCACTTACGTATTATTTACGGGGCCTTGGATTTAACGGGACGGATAGCGCCGTTCATGAAAGCGCCTGGAAAGCAAACCCTGCTTTGGTTGCGAACCTTATGAGCGCATCCCCTATGTGGACAGCCAACGCCGCCACAGTGTCCCCATCAATTGATACAGCGGATGGTAAGGTCCACCTGACAGCCGCGAACCTCGTGGCCATGCCGCACCGTAGTATCGAGGCGCCGCAAACAGAACGGCTGTTACAGGCCATATTGCCAAAGGCCGTCATTCACCCTGCCCTGCCGTCAAATACAGTTTTCGGCGATGAGGGCGCCGCAAATCATAATCGTATGAGCCAAAGCCATGGTGATAAAGGGTTAGAGATTTTCGTCTATGGGCGTGAGGCTTTGTCTGACGAGCCATCAACAAAGTTTCCCGGACGCCAAACCTTAGAAGCCAGTAAAGCCGTAGGGCGCCTGCATGGTCTGGATGAAGCCGCAACGCTTTACCTCCGTCAGTCGGCAAAAGCCATTGATGCAGGGGCTTTTCACAATGATGTCGTCTGCGTCACAAATGGAACCGTCATGTTCTTCCATAAAGACGCCTTTGATGATGTTGCGGCTATGCAGAATGTCGTAAGAGAGAAAGCTAAACCCCTAGGGTTTGAGCCTGAGTTTTTAATGGCAGATATTCCTCTTGAAGATACCATTCAGTCCTATCTATTTAACTCGCAGCTTTTATCTCTACCGAATGGGAAAATGGGGCTTATTCTGCCCAAAAATGTAGAGAACACACCCTCTGCGAAAGCGTTCGTCGATCACTGTATCGCGGGAAACAACCCGGTTTCTGAGGCACATTATTTAGACTTGAAGCAGTCCATGCAAAATGGCGGCGGCCCAGCCTGTCTCCGCCTGAGAGTCCCGCTCACAGATGAAGAGTTGAAACAGGTTCACTCCCCTATGCTTATGGACGAAGCGAAACTGCAATCCCTAGATGAATGGGTGAATAAATATTATCGCGAGGCGCTCTCTCGCGATGACCTAGGCGACCCTGCACTGATGATAGAATGCCGAACAGCCTTGGATGATTTGACTCAGCGCTTATCTCTAGGGTCTATATATGATTTCCAAATGGAAGGAGGCGCTCAATGAACGCCGTTACAGACTTAATTTCCCTTTCTGATCTAAGCCCAGAAGACAAAGCAGCCCTAGACGCTGTAAAGGCCCGGCAAGAATTTATGCTAGAACGTGTTCTTGAGTGGGCCTCAATTAATACTGGAAGCTGGAATGCTGAGGGCTTGAATACACTGGCTCCTTTAATTCAATCTGCGATATCTTTGGATCTTGAGGCCAATGTCGAACTGCTAACAACTGAGCCAATTGAAGAAATTAATAACAAAGGCACGAAAGATAGATTTCAAAGCGGCCCTGTCATTCGCGCCCAAGCCCGGCTTGACGCCCCATTACGCATTGTTTTGACGGGGCATTACGATACGGTTTTTCCAGCGGGGACTTTTACTGAAATTAAAGATCTCGGTAATGGGACCTTAAACGGTCCGGGTCTGGCCGATATGAAGGGCGGTATTACCGTTATGATTGATGCGCTTCGAGCCTTTGAAGCTGGGCCGCTTAAAAACCAAATTGGGTATGAAATTATTCTTACCCCTGATGAAGAAACAGGGAACTTTGCGTCTTCGCCATTCCTACATGCCGCCGCGAAAAACGCCCATATCGGCCTTACATTTGAACCGGCTATGGATTGCGGTAGCCTCGCGGGCGCGCGTAAAGGTTCGGGCATTTGGGATATTGTCTTCCATGGCAAAGCCTCTCATGCTGGCCGCGCACCCGAAGCGGGGCGTTCCGCTATCAGCGCCGCAGCCGATATGGCCCTACGCGTAGAAGCTCTGAACGGTGAACGTGAAGGTGTGACATTTAATGTTGGTTCCATTGATGGAGGGAATGCCGTCAATATTGTGCCAGAACTAGCGATTTTGCGTATGGGCTCTCGCGCCCCCACGCCCGAAGATGCAAGATGGGCAGAACAAGCTGTCAAAGCCGCCTTAGCAGATGTCTTACAACGCGACGGCATTTCAGCCCATAGTCATGGTGGATTTTACCGTCCTCCTAAACCTCGTAATGCCGCTCAGGATCAATTGCTTTCAGATGTGAAAGCCACCGGTAAAGCTCTTGGCCTTGATTTAGTTTTCAAAGATACGGGCGGGGTTTGTGAAGGTAATAATGTCTTCGCTGCAGGCACCCCTAATGTTGACACGCTGGGCGTACGCGGCGGGCGCATCCATTCTTCGGATGAATTCATGGTTGTTGAGAGTCTAGCCGAACGCGCGGGCCTTGCCGCCTTGCTTTTGAACCGTATTGCCGATGGCCGCATAGACGCACCTGCAATTAAAAAATTAATGGGTCAATAAAATGTCAGATACATTTATTAGTGGACAATGGACATCTGGCGAGGGGGGTGAGTTTGAGAGCTATTGCCCCGCGACTGGCGAAAGTGTTTGGCAGGGGAAGGATTCAACCGCCGAGCAAGTAAACGCTGCTATTGCCAATGCCCGTCAAGCCCAACCCAAATGGGCCGCTACGCCGCTGTCTGAGCGTATAGAGATTTT
Organism: Litorimonas taeanensis; assembly: GCF_003634015.1. Classification (NCBI taxonomy): domain Bacteria; kingdom Pseudomonadati; phylum Pseudomonadota; class Alphaproteobacteria; order Maricaulales; family Robiginitomaculaceae; genus Litorimonas; species Litorimonas taeanensis. Next base: position 612,072 of record NZ_RBII01000002.1, read on the forward strand.
ACAGCGATATGCTGAAAAGCTAACAGAGAAAAAAGAGGCTATTGCTTATGCAATTTCCCGCGACATGGGCAAACCTCTTTGGGAAGCCCGTACAGAAGTCGGAGCTATGGCCGGCAAGATTGGTCATTCTATTCGCGCCCAAGCAGAGCGGGCGGGCGATAAAGATGAGGGCGCCCTAACATTGACTCATCGCCCACATGGCGTGATGGCTGTATTTGGGCCATTTAATTTTCCGGGGCACTTACCCAATGGGCATATCGTCCCTGCGCTTTTAGCAGGAAATAGCTGCGTCTTTAAACCTTCTGAGCTTACGCCCAGCGTGGCCACATTAATCGTGCAAGCCTTCGAAGAGGCAGGCTTACCCCCGGGCTGTTTAAACGTCGTGCAAGGTGGACGCGAGACAGGGCAAGCGCTTTTAAATGGAGACATTAATGGTCTTTTATTTACCGGTTCAGCCAATACTGGCACAGCCTTTCACAAGCACTTTGCAGGCCGCCCAAATGTTATTCTTGCCCTAGAAATGGGCGGAAACAACCCACTAATCGCTTGGGATGGCGATAGCCAAGCCGTCGCCGACACAGCCTTTTTCAGCGCCTATATTTCAGCAGGTCAAAGATGCACCTGTGCGCGGCGGCTCATTTTACCCGAAGGCGCGTTTGGGGATGATGTCTTATCATTGATTCAAGCCCGTATCGGACAAGTCACTGTCGGTAAATGGGATGAAGACGTCTTCATGGGCCCTGTTGTCTCCGAGCAATCTGCTCAAAATGGGTTGAAATTTGAACAAGCCTTAACCGAAGCGGGGGGTAGGCCTATTGTGCCGTTACAAGTTGAGGGCGCCTTTGTTCACCCAGGCCTGATTGAAATGAGCGGCGCCTCTGATGTTGAAGACGAAGAATTATTCGGCCCTCTGTTACAAGTGTACCGCGTTAAAACTTTTGACGAAGCTATCGCTAAAGCCAATGATACGCGCTTTGGTTTGTCTGGCGGATTGCTGAGCCAAGATAAAAACCTTTGGCATCGTGCAGGTCTTGAGATGCGGGCGGGCATTTTAAACTGGAATAAGCCGACAACCGGCGCGGCCTCGTCACTACCATTTGGCGGCCCTGGCTTATCAGGCAATTTCCGCCCAGGCGCCTATTATGCGGCAGATTATTGTGCGTGGCCACAGGCTGGGCAAGTCGCCGAATCCGTAGCTAGTCCCGTTATGGTGGGCATGAAATAAAAGGAATACCTTATGCGATATTTACACACTATGGTGCGCGTTGAAGACTTAGAAGCCAGCCTAGAGTTTTATTGCGGGGCCTTGGGCCTCGTGGAAACACGGCGTTTTGATGTCGAAAAAGCCCGTTTTACGCTTGTTTATTTGGCCGCGCCCTCAGATGAGAACACAGCAAAAGACACGAAATCACCCGAGTTAGAACTCACTTACAATTGGCCCGACGAAAACGGTGTGAGAGAAACCTATTCAGGTGGCCGGAACTTTGGTCACCTTGCCTATCAAGTAGATGATATTTATGCCGCCTGTGAACGCTTGCAAAAAGCCGGCGTGACGATTAATCGCCCTCCGCGCGATGGGCACATGGCCTTCATTCGTTCGCCTGATAATATCTCGATAGAACTTTTACAAAAAGGTGAACGATTGGCGCCACAAGAACCTTGGGCCAGTATGGAAAATATTGGGGAGTGGTAGTCGGCGCTATACCCAATTCTATTGGCAACAATTAAGGCGCCGTTTTATAAACAACGCCGCCCTTCATGACGAAGTCCACTTTTTCCAAGGCTTTCATATTCTCTAATGGGTTTTCGCCGACTGCAATGATATCGGCGAATTTCCCTGCATTTAAAGAGCCTGTCTCTTCGGAAACACCAAATAAGGTGGCATTATTTATTGTAGCTGCCTGAATAGCCTGTATGGGCGAAAGTCCCCAATCCACCATATATTGCATTTGGCGTCCATTTTGCCCGTGTGGGTATACCCCTGCATCCGTTCCAAACGCCATTTTCACTCCAGCCTTTGCGGCTGCCTTAAAGCGCTCTCTTTGTTTTTTCCCGACGATGCGTTCTTTCGCCAAGCTCTCTTCTAATATCCCAGCCGCTTCGCCTTCTGACAAAATATAATCCGACACATAGATATCCATAGACAAATATGTCCCATTTCTTTTGGCTAAACGAATACCTTCATCAGAAATGAAACTCGCATGCTCTACAGAATCGACACCCGCTTTAATCGCCGTGTTGATGCCGTCTTCACCATGAGCATGAACGGCAACTTTAAGGCCCAGTAAATCAGCCTCATCCACTATGGCTTTCATCTCTTCAAATGAGAATTGCTGAGCGCCGATCTTTGTACCCTTTGAGAGCACACCGCCCGTTCCGCAAAATTTAATAACCTTTGCGCCATATTTATTATTTTCTCTAACTTTTGCGCGGACAGCCCAAGGGCCATCGGCAACGCCGCCCGCCGTTACTTTCGCTTCAAAGGGTAACAAATTATTATCACAATGCCCGCCCGTAATACCCAAGGAGCGACCCGCAGGAATAATTCGCGGGCCAGGCACCGTTCCATCATCAATAGCGTTCATCAAGTCAATATCAGCGAAACCCGGTGCGCCCAAATTTCGTACTGTGGTAAAGCCTGCCATCAACGTTGTCTTCGCATTGGCAACCCCGTGTATGGCTGCTGATGGTGTGGATTCCTTTAGGCTGTTATATCCGTGTAGATTAGCATTCCCAATTAAATGTACATGGCTGTCCATTAACCCGGGCAGAAGCGTATAGTTTAAAAGGTCTATTTGCTCAGCCGTCTCTGGCAAGTCTTTGTTGCTTAATTCTGCCAGCGGTCCGATATCTTTGATACGATCACCCTCGACATAGATATATTGCCGCGCCGTAACTCGTCCTGTTTCGACATTTATGATATGGCCTGCTTTAATGAGCTTAGCATCAACGACTTCTTGCGCGGCGACAGTATTCGGAATGAACGCAGCGGCAAAACATAAAAGCATCGATTTCAGTTGTCGCATAGCGGTCTCCGCATTTCTATTTAGGCTGAAGCTCTATCTGAGGGTGAAAGAGTACTTGGTGTTCTCAAGCTCACTCGCAGTACAAAATATATGACGATAAGACTGAGAACAAACCACAGACCTCCCCAAAAAAGAGTAGGCCCGCCCATTGTTTCAGCGATAATACGTGCATCTGAACGTAAATGCGATCGCTGTAATGTGTCACTGAATATATCGAATGGTACATAAACCATGCTAGTCAGACCAATCACGCGAAGGAGAATGTCATTAATAGTTCGGCTTAAGAACAAAGCGGCTGATAAAAATAAGAGACCCCCGACAACGCAAAAGGCAACTGAAAATAGGTCTCGAATATAGAAGAGGGTCAAGATCAACATAATACCGCCTAGACAAGCAACTACCCACCTATCTATTTGGGCACGCAGGGCCAATATAAATATCATTGCACCAAGAATGAGCGAGCCGAGATAACCTGCTGAGGCAATAATAAAACTATTGCCACCTTGCGACGTGACAGCTCCGCCTTGTTGCGCTGAAATAGATAGCGCCATGACTTTTCCGCCTGTCAACCACGTGGCTAAAACGTGTGAAAACTCATGCAGGAACACAATGAAAATTTTGACGGGAACAATAATAGGGCTCGACCATAGGCCGAATATAACCAATGTTATAAGCCATAATGTCCAATGCGATTTAATATGAATCCACGCCACAGCCCAACCTATGAGCGAAATCACCTTTTCGCAATACTGCGCCTCTATGATTTAACGCATTTGCGCCGTCTCTGGGCTCAAAAAAATCAGACTTTATCAAGGATTGCGCTATAACAATATCTAAGTAGCTCGAATCAATTTCTAAGAGATAGTCTATTTCTGCGCAGAATTCATATCGCATTAAAACGGAATTTCCGCTCCTTATTTCCTTAATCGTAACGCTTGTTTCTCTCATTCTCACGGTTGGTTTGTATCAAGAATTCGAAAGACGAGACACTCAAACCATACAAACAGCATTTGATGAACAAGTTGCCTTGATCAATCAAGGTGTTGGCAATCACATTTCAGAAGCCATATTAGCGCTTCAACGTATGGCTGATCGTTGGGAATCAAGCGGCGGAACGCCTTTTGAACAATGGCAAGATGATGCCCAAAATTACGTTACTGATTTTGAAGCCCTCAATGCTTTAGAATGGGTGGATGAAGACTATATTATCCGCTGGATAGAACCGATGGCTGGTAATGAAGCCGCGTTAGGCCTTAATATTGCCTTCGAAGAAGAGCGCCGCAAAGCCTTGGTAAACTCTGCGCAAAAAGGTAAAACCACTATCACGCCGCCTCTTGATTTGGTTCAAGGGTATCGCGGCATGATTATTTACATCCCGCTCTTCATAGATCAAAACTTTGGCGGGTTTCTTGTTGCTATTTACAACACTGATTCATTCATCTCGTCATACCTACCGGATGAATTCGCCGAGAGCTTTGATTTACATGTTTCTGATTCTGGTAAAACGGTTTTCCAAACCCCGGGGTTTGAAAGCTTTAATACACGGTGGCACAATCAATCCTCTATTTCTCTGCTAGAACGAAAATGGACTGTGGCCATTGGCGCTAAGGAACATTTTGTCAGCGAACATCACTCTCATGTTGCACTTGTGACATTTATTGGTGGACTTTTGACCTCTCTTTTACTTGGCTTTGTAATTTATTCGTTTTTAATTTCGCGTCAGAAAAACCGTATACTTGAACGTCAAAAACATACTTTGACGATGCGAGAAAATGAGAAAAATAAACTCCTAGATAGGCTTGCCTATTCTAATGAGGAACTCACACATTTTGCTTATATTTGCTCGCATGATCTCCAAGAGCCCTTACGGATGATACGGAGCTTTTCTCAAAAATTAAAGACCCATATGGGTGAAGCTCTAACAAAGGACCCTAAAGGCGATAAGTATTTTACGTTTATTATGGATGGCGCTGAACGGGCTCAAATTTTGATACAAGATATTTTATCTTATTCAAAAATTGATCAGTCGACGGAAAAAATCGAACGAGTTGACCTCAATGAAATTGTAAGCCTTATCAAGGATAATACGGAGGGCTTACTTAAACCACAAACGGGCGTCATTTCTTCTGAACCTCTCCCGTTCATTGAAGGGAATAAAACACAGCTTTACCAGCTGTTTCAAAACCTCATAAATAATGGACTCAAATACCAAGCCAAAGGCGCAACACCAAAAATAGACATTTCGGCGGTTGAATTAGAAAAGACCTGGCAAATATCAATTAGTGATAATGGGATTGGAATCTCGGCAAAATACCAAAACCAGATATTTGACGTCTTTAAAAGACTACATCGCCGCACAGAATATGCAGGCACCGGCATTGGCTTGGCAATTTGCAAAAAAGTTGTCGAGCGGCATGGGGGAGATATATGGGTAAATTCTGAAGAAGGCCAAGGGGCAACCTTCACTTTCACACTGCAAAAAGAAAACACAAACCCAGCTGCGCCGATAGCCCCTTAACAGACATTATAGAGACAGAGAATGGCTGGGCGATATGAGCCTAACTTAGGTTTCAGTCATGAGGTGTTTTGAAATCGTAAAGCAAAAAGTAGAACCGTTCTCAGACGTTTTCTCTAACCACAATTGCCCCTTATGCTTCTGTATAGCTTTTTTGGCATAGGGTAGACCCATACCCTCACCTGGGAAATCTTCATTTTCTACGGCGCGGCGAAACACTCTAAAGATGTCTTTTTCATTCTTTTTAGGCACGCCCATCCCATTATCTGTGATGGTAAATGTCCAATAATCCTCTCCTTCATGGCCAATAATCTCAATCACGGGCTTATGAGGCCCATTATGATAGGTCAGACCATTTTCAATGATGTTTTTGAACACCAAGGAAAGGCGAGTTTTATCACAGGTAATGATGGGTAATGTATCATAGTGAATTTCGGCCTGCTGCGTTTCAATTAACGCCGCAAGTTCAGTTTGGGCCGTGTTGATTAATTCAGCACTTTCGACATTGTCTTCTATCACTTGTTCACGCGTGTTTAAGCGAGAATATTCCCGTAGCTGTTCCAAAGTTTCACGCCCTGAATGGGCACTAGTAATGATGTGATTAAGGTGTCTTTTTGATTTTTCGTCAAGCGTGTCACGGTTGTTACTGAGTACCATTTCCGCAAAACCTGCAGCATGTCGTAATGGGCCACTCAAATCGTGCGAGACAATATAAGCAAAGTCTTGAAACTCTTCAGTCAAAGCCTCAAGCTCGGATTTTAGACTTTCAATTTCTAATTCAGGGCGGGGGATTGCGTCAGTCATTATTCAACAGAAGGCAAACAAACAATATCAACCCAGAAATTTTCGACTTGTTGAACGACGTCCATAAATTTTATCGCGTCGACAGGTTTAACGATATAGCAATTTGCCTGTAGGTCGTAGCTTTCAAATACATCGCGATCTGATTCTGAGCTCGTTAAAACGATTGTCGGAATTCGGCGCAAATTTTCATCATTTTTAATGGCGTGAAGCACATCACGGCCACTCACGCGCGGCAAATTCAAATCGAGAAGAATAATATCTGGAGTGGGTGAATCTTCGAGCCCATTGCGTTTAAAGAGAAAGTCCAATGCCTTACCGCCATCCTCGGCAATGTGGAGCGTATTCCTGAGGCGAGCATCTTCAAAAGCCTCTCGCGTCAGCTCAATATCACCCTCATTATCTTCAACCAGAAGTATATCAGCGAGTTTATTGGCAGAGCTCATATTTTTTATCCTGATGGCAGCATTATCGGGCATTTGATCCTCGCGAAGGAAAGTAATCCCTACCCGAATCGATAGCCTAGCATACAAATCCTAAGAAAATATGATATAGTAAAGTTTTTGGGGTGGAATTTACATTATACAAGCTAACATTGAGTTAGCGAATTATGACTATTGTTGATGTTCTCGCGTGACGCACGTAAAATCAACTTTAGGGAGAGCGGCTATCAGGTAGGTGGGGTGATGCAATAGCCGCTCAAGCTTTTAAAGCCTCATATTAACGGGCGCGTTTGGCGTTATTGTCAATAAAAACAGGCGTTGCCATTTTTGATCCGCCTTCTGATGGGCTCATTTTGTTAAAGCCATCAGTCAACATAACAGAAGACTGCTCTGTGACAAAAGCGATACGGTTCGTAGGCTTTGCGGGTACAGGCTTTACCACACGTTTGATACGTGTCTTTGATTTTGAAGACAATTTGATTGTTGTAACAGGCTCGACGTAATTCGAAGCGTGAACCCACTCAGTCTGAGCAACACCCTTCTCTAGAGGAAATTTATTGAAAGCGTTTTCAGCGTGTGCGCTGGTCGCGATAGTCGTTGAAAGCAAAGCGGCGCATACCACGAAAGCTGTTTTATAACGATTAGACATATTAGACTCCTTTCAGAGCGATCATTAGGTTGAGGTGGCCGCAACCACCGTAAAATTATTAAGTTTGGAAGTTTTGGCGCGAACCCGATGGATCGGCGCAAATTTTAGCGCATAAGGATATCGTCACGCAAAATCGCGTGTTGATAATAGGTGCATATATCTATCGTGCCTTCCGGCACATCCACCCGTCCTACTGACAGGCTTGAGACTAAAATTTCTGAGCACTCTGTGAAAAACATATCGCTTTCACTAAAGGGAGAATGCAACTTATGGCGGCGGGGCAAAGCGACCAAATATTCCGGGTATCCGTCACATTGATCCGAGGCCTAAGTTATCCCTGCAGCCCTTATAATTTCATGAGATTAAAACTTGCTCTATAGTTTTAGTTAAAATTGCTTTAACACGAAAACTTGAACAGCCTTCTTTTATAATGTCTGTAAAGGTGGAACCCAGACGTCTGTAACCCCGTATACATTAAAGCTTTAATTGACTTATCGTTTCTATGGCCGTTTAATTTACACATTAGAAACCCTGTTCAAATAGAATAGGTGCGTTAGGATTTATAAAATGAAACGCTTACTGCTCGTAGATGATGACAAACTTGAGTTCATGTTTGTCAATTTCCTATTGAAAGATCGTTATAATGACGGCTTTGAATTAGGCTATGCGTCATCCATTAGTGATGCGCAGGATTATTTGTCTAAGCAAGGGGTGGATTATATTCTTCTCGACGATAAGTTGGGAAACGGCATAACATCCGCTGAATCTATCCCTCAGCTTCAGAAACGCGCCTTTAACGTCCCTATTGTTGTCATTTCAAAAGACATAAACGGCCCTCATCTAAGAGACCGTCGCCGAATGGGAACCAACAAGGTTGTCGACAAATTCAAATTAAAGAATGCACTCGCTGACGGCTTACTGGATTAATCATCTCTATTTTAACTCGCTAAATATGGATGATGGATTCAACGGGCCGATGGTCAGAATGAATTTCTTCTAAAACCTCTGCCGCGCTCCCTTCTCCATTTGAAGTTCGCTTTAATTTAGATTGCAAGCCAATCTGTGAGACGGGCCCAATAATGACATGGTCAAAGTCTTTCCGAGGTGACCAGCTCGGATAAGATTTATGCTGCTCTGATGTTAGGTTAACAGAATTTCGAGCCGCATTGAAATATTCTATAGGCAGTGACCTCGTCTGACAGTTTAAATCCCCCATCAAAATAAATGGGTGGTCTCGGGGGATTTTCTCGGACAAATATTGCATCTGGGCAATTTGATCAGCCGTCCCCAAGCTAAGGTGTGTATTGACGGCATAGAATGGCTTTTCGGCTTTAATCAACGCAATCATAGCCCCGCGTCCCGTTCGGCTACCTGGTAACTTTATGTCTTCTTGATCTCCGATTTCAAACTTAGAAAGCAGTGCATTTCCATGACGAGACACTTTACCAATTTTACGGTTTTCTTGCAGGGCCATGTAGGGCGCTTTTGAATAACGTTTTAATTGATCGACTTGGCATAGAAAATTTGACCGCCGCCCCCCTAAATCAACTTCCTGTAAATAGACCAAATCATATCCTGAAATAATCTCTCCTATTTGAGCAAGAGTTCTGTCTTTGTGAGATGTATGACGTAATTGTCTCCGCCACTGTGTTATATATTGATAATAGGCTTTGGTGCCAATCCCTGCCTGAATATTCCATGTTAGACACTTTAATTGCATAATTTATATACGCATGAGTGAACGCTTTGTTCAACCAAGCGTATAATGACTTTAGGGCGGGTTAAATATGTTTGAAATTCAAGTCACAGCCGTTCTGCATATCATCCTGGTATTGGTGTTTGGGCTTAGGGTAATTGCCCGAAGGTTAGCCGTTCCAACGACTTTGGCTTGGATTATTGTTATCGCCGCCTTCCCTATTATTGGCCTATTGTTCTATTTTGTTTTTGGGGATCATAGACTGGGCCGAAAGCGTATTAAACTCGGTCCCAATATTCGAAACCATTTCCAAGACGCCTATAAAATCAATGCTGATGTCCATAAGAGCCTAGAGCTTAAAGTCTCTCCCTATTTCAGAGAGCTTTCTCAAATCATTACAGCGGAAACAGGGTTTTTACCTTCTTTTGGAAACCGATCTGTCCTTATCAGTACGCCGGACGGATTTTTTAACGCGCTTTTACAGGACATAGAGCTGGCAAAAAACCATTGTTATCTAGAGTTTTACATAATCGAACCCTACGGAAAAGTTTGTGAAGTTTTAGAAGCCCTATGCCGCACGGCCGAACGCGGCGTTGATTGTCGAATTATAGCCGACGATATTGGCAGCAAGGATTTCTTCAAATCTCATTGGCCACAAACTTTAAGGCAGGCAGGCGTTATTGTCGTAAGATCCTTACCTGTTGGTCTCTTAAAGTCTTTCTCTAAACGTACGGATCTAAGGAACCACCGCAAGATTATCGTCATTGACCAAAAGATTGGCTATATAGGTAGCTTTAACCTAATCGATCCTGATTTCTTCAAACGGGAAAGTCGGGTCGGGCAGTGGATAGACCTTGTTGTGCGGGTTGAGGGGCACGCCGTCTCGTCACTCGCCTGTGTTTTTAATACAGATTATATCTTTGATCACGTGGGTTTTGATTTTCAACATTCTGACCTGCACGACCTCCCCCAAGATACCAAATCAAAACAATATAAAAGAGATGCAATTTTTCAGATATTACCTTCTGGCCCTGAAATGCGCTCTAGCCTTATTTATGAAGTTATTGTTTCCGCTATATTTGGCGCACGGAAAAAAATTACAATTGTGACGCCTTATTTCGTTCCTGATGAAGCCATCGTCCTTGCTTTATCTAATGCCGCAAAGCGCGGTTTAATTGTGGAGCTTATATTACCTCACCGCGTTGACAGCCGAATGGCACGATATGCAGGGCAAGCCAATTTTAGCACTCTGCTTGAGGCTGGGGTTCAAATATACCGCTTTGTGGGCGGTATGCTGCATACAAAAGCCATCTTAATCGATGATTCAATCTCGTTTGTAGGGACTGTGAATATGGACATGCGAAGCTTTTATCTAAATTTAGAAATCACGCTCTGCGCCTATGATAAAGAGTTTGCCAAAGCCTTAGCGGCGCAAATGAATGAATATCTTGAGAAAAGTCGCCTTATTAATGCTGACATTTGGGCCAAGCGAAAACCGATAGAAAAGTGGAAAGAACGCATTCTAAGGCTCGCTGGGCCCTTGCTTTAAAGCGCAGGCCTCTAGCGGCTTATTCTTGCTCCGCTATAGCCACTTCCATTTCTGCAAAACCTTTGGCCACAGGCTTTTTAACTGAACGTCCCCAAAGACTTACACCTACTGCCGCAAGCGTCGCCATAATAAATCCGGGTACAATTTCGTAGAGCACGGATGATAAACTCGCGCCGCCAATTGTTATAGGCAAATATAACCAGAGCAGAACCGTCACAGCCCCTGTAACCATACCTGCCAAAGCGCCGTCACGCGTTAGACCTTTCCAATAAAGGCTTAATAATATGACGGGTCCAAAGGCCGCGCCAAAACCAGCCCACGCATTAGAGACCAAAGATAAAATATTACTCGACCGATCAAATGCTAGGAATATGGCCACGAGACTAACCAAAACAGTCGCTAAACGGCCAATAAGAACAAGCTCTGACTGAGAGGCTTCACGCCGTAGAAATGTCTTATACAAATCTTCTGTTAACGAGCTGGAAGAGACTAAAAGCTGTGACGATATAGTGCTCATAATCGCGGCTAAAATTGCAGCCAGCAGAAAGCCTGAAATAAGGGGATGAAATAAAGTCTGGCTCAATAAAATAAAAATAGTCTCTGGATCAGATAATTGGTCCTGCAAGCCGTTCGCCTGCACATACGCCAGACCAATATAACCCACCAACACAGCCCCAATAACAGTTACAACCATCCATGACATCCCAATCCAGCGCGCCAAAGCGACATCTTTGACCGTACGAATAGCCATGAAACGCACAATAATATGTGGCTGACCAAAATAGCCGAGCCCCCAAGCCATAAGTGATATGAAACCCATGACTGTAATACCTTGTGTCCAAGAAAAATATTCCTGCGCTGTCGCTGTTATATTTTCCCCTGAGGTAAATCCTGTCAGCACGCTTGTTTTTGCCGCATCAAAACCGCCCATTGCCATAAGGGCCACGACTGGTACCAAAATAAGCGCGATAAACATGATACACCCCTGAACAAAGTCCGTTAGGCTAACGGCAAGGAAACCCCCAATGACCGTATAGGCCAAAACGACACCCGCTGTGATAAATAGGCCGAGTTGATAGTTTAGGCCAAATGATGCCTCAAATAATTTTCCGCCCGCTACGATCCCCGCAGACGTATAAAGCGTGAAGAAAATAATGATAACCAAGGCTGACATTAGCCGCAGAGCATGTGATGTATCCTTAAAACGGTTTTCAAAATAATCTGGAATAGTAATCGAGTCGTCGGCCATTTCGGTATAAAGGCGCAAGCGCGGCGCAACGAAACGATAATTCAAATAAGCCCCGATTGTCAGTCCGACGGCAATCCAAGCCGCGCTAAAACCACCCAAGAAAATCGCCCCGGGTAACCCCATAAGCATCCATCCGCTCATATCAGAGGCCCCAGCAGACAAGGCCCCGACGGCAGGGTGAAGCTTTCTCCCTCCGAGCATATATTCAGAAACATCGCTTGTGGATTTTCGATATGCGTAAAATCCAATCGCCATCATTAATAGAAAATAGGCCGATAGTGAAATTATCTCGAAGGGGTTAATTGTCATATAGGTTTAATCTCTTCTAAATTTATGGGCGCGTTTGACCTGTGCCATGCACTAAATATTTAAAGCTCGTCAATTGTTCGAGGCCCACTGGGCCCCGGGCATGCATTTTACCTGTTGCAATACCAATTTCGGCGCCCATACCAAATTCGCCGCCATCGGAAAATTGCGTAGAAGCATTATGCATAACCACCGCGCTGTCTATGGCCAACAAAAAGCGGCGAGCCGCCTCGTTATCTTCTGTAATAATCGCGTCCGTATGACCAGACGAGTGTTTAGAAATAAAAGCCAAGGCCTCATCCAAATTTTCAACCAATTTAACAGAGGCAATTGAATCAAGATATTCCGTAGACCAATCCTCTTCTGTGGCTAAGGTCAAACGGGGCTCTAAAGAGACCGCTTCCGCATCGCCTCTTAATTCACACCCCTTCAATGAATCGGTCAATTTTGGTAAAATAACGGTCGCAATCTTGCGGTCAATCACAATGCTTTCTGTTGCACCGCAAACACCCGTTCGGCGTAGCTTGGCGTTCGTAATAATTTTAACCGCCTTATCAATATCCGCAGCGTGGTGTACATAGCTATGGCAATTTCCATCTAGATGAAGAAGCGTGGGAACCTTGGCTTCATTTGCGACAAGCTCCACAAGGCCACGGCCGCCCCGAGGAATAACTAAATCCACATAATCATCCGCTTGTAATAATGCCTTTACGGCTGAACGATCTGTTGTGCCAACAGCCTGAACCACATGAGCGGGTAACCCAGCTTCAGCAAGGCCTCTTTGCATGGCCTCTACAATAATTTCGGTGGAATGCCGGCTCTCTGAACCGCCGCGTAAAATAACGGCATTGCCTGACTTCAAACAAAGCGCGCTCGCATCCGCGCCGACATTTGGGCGCGATTCATAAATCATACCAATAACGCCAATCGGTACAGCCACACGCTCAATGTTCAAACCATTTGGCCGCTCAAAATGCGCGAGCTTTCGGCCGACAGGGTCTGGAAGTGCTGCAATCTGCTCCAAAGCGCTTGCCATGGCTTCAACGCGGTCTGGAGTCAGCTTTAACCGATCAATAAAAGCATCCGGTTTTTTCCCCATCACGCTTTGAACATCTTTATCATTGGCAGCCAGCAAAACAGGCAGGCTCTCTCGCAAGGCTTTCGCTGAAGCAATAAGAGCGGCATTTTTTGTATCCGTCGATGCCAAGCCCAAAGCCCGCGCAGCGGCTTTGGCTTGCTCGCCCAGCCTCATGATATGATCTGTCACGTCTGTATTTGTGAGTGTCATAACAGGTAATCCTAATTCCTTATCGAAGTTCAATGGCGCGATTATACGCGGCATCGACAGTCTGTTTTAATTTTTGGCTGAGGCCCATATCTGCATTTAACGCCTTTAGACCTGCCTCTGTTGTTCCTTTTTTACTGGTGACATTATTCCTTAAAGTTTCAAGGTCGTCATCAGAATCCATCGCCATTTCAATGGTGCCGACTATCGTGCCTAACACAAGAGCCCGCGCTTGCTCCCTTGAAAAGCCTAAGCTCTCTGCCGCTTCTACATAGGTTCGCGCAAACTCAAATACATAACCCGGGCCGCTGCCCGCAATAGCAGTTATGCGGTCGAGCCCATCTTCGCTGTCTACCTTTACAGCTGTCCCCGCGAGCTCCATCATGTCCAAAGACACTGCCTTCTGGGCCTCTGAACACTCTGGCGAGGCATAAAGCCCTGCAACCCCTTTACCAATAAAGGATGGCAGGTTTGGCATGATACGGATAATCGCTCGCGTTTTCAAAGCCGTCTGTAATCTCTCGGCAGAACAGCCCGCCGCCATTGATATAACAAAACCGTCCTCTGAGAGTAGATTTGCATAGTCAGGCAAAATCGTTTCAACCATTTGGGGCTTAATCGCTATAATTATAATGTCGAATTTTTTTGACTTAAGCGCGTCGGCATTATCATACCCTACCACCCCATTAGGAAGTTCAGGTAAAGTGGGATCAACCACAGTATAGTGTACAGCCTCTGAACGGATCCACTGGCGCAATAAAGCCCCACCCATTTTACCACAACCAATCATTAAGGCTTGATAGTGTTTCGTTTTAAAATTCATGCGGTGCCATACCCTTCATGTAATTAGCATTCAAACTATATTTCGGTCACTAGTCATATTTACGCCAAATAAATGGCATTTTAATACTTATTTGCACTAAAAAAATGATTTGTGTTCAAACTATTTGATATTCAAGCCTCGTAGCGTTAAGGGCCACTCCATATTGAAGGAGAATGTTTTGCCTATCAAAAAACGTATCGTCATAAAAATCGGCTCCAGCCTCTTGGCGAATGCTGAATTGCTAACACCTCGCTGGGGCTTCATCCAGAGGCTTTTAGAGGATATGAGTCAATTGCGCGAGCAAGGCTATGAAATTATCCTTTGCTCTTCAGGCGCTGTTGCGCTTGGTCTGCGGATGATTGATGAAACACCTGAAACAGCAGGGCTACGCGATAAGCAAGCCGCCGCCGCTTGCGGAATGCCGCTTTTATTGAATGCTTATAAGCAAATCGGCATTGAATTTCAGATGAACATTGCTCAGGTCTTGGTAACGCTTCGCGACATGGAAGAGCGCAAACGTTTTTTAAACACAAAGAATACTATTCACCGTCTCTTGCAATCTGGCGTAGTGCCTATTGTTAACGAAAACGATTCAATCACCACCGAAGAAATTCGCGTCGGAGACAATGACCGCCTCGCGGCTAAGGTCGCCCAAATGGTTCAAGCTGATCATCTTGTTATTTTGACATGTATTGATGGGTTATACGATAAAAACCCAAGCGAACCCGACGCCAAATTAGTCGAAGTCGTTGATGATGTGAGTCAATATCTTGCCGTGACAACAGGTACGTCCGAATTGGGGTCGGGCGGGATGCTTACGAAAATGCAAGCCGCAAATATGGCGCAAAATGCAGGCTGCACAACATTAATCGCAAATGGAGAATGTGAACATCCTGTATCCTCTGTTTTATTAGGCGAAAGAAAACATACGCGTTGTACAGCGCATAAAAAACCTGCCTCATCTTGGACAGCATGGCTAACAGATCGCCTTCAAATGGCCGGAAGCATTGTGGTTTCAAATGAAACCGTAAACCAATTAGCCTCTGAAGCCGTACCCATTTTGAGAGACAATGTTTTATCCATCCAAGGTACTTATTTAAAAGGGGATGTCGTTCACATTTATAGTGAGGCAGGAGAAGAGATTGCGCGCGGGCTCAGCAATTTTTCCGCAGAAGAAACGATGGTGCTTGCCACCAATCCAACCATGCCGGCAAAACAGCTCTTAGGCTATCAAACCCACGCTACACTTATTGGCGCGGATAATTTGATTTTGTTAAATGAACGGCATCTTCAGTGGGACAGTCCACATGAGGATCAAAGCCGTACGGTAATGCGTTAAATCGGCTTGGTCAGGTCACCCACTTCTAGAATAGGGGCCGCATCCAGTTCTTCTGCGTTTAGCATTTCTGCTAGGCGCTGAACGGAAGAGAGTAAAAGCGTTTTTTCCCAGCTTTTCAGCGCTTCAAATTGATGCGTAAAGCTCTCTTGCAATAAGGGCGGAGCCCCAGAGAGTCTTTCATGACCCGCTTCTGTCAGTAATAAATGAACCACGCGCTTATCTGCGTCGCTTTTTTCTCGCCTAACGAGGCCCGCTTTTGTGAGGCGGTCTACGATCGACGTGACTGTGGCTTGAGATAAATAAACATCTTTCGCAATTTCTGACGGTTTCGTCGGTTTATCAAGGCTTAGAGTTTGCAAGACCAAGAGTTGCGGGGCCGTTAGCCCTGCTGACTTTACTAAGCGTTTTGAGCTCAGATCAATTGCGCGCGTAATTTGGCGAATAGAGACCAGAAGATCGTTTTGTCCTGACATGATAATGACGCGCGTAAAATCGCGGCCCCTTCTAAATTTCATTCAGTCAAGCTGATGCCTTATTCAGAAGGTTGAAGCAATGTTCCCTTATGCCATTAATTCAGGTCTGTGGAGTAAAGGGGTGTGAAATCACGGATTATGGAAAAAGAGCGCCTGACTTATGGCGGCTTTCACATTCTCTGGATTAAATGGCTTACTAATCAAATATGCGGGCTCTGGCTTATCGCCTGTCAGTAATTTTTCGGGAAAAGCTGTAATAAAGATAATGGGTACAGCATGTTCATCCAAAATATCAGAGACAGCATCTATACCTGAGCTGCCATCTGCCAATTGTACATCAGCCAGAACAATTCCGGGCGTTTTTCGAGCCGCCGCTTTGACAGCCTCCGTCCGAGTGGCCGCAATACTGTCGACAGTGTGACCCAGCTCTTCTACTAAGCCCTCAATATCCGCAGCAATAATCGGCTCATCTTCGACGATTAACACATTTGTACGCAGTTCTTTTTCAATATCGGCTTCCGCTTCGGTTAAAAGAGCCGCCGCCTCATCTTTGGAAAGCCCCATGACATAAGCGACTTCATCAAGATTTAGACTCTCAAGCGCGCTCAAGAGGAAAGCTTGCCTAGAAGCCGGTGTAAGCTTTCGGATGCGAGCTGAAGGAGATTGTTCTTTCTCCTCACCATCTGTCTCTAGAACCCCACCAGATGAATTCCAAATCCCCAAAAACATTTTGAACAAAGCTAATTTTGGGTCTTCATCCGCACTAATTTGTACATTTCCCGCGACCAAAGCCTCTAAAGCCGTACGTACATATGTGTCTCCAGCAGATTGGCTGCCTGTTAACGCCCGTGAAAATCGGCGCAAATAGGGTAGATGCGGGGCAAAAGATTGAACAAGGCTCATAAATAGGCTCTCTTTTTGTTTCTACCCATTTTGCAGGGGCAAATGGGTCTGAAATCACGGTTTATTTATATATATAATTGTCAAACGCCTTTGGAACCCTTTTAGTTCCCATGCGTATTAAAAAATCTAGGGATCAATGAGGCCGAAATGACAAATAAGAAAAAAGACGACGATTTCCAACTGACAAAGTCCGGAAATAGTTTCGCGAGCCAGCCTTTGCGAGACAAAATCGGGACAAATCTGAAAAAGATATATGACGATGTCGTTCAAGAGGAAATCCCAGAAGAATTTCTCTCACTTTTACAACAAGCAGATACAAAGAAATAACTGAGGCTTAACGCTTCAAGAAAGTCAATAATGACCGCTTCCGGTACGACGCCATACGACCCGAATGATACAACGCCTTGGCCTCCCTTGGACGAAGATCAGTTTCGAAAAGAGCTCACTGAGCTAATTCCCCATTTACGGGCCTTTGCACGCTCGCTTTGCGGTAATGCAACCCTTGCCGACGATGTCGCGCAAGACGCTATGTTGAAAGCCTGGAAGGCTCGTGAAAAATTTAAACCCGGCTCTAATCTGAAGGCTTGGACTTTCACGATATTACGCAATCAATTTTACTCTATCAAACGCCGCTCTTGGCGCGCTACATCTCTTGATCAAGAAGTCGCTGAACAAACGATTGTTGCGCAATCTGATCAAGAAAAGTCTATGCAGCTGAATGAACTTCGCCGCGGCCTCGATAGTTTGAAAGATGATCAGAGAGAAGCGCTGATTTTAGTCGGTGCGTCAGGCCTGACCTATGAAGAAGCCGCTGAAATTTGTAACTGTGCCGTTGGTACAATTAAGAGCCGCGTAAGCCGCGCCCGAAAAAACCTTGAAATCATCATGGATAATGCTGATTTTAAGACCGAGGCCGATGAAGTCAGTGCCTTAAATGCTATGAATGAAATTTTAGAAGAGGCTGACAATCTTTCAAATTCCTAACATTATGACCCTCAAGGCACCTAGCGGTCTTGAATTTCGACGCTTCGAAAGATGACGGACTTACGCATAAGGTTTGGCGTAATATTGGCGATTGCGCTTTTCCCAATACTCCTCTTTGCCTTGTTTATGGCAACACGCCTGCAAAACAACCTCTACATCATTGTGGCCCTCGTCGTTTGGCTTATTGGTTACCTATCTATTTGGGCCTCTATTGAACGGCTTGTCTTTTCTCATCTTCGTGTCATTCAAAGAACATCGCGCTTGTTTTCCAAGGGCGATATGGATGCGCGCATTGGGAATTTAGAACGCGCGCCAGTTCGAATTGCAGCCCTTTCAAATACGTTTGATACGATGGCTGAAAATATTAGTGAGCGTGAATTACGTCTTTTAGAAAACCTAAAAGAGAAGGAAACCTTACTACGCGAGATACATCATCGCGTGAAAAACAACCTACAAATTATCATTTCACTTTTGAACATTCAGGAAAGAAAACTTTCCGATCATGATATGATAGAGGCCATTCACGACACGCGGAGCCGAATAAATGCAATCGCACTTGTTCATAGGGGACTTTACGAAGGTGAAGACCTCAGCGTCATTGACATGCAAGACTTTTTGTCACGTTTGATTTCTGAATTAGTGATCAGTTTTGATATGGCAAATCTCGGCATAGAGGTGAAGCTATCTCTAGAGAAATTAGAGTTTACGCCAGATGCTGCTGTTCCCGTGGCCTTGTTTATCGTTGAAGCCATATCAAACGCCATAAAACATGCACAATTTGAAGGCGGAACTATTACCGTTTCAAATACAAAAACCGAAGGCGAAATTACAATTTCTGTCTTGGATAGCGGTACCTTCGTCGATAAAAAAATTGTTCAGAGTACAGGCATAAAACTCATGAAGGGGTTTGCCCGGCAATTGTCAGGAAAAACGACGATTGGCCCAACCCAAAACGGTTTCTTGGCTGAGATTTCATTCCCTATCCAAGAAGCTATTGGTTCTTAAAACAAAAAGCAGGGAAGCTTTCCCTGCTTTCATATAGTCGAGAGTAATCTCTCTCATTACCATGATGTCGGGCCCTAACCTTCTTTAAGCTTTAACAAGGCCGCTTGCGCGGCTCTTAAATGTGGGCGCTCTCCACCATTCAAACCTTCATTAGACGCCCTCGTTAGGGCTTCTTCGTCTTCAACCCATTGCGTTAGCAAAGCCTCTTTTGTCTCAGCACTCAGCGTGGAGGCATCCACAATATCGGAAGGGTTGTCGAATTGCTGATATGTGAGCGTGTCGTCAGAACGTAGATTAGTCATGAGATTTTCTCCTGTTTTATACAAAGAGAATTCCTGCAACGTGAAAGTGTTCCAAATTATTTGGGAACATTAAGCCTAAGCTTTCGTTGTTCTTTCGTAACTAAGCGGCAGTGAGCTTTCTCATAGATGCCGCGGAAAATGAATAAGGAGATTACCATGGCGACTAAGAAAAATGTTGTTTCAATTAAACAAGACATTCCGGAACAGTTAGAGACCCTACGCGCTGATGTTGCTACTCTTGCTGAGACCATTAAGGCCCAAACAAAAACATCAATTGCTGAAAAAACAGCCACAGTTAAGGGCGCAACCTCTGAAACGGCCGACCTTGCCAAAGCGCGTTACGAAGAAATTGCTGCAAAGGCCGAAACAAGAATTCGGGAGAAACCTTTAACCTCACTTGCGATTGCGGTGGGCGCTGGCGTTCTCTTTGGGGCTCTATCACGCCGATAATCATATGTTGAAATATGTAACGCTTCTTGCGCCTTACCTTTTGAAGGTGCCACATCGCAACCCAGCCAAACGACTGGCTGGGTTTGCCTTTGTTTATGGCTTAATGGCTCTTGGCGCTGTGTTTGTTTTCACAGGTAGTTTTATATGGAGCGTTTCACATTACGGGTATGAGGTAAGCTTTATATTTGCTGGTCTATTTCTTCTTGGGCTTTCAGGCCTTTTCTGGATTATCTTGAACTGGCCCAAGAGAATAAAGCCTGCAGCTTTTGAAAATGAGCTCAACAATGATCCAATAGGCTCGCTTTTACCCGAGAGCGCCAAACAAGACCCCATCGTCCAATCCTTGTTGAAGCAAGTGAATGAATATCCGCTCGTTTCCTCATTAGCTGGCGTAACTGTGGGTATTATCCTTGCCAAAACCTTCTTTGAGGAGAGTTAGAATGTCCCAATTGAATTTAGAAAATAGTGAAAAGACACATATTGATGAAGTCGATGCCAAAGGTGGTCGTAAAGAAGGCGTAAACCTTATACTGACCTTGTCGATGATCATTGCCCTGGCGGTAATGACTCTAATCTTTATAATTTTCGTTATCTAGGCTCTTTCCAGAGGCCCCTATGGTTTGCCCATAGCTATGTTTGAGTAGCGATGACGTAACCTTAAAAATCAATAATGCTAAAGCCACAAGCCATTTCTCGCATCGGCAAGGGGTTGGCTTTGTGTAAAAAAATGGAGCGGGCGATGAGATTCGAACCCACGACCCTCACCTTGGCAAGGTGATGCTCTACCACTGAGCTACGCCCGCTCATATTTTGCGTATCAAGATCATGAAAGACCCTGTGCGGCAGAAGTTGCGCTATATACCCCCTTTTTCAGGCATTTCAAGCGATTTGATGCAGTTTTTTTACTCGCCTTCATTTACTTAGCACGCTAGCGCTTTTCCTATGACGTCATCACGCGAACAAGCCCTGTTTTCTCAGCTAGAATCTCTTAATATTGTAACGGAAACACACAATCACGCGGCAATCTTTACTGTCGCAGAGGGTGAGGGCCAGCGTAAGAGTCGGGCCGGGAGGCATACAAAAAATTTGTTCTTAAAGGACAAGGCCGGCGCTTATGTTCTGATATGTGCAGTGAATGATACACAAATCAGACTCAATCGTCTCCATAAGCCTCTGGGCACAAAACGTCTTTCATTTGGAAAACCAGAAGCTCTGATAGAAAAGCTTGGGGTTAAGCCAGGTTCAGTGACACTGTTTTCCATTATCAATGATATGGGGAGTGAAGTGAGATTAGTACTCGATAAAGCGCTTTTTTCTTATGAACGTGTTTGGTTTCACCCCTTGCGAAACACCGCCAGCACCGCCATTTACACCAAGGATATACTGAAATTCGCCAAAGCCTTGAACCACGAACCCACGGTTATCGACTTCAAGGCTTTGAACGAAGATAGCCCTCTGGGTTGAAAGGAACATAATGAACACACCATCTTCTGATACAGCGTCCAATATGACTGCGGATATTATCAAAGATTCGTCTGATATGGCTTTTATGGCTGATGTTGTTGAAGCCTCGAAAGAAACGCCTGTCGTTGTAGATTTCTGGGCGCCTTGGTGCGGTCCCTGTAAACAACTTATGCCAGCACTTGAGCGAGCCGTTAAAGGTGTCTCTGGTAAAGTTAAGATGGTTAAAATTAACATTGACGAAAACCCTGGCGTTGCAGGTCAATTGGGAGTGCGTTCTATTCCTGCTGTTTTTGCTTTCAAAGATGGAAAGCCTGTGGACGGGTTTATGGGCGGACAGCCAGAATCAGAACTTGATAAGTTCATAGGCCGCTTGGCAGGGGAGGTGGACCCATCTGCGGAAGCACAAAGCCTCGTAGAGCGGGCCCGTGATAGTCTGGCTGCAGGAGATATTGGCGGCGCCGCTCAAGATTATGCTCAAGCTCTGAGTCTTGATGAGGCAAACCCCTCTGCCCGTGCAGGGCTTGCCCAAATCAATTTAGATTCTGGCAATGACATTGGCGCAGCAGAGCTAATCTCTAACACCCCAGTTTCCCTCGTGGATCATCCGGAAATCGCAGCCATTCGGTCTAAGCTAGCTCTCATTGAGGCCGCCCCTGAGCCAGACGCGGAAGACCCTGCACTCGAACTGGCACAATCTGTCGAAAACAACCCAGACAATCTTGATGCGCGGCTAGAGCTTGCTAAAGCCTATGCCGCAACAGGACGCAATGCACAGGCCGTTGAGCAGCTTTTATACTCTATTCGTAAAAACAGAGCCCATAATGACGAAGCTGCTCGGCTTTTCCTTTTGACAATATTCGAAGCGGAAGGCCCTCAATCAGAGGTCTCTATCAATGGTCGCCGTGAGCTTTCCTCAATCTTATTTGCATAACATTATAATTCATGAGCGCTTATTATAAATCACTAGCCCGAAGAACTTCACCAGAAACGGTGTCGCTCTTTCCTTTAAACGGAGCCGTATTATTACCAGCCTGTGATTTGCCATTGAATATTTTTGAGCCACGTTATCTAAATATGGTTGATGATGCTCTTAAGGGCGATCGATTAATTGGCATGATTCAAAGCACCAAGGCCGGTCTGGCCCCCGTGGGTGGGCTCGGCCGCATTATTCAATTCTCAGAGACAGATGACGGGCGCTATTTAATCGTATTAAAGGGCTTAAAGCGCTTTAAGCTTGGCGCTGATATTGAAAGCTCGGCCCCTTATCGCCAAGCTAAAGTTGATTTCTCTAGCTTTGATCAAGATGCAGATATTCACGGGGCAAAACGGACAACAGAAAGCCTGTCAGAAGGTGGAAGAACAGAGCGTTCAGCACTGACAGTTGCAATGAAGGCTTTGGCCAAAAAAATAGGGGTACAAGTCGATTGGCAAGGCCTCTCTGATATTCCATTGCCCGTTTTAATCAATCAAGCCGCCATGATTTCGCCCTTTCAACCCGAGGACAAACAGTCTCTCATCGAAGCCGTTACGACGGATGAAAGGCGGCGCTTACTTATCGGCCTTATGCATTTATATGCGGGCGGTGAAGGCCCTAACGCGCCCAAGACGCAATAGGTTAAACTGACAAGCCAAAACCATAGGTATGATATGAACACCTCAAGCCACGCTGACATTTTAGTTGATCCAAAAATGCTAAATGTTCTTGTCTGCCCAAAAACAGGTGGGCCGTTAACTTATAATTCTGACACCAAGGAATTAATCAGCAAAAAAGCAAAATTAGCCTTTCCGGTTCGTGAGGGCGTTCCGATAATGTTAATTGATGAAGCAAAGCCGCTTTAAATATGCCGTTTGCCCATAATCGCCGATATTATCTATGAAATTCATATCACTTAAAGACTCGTATTATGGTTAATAAGTGTTACTTTTAACCTGTTAAGGTGCCTAAAGAGATTTGCCGCCTTGCAACAAGGTAATATCGATGGCCCTTAAAAATAGTACATTTTCAAACTACCGATTATTCGGCGCTTTGGCTATCAGCATCAATCTATGGGCTTATAGTGCGCTGGTATCTGCCGCGGCGCTCACTGAAACCGCTGTAACACAAGACACATCGCAACATGCTCAAATCTCTGGGGTGGTTGAAAGTCACCTCCAGAATAATGCCGAAGATATTTTTTTAAAAAGTGGGCTTTCAAAAGGCAGGATAGACGCTGCCCTAAAAGTTTATAAGCAAGCTGGATACTCGCCTTTATGGAAACGCGGAGCCGCAGAAAAGCTCAATGCGCTACCTGTATTTTTTAAAAGTCACGGACTGAAGCCCTCTGTATCAAACGAATCAATTCAAGCCCTTATTCAAGCACGTTTTGAAAGCCGCTCGGCGGCTGAACGCGCAATGGCAGATCTACATTTAACAATTCTTTGGTTAAACTTGGCCTTAGAATTGTCAGGCCGTTCATATGATATGGAAAATTCGTCAAATGCAGAGCAAGTTTCTCAGCGTTTAAAAAAGGCGGCGGGTAAAGATCCATTATTAGAAATGAATGTCTTTGCCCCTCAAGCCCCGCAATATGAAAACTTACGCCGAGCTTTAGGGTTATATACAAATAAAGCGCACCAAGGCGGATGGAAAGCCCTTCCAGTTATTCACCGCCCTATCGAAGTTGGCCAATATTCTCTCTTAATCCCAGCGATACGCCAACGACTTAAGGATGAAGGGTTTTTATCCCTGACTGTTGTCTCGAATGTTGTCGATGGGGTGCAAGTCTTCACCTCTGGACACAACAACGACCCTTTACAAAACTTGGAGCTCTATGACACAGAGTTAGAAAGCGGCGTTCGGGCGTTTCAAAAACATCACGGTCTGAATATAGACGGTGTTATTGGGTCAATGACCTTAAGAGTGATGAATGAAAGCGCTGACTCTAAAATAAAGCAGATTGAGGACACTTTGAATGCGTGGCGAGCCCTGTCGCAATTCAATGCTTCGGTACATGAAAATTATATTTGGGCCAATATTCCTTCCTTCACCGTTGAAGGCTGGGCTCATGGTAAAAAATCAATTTCCATGGGAACCATAGTTGGCACACAGGACACACAAACGCCTTCATTCTCTGATGAAGTTGAATATATCGTTGTGAATCCTAAATGGTACTTACCCACCAGTGTCGTCGAACGGCAAATGCTTTCTAAGCTGAAAAAAAATCCAAACTACGCCGCAGAACATCATTATAAAATCTATAGCCGGAAAACAGGCGGTGAATTAGACCCTCTCACTGTAGATTGGAATCAAGCCGGCATCAGCCGTAAAATTCAAATGGTGCAACAGCCCGGTGTTCACAATTCGCTTGGTCAAATGAAATTCATCTTTCCGAACCGGCATGCTGTCTATATGCATGCAACCCCCATGCAGCACTTATTCGCGCGGGATATGCGGGCTTTTAGTGCGGGTTGTATACGCCTTGAAGACCCAGTCTCTATGGCAAACTGGATTACAAATTTAGATTCAGAAATTGATACTGAGGCATTTAACCAGACCCTAAATTCAGCAGAACGCGAACGCTTTTATCTCGGAGAGCATTTGCCTATTCACATAACCTATATGCCCGTAACGGCTGATAAGTTTGGTATGCCTACATTTCACCGAGATATATATAACAAATTCAAAGCCCCTGATTATGTGACTCAACCCTATGATTTAGTTGTTCCTCAAAGAATCGCCGAATTAAAGGTAAAGGCCCCAACTTCATCCTCGGGGGCGGGCTCCTTTAATCAGCACGAATAACCATTGATTTTGTATCCATCCTTTTGCTTTTTTTTGATGGTTTTTCACCTGAACGGCCAGCCTTGACGCGCCCTTAAAGGCTTCCCATCTCTAAGCTTCATTAAAAGCTGATATTAGGAAAATCTTTTATGGCCGATCAATATGATTATGCCGACGCTTCTCAATGGCGCGGCACAACAATTTTAACCGTCCGAAAGAATGGAAAAGTCGTCATTGTCGGCGACGGCCAAGTGAGCGCGGGTAATACCGTCATGAAAGGAAATGCTCGTAAAGTGCGCACTCTTGCAGGCGAGAAAATTCTGACGGGCTTCGCTGGCGCAACAGCAGATGCATTTGCTTTATTAGAGCGATTAGAAACCAAGGTCGAACAATACCCGACACAATTAGCCCGCGCCTGTGTTGAGCTCGCTAAGGACTGGCGTACCGACAAATATCTAAGACAGCTGCAAGCTATGTTGATTGTAGCAGACAAATCAGAAACCTTCGTTTTAACTGGCAATGGCGATGTCGTAGAGCCTGAGGGCGGCATTACCGCCATTGGATCAGGCGGAAATTATGCTCTTTCTGCGGCCATCGCTATGGATGAGTATGAGGAAGACGCGGAAACATTAGCCAGAAAGGCGATGAAAATTGCTGATCGCATTTGTGTTTTCACAAATAATAACCTTACCTTGGAGAGCTTGGATTCTGACTCTTAATCCTATTTTTCTTTTTTAGCGTTTCAGGCTAAGAAAGCCGTATGACAAAAACCAGCCATATGAATGCCGCACAAATTCAGCAAGCTTTAGAGGCCGGCATTATATCCGCGAGTCAGGCCAAATCCATGCATGACGCCTTGGAACAAACGTCTGATAGGTTAAATTGGGATACAGCTCACATTGGCGATGAGGAAAACCTTCGTTTTCTCCGTCGCTTTTCTGATATCTTCCTGGCGATAGGTCTTAGTATATTGGGGCTCGGTGCCGCTGGACTTGTTAATCTTTTAGGTGGCGGCATTGTTAATTGGTTTGCGGCCGGAGCCTGCCTGATATTTGCGCTCTATTTTGGACGTCGTAAGCGCGCCCACTTACCAACCTTAGTTCTCGCGCTTGCTTTTCTTATATTTGTGCAGGCGGGGGCTAGCGCTTTATTTGGTGGAAGCGGAACAATTGCCGCCCTCCTCACATTAGCGGCGATGGGTTTATTCTATTACTTCATTCGCCTACCATTTTGTATTGCTCTCATTGCCCTCGCTAGTCTTTATCTGGTCTTCGCGCTTATCCGTTATAGCTTGCCGGGCGCTTTGCCTGTGCATACGGGAGTGGTTTTAATGGTTTGCGGCACCATTATTTTCGTCATTGCATTAATATATGACAGCAAAGACTTTCAGCGAAAGACACGGTTTTCTGATAATGCCTTTTGGCTCCACTTTCTTGCGGCCCCTATGATTATTCATGGCTTCGCCATTGGTGCTATACGAAACAAAGTAGACATCGCATTTGGCTTTGTTCCCATAGTGGATATCGACCGCTCTGACGCTATTCTCGTTCTAATCCTTGTCGGAATCATCGCCTTAATCGGTCTGGCTATAAATCGCCGCGGAATGATCGTTTCATCGCTTGGTTATGCGGCTTTCTCTTTGATTTATCTAATGGGTGGTACGGGCTTAGGCTTTAGTGGAGTTCTCGTTGCATCATTGATATTATTAGGCGCAAGTATTGTTTTGCTTGGTGTGGTTTGGCACCGATTAAGAGATATTCTTCTGACCATTTTGCCAAAATGGAAAATTTTTCCACCTGCATTCAAAGAAGATTAAACACGCTGTTGAACGCTATAGAACCCTCTTGAATTTATAGTTAGCCGCCCCATTTTTATGGCATGACAGATAGTTTTACACCCAGAGAAATTGTTTCTGAACTCGATCGCCATATTGTGGCTCAAGCCGATGCCAAACGGGCGGTCGCAATTGCGCTTCGTAATCGCTGGCGCCGAAAAAAAGTCGAAATCGATTTACGGGGCGAAATCACCCCTAAAAACATTCTCATGATTGGCCCCACAGGGGTTGGTAAAACTGAGATATCGCGCCGCCTCGCGAAACTAGCGCAAGCCCCTTTTATAAAAATAGAAGCCACTAAATTTACAGAAGTGGGTTATGTGGGCCGTGACGTCGAGCAAATTATTCGAGATTTGGTCGAAGCGGCAATTACGTTGCTACGTGATCAAAAACGGGAACAAGTGAAAGCTCAAGCTGAAAAAGCCGCAGAAGCCCGTATCATTGATGCGCTAGTCGGTGAAAATGCAGGAGAGGCCACACGTAGTAAATTTAGACAAAAGCTTATTTCTGGAGAGCTAGACGACAAAGAAGTCGAGTTAGAGCTTTCCGATACTGGCTCGCCCTTTCAAGGTTTTGAGATACCAGGACAACCCGGCGCAAGCATGGGCATGATGGACCTTGGGGCACTTTTTGGAAAAGGTGGCCGCACTAAAAAAGTTAAACTCCGTATAGGCGACGCTCATGGCCCTTTGCTCTCAGAAGAAGCGGATAAATTATTAGATGACGACTCCATCAAGCGCGAAGCCGTAGAGCGCGCGGAACAAGACGGTATCGTCTTCTTGGATGAGATAGATAAAATCACAGCGCGTTCAGATGCTCGCGGAGGCGATGTTTCCCGTGAAGGCGTACAACGAGATTTACTGCCCTTAATTGAGGGGACAACTGTCGCAACCAAATATGGGCCCGTCAAAACAGACCATATTCTCTTTATTGCCAGCGGCGCTTTCCACGTTGCGAAACCCTCTGACTTGTTACCCGAGCTTCAAGGCCGTCTTCCAATTCGAGTCGAATTACGAGCATTAAAAGAAGAAGACTTTGTTCGCATCCTGACAGAACCAGAAGCCAGCCTTATTAAACAATACAAAGCGCTCATGGAAACCGAGGATGTAACGCTTGATTTCACAGAAGACGGTATTGCCGAAATCGCGAAAATATCAGCAGAGGTAAATGCAAATGTTGAGAATATTGGAGCGCGGCGATTACATACTGTGATGGAACGCTTGCTTGATGATATCAGCTTCACGGCTACTGATAAAAGCGGTGAAAATCTGAAAATTGATGCAGATTATGTCCGCGAACATGTAGGAAAATTGGCAAGCAACCAAGATTTGAGCAAGTTTATTTTATAACGCTTTTACGTATCTAACGCTTTAGGAACACATACCACGCACCAGAACCACCATGTTTGATATGAGCCTGTGCATAGGTGGCTATAAGTGGTCTCAGGCTTGGATCATTAATCCAGTTAGGGAAGTTTCGGCGCAAAACACCGTCTAATCTTTGGCCCTTGCCAGTGACTACAAGCAAACATTTCTTATTATGCTTGGCCGCCCGCATAACAGCCTTTACCAAAGCGGGCTGCGCTTCGGCTTGAGTCATGTCGTGTAAGTCAATTTTCGCATCAATTTCTACGCGGCCACGGCGCGTTTTCTTGTCATTATTCACTTCAAGGGTTTTAGGTATTGCCTTAGCTGTCGCCGATTCCACAGGCCCTATACGCAACATATTTGCAAAGTCTTCTCGAGTCGGCAGAGGTTTTGCACTGCCCTTGCCTTTAAAATATCGACGCGGCGCAACTGTGCGGGCGACACGTTTCCAATCCGCTTTATCTTGAGGTTTTAAGGCTTTCTCTTTGTCCCAACTCATCGCATCATTTAGCTATTTGGTAACGCCATAAGAGGAGGGGCTATCGATTTTGGAACTAATAATGTCCAGCGCACAGCGTGTTTCATAACGCCCGCTCTAGCGCCAGCTTCATCGCCAGCCCCAAAAAACAAGTCTCCTCTTAGCGCGCCTCGAATTGCGCTCCCTGTATCCTGAGCTGAAACCAAAACTCCAGCTGGCTCACCTCTATAATCACCACCCTCTTGTGGAAGCTTGGTTTCAAGCCAAGCCAGTGTGCCATAAGGGTGATATCGTGGGTCAACGGCCATAGAACCCATTTCTGTCAACGGGACACGCATGGCGCCGCTAGGACCTTCACCCTCTTTAATTGTTTGTTCAGCAAAGAATATATAGCGCGGATTCTCATTCATGAGCGCTTTTGTTTTTTTCGGCCCGTTCTTTTCCATCCAGTTTTCTATAGCCTGTTTCGAGGCCTTATTTAACTTCATGTCCCCGCGGTCCACCAAAACACGACCTATAGATTTATAAGGTTTTCCATTATTTCCTGCATAGGCTGCTCTCAGGCTACGACCATCTTTATAACGAATTCTACCTGACCCCTGAATCTGCATAAAGAACACATCAATCGGCCGTCCATAAGCAATGACTCGTGCACTTTTTGCGTTTATCTCTGATCGCGGCAAATTCATTATGCTGGCGTTTGTTGGTTTAGCCAATATGGGTTCATAATATGTTTTGTCTGGTGTTAAACGCACATGAATTTCTGGTTCATAATATCCGGTCAACAAGCCTTCTTCAGCATTTAATGTTTTCAAAGATAGCGGGGCGAACTCTGTCTCAAAAAATAATCGGGCGCTATATTTGGAATCCGTACCATTTGTCTTATCGAAGGCAGCAAGGCGAGCGCAGGCTGGCAACCAATCACGGTAGGTTCCATATTGGGGTAAATTTGGATTCAAAGCTTTGTCCGGATCAGCCTTTACCCAACTTTGGCAGGACCGTGTAAAGGCCGCCTTGGCTGGTCTGTGATCTGCTTCAGCCCAATGCGCGAGATTATCATACCAAAGAGGGGCCTCTATTAATGGTTCCTCAGGGGGCGCTGTGACTGGAGCGCGTGGCGCTGGAATTTCTGGGGCAAGGGGCGGAAGATTTAAGGGCTCTGCCTGAATGATGGTTCCATTGTCACTTATGGGCGCATTATCAAAGGGTCCTTGATCATAAGGCGGCGTTCCTGTTGAGGCGCAGGCAGTCAGGGCGATAGCGCCCAATAATCCGAACAACTGTAAACGAGGCATTTATTATGCTGACGGTTTTGTATCTGGCGTTGGGTCAGCCTCTAATGTGTCGCCCTCAGACGGTTCTACGTCTGATAAACGCCATGTCGGATCAGATGATTTAAGATTTCGTTCAAATGTCCAGACTTCTGAGATTGAGGACAGAATGTCTGGATCACCTTGTACTACGTGACCTTCATCATCTAATAGGGCAGATGTAAGATCAGCTTCATACAAAACCGCAATGGTTGCTATATTTCCGTCAAGCGAAGCTTCTTTAATAGAGGTTTTTCTTAATCGGCCTAAATCTGTTACCTGTTTATGTCCTGCAGATTCTCTTGCATCAATTGCCTCTTCATACGCCAGATAAGTCTCTTTACTTAGAAGGTTCGATAATGTGTCTTTATCCCCGGCTGCATAAGCTTCTAATACCATTGAATAGACCTGCTTTGCGATATCAACAAAGTGTACCGGAGAAAAATTAGGGTCTTTTTTAGCTATCGCCGCTACGCCAATTGATTCCATCTCTGGCGAAATTGGCGTCACCACTGACAGGCCATTCTTTTCTTTCAGTCCTATATAGTTTTCTGGGTCAATCGCGTCTTCTGGGCCTTTGCCGACAGATCGGCCTAAAACACTATAAAACATGACGCAAACAACAGTTGCAATCGCAGCATAAAGAATGACTTCGTACATAAAGGCGTCTTTTCCGATTTAAATTCACTTAATCTGTTGAAACAAGAGGTCTCAACAACCAGATAGGGTCTGTAGAGCACTGTCGCAATAAGGAATTGCGGCAATAGGGCCATCATGATAGCACGCGCCCGTTAAAAACAATAACCCTACTTATGGGAGCCATATATGGCCAAAAAACCAAAAAAAGAACAAGAGGACGACAGCCTAAGCATTGAAGGCGAAGCTGCTCCTACTCCGGCAACGGAACAGCCCCAGGAGCAAGCTGCTGGACCCATGTTGAGTGTATTAGCACAATATACGAAAGATTTGAGCTTTGAAAATCCAAATGCTCCAGATTCTTTACGCTCTGGGCTCCCAGCCCCTCAAATCGGTATTAATATCGAAATTGGTCGCCAAATGCTTGAAAACGACAATGTCGAAGTGACTTTAATGCTCCGAGCAGAAGCCAGTAGAGGCTCTGATGTCGCTTTCATCGCAGAGCTAGAATATGCTGGGCTGTTTGCCTTTCAAGGCGTCAGTGTAGAGGAAATTCAGCCACTCATTCTAATTGAATGTCCGCGTCTTCTCTTCCCATTTGCCCGTCAAATTATGGCGGAAATGACTCAAAATGGTGGCTTCCCACCTATTATGTTGGAGCCGCCGGATTTTGCTGCCATGTTCCGCGAGGAAATGATGCGCCGCGCCGCAGATGCACCTACGAACTAGGTACGAAAATTCAGACGTCAAAAGACCCGCTTATGGCGGGTTTTTATTTGGCTGATACCCTTAAAAGCTGACCATTCTCATCATCGTCTGTAAGAACCAAAAGACTGCCATCTTTTGCAATGCGAACATCTCTGATGCGTTTGTCTAAATCACTTAAGAGGTCAATCTCGTTTACAGCTTGCCCCCCTTTTAAATTTACCAGACGCAGATCGCGGGAGGCCAGTCCGCCAATTATGGCATCCCCTTGCCATTCAGGAAACATGTCTCCACGATATATTGCCAAACCACTCGGCGCGATTGATGGAACCCAATAATATACTGGCTCTACCATTCCTTCTTTTTCTTCAAAGGGCGTGATACGGGCGCCATTATAATCTGTTCCCTTTGTTACAATGGGCCATCCATAATTTTCTCCGGGACGGATTATATTTAATTCGTCACCGCCGCGCGGGCCGTGTTCATGCGACCAAAGCACGCCTGTTGCCTTATCAAAAACCAGACCTTGAACATTTCTATGTCCTAAAGAATATATCTCAGCCTTATATTCTGGTGATTCAATAAAAGGGTTATTTATTGGCGCGCTCCCGTCTCTATTCAGACGTATGAGTTTCCCGAGGTGAGTGTTTGGTTTTTGAGCGTCTTCTCGTAGGGCAAAGCCTTCACCGAGAGTTAAAATAATCGTATCGTCTGGGAGAAAGGCTATTCTACTACCAAAATGTTGCGGGGCTGATTTAGGCGGGTTTGCTCTGAAAATAACCTCCACATCCTCAATATTCGTCGATGATAGCTTTGCTTTTGCTAAAGCTGTTCCATTGGCTTCTATCTGACCATAAGCATAAGAAAAATATATCTCTGACGTTTCCGTAAAATCTGGCGCCAATACAATATCTAATAGACCGCCTTGTCCTGCGACCAAGATGTCATCGGGAAGACCGCTTAATGCAACTGGCTTTCCTTGTGAAACTCGTATTAGCCGTCCACCGCGTTCTGTTATCAAAAAATCACCATTAGGAAGCTCTGCAACGCTCCAAGGGTTTATCAAGGCAGTAGCCTCTGTCTTAATATCAAATGCTATTGAAGATATTTCTTCTAGGGTTGGGCTTGTTTGTGTTTCTAAACAGGATGATGTCATAAACATTATCACCGCATAGCAAGCTATCTTTAAAGGCTTCATGATATGTCTCCTATTTGACATTCAGTGTTTTAAGCCTAGCCTATCTCAAATCATTTGAAAGGTCAGGGCCAATCGCCCGAAAGCGATTTTATGTTTTCTTTGAATAACTTTTTGCGCCTTGTTCTGGCCTGGGTCTTATCGGGAATATTGGCCGTATTTATTGGCGTTGTTTCGCAAACCCAATTTGTTTTAGCGCGGCTCGGCCAGCTTGGCGAAACCATATCTCTTTCTAATCGTCTTTCCATGACCTTTTATGACTTACATCATCTCGGTAGCTTATATGGCTTCTTCCTCCTAATCGCCTTTGCTATTGCTTTCACCGTTTCAGCCCTCCTTTATCGTATCGTTAAATTCGGACGCCCCGTCATTTATGGAGCCGCAGGGGGAATTGCGGTTTTTGTTCTACTCTTTATGATGAAGGCACAGTTTTTTAATATTCATATTATTTCGGGTGCCCGTGACCTTCCTGGCATTAGCCTACAAGTTATCGCAGGCGTTTTGGCTGGAAGTCTGTTTTCAAAATTGACGCAAAGTAAAATCAAAACTGATTAAAAAAGGGGCCTTTAAGGCCCCCTTTTCGAATGTATTTGATATCACTTAAGTATTCATGCTTTCGAAAAAGTCCGAATTAGTTTTACTGTCTTTGAGTTTTGAAAGTAAAAATTCAATCGCATCCATTGTACCCATCGGATTGAGAATACGGCGAAGAACATATGTCTTTTGAAGTTCAACAGGCCCGACCAAAAGCTCTTCTTTTCGCGTGCCAGACTTTGTTACGTCAATCGCCGGGAAAATTCGCTTGTCAGCAACTTTACGGTCCAGAACAATCTCAGAGTTACCTGTACCTTTAAACTCTTCGAAAATCACTTCGTCCATACGAGACCCCGTATCAATCAAAGCTGTGGCGATAATGGTTAATGATCCACCTTCTTCGATATTTCGGGCTGCGCCAAAGAACCGTTTAGGACGTTGAAGCGCATTCGCATCCACACCACCCGTTAATACCTTACCAGAACTAGGTACTACTGTATTATATGCACGGCCCAAACGCGTTATTGAATCTAATAGAATTACAACGTCTTTGCCGTGTTCCGTTAGACGCTTAGCCTTTTGGATGACCATTTCGGCTACTTGCACGTGGCGTGTGGCGGGCTCATCAAAAGTAGAAGAAACAACTTCACCTTTAACTGAGCGTTGCATATCCGTCACTTCTTCGGGACGTTCGTCAATTAATAGAACGAGCACATAACATTCTGGATGGTTGCGTTCGATTGAATGCGCGATATTTTGTAAAAGAACAGTTTTACCCGTTCTTGGCGGCGCAACAATCAAGGCCCGCTGCCCCTTACCAATTGGCGATACAATATCAATGACGCGGCCAGAATTGTCTTTAAGTGTTGGGTCTTCGATTTCTAACTGAAAACGCTGATCCGGATAGAGCGGCGTTAAGTTATCAAAATGGGCTTTATTTCGAGCTTGTTCAGGTGTGCCGAAGTTCATCTCTTTAACTTTCGTCAAAGCGAAGTAGCGCTCATTATCACGTGGGCTTCTAATCTCACCCGAAACAGTGTCTCCTGTGCGCAAACCCATTTTACGGATTTGATTTGGACTTACATAAATATCATCAGGACCGGCTAGGTAATTCGCTTCTGGCGCGCGTAAGAAACCAAATCCGTCTTGCAACACCTCAAGGACGCCGCTGCCATTAATTTGAATTTCGTCTTCTGCAAGGTCTTTCAACACAGCAAAGAATATTTCTTGCTTTCGCATAGACGCTGCATTTTCAACACCAACTTCTTCGGCAAATTTAATCAATTCTGCTGGTTTCAATAATTTGAGGTCATCAAGGCTGATGGAGGTCATGCCCTCCAATGTGAGTTTTGTTGTATCTGTCATAATTTAAGTCTTAATTTTGGGAGGGTTGGCTCTTCGATCTGTTTAAAAGGCGTATAATATCGTTTTAGTAGAAGAGATGACGCACGAATGGCGTTGATTTACAGTTAAGTCTTTTCAAGTATCTTGTCAAGCCACTGAATTTAGAGACAGAATTTTACCAATTCACCTTTCCTTTAAGCCTAATAATATTAGTTCAGAGAATCATAGAGCGAATAATAAAGGCTAACAGGCTTATGCAGGAAACCCCCGCAATCCAAAGTCCAACAAACCACAATATACGACTTAATGCGTTGGATTTACCGCCTTGGTCTTGCATCAATGATAACCCTCATCATGGGACACTTTCCCTCGAAACACCCAATAGGCATAAATTGTATAACCCAAGATAATGGGTATTAACACGCAGGCTCCCACAAACATAAATATTTGAGAGATAAACGGAGTCGCCGCCTCCACAATTGTGACCTCAGTCGGGATTATATAGGGGTACATCGATATCCCTAATCCGATAAAACAAAGCGCGAATAATAAGATAGACAATATAAACGGCCTATATTCGTGATGATGTATATTCAGTGATTTAAACAAATAAAATGTGATAAAGGCAATTATTACCGGCATAGGTATCGTTACAAACAAGCCTGGCATTTCAAACCAACGTCTATAATATTCAGTCTCAAGGTAAGGCGTAAAAAGGCTAACAATGGCAATAAAACCAATTGTTGCGAGGCCAAATCCCCAAGCGAGTTTACGCGCGCGGGATTCCACATCACCTTCGGTTTTCATAATCAACCACGTAGATCCCAATAACGCATATCCAGCAATCACAGCTAAGCCCGTTAAGAAGGAGAACGGAGATAACCAATCCCACCACCCGCCGCTATAGGCTCGGCCATCAACTTTAATACCCTGCAGCAGCGCTCCGAGCGCTATACCTTGCGAAAAGGCGGCAAGCGTTGACCCGCCAATAAAGGCCATATCCCAATATTTTTTCCAGCGCTTTGTGCGCCACCGAAATTCAAAAGCTACACCTCTGAAAATCAAAGCCAATAACATAGCGATAATAGGCACATATAATGCCGGCATTATTATCCCATAAGCCAATGGGAAGGCCGCAAATAAACCACCGCCGCCAAGAACAAGCCATGTTTCATTACCATCCCATACCGGAGCGACAGTATTCATCAAAAGGTCTCTATCTTTCTCCTTTGGAAAAAACGGATAAAGAACGCCGAGACCAAGATCAAAACCATCTAAAACAACATATATGAATACGGCTAACGCCAGAAGAAACGCCCAAGAATTCGCCAACCAAACACTTACATCCATGGCTTATTCCTTCTCTTTTTGAATTGAGGAAATCATTTCTGAGTGGTGAGATTGCGTTTGTTGTGCGGGGGTTGTCCCTGCTGTCCGAATAGGGCCTTCTTCAGCATTCATACCCATATCATTTATTTTGGGTGGTTTTGACATTAGTCGTAAGATGTAGAAAACGCCTGCGCCAAAAACGAAGAAATACACAATTATAAAAGCCAAAAGAGACGCTCCAACAGCAGGGGCATCTAAGGGACTTGCTGAATGTTCAGTCCTTAATAATTTCCAGATCGTATAAGGCTGACGTCCAACCTCTGTTGTTATCCACCCCGCCAAAACAGCGACTAATCCAGAGGGCCCCATCAAAAGCATAAAACGATGTAAGAACTTATGGTCGTATAAGGCTCCTCTAAATCGAGCCCATAAACCAACTATAGCGGCCCCTAACATTAAAAACCCTATACCTACCATAATTCGGAAAGACCAAAACACAATGGCTACAGGCGGTTGTTCATCATCAGGGATAGTATCCAGACCAGCCATTGGTGCATTAAGATCATGTTTTAAGATTAATGAGGACAGTTTTGGTATGCCGACCGCATATTTTAATGTCTGCTCTTCATCATCAGGTATACCAAACAGATACAGTGGAGCGCCCTCTGGATGGCTTTCGTAATGCCCTTCCATCGCCATAACTTTTTGCGGTTGGTATTCAAGCGTGTTTAATCCGTGCAAATCACCTAAAAATATTTGCAAAGGCGCTGTAATGGCTATCATCCACATCGCCATAGAAAACATCGTCCTAACCCCTTTATTATCAGAACGTCCTTTTAATAAGTGCCATGCCCCAACTCCGCCGACGATAAAGGCTGTCGTTAAATAAGCCGCCGTCAAGGTATGCGCTAATCGATAGGGAAAACTGGGCGTAAAAATAACCTTCATCCAATCCACGGGGATATACTGACCATTTTCAGCAAGGACATATCCGTCTGGTGTGTGCATCCAGCTATTTACTGATAAAATCCAAGTGGCTGATATAGCTGTGCCAAAAGCCACCATTGAACAGGCAAACATATGTAATTTAGGACCTACTCGGTCTCTGCCAAATAACATTATGCCTAAAAACCCAGCTTCAAGGAAAAAGGCGGTTAACACTTCATAGGCCATAAGTGGCCCAATAACTGGTCCTGCAATATCAGAAAAAATAGACCAATTTGTACCAAATTGATAGGACATTGTGATGCCAGAGACGACGCCCATAGCAAATGTAATCGCGAATATTTTTACCCAGAAATTAAAAAGCTGCAGATAAGCCTTATCCTTAGTTTTCAGGTAACTCCCGTTCAAAACAGCCAGATAGCTTGCCAAGCCAATTGTAAAGGCTGGAAAAATAAAATGGAATGCAATCGTAAAGGCAAATTGAATACGTGCTAATAGAATTGCATCGAAATTTTCAAACATAATCATCCCAGACATATTAAACTATAAGCTTTATATCTGAGGGTTACAGTATCCACTTAAATACTATCTGAAATATGGTAATAAGCCGCATCCCCTGCGACAAATTCGTCATGTTTAAAAGGGCTTCACAATAACCAAAATTACAATAATTAAGGTTGCAAGAGCTGGTATTTCGTTGATGCGCCGAAAGAATTTCTCAGATTTTGGTCTTCCCCCCTCTAAAAACGCTTTTCGGGTTTTAGCAAGAAATCCGTGATACCCCATTAAACCAAAAACAAAGAGCAACTTCACAGGCAGCCATAAAGATTGCGTATAAAGAGAGGCTTGGGTCGCAATAAGAGTTAAGCCTAATAGAAAGGCCGCTATCATAGCGGGATTCATAATTATTCGAAGAAGCTTTGCTTCAGCCTCTTCCATTTTAGCTTCAAGTTCTCCGCCTTTTTCAGCAACGGAATGATAAACAAATAAGCGCGGTAAATAGAGAAGCCCCGCCATCCAAAATATGACAGCGCTTAAATGAAAAGCCTTCAACCACAAATATAAATCAAACATAAT
The DNA here is from genome assembly GCF_003634015.1 of Litorimonas taeanensis. Lineage (NCBI taxonomy): Bacteria > Pseudomonadati > Pseudomonadota > Alphaproteobacteria > Maricaulales > Robiginitomaculaceae > Litorimonas > Litorimonas taeanensis. Next base: position 649,848 of record NZ_RBII01000002.1, read on the forward strand.
GTGCCTCTTTGCCACGAATATGATTGACCACAGCTTGAACATTCTCGATTTTCACATCGGGTGTAACGCCATGACCTAAATTGAAAATATGAGGTCCATTTTTTCCGTCTTCCAAAACTTGGTCTACTGCTTTGCGTAATACGTTTCCGCCTATACGTAATGCCAATGGATCTAAATTCCCTTGAATAGGCATATTCTCCGGTATTGCACAGCGGAAATCATCAATCGGCATTTGGGTACCTGCCGCAATGGCTGTAATTCCAGTTTCATGCGCATAGCGTATAGAATTTAATCCAGCGCCTCTCGGAAAGCCTATGATGGGTACAGTCACACCTGCCTTCCTTACACGTTTAATAATGTCTTGAGTGGGGTAAAGTACAAGACGATCAAATTGCTGCGGAGATAAGCCTTCGGCCCAACTTTCAAATATCTTTAAGACATCTGCCCCCGCTTTGGCTTGACCTATCAAATACTCTGCACTTGATTCCACCAGAGCTTCAAGCAGGTCTGACATGGCCTCTGGGTTTTCATAGGCAAATCGCTTTGCCTCTTCTTTTGATGGGGTACCTTTACCTTCAATCATATAAGTCGCCACAGTCCAAGGACCCCCGCAAAAACCAATCAAGGCTTTATCTTTGGCGAGTTTTGCGCGAACTTTAGATACAGTTTTATAGACTGATGCAATACGGTCTGCCGCGCCGTGTGTCTTTAAACGCGATATATCCATGGGCGTGATAGGATCAAGCACAGGTCCTGTGCCTTTTACGAAACGGACATCTCTGCCTAGACCGATAGGAATAAGTAATATGTCTGCAAACAGAATGGCTGCATCCATATCATATCTATCTACTGGTTGCAGTGTTACCTCTGCCGCTTTGTCTGGTGAAAAGCAAAAGTCTATAAAATCAGCCGCTGTTGCACGTATTTTTAAATATTCAGGTAAATGACGACCAGCTTGCCTCATGAACCATATTGGCGGCGTAGTACTCTTTTTACCTTGAAGGGTTTCTAAGATTTTAGACGTCATGGGTTATTTCTCGTTCTTCCCCGAACTTATCCGAAGCTTTCAAATCCTCTCTTATATTTTTTAAAAAAGAAGTGATAGTCGTAGAAGCCTGTATATGTGGACAGCCTTAACCTTTGAGTAACCTTTCTTAATAGTCACAGGAGAAGTCGGTATAACTCACAGAGGATAATTTTGTATGTGTATAACTATAATTATGGGGATATGTTGAGAAAGTTGCAATATAGTTGAATAAGTTTTGAGGATAAAAATCTTAGAAAATTAGAATAATAAGTTATCCCCAGGATTCAAAGTATTAAGATTATTAGTTTTTAACGCGGGGTAAATCTAGGGATTTGCTATAAATAGCTCTCTTAACTCACAGACTTTGTTATTTTAGGTCGTGAGATGTGGATAGGCACAGTTTTTCACTGTGTCTTAATCATAACGTAGTTCTCATTGTAGTTTTGCAGCCTTCTGGCTAAGAGAGCCTATGACAACGTCTTCACGTAATATTGCCATTTATTTTCATGTGCATTTGGTATCAGATTCAACGGGGGAAACCTTAGTAGGTTTGATGAAGGCCTCAACAGCGCAATTTCGAAATGCAACTGCGTTGGAACATATCCATGCTTTGGTTCGTAGTGAGGCACAGTTAGAGCAAACTCTGCAGTCCATCGAGAATAAGCCAGGCGTTGTCCTGTACACTTTGGTGAACCCTGACCGCCGAAGACGCCTCGAAGAGTTTTGCCGCCTTCACAAAATTCCCGCTGTATCCATTTTGGATCCTACTTTGGCTATGTTGGGCCGTTATTTGGGCGCGTCTATAATATCAGAGGTGGGCGCTCAAAGAAATTTGGATGCAGAATATTATAACCGCATAGAGGCGCTTGATTATGCAATGGCGCATGATGATGGACAGTCAGTTCAAGGTTTAGAAGAGGCTGACATTATATTATTAGGGGTTAGCCGTACCTCGAAAACGCCGACTTGTATTTATTTGGCAAATCGAGGCTATAAAGCAGGGAATATACCGCTTGTACCCGGGGCACCTCTACCAGTTATTTTAGAGCAGTTTCCAAAACCATTTATTGTCGGCTTGGTTGCTGCCCCAGATAGAATTGTACAAATACGTGAACAGAGACTTATGGGGTTAAAGCAAACAGGACAAACGGATTATATTGATCAAGACCGCGTAAGAGATGAAATGCGGCAGGCGAAACGTATGTTTTTAAAGAAGGGGTATAAAGTCGTTGACGTGACTCGTAAGTCTATCGAAGAAACCGCGGCTCAAATCATAAATCTCTATAAGGCCCATAATGAGCATAACTAATCATGTGATATCGACGAACGCACGGATCATATTGGCGAGCGGCTCTTCTATTCGTGCCGATATTCTTAGGGGTGCAGGTTTGAATTATGAAGTCATATCAAAACCTGTGGATGAGGCGGCAATAAAGGCTGCAATGTTATCGGAAGGGTCTCGTTTAAGGGATATTGCAGATGCCCTAGCAGAAGCAAAGGCTCTTCGCGTCAGTCGACAAGAGAGTGGGTTTGTCATCGGCGCGGACCAGATAATGGTTATGGATGGGCAATTATTTGATAAACCACCAACGATAGATGCCGCTCGGCAGAGATTAAAAGAAATGCGCGGTAAAACGCATAAGTTAATGGGCGCCGTTGTGGTTTGTGAAAATGGTGTGGCTATTTGGCGTCATTTGGCAGTGACAAAATTAACAGTGCGTGATTTTTCGGACGAGTTTCTAGAGACTTATATTAATCTTGAAGGTGAAGCTCTCACAAAGTCTGTAGGGGCTTACCGTTTTGAAGGCCCAGGCGCGCAATTATTCTCTCATGTTGAAGGAGATTTCTTCTCAATTTTAGGGTTACCATTATTGCCTTTGCTTGAGTATTTTCGAACCCGGGGAGTTATCCCGTCATGAGTAATGATGTGACTTTACTGCCAAAACTCGCGGGGGTTTGTGGATGGCCAATTCATCATTCTCTGTCACCCGTGATTCATAATTACTGGCTTAAAGAATCTGGCTTATCAGGTGCTTATATTCCTTTTGTGGTGAGACCAGATGAAGCCAAACGTGCGTTTCAAAGTTTGAAACAAACCTCTATCTCTGGCGTTAATGTGACCTTACCTCTCAAAAGAGAGGCATTTTTGGCAGCAGATGAATGTACGCCGGAAGCGAAGAAGCTTGGCGTAGCCAATTGTCTTTATAAACGGGATGGTAAGTTAATTGGGCACAACACAGATTTAGAGGGGTTTACTCGCCCCTTGCTCAAACATTTTGATGCAAAGAGATTAGCCCATAGTTCTGTATTATTGGTTGGAGCCGGAGGCGCGGCTAAGGCCGTTATAGGTGCGTTATTATCATTAAATGTACCTGAGATTCGTGTTGTGAACCGAACCGATGAGAAAGCCGAAAAACTTGTTGAGTCTTTAAATTTACCGAGTGTCGTTTTTACGCCTTGGTCAGACAAACAAAACTATGTCGTTCCCTCTGATATTCTTGTTAATGCGACATCTGCAGGCATGGCTGGATACCCTGCCTTAGACATTTCACTTACTGGTATGAACAAAGACTCGCTTGTTTACGATTTAATCTACACGCCCCGTGTCACTCCGCTTTTAAAAGATGCCCAAAAACAAGGTTGTAAAACACTTGGAGGGCTGGAAATGTTGATTGCTCAAGCGCGCCCAAGTTTTCGGTTGTTCTTTGGTGAAACGGCGTCTCCAGACTCTGACCCAAGCGAGGTTTTATACTCTGCACTAAAGTCAGGAATTAGATGAGCAATAAATCAACTTTGATTCTTGGCCTTACTGGTTCTATTGGTATGGGAAAAACGACAACGGCCCAGATGTTTGCCGATGAAGGTTGTCCCGTTTTTGACGCTGATAAAGCGGTTCATTCCCTGTATGCCAAAGGTGGAAAAGCTGTAGATCTTATACGGGCTGTTTTTCCTGACGCCGTTAAAGATGGTTCTATTGATAGGTCTGTTTTAGGGCAATATATGCGGGACGATCCGCTAAATTTAAAAGTCTTAGAGAGCTTTATACACCCCTGGGTTGGCGCGTTGAGGCAAGAGTTTCTTGAGGCAGCTATTAAGAATAATGCAGAAATTGTTGTCTTTGATGTTCCCCTTCTTTTTGAAACAGGTGGTGATCAGTATGTTGATTATACGCTCGTTGTTTCAGCGCCTGAGTCTATACAAAGGCAACGTGTTATGGCGCGTCCGGGTATGAATGAAGACCTGTTTAAACAACTTCTTTCTCGGCAAATGCCTGATGTAGAGAAAAGGAAAAGAGCGGATTTCATCCTATCCACAGCACAGGACCTTTCCGAAACTAGGAAACAAGTGCAAGCTCTTTTGAAAAAGCTGAGGACTCAGCTAGTTAAAGCATGATTTAGGATAGCTTCATGTCAGGCAAACGCGAAATTGTTTTTGATACGGAAACAACAGGATTTGACGCTAAGGGTGCAGACCGCATTACCGAAATTGGCTGTATTGAGATTATTGATCTTTTGCCGACTGGTGAGCAATTTCACACATATTTAGATCCTGAAAGAGATGTCCCAGATAAGGTTGTAGAAATTACAGGTCTGACCACCGAGTTTTTGCGTGGGAAGGCTAAGTTTAAAGAGCAAGCTCAAGCTTTTCTTGATTTTGTTGGGCAGGACACTTTGGTTGCTCATAATGCGAGGTTTGATGAAGGCTTCATCAATGCCGAGCTTGTAAGGGCGGGTTATGACCCCATTCCAAGTTCTCAGTTTAAAGATACTTTGGCGATGGCTAATGCGCAGTTTCCTGGTTCGCCAGCATCATTAGACGCGTTATGTCGCCGTTTTGATATTTCTTTGTCGTCACGGGATAAACATGGCGCCATTGTTGACTCAGAACTTTTGGCGGCGGTGTATCTTGAGTTGAATGGCGGCCGAGCACGTCTTTTAGGGTTAGACGGTGAAAAGGCAAAACCGCATAACCCTTATCGTAATGCCAGTGCTTCAATGGCGCGGCAACGACCTACAGCTTTACCGTCAAGCCTTACCGAAGCCGAAAGGCTGGCGCATAAAGAATTTATCGCAAGTCTTGGCGAGGATATGATTTGGCAGAAATACTGGTCCCGGCAGGGCCAATAGGGACTAATATTTACTTCTCTGCTAGACAGGTCGCATAAGCCTGTTGATCATATTCCCCTATAATTGCGGGATAATCCGTTGGCCAATCGGATACAAGAAAAACGCTTTGCGCCGCTTTTTCAGAAATATTATCTTCTTTACTAACGAGGCCAATATAACCCGCCATATCCGTTTTTCCCATTTGTGATGTTATATTTCGTCCCATCCATAGAAGCGTTGTTTTTGGGTTGAGACCCTGTCCTTTGTCTTCTCCAGGAGCTGAAATTAACATCTCAGGAGCTAAGGCTTGCAACTCTTTTGCACGCTCTTGGGTATAAGCAATGAGCACAACTTGTCCTGCCATATCACGTTCTCGTATTAGGCGAAGAACGTCATCAGTTTTTGCGCTAGATTTAAAATCCACTTCTAAGAAAATTTTGTCCTTAGCAAGATCGAGAACGGTTGAGAGAAGGGGCGGCCTTTCAGACGAAAGTGTTCCCGCATAACTTTTTAGAAGATAGGTTTCTGCCGTGTCCCATGTCGTGCTGGCTAATGGGCCTTTCCCTGTACTTTTTCTGTCCCATACACCGTCATGATAGAGGATTTGCTCGCCGCTTTTGAGGCCTGCTACATCAATTTCGGCGATTAATGTTCCGGCTTCAATAAGTAGGTTGAGGCCTTGCAAGCTGTTTTCTGGAATATCCCAAGCGCGCGATGTGCCGCGATGGGCTGCAATGAGAGTATTATTGTTTGGAAGACAAGATAAAACATCTATCAAATCATATTTAAGAAGGTTAAGCGGCGCTTCCGATACAGGAGTTACTGTGTTTGTTTGAGCCTCATTTTTTTGTTCAGCAGCTTGGTTTTGGCAGGCTATAAGTGCCAATGCTGTGAATGAACCAAGAGCGAGATGGGTAAGCGTACGTAACATTTCTAGCAATCCTTTATCTTTGCGCGGTCTGCAGTTTGGCTTTATAGCCGCATACATGAAGACTCCAGTTCAATTTGATAAATCCACACCCATTAAAGGTGCGGCAGAGACTATTTTCTCTTTGAGTTCTGCCCCGGGGCGTTCTGGCGTATCTGTCTTTCGTGTAAGTGGTCCTGCATGTGAGGCCGTAATACGTGCTTTGACGCTGCAAAAATGCCCAAAACCACGATATGCGGCGCTTCGAACCTTGTGGGATGGAAGCAACCCTATTGACGAGGCTTTGACCCTTTGGTTCCCTGCGCCGGCCAGCTTTACGGGTGAAAATTGTGTGGAATTTCAAACACATGGCAGCGCGGCTGTTGTCCAAGGCTTAAGCCGCGCTCTTTTAGCTTTGGGTCTGAAACAGGCAGATCCGGGTGAATTTACGCGCCGCGCTGTTCAAAATGGTAAAATGGACCTGACAGAAGCGGAAGGCCTTGCGGATTTGATTGATGCTCAATCTGAAGGTCAGCGTGTTCAGGCTTTACGTCAAATGGGCGGCGGCCTTCGAGAGTTATATGAAGGCTGGCGCGAGAATATTCTAGACGCTTTGGCGCAGATAGAAGGGGAGATAGATTTCCCTGATGAAGGGGACATTCCAGACGGCCTATCCCACAGGGCATATGAACCTTTAACAAAACTTATCCTTGATATGCAAAAAGCCCGGCAAGATATGGGACGCGGGGCGGCGGTTCGATCTGGTCTTGATATAGCTATTATTGGGGCGCCAAATGCGGGAAAATCGACATTGATAAATGCGCTCACGCGTCGGGACATTGCTATAACATCGCCTGAAGCCGGTACAACACGTGATATAGTTGAAGCACAAATGATAATGGCGGGCCTCCCGATTACATTGTCTGACACGGCTGGTTTACGCGATACAGATAATGTGATTGAGGCTGAGGGGGTTCGCCGGGCAAAAAAACGCTCAAGTGAGGCAGAAATTACAATTTATGTTGTACGGTTAGGTTTTACCGAATTTGACCCATCTATTATGGCGTCACTATCTGATAATGACATTATATATATAAACACCTCTGGCTTAGATGATGATTTACAGTCCGCATTAGACATAAGCTTGCAATATCCTGCTCAAACCATTCATAGTAACTTGGTTGATGATGACGGAGAAGTTGTTATATATCAAAGGCTTGAGAGAATAATCTCTGATAATTTCTCAATAGGGCAGGAGGCTGGATTAACCCGCGAACGCCATGGAGATTGCGTGCTGCGAGCTGAAGGCGCGCTTGAGCGTGCTCGTAGTCAATTGGGCATTTCTCCGGAACTCGCAGGAGATGATTTGCGATCTGCCCTTAGGGCTATATCAGAACTCGCAGGTGAGTCTGATATCGAAGCCGTATTTGATAGAATATTTTCTCGATTTTGCGTAGGCAAGTAAGCGCTACTTTCTGTAATAACGGGGGCTGCTGTCTAGCCCTCGACAGATTACTCAAGAGCCTTTATGGGACGGGCATATATACCGCGTCATGTTTCACGTGAAACACCGACAGGCTAAAAGTTAGAGTGAGAATATGACCCAATCTTGGGATGTCATTATAATTGGCGGGGGCCATGCCGGCTGCGAAGCAGCGGCGGCTTCTGCGCGTTTAGGGGTAAAAACTTTATTATTGACGCATAAGCTAGAAACGCTCGGTGAAATGTCTTGCAACCCCGCTATTGGCGGATTGGGCAAAGGGCATCTAGTCAGAGAAGTAGATGCTTTGGGCGGCTTAATGGGCGTGGCCGCTGATGCGTCAGGGATTCAGTTTCGGTTATTAAATCGCTCTAAAGGGCCTGCTGTTCAGGGGCCTCGTACGCAGTCAGATCGATTTTTATACCGCAATGCTATGCAGTCTGAGCTTGGGACAATTGAAAATTTAGACTTAATGGCTGGCGCGGCCGAAGATCTAATATTGGAAAATGGCGTCGTTAGAGGTGTTGTAACTGAGACAGGATTAGAGCTGTCGGCGCGCCGCGTAGTGTTGACAACAGGGACTTTTCTAAAAGGAATGATTCATATTGGCGATACGCGTATCCCAGCGGGTCGTGTAGATGAGAAACCTTCGATTGGTTTGAGTGACCGGCTTTATGATACAGGTTTGATGATGGGGCGCCTTAAAACAGGCACGCCCGCCCGCCTTCGTAAAAGTTCAATCGATTGGGATTCGCTTGATATGCAAGCGGCAGATGAAGACCCTGTCCCATTTTCATTTTTGAATAATAAAATTACGGTACCGCAAATTTCATGCGGTATCACGCATACGAATGTCGAGACCCATAAAGTCATTCAGGACAACATCTCGCTTTCTGCGATTAATAACGGGTCCATTTCAGGCCGCGGGCCGAGATATTGCCCCTCAATTGAAGATAAGGTGGTTCGTTTTGCTGACCGAGAGCGCCATCAAGTATTTTTGGAACCAGAAGGTTTGCCGGGTAACCCTGACGGGGATATTGTCTATCCGAATGGGATTTCTTCTTCACTGCCTGAATCGGTGCAAGACGCTTTTCTTAGAACGATGCGCGGACTCGAAAATGTTGTTGTTGAGCGCTATGGCTATGCAATTGAGTATGACTATGTGGACCCTAGAGAACTTCGTAGCACTTTAGAGGTAAAAAAACTGACAGGCCTATATTTGGCTGGGCAAATTAATGGCACAACAGGTTATGAAGAAGCGGCCGCCCAAGGGTTGATTGCTGGCGCTAATGCGGCGCTCGCCGTGCAATCTCGCGAGCCTCTGATTTTGGACAGAAGCCAAGCCTATATTGGCGTGATGATTGACGATCTTATCTCGAAAGGTGTGACGGAACCTTATCGTATGTTCACATCGCGTGCTGAATATCGCTTAGCGTTGCGGGCTGACAACGCTGATGCGCGTCTGACACCTTTGGGTGAAAGCTTAGGTCTCGTCTCTGATACACGTTCAGAAATGTTTCATGTGAAACATACCGCTTTTGAAAAGGCCAAGATATTGGCAGAGAGCCTGGTGGCAACGCCAAACGTTCTTAAATCCAAAGGTCTTTCAATAAACCAAGACGGCGTGGCGCGAACAGCGATGGATTTGTTGGCGTATCCAAATATTGATGTAGCTACACTTGGAGCTGTGTGGCCTGAACTAATGGAGTTGTCCGAGGCGCAATCAGAATATCTAAAAACGCACGCAATTTATGCAGGGTATTTGGAGCGCCAAGCAAAGGATATCGAGGCTTTTCGCCGTGATGCGGGCCTTAGAATCCCAAGAGACATAGATTATAGTGCCATTGGTGGTCTCTCTAATGAGGTGAGACAAAAATTATCTGATGGGAAACCTGAAACTCTGGGTCAGGCCTCTAAATTAGAGGGCGTTACACCAGGCGCATTAATGGCCGTTCTAGCCTATTTAAAGAAACAATACCGTGCAGCCTGAAGATATTTTCCTCCAAGAAAGTGATGTTTCCCGTGAAACATTAGAGCTTTATAAAGCGTGGCATACGCTATTATTAAAGTGGAATAAGCGTATAAACCTCGTGGCGAAGTCAACCTTGCCAGAGTTTTGGACGCGGCACGCATTGGATAGCTGGCAAATTACGCCCCATTTTCAGAAAACAGATAAGCTAATATTGGATTTTGGTTCGGGTGCGGGCTTTCCAGCTATTGCATCAGCCATTGCATTGAGAAATCTTGTGGGCGCAGAAATCACTTTAACGGAATCAGCGGGAAAGAAAGCAAGCTATCTGCGAACAGTAATACGTGATTTAGACTTACCAGCAAAAGTGCATGGTGGCCGCATCGAAGACATGGACGTCTTCACGGCTAATGTCATTACGGCCAGAGCCTTCGCACCTTTGCCCCGACTCTTAGAATATGCAGAACCTTTCATAGGTAAGGATACGCGTTTTATTTTATTGAAAGGCGGAGCTGTGGACGAAGAGATAGAACTTGCGCATGCCACATGGACTTTTGATTTTGAAACGGTACAAAGTTTAACCGACGATGCGGGCTGCGTTTTGCTTATCAAGGACGTTAAGCGCCTGAAATAGCGGTTATTTTAGAGTTAGAGGCCGATATTATGCGGGTTATCGCTATCGTAAATCAAAAAGGCGGTGTTGGAAAAACAACGACCTCGATAAATCTTGCCGCAGCCTTGGCGTTAGAGGGACAGTCTGTTCTGTTGGTTGATATTGATCCTCAAGGCAATGCGTCTACGGGGCTAGGTGTTTCTCGTCAAAACCGAGAAAAATCAATTTATCACGTCTTAACAGAAGACCTGAGTCTGGCAGAGGCAATACAGCCTACATCTGTGGAAAAATTACATATTGTGCCTTCACACGTAGATTTATCTGCAGCTGAAATGGAGATCGGAAGCCAAGATGGGCGGACGACATTGATGCGTAAAAAAGTGGCTGAGCTTGTACGGGATGGGCGGCGAAGATATGATTACGTATTAATCGATTGTCCGCCCTCTTTGAACTTATTGACGGTGAACGCCCTCACAGCGGCGCGCTCGGTAATTGTGCCATTACAGTGTGAGTTTTTTGCTTTAGAGGGGTTAAGTCAGCTTTTACAAACTGTAGAGATGGCCAAAGCAAATTTGAACCCCTCTTTGGTTATCGATGGCGTCATGCTGACGATGTACGACCAACGAAATCGCTTGTCGTCGCAAGTGGCAGAAGATGTAAGAAAACACTTAGGGCGGGCAGTTTTTAAAACGCTTATACCAAGAAATGTCCGCATAGCGGAGGCGCCGTCTTTTGGTCAGCCCGTACTTACATATGACCCAACATGTGCGGGCTCTGTGGCCTATCAAGACCTAGCGATTGAATTATTACAGCGTCATAAAAAAACAAAGGAATAGAGAATGTTCCTTTTTATATCAGTGAGTTAAGTCATGTCTCAAGAAACAGATAAGAGCAAATCACCTGTAAAAAAGAAACCTCAGAACAGAGGTTTAGGGCGCGGTTTGTCTGCCCTAATGAGCGATATATCAGCAATTCCCCAAGATGAATCCGCAAAGGACGGCTCCACTGAAGTAATACATAAAGGGCGTCCTGAAAATGTTGAGACTTTAAATGTAAAAACAGAGCCTGATGTAACGGATCGGCGTGTTCAGTTCGTTTCAATTGATAAATTAGAACGAAACCCTGATCAGCCACGACGTTTCTTTGACAAAGAAAAATTAGCCGAACTCACAGGCTCAATAAAAATCAAAGGGGTTTTGCAGCCCATTCTTGTGCGCCCTGTTTCGCAGGGGAAAAAAGATAGATTTCAAATTGTGGCGGGTGAAAGACGTTGGCAGGCGTCAATGGCAGCCGGTCTTACGGCCATGCCGGTGCTTATTCGTGATCTTAACGATGAGGAAGTCCTCCAAATTGGCGTGATTGAAAATGTCCAGCGCGCCGATTTAAATCCGATCGAAGAAGCAAAAGCATATAATGCGTTGATTTCCCAGTTTTATCGTAAACAAGAAGAGGTGGCTGAAGCTGTAGGGAAGTCACGATCATATATTACAAATATGCTGAGATTACTAAAACTGCCTGAAATTGCTCAAGACATGCTAGCGGAGGGTAAGCTCTCAACGGGCCATGCCCGCGCTATTATCTCTGCTCCTGACCCTATTGCTCTTGCTCGCGAGATTTCAGAAAAATCTCTGTCTGTAAGAGAGGCTGAAGATTGGGTGCGCCGCATAAAGAAAGCAGGAGGGGAAACCCCAAAAGCAAGACGTTATAAAGATGCGGACACGCAAGCAGTTGAAACCCGTTTGATGGATGCGTTGGGCCTAGAGGTTGACCTCAATCACAAGGGCCCTGGCGGTAATATAAAAATAAGTTACAAAACAGGTGAGCAATTGGAAGAGATTATCCAAAAGCTCTCAAAGACATAATTGTTATTTTTCAATAACTTATACTGATTTTAGAGTTTAACCTTAGTCTGATTTCATTGTCACGACGCGTTGCGGGAAGGGTATCTCGATATTTGCCTTATCAAGCGCAGATTTGATATCCATACGCAGGTCAGACGTACGGCGAAACCAATCATCAGCGGGTAACCAGCAACGGCATGACAAGTTAATGGCGCTGTCGCCAAAAGCCATCACATAGACTTCAGGGGCTGATGGAGCTTGGCTAACACCGTCCGTAGTAAAAGGAATAAGCTCTGGTGTGTTTTGAAGGGTCTCTAATAGGAGAGTTTGGGCCTGCTTTAAATCCGTTTCATAAGCCACGCCAATTTCGATAACGGCTTTTCTGATTTTATGACGCCCGAAATTTTGAATGCGATTCGTCCAAACTTGGCTATTGGGTACAAAGATGAAAAGACCTTCGGGATTTTTAAGTGTTGTCGCAAATAACCCAATTTCAACGACGGAACCCGCTGTGCTACCCGTATCAACAAACTCACCGACAGCTAGCGGACGAAGAACGAGCATCATAACGCCTGATGCAATGTTTGATAATGTGTCTTTCAGAGCAAGACCGATGGCAAGACCCGCAGCACCAAACACCGCCAAAAGGGATGTAGGCGGAACGCCAAGCTTGATTAAGAACGCATAAAGCGTCATTGCCATGACAATATAGAAAACAACAGAGGCAAGAACAGGACGAAGAGTAGGGTCAACTTCATGTTTACCTAAACGAATTCGGTTAACGCGGCCCCTTATCCACTTAGCCACAATCCATCCAATGACTAATATAGAAAAGGCCGCTGCAATGGTCATTGAAGCTTGAAGCAATACTGGAAATTGTTCGCTAGCTTGATTCCAAAGTTCGGAAAACTGTTCCATAAATTAAGTCCTTTTTGCTGCGTAAGACGCCAGCGCAAGAATGAGCCGGCCCATAATAGCTTCTGCGGGAGCTGCAGCCGTTTTAATTTCACGTTCAGCCTTTTGGCTTTGCGTTAGAGCGCGCCGTAACATGGATTGCGGCCATAAGGAAAGGTGGCGTTTAAACATATCTTCCTGCATGGAAAATACGGGTGGCCGCAGACTTCGCATAGCTTGACCCACATTATTACCTCCGTCCATAGCCATTGACGCTTCAATAAGGCGTAAAAGGTGACGCTGAAGGCCGATTAAGATTCCCACAGGGTTTAGTTTACCTGCCATGGCACGGCGATAGCTCGCATCGGCCTCTTCAATTGCTCCGCTAAGAGTTTGCATAACAATCATGTCAATAGAGGCGCTTTGGCCCCCCGCAGCAATGGCGCGAATGTCAGCAACGGTAACGCTTGCCCCTTCAAATTTTCCATACCCTTTATAAAGAGCCATTTTTTCTATTTCGCCCAAGGCAAGTGCATGATCACCTTCAAGTAAAGGGACCCACAAATCTAGAGCATCTGGCATGAGGCTAATGTTATGTTCGGCAAGTTTGCTTTTTGCAAGTTCAGCGATGTCTCGCGCGCTAGCTGCGTAACATCCAATAGCGGCAAAATGGGCTGATGCTTCACAGGCTTTCCGAATGGCGGAGCGCGGCGTCATATCGCCAGCCTCAATGATGAGTTTGGCTTCAGCCTTCTCAGGTTCAGTATCAAACTGCTTAATAAGTTTTGAGATGGCCGCGCCATTGCGCTCATGATCGAGTCGGAGCCGTACAAGACGGTCGTCACCTAATAATGAAAGAGCGCTCATTTCATCGGCTAAGCGCGCAGGGTCTCCAGACAGATCATCGGCGGTCAAAATTGTCGTGCCAAAAGCATCATCAGCGTTAGGCATAAAGACTTTGGAAAGGGCAAGGCTTCTTGCTTTAACGAGTCCTCTGTCTGGTCCAAAGAGCAAAACACCGATAACATCGGCGCTTGGTTTTTCAATAAACCTTGTTGCTCTAGCCCCTGTCAGTTTCATAAAAAAGTAAGATTAAGGTGCGGTCTTAGAGAGGTCCGCCTCTGCAAAATACCCTGCGAGTTTAAAGATTATACGGTCGGCGGCTTCTGCTGCGACATTGCGCACGGCATTATTATTTGAAGCGATAACGGCATAAGGGTCTTCTGACGCTCCATAAGTGGAAACGGCCGTAACATTTCCTGTATTCATAACCTTACCAGAGCGAGTATCAGTTAAAGTATATTTGGCACGAAGACTGCCATCATAGCGTGACGCAACGTCATCTGAGGAAATACCTAGACGCCCTCGACTCCAACTTGGTGAAACGGTCAGAGTGTACGCGCCTTGGTTGACTCCAATTCTATCTCGTAACCGTTGATTTAGATGAAAACTCGCTTCTTTATCATTCGCATCTTTGCCGTCTTCAACGATAAGGGTAATGTTTTGTAAAGCTGAGGCACTATTACTCGATAAGTTACTACCGCCATGAACAGGCGCAAAACCACAGGCCGTTAATAAACCGAGGGATAAAGCCGACAGAATGAGGATTGCTAGATTACGCATAAACGCCTCCTAATTGGCGACTATATTGATAATGCGGCCTGGGACAATGATGACTTTGCGAATTGTTAAACCATCAAGCAACCGCACGACATGTTCATCGGCCAGAGCAAGTGCCTCAATGTCATTTTTACTCATATCGGCGGGAACATTGATTTCGGAACGACGCTTACCATTAACTTGAATAGGCAGGGTAATACTGTCTTCGACGAGCATAGCTTCGTCAATAACAGGCCATGGGGCTTCATAAACCAGAGTATCCCCGCCCAGCTTTGACCAACATTCTTCCGCTAAATGTGGCATGAAAGGCGCAATAGCGCGTATCAGGATGCCGAGGGCCTCCATTTTGGCGTCATCATTTTGTTTATATTTCCCGAGCGCATTTGTGAGTTCGTAAATTTGCGCAACTGAGGTATTAAATCTGAAGGCTTCGATACCGGCTGTGATTTTGTCCATAGCTTTATGGGCAAAACGTCTAAGATCAAGAGCCGGACCTTCAGCTGCCGTTGCAACAACCATGGGGTTGGCACTTTCAATATTCTCTACAAGGGCCCAGACTTTCTTAGAGAATCGCCATGCGCCTACAACGCCTGACTCTGTCCATTCTACATCACGGTCTGGAGGGGAGTCAGATAATACAAACCATCGCGCGACATCTGCGCCATATGTTTTGATGATGTCATCTGGGTCAACAACATTCTTTTTGGACTTGGACATCTTTATGACGTCGCCTTTGGTAACAGGTTTCCCTGTGTTCAAGTCAATCAAATCCCCGTCTTTTTCGTCAACATCAGCGGGAAGAATAAATTTTCCAGCTTCATCCGTATAAACAGCATGTGTCACCATTCCTTGAGTGAAAAGCCCGGCAAAGGGTTCACCATTGGGTAAGTCAAGTAGTCCACAATCCCTTAGGCCGCGCGTAAAGAAGCGCGCATATAAAAGGTGAAGAACAGCATGTTCAACACCGCCAACATATTGATCAACCGGGAGCCAATCACTGGCCGAAGTTTTGTCAAAAGGTTTATCACTGGGCTCGCCATTCCCTTGGCCTCCTGCAAAGCGGGAAAAATACCATGAGCTATCGGCGAACGTGTCCAAAGTATCCGTTTCGCGCCGGGCTGGTTTGCCGCAAGCGGGGCAATTAACATGTTTAAAGGTTGGGTGGCGGTCCAGAGGGTTGCCAGGTATCGTTAGGTCAATGTGATCATATGGCAAAGCAACAGGCAAATCGGCTTCTGGAACGGGTAAGACACCACAATCATCGCAATGAATAACAGGGATTGGGCAACCCCAATAGCGTTGTCGAGAGACACCCCAATCTCTGAGGCGGTAATTTGTTACGCCCTTTCCAAGGCCCATATCCTCTATTTTAGAAATAGCCGCGGACAGCCCATCGGCTTTATTCAGCCCGTTAAGGAAACCAGAATTAATTAACGTGCCTTCTCCAGTGAAGGCCTCTGTGACTATGGAATAAGTGTCCGCGCTTTCATTTTGGGGCAATACTACGGGCGTTACATCGAGATGATATTTACGAGCAAAATCAAGGTCACGCTGGTCATGCGCAGGACAACCAAATATAGCGCCAGTGCCATAGCCCATTAAAACAAAATTTGCGATCCAGACGGGTAGGGTCTTACCTTCAATGAAGGGGTGCTTAACCTTTAATCCCGTATCATATCCAAGTTTTGGTGCTGTCGCGATGGCCTCTTCAGTTGTACCAATTTTAGCACATTCGGCGCGGAAGCTTTCAACGTCGGAATGGTTTTTCGCTAAATCTTTAACTACGGGGTGGTCAGGCGATAAAGCAATGAAGCTTGCTCCAAATAATGTATCGGGCCGAGTGGTGAAGATTTCAAAATCAGGCATTTCGCCTAAACCTTCGAAACGCATCTCAAGGCCCTCGGACTTACCAATCCAATTTGCTTGCATTGTACGAACTTTTTCAGGCCAACGGTCGAGCGTGTCTAATCCCTCTAAAAGCTCTTCAGCGTAATTCGTGATTTTGAAAAACCACTGATCCATATCGCGCTGTTCAACAACCGCACCAGAGCGCCAGCCTTTGCCATCAATAACTTGTTCATTTGCGAGTACAGTATTATCTACTGGGTCCCAATTGACCTTGGCAGTTTTGCGATAAACAAGGCCTTTTTCCCAAAACTTAAGAAAAATGGCTTGTTGTTGCTTGTAATAAGCTTCGTCACAGGTCGCGAATTCCCGGCTCCAATCTAAGGCAAAGCCTAGACGTTTCATCGGCGCGCGCATGGCATCTATATTGCCATAGGTCCAATCTTTAGGGTGGCCGCCACTTTCTTTGGCAGCGTTTTCAGCAGGCATTCCAAAGGCATCCCAACCCATAGGGTGAAGGACTTCAAACCCCTGCGCTTTTTTATATCGCGCAACGACATCCCCCATAGCGTAATTACGGACATGCCCCATATGGATACGGCCGCTCGGATATGGAAACATTTCAAGCGCGTAAAATTTTGGTTTGTCGCTGTTATCATCGGCGCGATAAATATCACGGGATTCCCAAACGTCTTGCCAGCGTGGCTCAACCTCGGATGCATTATAGCGTTCAGACATGGATTGTCGGCCTCAATTCGAATTTAAGCCCGTTCTATAGCAGAGTCATAAGGCTTTGCTAGGTCTATATGAACGAACAAGCTCAGCACCAAATGCGAGTGGTTATAAGTTAATTTTACAATCAATGGCGACAAGCCGAAACCCAACTAGCCTGACCAGTAATGGGTTTTAGATTCGCGCCTAAATTAGAGCTACCAAGGCTATCTGCTGTCAACGGTTGCGATATAGAGTTCACGGGCGCGAGTTAGAATAGCATTTTCGATTTGACGGGCTGTATCTGCATCCACAGACGCGTCTTCCCAACCGCCCGCATTACGCGTTTGTTTGAAAATAGAAGCCTTTAAAGCATCAGCACGCAAAGCCGTATCAAGTATGTAAACATTGGCCTTAAAACGCTCAGTGGGGGCTTCAGCAGATGTGTACCAGTCCGTAACGATGACGCCGCCGAAAGGATCTACTTGTTCCAGAGGCATGAAGTTCAGTGTTTCAAGAGAAGCGCGCCACAAATAAGAGTTCACGCCCATATTTGGAGCTTTCGCTGCGGCAGCGGCTCGCTCGGCCTTTTTGCTTTTGCCAGAAAGCGTACTGCATCCACCGAGGGCAGAGGCTATGATAAGCGCCGAGGCAGCACTTAAAAGAAGAGGGCGGCTTAGTTTCGATAACATTCACGAACTCCGAAAGAAAAAAGGCTTTTGCGGCTTATAACGCAAAATATCTGTGGGACTAGTCTCTCTTTGCAGGAAAGCAGAAATGGCGACTAGCCATTTTCCCCCATAAAACCGTAGTTTTTAATCTTTGTTAACCATTTTTTAGGGAGGCTTAGGGCAAACAAAAGGTTAACACGCCTTTATGATTTGGTTTTTTGAAGAGGCGGATAAGAAGAACATAAAGGTGAATTATGAACGATAGTGCTTTCACAAAGCCAGTATCGCCTTCAATTCCTAAAACATCTTATGTTTTAGGTTCGGTTATTGTTATTGCCTTAGGTTCTATGACAATTGCTAGCGCGCAGTCACCCTTTGCAAACCAAAAGAAGCAACAAGCTTGGGAATTACCGCAAAACACACAAACACAATCACCCCCCCAGCAGCGTGCAACGCAACAGCCTATAACTCAGACACCGACGACGACTCAGAGTTATCCATCTGCGGCCCCTGCAGCGACGTCATATTCTGGACCATATTCCTCTCAACAGGCCTCTCAGCCCTACACATCACAACCGAATACCACGCCGTCGCAATCTGGATATGCGTCGCCCTTAACGTCACAGCAAACGGCACCGACCCCTCCTCGTGCGACTTCTCCAAAGGCGACTCCAACGTCAAATTATTATTATCCGCAGCCTTCTTCTTCATCGCCGACAGGGCAGTCCGCCCCTCTAAATAACTCCGTGCCTCAAAACAACGCGCCTCAAAACAATAATGGGGTATATTATTATGGCGGACAGAGCGGAGGTCATGCTGCACCTTATTCAAACTCGCCCTATCAACCTGCTTCAACGCAAACATACCCTGCTCAAACTTATCCGCCTCAGGCGACTCGCCAAGGGCCTAAAAGCTGGAAAGAAAAATTGGGTCTAGATAGGATATCAACTGTATTTCGAGGCTTTGTCAAAGGCGGCGTAGGCGCTGTGCATCAGGACACAGGGGCAGATAGTGATTGGGACGACGCTTATATTGGCGACGCAAAAGCAGAGTTCGAAATAAGCGCCATTACTGATTCAGGCTATGAATATGGTGTGAACCTAGAAGGGCGTGCACAATATGACAAAAACCGACGAGGCTTTGGCGGCCGTGTTACAGACTGCCCTCCAACCGAGTTAGGCTGTTCTTCAGCTGTCATTGAAGGAACGCCCACGGCATTACGAGGTCACACCTCTAGATTCTATAGTTTTGGTGTCGATGACGCAAAAGAGTCAGAGCTCGCATTAGAAAGCGCGCATCTATTTTTACGTAGCGCCTATGGTGACTTTACAATTGGCCGAGATGATGGCGCAGCCTATCTATTCAGTCTTGGCGCACCTAGTCTTTTAGCTATTGGGGCTTCGAATTCCTCAACTGACTATACGGGTTTGGATGGCGTTAAGACAGTGAATGATGCCTCAGGATTTTCTGAAAAAATTACTTATACAAGTCCACGATTATTAGGCGACACAGTTGGTGTTGGTGTACAAATAGGCGGTTCTTATGCGTTAAACGCTCGGGCCTGCGGTGTGGACTATTGTGTGAAAGCTACAGATGTTGTGGGCACAGCCTCTCCAGATATTGAGGATATATTTGAAGTCGGCCTAGCTTTAGATCGGACTTTTACAAATGGTCTTAAAATGGAAGCCACAGCAACATATGCCGTTGGGTCAGAACAAAGTGGATATGACGCCTTTGATGACTTGAAGTCTTATAATGTTGGCGCGGAAGTGTCATGGATGGATGTGACGCTTGGCGGATCATTTTTGCAATCAAATAATGGTCTGGCGAATGGCGACTATCAAGCTTGGGACATTGGCGCGACGTGGAAACCTTCCGCGCTTGGGTTCACTCTGGGCTATGGTCATGCCAAAGACGAAAATGTAAGTTTACTATCTGATCAATTTCTCGCTGGAATAAGTTATGATTTTGACAAATTTACACTAGGTGCGGGCGCGCAATATATTGAACGCGAAACCTATGGATTTGATGGAACAGCAATTGCCCCGAGCACAGATAAAGCCACAGCCCTCTTTGTTGAGGGTGGTTTTAAGTTTTAAAGTCTTCTGGGTTTAAGGCGGACATTTCGGCCCATTCAGGCTTGCGTTTGAACCAAACAGCGACAAAGGGACATCCGGGTATAATTTTATAGCCCATATTTTTTGCGTCTTCTGACATAGCCTTTACGAGAGCCGTTCCAACGCCTTGCCCGCCCATTGATTTCGGAACGCCAGTATGGTGCGCATTATAAACGCCCTTGGCCACTAAATTGAGATCTAAAACAGCTTCATCATCCAATCCTGGAAACTGGGCTTTGAATTGCAGTTTATCCCCGGATTCTGATTTGGTAATTTTAAGGCCTGTTCTCTTATCTGTGGTGTTTTTCGTCATAGTATTCTCCTGTGTTAAGGCCCCAACCGCAGCAATACCTGCGATGCCTGTATCGCTAAGCTCTGGTGCCGTCTTAGGATTAATCCCCCCGAGAGCGTAAACGGGGACGGCAAAACGCTCTACCTTCTGTCTTAGGGTCTGTACCCCGATAGGATCACCCGCGCTCGGGCTTTGGCTTGGAAAAATGGCCGAAACGAGAAGACCGTCTACTGGCGGTAGTGGGTGAGGGTATTGGGTATGCTTAAGGGCCGCGAGCGTAGTGATGGCTTTGGGGTTTGAAACCTGAAATTTTTGTATCGCTTCTAGCGAGGTTGAGCGAATAAAGTGCAAACCGTCACAGTTTGCGTCCAGGGCTTTAGACCGTAGTAATAGTTGTTGTTTTTTCTTTTGGCTTATGTTGCGCAGAGACCGTGCGATATTGGGATCAAAATCGATATATCGATATATTATAGCGCAATGATCGGGCAGATTTCCTGCCCATCTAATGGTGTCTGGAGTACGGATAGGGTCGCTCATAGCAATGAGTGGTGACAACCGAGATTTAATTTTTCCAGAACTCAGATATTTTTCCCGTAAATTGAGAGCATGTTCACCCAAAGGGTGACTTTGCAAACCGGGCCAGACTTTGTATGGGGGCGTTATGTCAGACATAAACCCCGAAACTTCCTCTAGCGATTCTATGACAGTTCAAGATAGACATGCCATGATTATGGCGCGTATGGCGAAGTCTGCCAAGCGTGCTGGACGGAATGTGAATGATATTTCTCTCATTGCTGTCAGCAAGGTGCAGCCTGATACACGTATTGAGGCCATGTTAAAGGCAGGACAAACGCAATTCGGTGAAAACCGTGTCCAAGAAGCACAAACCCGCTGGGGTGAGAAATTCGCGCAAGCCCGTAAAAATATAGAGCTTCGCCTTATTGGACCTTTGCAATCTAATAAAACAGAGGACGCCGTGGCATTATTTGATGTCATAGAAACGGTCGATCGGGAAAAACTATTAAAGACATTAGCAAAGTCTAAGCAAGACATGACCGCGCAAGATGCAAAGGAGACCTTTCCGCGTCTTTATGTTCAGGTCAATACAGGTGAAGAGCCACAAAAGTCCGGTGTGATGCCATCTGAACTGCCAACATTTATAACGTTGATGAGAGAGACTTACGACCTTCATCCAGAGGGCCTTATGTGTATTCCGCCGCAGAATGAGGCCCCATCCCCGCATTTCTGGCTTTTAAAAAAATTGGCATGCAATGTTGGCATCGAAAATTTGTCAATGGGTATGAGCGGTGATTTTGAAGTGGCGATAGAAATGGGCGCTACATCTATACGCGTTGGCTCGGCATTATTTGGTGATCGCGATTATGCGTAAATATTCACGGCCATGCCGCAATGTAGTTTGGGCAATAATCTGATCATGTCATCAGGTGAAAACCCTATACAACCTAATGTCTTTCTATCATCTGGCTGTGCGATATGAATAAAAACGGCGCTTCCCATGCCTGGCTTGGGCGGACTGTCATTATGGCTCACAACTAAGATGATATCATACGCGCCATCTTCTCGCCAAAGGGCCTCATGACTGGCCGAGAAAGGTAATTTAATAAACCGGTTATAAGCGGTACTGTTCACGTCATCACACCAACCATCATTTGGCTGTAAGGGACGCCAAGTAAGAGGAGATAATGAATTGCGCGGCGGCGGGGACAATCTATCCGCGCGATATAACCCCCAACGCAAATTATAATGACCCAAAGGTGTCTTTTCATCCCCTTCACACCCGTTAGTAGAATCGATATATCCGCCCCTCCCAATCCGGCATGGCAGAATATAATGCCCCAGAATGGCTGTACTAGACGAGCAATCAATATCAAGGCGAAGGTGTTTAGACATATACTCCTCTCACATTTGTGATGTAATTTGTATAAACTGCGATTAGCATTAAAAGGAATGACACAATAAGACACCACAAATTTTGTTTGGCTATCATAGGACTGAAACATGGCTGTTAAAAAACGCATACTGCTGGTTGACGATGATGAAATGCTTCGAGGCGAGCTTGTCGAACAATTTGCTGTTTATGATGAGTTTGAAACCTTCGATGTTGGCACGGCGACATTAGGTATTGATGCGGCCAAGAACCAAACATTTGACCTTATTATTTTGGATGTTGATTTGCCCGATATGCTGGGAACAGAAGCTTGCGAGCTTATGCGTAAGGCAGGAGTGGCCGCGCCTATCGTTATGCTGACGGGCAATGATGGAGAAATGAATGAAATTTTGGGTCTGAATTCTGGAGCCAATGATTATGTGACGAAACCCTTTCGTTTTTCGGTCCTGTTAGCGCGGCTTCGCGCCCATCTTCGAAGCTTTGAGCAAAGCGAAGATGCGATTTTTCAAATCGGACCTTATGCCTTTAAACCTGCCTTTAAACGTTTAACCCCGCCTCAAGAAGAGGGAGGGCGAGCGGTGCGTGACATCAGATTGACGGAGAAAGAAACCAATATTTTGAAATATCTCTATCGGGCTGGCGGAAAAGCTGTGGCAAGGGAGGAGCTATTAGAAGAGGTTTGGGGATATAACTCAGGCGTGACAACACATACATTGGAAACTCATGTTTATCGTCTTCGCCAAAAAATTGAGCCAGAGAAGGGGATAGCATCAATTCTCATGACAGAGCCCGGTGGATATAGATTGGCGTTGGATTAACAATATAAATGGCCCTTCTCGGTCTTTATTGTCTTCTCGTTATCGCGCTTCTTTTGGCTGAACTGAAACAAGTGCGGCGGGCTCAAATGATTTTCAAACCCGCCGCGGCATTCGGGTTTGTTTTACTAGCTTTGCAGCAGGGCGCGCTGGAGACTGATTTTGGTATATTAATTTTTATTGGCCTTGTTGCTTGTGCATTAGGAGATATTTTTCTTTTATCGCGTCACAGTCAGGCAATGTTCAAATCAGGCATGGCCGCTTTCGCCATAGGCCATGTTTTTTTTATTTTCGCAGCAAATCATATAAGTAACCCAAACATCACCTTATTCTATTGGGGAGGCAGCTTACTTTTTGGCGTCATATTAGCCTATATTGTGTTCCGATATTTAAAGCCGCGCCTGCCCAAAGATTTGGTGTGGCCTGTTGGATTTTATACTTTGATAATTTCGGCTATGATTATCTACGCCTTACAATCAGACTTCCTTGGGCCGCATATATATATTGTGCCCGCCGCCCTTTTATTTGCGATATCTGATCTATTTGTTGCAAGAGACCGTTTTATTCGGCCAAGCTCAAATAACGCGATTCTCATCACGCCACTATATTTCACGGCGCAAGCTTTATTTGCATTGAGTGTGACGGTTTAGTCGCGTAATTCCATTATCTGCGTGATGGGAACGTGGTCAGATGGTTTTTCCCAAATTCGGCAAGGCACATGAATTTTATATCCTGATTTTCCTTGAGATTCGACGCAAGATTTTAAAGTGGGACTCACCCAAATATGATCTAAACGACGGCCTCGATTAGAGGCCATCACATCACGCGCCCGGTAAGACCACCAGCTATAAAGCTTTTCTGTATCATCATGAAGAAGGCGGGCTGTATCTGTAAAGTCATGTGTAGCCTGTAGC
Source organism: Litorimonas taeanensis (assembly GCF_003634015.1). Classification (NCBI taxonomy): domain Bacteria; kingdom Pseudomonadati; phylum Pseudomonadota; class Alphaproteobacteria; order Maricaulales; family Robiginitomaculaceae; genus Litorimonas; species Litorimonas taeanensis. The sequence continues at coordinate 673,579 of NZ_RBII01000002.1, forward strand.
TTCGCTAATAACTCGACTTCTAGGGGTGTGTGACTGACGACTTTCAATAGCTGTTTATGGCTCCAAACATCATTTTCATGAGGGGCAATATTAAAGTCTCCCACCAAAACTTGTTGGTCATCCCCTTTGGAGAAGCGTTCTGAAAAATAGGCATTCATCGCGGCAAGAAAATCGAGTTTATGTTGAAATTTGTCGTTTATTTCTGGATCCGCAACATCGCCACCTGCGGGAATATAAAAGTTGTGAAACTCAAAATCTTGATCGCAGTCTTTGCCCTTTGCTATCACGCGTGTACTTACATGGCGGGCGTGTCCTAGAGGGCAAAATGTGGTTGGCAGTCTCTCCATGGGTAACTTTGAAAGTGTTGCGGCGCCATGATACCCTTTTTGTCCCGCAACTTCGATAAATTCATACCCAGCCTCACGAAAGGGCGCGAAAGGAAATTGCTCCTCTTGGCATTTGATTTCTTGTAACCCCAAAATGTGAGGTTGCTCTTCTTCCAAAAAGCGCAAGACTTGATCCAAGCGCAAGCGGACTGAATTGATATTCCATGTAGCGAGTTTGATTTTCATGGGGAGAGGATAATCCTTTAAGAGGTGATTGTAACCCTAAATGCCGCATTATTGCGGCTATAACTCAATAGATTTTATGATAAGATATCTTGTGAAAACAAATTATGACATTTTGATTGTGGGTGGAGGGCTCATCGGCCAATTGGCGGCCCTAGCGTGTGCTAAAATTGGTAATTTATCGATAGCACTCATTGACGGCCGCGACATCCTGAATTCAGAAATATATGAACAAGATGGACGCGCATTCGCTTTGTCGCCAAGCTCCGTGCGTTTGCTAAACCATTTGAAAATAGAGACAGACAATCTCTCGCAACCTATACAAGATATGTTGATTACTGATGGCGAAATTGGAGAAGAGAATGCTTGGCGTCTTCACTTTAATTCTTCATCTATCCCTCATGACAAAATAGCAGAGATGATAGAAAGCCGTCTTCTGTCAGTGGCTACGCTCAATCGTTTAAAAACAGAGAGCGCCATTACAGTTATAGCGCCGCACTTTATTTCAGACTTAATTCATGACGACAGCGGCGTATCGGGCATCGTGGCAGGTAAAAAGATTACAGCTGATTTGCTTATTGCGGCGGATGGCGCTGGATCGCCTATTCGGAAAGCGGCTGGCATTCTTTATGAAGGGCGAAGCTATAACCAAAAATCTTTGGTTACAACAATAGCGCATAGCTTACCTCATGAAGGGTTGGCTGTGCAGCGATTCCTCCCCGGCGGCCCACTCGCGATTTTACCTTTGATAGATCAACGAAGCCAAATTGTGTGGAGTGATACGTCACGCGCCATAGAGGCGGCCTGTAATCTTACAGAAAATGATTTCCTCACAGAGTTAAACCATAGGATTGGTGGACATTTAGGCGATATTTCACTTATCGCCCCACGCCAGAATTATGGGTTGGCCTTGCAAATAGCGCAAAGTGTTACAGCTAAGCGATTAGCTTTAATCGGGGATGCGGCCCACGTTATTCACCCAATGGCCGGCCAAGGACTAAATCTGGGTTTGCGTGATATAGCAGCGCTTTATGATGTATTGAAAGACGCCCGAAGTGTTGGACGCGACATAGGCGGCGCCGCCTTAGAAAATTATGCGTCTTGGAGAAAAACAGATGTTACGGCTTTGGCTGCGGCAACGGATGGTTTGTCGTATCTTTATAATCCCGCCAATGGCCCATTGAGTCGCCCTGCGAGTAAAGCTCTGGCTCATCTTCGGCGAGCGGGATTGTCTGCTATAAACGAGTCAGAGTTTCTAAAGACAATTTTAATGAGCGAAGCCGCAGGAGTTGGGAATTTGCAGCCAAGTTTATTGACATAAATTGGGAATATTTAAGTTTACAAAAAAATGAAAGAAGAGCATTAGGCCTCTTCATAACGCACGGCCGGGCAGGGCTTGCTGCAAATCATCACCCTATTCACGAACCCCCCTAAGTGTATATCAGGTTAGTATCGAACATTGCGCCCCGTTTCGATACTGACGCCCTGTTGTGCTACGGCGCAACAGGGCACTTTTATGAATTGACACTCTGAACATGGCCGTCTTTCACTTCAAAATTTTGTGAGCGTCCATCAAAGGCCTTAAAGAGGCTTTCATCTGTTCCAGTCATAAAAACTTGTGTTTCCAAAGCGAGTAATTCCTCAATCAAGGCCGCTCGGCGGCCTTCGTCCAAATGAGCGGCCACTTCATCAAGTAAAAGGATAGGTTTTCGTGATTTTATAGTCGGTCCATTATGTGTCCGCGCTTGAGCAAGCATGAGGCCGATGAGTAGAGCTTTTTGTTCCCCAGTCGAACAGTCGCTGGCAGGCATGGATTTAGCAATATGAGTCACACATAAATCTGAGCGATGAGGCCCAATTAAGGTTCGGCCCGCCCGTTGAGCCAGACTTCGGCCTTTTGCTAAATCTTCTTTCAAGGCGTTTTGCACACCTTGGGTGTCCATACCCTTTAGTGACAAAGTCTCATAATGGCCTTCAATAGATATCTGCGCTTTGGGGAACACAGAGTCACGGGCAGAAATTTCGGCTTGCAAGGCTGTCAGAGTTGCTGCCCGCGCCTCGGCGATTTGCGACCCATAAATTGCTAAGTCTGTTTCTAGGGCTTCAAACCAACGCGTGTCCTGAACACCGTCTGACAAAAGGCGATTTCTTTCACTTCGCGCTTTCTCGTAGCGTGAACTGATGGCCCCGTGACCCGGGACGTGAGCGAATACAAAGCGGTCTAAGAATTTTCGCCTATCACCCGCTGGGCCCGTGAATAACCGATCTTGAACCGGGGTAAGCCACATAAGGTTTATTTCTTGAGCCAGTTCTGTGCTGGTCGCATTCGCGCCATTAAGACGTACAAGTCGGCGGCGCGGATATTCGGGAATCTGCCCGATACTTATTTTGGTTTCATTATTGAGTGTGGCGTTTATGCCCCAGGCAACAGCCTGGCTATTGATTGTTCTTTTAGCCAGATCCTCAATTTTGGCGCGGCGCATACCGCGACCCGGCGACAGAAACGAAAGCGCTTCTAAGAGATTGGTTTTACCCGCGCCATTCGGTCCAAACAATACAACGGGTTCTGGGCCGAAGGTGACATCGAGACTGTGATAATTTCTAAAGTCAGTTAGACGCAGGGCAGATATATGACGCACGCCTAAGCCCTAATAAGAAAGCAGCGCGAAGCGTGCCACATTCACAATTAAACGCGTAAAGGCATTAAGACGAAAAGCGCATCTGGGTCTTCGCTATCTTTAACCAAGGCAGGACTTGCTGAGCTATCTAAATAGAACGTAGCATCTCGGCCCTCAATTTGACCGGTGACATCTAGTAGATATTTTGCATTAAACCCAATTTCGAGCGGGTCTTCAGAATAACTTACAGCAAGGGCTTCATTTGCATTTCCGCTTTCTGGGTTGTTAACGGTAAGCTCTAAATTATCTTCGCTAAGCGACATTTTTATTGAACGGGATTTTTCTGCTGAGATTGTAGAAACACGATCTACGGCGTCGGCAAAAACTTTATTGTCAATGACAAGCTCTTTAGGATTATTTTTGGGAATGACGCGCTCATAATCTGGGAAGCTCCCATCGATGAGTTTAGAGGTCAGAACAGCCGTACCTGTTGTGAAACGAATTTTTGCTTCGGAAACACTCATGGCAACATTGCCATCTGCACCATCAATCAAACGACGGATTTCTGCGACTGCCTTACGGGGTATAATAACGCCTGGCAGATCTTCTGCACCAGCAGGCAGGTCTGTTTCTGCTAAAGCCAGTCTGTGCCCATCGGTGGCAACGGCGCGAAGTTTTCCAGCATTGGCATGGATGTAAATTCCATTCAGATAATAGCGGGTTTCTTCGGTGGAAATTGCGAACCGTGTCTTGTCTATCAGGCGCTGTAAATCCGATGCAGCCATGACGAATTCATGGGTGAATCCCTCTGCTGTCATTTTCGGAAAATCACCTGACGGCAATAAAGGCAATGTAAAATGAGCGCGGCCCGAATCTACATCCAGACGCTCATCACTATTAATTTGTAATACGACTTGTGCGCCGTCTGACAGTTTTCGAACAATATCATATAAGGTGTGAGCGGGGGCTGTAATTTGACCGGGTTGACCCACATCTGCACCTGTAGATTCAGACATTTCAATATCCAAATCTGTAGCCACTAAATTCACTTGATCGCCTTCTGCGCTCAATAAAACATTAGAGAGAATAGGAATTGTGTTGCGTCGTTCGACAACATTCTGAACATGTCCAAGCGCTTTCATTAAGGCGCTGCGTTCTAGGGTGACTTTCATGATGCTTCTCTCATTTCGGACGGGCGCGAGGCGCCATAATTCTTTGGGCCTAACCATAATCGACACACAAAATAGAGCAAGAGAGAATACAGTTCAGCGAATATGGCGGCACGCCTTTTAAACACGCACTCTCTGAAGGCTAAGACTTTATTTTTTTGGTCAAGGAAGTTGGTTTAGAGAGGTAGGCGGGTTCAAGAGTTAACGTTAAACCCCTTAAATCGCTGAAAACCGCCCCAAAAGCACAACAATAATTCATATGACATGACATCTTGCCCGATAAATCAGCAGGCAAGTGTAACAAGCCGCTTTTAAGTAGGCAGAGTTTGAAAAAATATTCATCAGCTGTTTAAAAACAATCAGCATCACTCTTTCCCCGATGCGACCAACTTTAGGCCCGGACATGTTCCGGGCTTTTTTTGTGGCTAAAGAAGAGAAGAGATACCTTCTAGATATCAATGCGCAACAAGGTCATAGAGGCTATGGCCAGTAATCAAGAGCAAGCAAAACCCGCCATCTCTACTCTAGGCAGTAAAGCCTTCTATAACCGGATGTTTCTTAGCGAATGCGGTGAATTGTTAACTAGAAAAATAGACCCGCCCAAATATGGCGAGTCTTTAAGAGGATAAGGGCCTGCCAATACTATCAGCGCGCACAAAGTCGTAGGCGCGGGCTAAGTTTTTAAAGTCGCCTCAACGGCCTCGATTTGACCGTTAAATTCAGCATCAACAGCTCGAAGTTCATCAATGCGTTTCACGGCATGCATAACGGTCGTGTGATCGCGCCCTCCAAAACGACGGCCAATATCTGGCAAGGAGCGCTTGGTCAGTTTCTTTGAGAGATACATGGCGACTTGACGTGGGCGCGCTATTTGGCGGGCGCGGCGTTTCGATACCATATCTGTTAGGCTTAATCCAAAGGCTTCGCAGACCGCGCGCTGTATGCGATCAACGGTAAGGCGCTGTCCAGCCATATAACGAGAGTCAGAAAGTGTGTCTTGTACTGTTTCAAGAGTAATTGGCGTGCCAAGGAACTCACTTTGAGCGACGATTTGATTAAAGGCCCCTTCTAGGTCACGCGGCGTAGCATTCATACGCGCAGCCAAATGGTCACGTGCATTTTGCGGAATAGCGAGCTCAGGATTACCAGAGGCGCGTCGACGTTGAATCAGGCGGTCTAATATGCGCAGGCGTAGCTCATAATCAGCGGCGCCAATACGGCAAACCAGACCCGAAGATAAATATGATTTTAAGCGATCTGAGGCTTTTTCAATTTTGTCTGGGTGGCGATCCGCGGCGATAAGAATTTGACGGCCCTGCGCGACAAGGCTTACTAATGTATGGAGCAATTCTTCTTGGCTGCCAGGCTTGTCAGCGATGAAGTGAGCATCATCAATAATGAGCAGGTCAACATCACGTAGAGAGGCTTTAAAGGCTTCAATGGCGTCACGGCCAGTGCCACGTACAGATGAAACGAAAGCGGAAACAAAATTTTCCGACGAAATAAGTTTCACGCGATAGCTAGGATCAGAGGCTCGCGCCGCATCTTCTATGGCGTGAAGTAAGTGTGTTTTTCCCATACCGTTCGCGCCGTGAATAACAATCGGGTTATATTGTGGAGCGCGGCAAGACGCGATTTGGCGTGCAACGGCAAAGGCGAGTTCGTTGGATGCACCGACAACAAAATTATCAAATGTGAAGCGGTCACGTGGATTATCAGTTGAAGTGGGCTTTGTCTCTTCTAGGTCTGCAGGTACAGGAACGTCTGATTTGACTTCTTGTAAATATGGGGTGTGAAGCGGCGCCGTATTTTCCGCCGCCTTTCTACGGGGCGTTGGGGAGGCTAAGGCTGAGCGTTCATTGGTGGCAGAGAAAATGATATCTCGAGGCGGCGCAACCATGTCATGCTTTTTCCATAAACGTCTTACAGTGTCCGCATAATTGGCTTCAATTTTTGAAGCAATAAAACGAGACGGCGCGGCGAGTGTTACAATTCTCTCATTAGCCTGACTCACGCGAAGTTGCCCCGTCCATGAACGATGAACATTTGGGCCAAGAGCATATCCCAGATCTGTTTTGACTTTTGCCCATGTGTTATGGGCGCTCTGTAAAGGCGGTTCACCTGTGTAGAGATCTGGTGCCGAAGTCGAACGTTTTACGGGTTGTTTCCGTGAAGCGTGAGGCGAGCTAGAATTGGCATCATTCATCAAAATTCACTCCAAACGGAACCAGGGGGGTTAAACGTCAAAAACCCCTACAAATTTACAATTTAATGGAACCCCGCGTAAAGAAGACCCCTCCCTCAGACGCTTGGCTATCCCTGACACTGAAGAGCTTTGGCGAGCGCTGTCGGCATCTCAGTGTTCCCTTTTAAAGCGACTCTTTTCGCTTTCGTCAACGGACAAAAATTGAGAAAAAGGCGACCTTTCCAGTTGACTCAAAAAAACGTAAGAATCTCAAAAAGGTGGCGTCTTAAAAATTTCACATTTCCGTGAAATTTTTTTTAGGTCTAAAAAAGGGCTCAGGCCTTGTTAAAAAATTCACCCCTCTATGACGCGCTAAGCACAAAAATTTTTCGTTCAAGTGAAGACTGTAATCTATAGAGAGAAATTAACGCGCTTAGAAGAGACAGACGCTTGGCACAGGGCGGTGGTTTTCGGTCTACATTGTGGACGCTGCTGAACCCGTAAGAGGTTGAAGCAAGATTACGGGCATAAAAAAACCGGGCACTGGCCCGGTGATTTAAAATCTACAAATCAAACTCAAAGATCAGCTTTATGAGTTTCGTCATAGGATAGTCAATCTGTCGGAAGACAGGCTGACTTCGTTATTTGGTTTAAGCAATCGCCTTAACGCGCTTATTTAAGCGAGAGATTTTGCGAGCCGCTGTGTTTTTATGAAAGACACCACGTGACACGGCGCGCATCAAAGCAGGTTCAGCTTTTTTTAATGCATCGCTAGCGGCTGATTTGTCACCAGCTGTGATAGCGTCTTCTACACGGCGCAAAAATGTACGCACTTGGCTCCGGCGAGCGCGGTTGACTTCTGTCTTCCGTGCCATCTTGCGGACGTTCTTCTTGGCAGATGAAGTATTTGCCATGTTTACCTCTATTCCATATCATAAAGGGGCAGGCGGCGGCCTACCCGAATTTCGAAACGGCCCTATACGCCGCGTATGCGGTGCCGTCAACCACACAATCTCATAGAATTTGCGTGGATGACGTGATTTGGCCTATTTGTTTTTAAAATGAGGTTTTCGTTTCTCAATAAAGGCCGCCATACCTTCTTTTTGATCCTGAGTAGAAAACAGACTTTGAAATAAGCGGCGCTCAAAATGAATGCCTTGTTCCAAGGTCATATTGAACCCGGCATTGATAGTTTCTTTGGTAATCATGGCCACAGGCTGGCTCTGAGCCGCAATCTTGGAGGCAGCATCAAGCGCTGTTTCCATAAGGTCATCCAGCTTAACAATCCGGCTCACAAGGCCAGCACGTTCAGCCTCTTCGGCATCCATCATACGGCCCGTCAGGCAGAGATCCATGGCTTTGGCCTTACCCACAGCGCGCATAAGACGCTGCGTCCCGCCAATACCTGGCATAACACCTAAATTGATTTCAGGTTGTCCGAATTTTGCGGTTTCAGCGGCAATGATGAAGTCACACATCATTGCGATTTCACAGCCGCCGCCCAAAGCATAGCCTGCAACAGCGGCAATTATTGGTTTGCGAAAACGCTCAATCGCGCAGTGATTGGCTTCGAAAGGGTCATTCTTATATATGCTCAGATAATCATTATCTGACATCTCCTTAATATCCGCGCCGGCAGCAAATGCTTTATCGCTGCCTGTGAGGATAACGCAGCCAATGGCGTCATCTGATTCAAGTGCAGCTAAAGCCTGCGCCACTTCGCCCATCATTGCAGAGTTGAGCGCATTGAGCGCCTTGGGGCGGTCGAGCCGGATAATGGCGACGTGGCCGTCGCGGGTCAGGTCTATATTTTGATATGCCATAACGGTGTTTTCTCTCTATATTTAAGTCGCGGCTTCTATCGTGATTGAGGGGGTGCCGCAATGGGGAAGACAAGGCGCAAAGCCCCGAGGTCGCAATGCCTTATGCTTTTCCAACAGCGTATGTGTCATAGGGAGGATTTTCAAGAGAAGAAAAACGAGGTAGTTTTTAAGCGACTCTATAGAGTGTTATAGGCTTTATTTTTGACAGGGCCTGCAAAAGAATGAACTTCGACCGCTTTGAACGATACGCTTTATGGGAGTATTGCAAACGGGGCAGGGCTTACCTTCCCGTCCGTAAACATCGAATTGATGTTGGAAATATCCTAATTTTCCGTCTGTGTTTGAAAAGTCTTTCAAGCTACTCCCGCCAGCTTGGATTGCTTCGGATAAGACATCCTTGATATGAGCTGCAAGGGCGTCAGTTTCTCTTACGCTCAGGCGCCCTGCGGCGCGTCGCGGTGAAATAAGGGCGCGAAACAAAGCTTCGCAAACATAAATATTACCAAGGCCTGCAACCACGCGTTGGTCGAGTAAGGCGGCTTTGATCTTAGATTTTTTCCCGCGTAGAGCCTCCCGAAGGACAGGCCCGTTAAATTGATTAGAGAGAGGCTCTGGTCCAATATGGTCAAGGCGGTAATCTTCACCATTGGCGGCGAGTTCCATGAATCCAAATCGTCTAGGGTCATTGAATATTATTATGGCGCCATTATCCATCTCGAATATGACGTGATGGTGTTTTGGATTCGCCTTATGGGCGTGAACCAGATCAGGCGTGTTTTGGTGATCGATGATAAACCGCCCACTCATGCCCAGATGCATGAACAGTCTCTCACCTGATGAGAGATCAGCTTGCAAAAACTTTGCCCGCCGAGAAAGCCGGGTGAGTCTTTGACCTTCTATCCTTGCAACGAAATCAGGATGAAAAGGAAAGCGAAGGTCTGGACGATTTAGAGTAACGCTACAAAAAACAGCCCCTTCCATAACGGGGTATAGCCCTCGGCGGACCGTTTCGACTTCGGGAAGTTCAGGCATAACCCCGGGCCCGGTCAGCCAAGATGACTGACCCGTTTTGTGGGGCGGTTTTAGATTGCTTATTTATGCCGCAGGGCCTGTGCTGACAGCAACCATAGCGGCCCGCAAAGTACGATCACCGATTTTAAAGCCCGTCTGCATTACATTTGCGACATTACCCTTTTCTTCATCAGAGGGAATATTGGCTACAGCTTGATGCACATTGGGGTCAAATTTTGACCCCACACCCGGCACAGCTTTAACACCATGACGCGATAATACCATGATGAGGTCTTTTTCTGTTAGCTCAATCCCTGCCACGAGATTTTTAGCATTCTCACCAAGTTCATCCTTATTTGTGCCTTCGAGGGTTAAGAGCGCCCGAGAAAGATTGTCGTGAACAGAGAGGATGTCTTGAGCAAAGCGTTCAATTCCAAATGTTTTTGCAGCAGCTACTTCGCGTTCCGCGCGTTTTTTGACATTTTCAGCATCTGCCATAGAGCGAAGGGCTTGGTCTTTTAAATTAGCAAGTTCCGCCTCTAGTTCTTGGATGCGGGCGATAGCGGCGGCCCCAGCGTCAGGGGCGTCAGCATTAATGCCTGCGTTTTCAAGGCTAGCTTTAATCTCTTCCTCAGTCGCTTGAGCGTCTTTAGCGGCTTGAGCGGCGGCGGCACGATTGCCCATGCCTTTCGTTGCGTTGTCAATTTCAGCTTGAAGTGCGTCAAGTTCGGCTTCGGTGGGCATATCACCCATGCCTTTGATATTGGGCATTGTTGGTTTTTTCGGGTCAGACATTCTGGCTCTCTTTACGCTTTTGTTTTGCGTGGGTGTATCACTGTGTTCAAAGGGCTATGTATTGATAGTTTATGCTTTATTCAACCAACGACCGACGAGTTGTGCAGTATAATCCACCATTGGTATAACGCGAGCATAATTTAGTCGTGTTGGACCAATAACGCCGACCGCGCCAAGAATATTCTGTTTGGCATCACGGTAGGGGGCAATGACTAAGCTAGACCCAGATAAAGAAAATAACGGGTTTTCTGTACCGATAAAAATCTTCACGCCATCTGCTTGTTCTGTTCGGTCCAGCAGGGCGATGAGTTCCTCTTTTCGCTCTAAATCTTCGAACAATAGCCGGATGCGCTCAAGATCTGTTTGCGCTTCTAAGTTATCAAGAAGTTGCGCTCGACCGCGAACAATTAGGGCGCGTTTGCTCTCGGCCCCATCGTCTTGACCAGACCAGGTTGCGAGGCCTTGTTCAATAAGGCTGGCCGCAGAGGCATCAATTTGGGCATGGCCTTGGGCTATTTCCTCAAGGATATCTGCGCGGGCTTCTTCGAGTCGACGGCCTTTTAAGCGGGCAGAGAGGAAGTTTCCGGCGCGCTCTAATGAGGCCGGAAGCAAACCTTCAGGGCGAGGCATCAGACGGTTTTCAATGTGGCCATCTTCGAAAACAAGAACGACTAAGGCTTGTCCATTGTCAAGCGCAACAAATTCTACATGGCGCAAAGGCGAGGATAATTGTGATTGTGGGCATAGGACTAATCCTGCGCCGCCAGCGAGCCCCGCGAGCATACCGCTAGCTTGTTCTAAAAACCGATCAGGTGATTGATTTGAGCCTGCTAGGCGAGCTTCTAGATTGGCTTGCTCTGTTTTCCCGAGGTCGCCAATTTCTAATAAGCCGTCCACAAAAAGCCGTAACCCCGCCTGTGTAGGAATTCGCCCTGCGCTGACATGGGGCGAGGCCAGTAATCCAAAGCGGCTTAATTCGGCCATGGTGTTCCGAATTGTAGCGGGCGATAGATTTTGACCACTGGAAAGAGCAAGGGTTTTTGAACCTACAGGGGCTCCAGACTCAAGATAGCTTTCTACAATATCCCGAAAAACTCTACGAGCGCGGCTGTCGAGATCCGAAAGCGAAAAATGTGGAGCGGGTGCTGTCATAACCCCCTTAATGTGGGGGATTATGAGCGAAGTTCAATCTCTTTTCATCCTGTTGCTATAGCTTTTATATAAATTTTAGCCTAGGCGGCGGCAGAGGCTGTAAGGGCCTCAAATCCGTTTTTTAAGTCTGCGATGATATCATCGATATTTTCTAGGCCAATTGATAAACGAATAAGCCCGTCACTAATGCCGTGATGCTCTCGTTCCTCGGGGGTGTATGTGGAGTGAGTCATACTGGCAGGGTGTTGAATAAGTGACTCTGCGTCGCCCAGCGATACTGCACATTGAATGAGGTTTAACTTATTGATAAATTGACGCCCAGCCTCCAATCCGCCTCTCAACTCAAAAGCAATCATGCCGCCAAAGCTTTGCATTTGTTTTTTTGCGAGCGGTCGTTGTTCAAAGCTTTCAAGCCCGGGATACCAAACTTTGGATATCTCAGGAGAACGCTCTAGCATCTGCGCGGCAATCATAGCGCTTGAAGAGTGACGTTCCATACGTAGCTCTAATGTTTTTAATCCGCGCATAATCAACATAGCTGTAAAAGGACTCATGACCGCACCCGTCATATCTTTTAGTCCCATCAACCGAACGCGCTCCATCATCTCTTGTGTTCCGATAATCATGCCTGCGACGAGATCCCCGTGGCCGCCGAGATATTTGGTCGCAGAGTGAACCACGATATCTGCCCCGAGTTTTATGGGCTGTGTAATATAGGGGGTGGCATAGGTATTATCGACAAGGGTCAATATGTTGTTGGCTTTGGCAATCTTTGACACCTGCGAAATATCGACAAGACGCATATTGGGGTTTGCGGGCGTTTCAAAATAAACGATTTTTACGTTCTTATTTATTGCGCCGCGTAAATTATCAACATTTGTTAAATCGACATGCGTAATCGTGACGCCAAATTTTGCGAGACCGTGATGCAGAAATGAAAACGTACAGCCATAAAGTGTTTTGTCGACGATAATCTCATCCCCAGCTTTCAGCAAGGTCCAGAGGGTTGAAGTGATAGCTCCAATTCCAGAACCTACAGCAATCGCCGCTTCGCCTCCCTCTAATGAGGCCATACGTTCCTCTAAAATGGAAAGCGTAGGGTTTGAGATCCGTGAGTAGACATGCCCGTCTTGCTCTCCCGCAAACATCGCTCCGCCTGTTTCAGCGGTTTCAAAAGCATAGGTCGAGGTGAAATGCACTGGCGGGGTTAGGGCGCCCTGATGTTCCAGTGGGTTATAACCCTGATGAATTGCGCGGGTCGCAAAGCCATGATTGTCGTTTGCCATATTATGCCTTTGATTAGGTATTTGAAGGCAGTATATCCTATAGATAAAAGCATTTGCTTGTTAATGTTGCCGATATTAACGAGTAGATTGATAGATAATGCTAATAAGGGGCGAAAATGGACAGTAAAGATCGACAAATCATTCGCGCCCTACAAAGTGATGGCCGAATGACAAATCAGGATTTAGCGGAAAAGGTGAATCTGTCTCCATCACCCTGTTTACGCAGGCTACGTAATTTGGAGAAGTCTGGCATTATTTCTGGTTATAGTGTGGATGTGGATTCTGTGGCATATGGTCTACCCGTTACGGTATTTGTGCGCGTTCAATTAGACAAACACACCGAAGACGTAGTTCAAAACTTTGAAGCGCAAATTAGTAAAATAGACCATGTCTTGGAATGTTACATGATGACAGGTCGAGCTGATTATTTATTAAAAGTTATCGTAGCGGACCTGAATGACTATGAGGGTTTTGTTCGGCGAGCCCTTCACCCAATTGGGGGGATCGGGTCCATTGATACAAGCTTTGCCTATGGCGTTGTAAAGAAAACGAGTGTGTTCCCAAGATTACACCAAAATCAACATATGGATTAAACCTAAGTAGAAAACAGAGAGTTTTAGGAATAGCGTGATAGACCATGTGGGTGTGTAGCGACTCTAAACTGAATATTTAAATGGAATTTTTTATGATGAAATCAAAATGGTTGTTGGGCGCGGCGTTTATTGGCCTTTCTGCGGCGGGGCTAAATGGCTGTAACGCAACGGAGAAAACAGAAGGTGAGTCGGTTTCAACGTCAGAGTTTAAACTTCAATATGAAAAATTCACTTTGGATAATGGACTAGAGGTTATCCTTTCGGTTGATAAATCAGACCCAATTGTTGCGGTTACGACAGTCATTCATTCGGGTAGCAACCGAGAAAAACCAGGCCGAACAGGCTTTGCCCATTTTTTTGAACATATGGCTTTTAACGATTCTGAAAATGTGCCTCGAGGCTGGAATCGCAAAGCTATTCCTGAGTGGGGCGGTCAAAGAAATGGCGGCACTTGGAGCGATGGGACGATTTATTATGAAGTCGTGCCCAAAGATGCCTTTGATAAAATTCTTTGGATAGACAGTGACCGCTTGGGGTACATGATTAACACTGTAACCCAAGCCGCGCTAGACAGGGAAAAGCAAGTCGTAAAAAATGAAAAACGCGAACGTGTCGATAATGCCGCTTATGGATATACGGGCGAAGTTATTCGAAAAAACCTTTATCCCGAGGGCCACCCTTATAGTTGGACCGTCATTGGGTCCTTGCCTGATTTACAGGCTGCAACTCTTTCAGATTTGAAAGAGTTTTACGCTGATAATTACGGGCCCAATAATGCGACTTTATCCATTGTCGGCGATATAGATTTGGCAGAAACAAAACAGAAGGTGAAGCAATGGTTCGGAGAAATTCCGCGCGGCAAAGATGTGGAACCACTCCCCCCGATGCCTGTTATTTTAAATACAGAGAAACGTTTCTATTTTGAAGATAATTTCGCCAAATTGCCAGAGCTCCGCCTAACCTTCCCGACTGTTGAATCGACCCATAAAGACGAAACAGCACTTATGATTTTAGGGCAAATTCTTGCTGGTAGTAAAAACTCTGCCCTTTTTCGCCAAATCGTGGAGCGGGACAAACTTGCCCCCAGTGTGGGTGCTTATAATAATAGCATGGAGATTGCAGGCGAGTTTGTTTTCCGTATTCGCGCTAAAGCAGGCGTAGATTTAGATGCGGTTTATGAATCTTTACAGACCGCGCTAGCCACATTCGAAGCGAATGGCGTCGACGCTAAAGATTTGCAGAGAATTAAGGCTGAGCAGGAAACTATTCTTTATAACCGTGTTGCCACTGTTTTGGGCAAAGGGCGTCAATTGGCTCAAGGCAATGAGTTTGCAGGGAATCCAGCCTATGTCGAAACAGAAGCCAAGATGATTCAGGAGGTTACCGCCGAAGATATTCAGTCTGTATATATTAAATATATTAAAAACCGTCCGTCCATAATGACAAGTTTTGTCCCGAAGGGTCAGGTGGATCTGGCTTTGGAGGAGTCAGAACGCGCGCGTGTATGGATCGAAGAGGTTACTGAGGGCAAAGCGAATGAAGAGGTGTCTTCTGGCGAGATAGGAGAGTTTGAGAAAACTCTAACAAAATTTGACCGATCGGAACCACCATTTGGTGATCTGCCATTAATTCAAATGCCGCAAATATGGCAGGCCGAGATGAATAACGGGATGAAACTATTCGGCATTGAAAATGATGAAACGCCTTTAGTTAACTTTGACGTGACATTTTCAGGGGGCAGTTGGGGTGAGGCACCCAGTAAGTCAGGGGCGCTTGCACTTTTAACACGCTTAATGAATGAAGGAACAAAAACGAAAACAGCGGCAGAGTTAGAGCAGTCAATTGGATTGTTGGGTTCTGGTATTGATGTGTCCTCAGGCCGCGAAGAAAGCCGCATAACGGTTACGACATTAGCCAGAAATTTTGAACCAACGTTAAAATTAGTCGAAGAGATGATATTGCAACCAAGGTTTGAAGCCGAGGAGTTCGAACGTGTCAAATCCGCGACGCTAACGGCTCTTAAGGGAAGAGAAGGTAACTCCCGCGCGATTGCGGGGCAGGTTTTCAACCAGTTAATTTATTCGGAATCTCATCCTATGGGGCGACCTCTCAGCGGTAGCCAGGCCAGTGTTGCTGCGTTGACTTTAGATGATATGAAGGCCGCTCACGCCGCTTTACTATCCTCTCAAATCACAGTGCACATTGCTGGAGATATTGCGCCGATTGCCGCACAGACAGCTCTGGCGCCATTCGCTGAAAAGCTTAGTAATGGCGTCATAGGGTATAAAAAAGAGGATATTCCAGACCAAGTTAACGAAGGAAAAGTCTTCTTTATCGATGTCCCCGGAAGCAAACAAAGCGTTATTACGATAGGCAAGTTAAGTGTCGCGACAACGCACCCTGAAGCGAATAAACTTGATTTCACAAATGAAAAGTTAGGGGGCGGTATAAGCGGTGATTTCGGGCAAGTTTTGCGTATTGAAAAGGGGTACACTTACGGAGCGAGTTCTGGGGTTCCAGGTGGAACCGTCGCGCAGCCTTGGCGAGCCCGAACTTCTGTTCGCGCGAATGCCACAAAAGCTTCACTCGAAATCATGCGCGATATGATAAGGGATTATGGACCAAGCTTTGATGAGTCTGATGCAGAAATTGTAAAGCAAAAAGTTGTTAAAGCGAAGACGCGGGCTTTTGAAAGCCTAGGCGCAAAGCTAGGAACATTGCGCGTGATAAGTAAATACAATAAGTCCAACCGCTATGTAGAGGAAGAGCAAGAAGAACTGCTCGCAATGCCAGTACAAGAGTTCAAGAACATGGCAGAAAAATACTTGGACGAGTCTAAAATGACCTATCTAATTGTTGGGGACAAGGCCACGCAGTTTTCTCCAGTTCAAACCTTCGCAGCAGAGAGCGGAAAAGGTGACGTCGTGGAACTCGACATTTTTGGAGATATTGTCGAAAACTGATGTAAAGTTATGAACCTAACGATGGATGCAAAAAACGGCGCTTTGAATAAAGCGCCGTTTGTTATTTTCAGACCCTTTAACTTAATTCCGATATTTATATGGGCGCGTATCGTCAGAGGTCGGGTTATATCGATCCCGTAAAAGACTTTGCCGGCTGGTTAGGCTTTGTTCTTTACCGTCAATCCATAGCTTTAATGGGGCCGATGTAGCTTCGAGTGGGTCCCCATCCCAAATAATGAGCGTCGAAATTGGCCCTGTGCTAATAGTATTGGGGCTAAGGCCAAACCAACGCCTCGGAGTTGACGAAATTGCCGCAAAGGCCTTATCCCAATCTAGACCGTTGCCAACAGCGTTCCCTGCATGTTGATTTATCGGAGCCGGTTTGGCTACGCCTTGGGAGCTTAGGTTGGCAATGGCATAGTCGACACCAGCGGCGTCTAGTATGGTAATATTATCAAGGCTCGCCCCGCGTCCTTCAAACCGATCTGGCAAATTATTTACTGGATCAATGACAACTTTTATATCTGCGGCCTTAAGGGCATCAGCTACTTGCCAGGCTTCCATAGCGCCAATGACAATAATATTTAATCGCGGGAATTCTTTCTTAAGCCGCGTTAATGTCATTAAATCAGAGGCTTGATTAGCGCTGATTAAGAGAGGAATTTCTCCTCTTGCTGCGGGGGCTAGTGCCGCCGCATCTTGTCGAGACAGCGCATCGCCATCGCTAGGTGCGTTAAACCGCGTACGGTAAGTAAGAGCATCGCCAAGCGCGGCGCGTAATTGCGCCATAGCCGCAGATCGAGACCCTCCAGCATGGTTGCTGCCACTTTCGCCCAGAGCAACATGCACAAAGGCGGCTTCATTTAAGACGGAATCAAAATCTCCTTCCGTTGAAGCGATTAGGCCAATGCCGGCAAAAATTGAATCCCCTGCGGCTTCACCTGTGGAAACCAAATGCGTAATCCCGCGTCGGCGAACATTGGCAATATGGACAGATCGTGGGTTAAAACTATCGACTGCGCGTTCGCTCACAGATGTATCAGAATCCGAAGAACGTGTATCATTTGTTGAACTTTCACCGCTGACCTCAACGAGGCCAAGAGATGAGTAAGGTGAAAATAATCCGGGTGTGACCCAGTAACCTGCGGCTCCTAGAACTTCTGCGCCATCAGGGGCCGCAATGTCACGACCAATCGAAATAATACGCCCGTCTTGGATCAAGATGTCTGTATCGGATGACCGTCCATCTGGAACAACGACTGTCGCATCTTGAATCAATACATTTTGTGCATGTGCGGACACACTCAATATACCTACGGAGAAAACGGCAGAAAGAAGAGCCGCCCGAATATTCATTGTTTTATGTTTCATGTGTCGTCTCCTACCGCTTTGCCTTGGCCAAGACGGAAGTCACTTTTGGGTTTCAAACCTGAAGCACGGTCAAAGGCAATTGCACCATCAATGGCGACGGTGTCTGGCCGAGCGTAAGTTGAGAAAGGGTCAGAAGACCAGATGACATAATCTGCGCGTTTACCAACTTCCAATGTGCCTGTTTCGTCTAAGATGCCGAGGGCTTTAGCCGGATTGGTGGAGAGCCACTTCCAGGCTGTGGCCTTGGGAATATTTAATCCTGCGCGGTTTCCATCAGCCCAAGTTTTGGCGACCTCTTGGTTAAGGCGTTGAATGTTGTCTTGATCGTCTGAGTGAATCATAGCGCAAGCCCCAGCCGCGTGAACGAAAGGAACATTTTCACGGATACCGTCATTTGATTCCATCTTAAAACCATACCAGTCGGCCCACATGGCTGCGCAAACATCATTTTCGGCTAGGATATCGGCAATTTTATAGGCTTCAACAGCATGATGAAAAGTGGTGACTTTATAATCAAACTCTTTGGCTATATCGAGAATTTGCACCATTTCATCAGCGCGGTAGCAATGCATTTGCACCAGAATTTTTCCATCTAATACATCAGCCAGCGTTTCAAGCTGAAGATTTCGGGTGAAGCTATCCCCGCCTTTGTCACGCTTCTTTTTGTATTCGGCGGCTTTTATCCAATTTTTTCGATATCCTGCTACATTACCCATACGAGAACCAGGGCCGCCTTTGCTGCCATAAACACGTTTTGGATTTTCGCCACAGGCCATTTTTAGCGTGTCTGGCGCTTCAGGAAATTTCATGCCCTGAACTGTTCGCGAAGCTACGTTGCGTAAAGTGACGCCTCGCCCGCCAAAGAGATTGGCCGAGCCAGGTAAAATATGAAGGGTTGTTATGCCACCTTGTAAAGCTTCATCAAATCCAGGATCTTGGGGCCAAACGCCGTGCTCTGCGTCTACTTCAGATGTGACGGGGCTAGTGACTTCATTACCATCGCTATGCGCTCTGACACTAGGAGAGGCGTAATTGCCAAGGTGAGAGTGAATATCGATAATCCCAGGTGTTACATAACGACCTGCTGCGTCTATTGTTGTTGCGCCGTCTGGGGCCGTCACATCTACACCAATGGCCGTAATGCGACCTTCAGTTATAACGAGATTGCCAGACGTCACTTCATCATTCACACCGTCAATAATTTGCGCATTTGTGATAAATGTCGTTTTGGACGGCATGGCCGTATAAGTAGAAGCAAAAGGCCGCGGGGTTTCCGCAGGCTCGGATTTAGTGTTTTCATCTGTATCGCCGCAGGCTATTAAAAGCGCCGTACTGGCCATCAGGAGTGTGGATAAGATAATTTTGTTTTGCATACGCTTTTAAGGCGTAAAAAATTAGGTATATCAAGCTTAAAACCGTGACCGCCGCGAAAGATTTTTCCCTTGCTGCAATTTTACCAACCCCAAAAATTAGGTTTCGGTTAAAGCTTCCTCCACAGCGACAAGCCTGTCTTTTCCAAAATACATATCATCTCCCAGAAAAAAACTAGGGATGCCGAAGCACCCGCGTTCGACGACGGCTGCCGTATTTTCCATCAATTTTGACTTAATCATTGGGTCTTGCGTCGCGGTCAATAGGGCCGAACCGTCAAAACCTGCATCTGACATAACAGAGGTAAAGACTTTTGGGTCGTCCATTTTGCAACCATCTTCCCACATAGCTTTCATGCCTGTGTCGATGAAGGCGTTTAGCGTCCCTGCATTATCTGCAGCGATAGCAGCGCGCATAAGAATAAGTGAGTTCACGGGAAAGTTAGGGTTCATACGAAATTTATTCAGGCCATGTTTTTTTATAAAACGGCTTATCTCTAAGCGTTCATAATCTAGTTTTCCTTTGACATGACCAAAGGCCATAAAGGGCGCTTGATTACCAGTGGCTTTAAATATTCCGCCTAATAGACAAGGGTTGTAATGAATAACTGCATTATGCCGCTTTGCGATATCAGGCAAAACTTTATAGGCGAAATATGCATTTGGGCTGGCGAAGTCGAAAATGAAATCAATTACTTTTGTCATAGCTATTTACCAATTTTCTTTCCAAGGGCGTAAGTCGAGTTCGTGTGTCCACGCCGAACGCGGTTGATTGTGCAGCATAACATAGGCTTGTGCTATGTGGTCGGGATTTAAAATCGCATCATCCTCGCGTAAGTCGTCAACATTCGGCAGAATGTCTCGGATAAAAGTTGAATCGATGGCGCCGTCTATCAGAGTATGGGCGACATGAATGTTTTTAGGGCCAAGCTCTCTGGCCATGGACTGAGCTAAAGCCCGTAAGGCATGTTTGGCGCCGGCAAAAGCGCTATAGCCCTTGCCGCCGCGCAGACTTGCTGTTGCGCCTGTGAAAATTATGGTTCCACGTTCGCGCAAGAGCATGTGCCGCGCTGCTTCTCGGCCCATAAGAAATCCTGCAAACCCTGCCATCTCCCATACTTTACGATAAACGCGTGCAGTGGTTTGGGTGATAGGAAAGTTTACATTGGCCCCAATGTTAAAGACTGCCACTTCAAGCGGGCCAATATCAGCTTCAATGGTTTCTATGAGTTTTATCATGGCGTCTTCGTCGCGCGCATCAGCAGGAAAGGCGACAGCGTTACCACCCCTATCAATAATAGATTGTGCGAGAGCCTCAAGCTTATCTGAATGCCGAGGTCGCCTAACAAGGCATACGGTCAGGCCTTCTTTCGCAAAAGCCCGGGCAAGGGCCGCCCCCGTATCGTCCCCAGCCCCAACAATCAAACAGGTCTTTTGTATTGTCGCCATAGCTTTCTCCTATGTCATCATACTATTAGGTCAGAGATAACCCTATGAAAGATTTTGCACCATTGCCCTGCAGGAGCGTCCCGTCTATGGGGGCAGAAATTGAAACGATACCATTTGGAGTTAACTATGCGTCCTAATAACCGCGCCCTAGACGAATTACGTCCTATTTCCTTAGAGGCAGGAATATCGCGTTATGCGGAGGGATCATGCCTAGCCAGGTTTGGTGAAACGCATGTATTATGCACAGCCTCCGTTGACGAAAATGTACCGCGATGGATGAAGGGCTCTGGCAAAGGCTGGGTTACGGCGGAATATGGTATGCTTCCCCGCGCGACGCATTCGCGAAATAATCGAGAGGCCGCGCGCGGCAAACAAGGTGGACGTACGGTTGAAATCCAGCGCCTTATTGGACGCGCCTTACGGGCCTCTATTGACCTTGAAAAATTAGGCGAACGTCAAGTTATCATTGATTGTGACGTCATGCAGGCAGATGGCGGCACACGAACAGCGTCAATCACAGGGGCTTGGGTCGCCTTATCACAAGCCTGTAATAAGTTAGTTGAGCAAGGCCTTATATCCGAAAACCCCGTCACGTATAAAATGGCGGCGGTTTCATGCGGTATTGTTGATGGAACCTGTCGCCTTGATTTAGAATATGTCGAAGATAGTGCCGCGCAAGCCGATGCTAATTTTGTTCTAACCGAAGATGGCGGCATCATCGAAGTACAAGCCAGCTCTGAAGACGTACCGTTTAAAGCCAGTGAAATGGCAGAATTAACACGTCTTGCCGCTAAAGGTATTTCTGAACTTTGTAAGGCGCAAGCTGCTGCATTAGAGTCCTAATTGGTAATCACAGTAAGGGCACTAAAAAAGCTTGTCGCCAATGATTGTTATATTGTAATGTAATTAAGTGAAATTGCACAAAACATATCGCTTGCTGATAATGGTGCTCGCCGGATGGTTTCTGGCGGCGCAATCCTTTTCCATTGCCCATGCAACGGCTTATGGCGATAATCCGCATGAGCACGATGGAATTACCTGTGCCGTCACGGTTTTGAATGACCAGCAATACGCGCCATTGCCAGACAATCATATTGTTCCTTTGGTCCCGCCATCAACAATAGAGATTTATACCTCAGTCTACCACACAGTAGCGCATTCCTCCCAGCAGGGCCGCGCTCCGCCGCCCCGCGCACCCCCTTTCACGCTTTAAACACACTCTTCTATTCCTTTCCCGCCTTTGATTGCGGGTATTTCTGTATGTTTAATGATTGAAAGTCAGATTCTAATGACACGCACAACTTTGTTTTCTTTTACGGCTCTTACAGCCACACTCTCTCTTGCGACTCCAATTTGGGCGCAAACTTCTTCTCAAAATTTGGATTCTATTACCGATGAAATTATTGTTACCGGTTCTCCCTTTAATCGCTCAGTCGATGAAGCAATTACAGGCGTTTCGGTCCTGAGCGGTGATGAGCTCGCTGACCGCCTAGCGGGGACGATTGGCGAAACGCTGAAATCGGAACCAGGTGTTTCTTCAACTTTCTTTGGTGCGGGCGCGTCTCGTCCTATTTTACGGGGGCAGGGCGGCGACCGTGTTCGTGTATTAACCAATGGTATTGGTTCCATTGACGCATCTTCAGCCTCGCCTGATCATGCAGTAGCCGCAGAGCCTGCGCAAGCTGAGCGAATTGAGGTTTTACGCGGCGCGTCACTCTTGCGTTATGGCTCATCCGGCGCAGGGGGCGTTGTGAATGTCATTGACGGCCGTATTCCTGATACACTTCCTGAAGATGGGACAGATGGCGCTATTCGCTTTGGTGTCTCGTCAGTGGATGAAGGCCGTGAAATTGCGGCTTCTGTGAACCAAGCTTTTGGAAACCTAGTCTTACATTTGGATGGGACATTTAAGGAAACAGAAGATTACGACATCCCTGGCTTTGCTGAAAGCCAAGCCTTTCGCGATGCTGAAGAAGCTGAGCATGAAGAAGAACATGAGGACGAAGATCATGATGAAGATGAGCATCATGATGAAGAGGAGCATGAAGAGGCATTTGGCACGTTAGAAAACTCTGCAACTGAAACAAAATCTATTACAGGTGGACTTTCTTATGTGGGGGATAACGGATTTTTTGGTGTTTCTATTCATCGATTTGAATCTGACTATGGCGTTCCGGGCGGTCATGAGCACGGCGAAGTGGATGACCATGAAGATGAGGATCATGAGGACGAGGATCACGAAGACGAGGATCATGATGAACATGATCATGAGGCCGAAGAAGGTGATGTTACGATTGGGTTGAAACAAACTCGCATAGACGTGAACGGCCGGGCTAATGTCGACGGTTTCTTTGAGGCTGTACAGGTTTTTGGCGGTTATGCAGATTACGAACATACGGAATTTGAAGGGCCTGGAGTTATAGGAACAGTTTTTGCTAATGAAGGTTTTGAGCTTCGTGGTGAAGTTATCCAAAGAGAGCAAAATGGCTGGCGTGGGGCTTATGGCGTGCAAATGCGCCAGCGCGAGTTTTCTGCTGTTGGCGAGGAGGCTTTCGTGGCGCCTACAAAGACTAAGCAATATGGTTTCTATAGTTTCCAAGAAAAACAAATTGGTGACTTACATCTAGAGGGCGCCGTTCGATATGAACGCACAGATCAAATTGTTACCGAGAGCGGAGCGGGAGTGCGCTTTAATGCTTTCAGTGCCTCTGCTGGCGGTGATTTGCATTTGACAGATGCTCTTAGGTTTGGCGGCACAGTCTTCCGTACAGAGCGCGCTCCGACCACTGAAGAGCTTTTCTCTAATGGCCCGCATTTGGCCACAAGTCAGTTTGAACTCGGTGATGACAGCCTTGGCTTAGAAACGGCAACTGGCGTTGAGGCGGCTATTCGTCACCGCGAGGCAGGTCACTTTGTAACGCTGAACCTGTTCTACACAGACTATGATGACTATGTCTTTGAACAAGCGACAGGCCTAGAAGAAGATGGATTGGATGTCTTTCAGTTCACAGCCGAGGATGCAAAGTTCCATGGATTTGAACTACAAGGTGGTCTTGATGTAGCCCAGTTTGGTGCCTTTGATATTAAGGCCGATAGTTTGGTGGAATATGTACGTGCCAAAACCGACAGTGGAAACTTACCACGTATTCCGCCGCTTTCAATTCTCACAGGCGTCGAGGCTGAGTCTGATAGACTGAGCTTACGTGCCGAGCTGGATTATTCTGCCGAGCAAAACAAGGTAAGCGTGAATGAAATTCCAACAGAAGATTACGCATTGACGAATTTCTTTGTGACATGGAAGCCAGATTTGGGAGAACAACCGATTCGGGTTAGCATTGCTCTGCTGAATGCATTTGATGTTGAAGCGAGACAGCATACGTCTTTCTTAAAAGATCTCGTGCCGCTTCAGGGCCGTAATATACGGTTCTCTGTTGGGACTCGCTTCTAGAAAGCGGACTTTTTAAAATGATAGGCCCTTAAAAAAATAAACCCTTACGGGTTTATTTGGGGGCCTATTTAATAAGGCGGGGATAAACGACCCCGTCTTTAAACGTGACGGGAATTTGCTCGCCCGTCTCTGGGTCAAGATAATAAGGCTCGGATTGAATTTCTGAAATTGTCTCTCCGGCCTGACCTGTACGGTAAGCCCCTAATTCTTCGTCTGTGGGTAGCTCTTTATTCATTCTGTCACCCAAATTGAGCTGTGCAGGTGCGGTGGGCCCGTAAGCTTGGTCTTGTGGCGCCGGAATAGGCTTTAATGGTATTGGCTGGCCTAACGGAACGCTTTGGATTGGAGCCGTAGGCTGTTCAGCGACAGGCGGTGTAGTCGAGAGGAACCCTGGTACGGCGCGTTGAGCGCTCTGCGCTTGAGGGTATGGGTCATAAGAAGGGTAATCACCTTGATAACGCTCTGTATAATCAACTTGTCCTTCCATAGCATCAAGGCGTGCCATTTGAGACATATCAGCAATACGCGCGTAAGAGATAACCTCAACGGCGCCGCGGGTCTCAGCGGCGATTTTTGCGGCGAGTTCTAGCTCACCAGCGGAACGTGCAACGCCCATCAGATACACAATGCCATCATGTGTTTCGATATTAAAATTGCGAGACTTAACATTGGTTTCAGCCAGTAGGCGCGTACGGATTGTTTTTTCTAGAACACCATCTTTTGCATTACGTGTAAAACTTTGCTTGTCTTTGATAAAGATTTCATTGCCCACTTGATCAATAAGCGGCGCCGACCAAGCAATGCGGGCGGCTTCTATACGGTCAGCTTTGCTTGGAACGTTTCCTGTTAAAAGCACAACCCCTTCGGCGACTTCGACATCTACGCCTTTTAAAGAGAAGTCATAAGCGCGCATCATACGGGCTTTTATGGCCCGGCCCGCGTTTACATCGTTTAATGAACGCGCGAAATTGCGTTCATCGCCTTTCTTAATACCCGCCGTTGTGACGGCGCAGCCAGAGAGGCCCGTTAGTAAAGCAGTACAAAGGAGGGGAAGGGCAAAATGTTTCATAAAGACAAATTAACGCTTTATGGTGAACGAAGCGTTACCAACTGTGTCGCTTAAATAAAGATTAATAAGCCTGACATTTAACGCACTAATCTGGACGAAAGGCGTGTTTTAGGTACGTTACTTTAGAGAAAGGCGATACAGGCCCAACTATCAGGGCGAGATCAAATCGGAGTTCAAAGTCTGTCGGCAAGTCGTGGAAATGTTGTTCTACCCAAATCTCGGCAGCATTCATTATTCGCTGCTCAGTACGCCAGTCCATAGCTTCGTTTGCGGCATATTGATTGGCTCTTTGCTTGACTTCTACACAGGCGATGATGTTCGATTTCATAGCGATAATATCAATTTCGCCTTCTGCTGTTTTATAGCGTTCTGCGAGAATGGAATACCCCCGAAGTCGAAGGTATCGCGCTATGCGGGCTTCAGCTTTTCTGCCTTCCTTCTCAAAATGTTGGCGCCGTTTCATATTGTGTTACTTAAGGCTTAGCGCCAAAGCATAGACGTCGCGTTTGGACCAACCGCTTAGCTCTGCAACGGCCGCGCTAGCGCGCTTGACGCCAACCTCTGATATTTGCTCAGATAGGGCGGATTTTATCTGAGCTTCATCCCATTGCGCCACCCCGTCAGGCGGCGCTACTAATAGGACCAACTCGCCTTTGGGTGGTGTCTCTTTAATAGAGTGGATAAGCGTACTGGCATGACCATAACGCGCTTCTTCATAACGCTTGGTTAGCTCCCGCGTTAAGACGACTTTCCGGTCTCCCCAAATGTCAATCATATCAGATAAGACGGCACTGACCCTTGGCCCTGTCGTGAAAAAAACCAGAGTCGCTTGCAGCGCTGTCAGTTTCGATAAGGCGGTTTTGCGGGCCGCGGTTTTTGGTGGTAAGAAACCTCCAAAGAAAAAAGCATCAGAAGGAAGACCTGATTTAACAAGTCCAGCCAGAAGCGCAGAAGCTCCGGGTATTGGCCAGATGTTGATACCAGCTTCAGCGGCTGCGCGAACCAGACGAAAGCCTGGGTCAGAGACAAGCGGAGTGCCAGCATCACTTACTAAGGCTATCGTCGCACCGCTTTGTAGACGCTCTATCAATTCCGGTACGCGTGCTGCCGCATTATGGTCATGATAGGCGGATAAAGGTGTAGTAATGGAATATACCCCGCAAAGCTTTCGAGTTTGGCGTGTGTCTTCTGCTAAAATGTGTTCAGCGCCTTGCAGTACGTCCAAAGCTCGCAATGTGATATCACGGAGATTGCCGATGGGCGTAGAGACGATATATAAACCTGTTTCCAATGAAGGAGCGTCTGCTGCGATTACAGCGGAATTATATTGCGGCGCGTGGGGTTTCTTGGCTAAGGACAATTAATATTCTTTCAAAGTTAAAGCCAGAATTTCCAACTGGCTTTATGGGTACGTTGATTATGATGAAATTTGCGCCGCTTGGCCATAGTGAAACAGTTTCGAAAAAGATACGATTCGGTACGTCAAAAGGCAAAGCCTTAATCGCCGCTTCAGTCTTGGGCTTAATGATGGCGGCTTGCACAACGACGCCTACAGGGCCAACCTACCCAGAGGGCCCGATTGTTACGGAAAACCCAGTAAACATTCCTCAAATTCCAGAAGAGACAAGCCCCGAAGAAGACGGCGCCGCTGACGAAGAAATTGTAACAGAAGAAGAGACGAACCTAGAAGGCCCATATTTTAACAATCGCAAGGGTCTGACACTGCCGCATATGGCTGGTCGCGATATAAAACGACTAGCTTTATTGTTACCTTTTTCAGCCAGTTCTGACCGATTACGCGAAGAGGCAGAGTCAATGATGAAGGCGGCTGAGCTTTCCGTTTTTGAACGCAATGAAGCTGACATATTATTGATCTCTTTGGATACAGGCGGAACGGCACAAGGCGCGCGTAGTGCGACACAAGCGGCGATTAAAGCGGGAGCCGACGTCATTCTTGGCCCTATCCTTGCCGATTCTGTAACGGCTTCTGCACGTGAAGCAAGCCGTACGGGGACCCCTGTTTTGGCGTTTTCGACAGACCAAACGGTAGCAGGGAATGGTGCATACTTATTATCTTTCCCGCCAGAAGCCGAAGTTGAACGTATTGTTGATTACACGATGCAGAATGGTACACGGCGATTTGCATATTTGGGGCCAGATACGGCCTATGGCCGCCGTGTTCGCGCGGCCTATGAGAAAGCCATCAAAGCGCGTGATGGAGAAATAACAGCATCGGAAACATATAACGGCCGCGATATTTCGGTTATGCAAGAGCCTGCGCAGCGATTGGCGGCCTTCCACCGAGATTATGAACGTCGGGCAAAGACCAGTTCTGTCCCTACGCCTATGGCTTTCGAGGCGATTATCTTGCCTGAGGGCGGAACAGCGCTTCGCAGTTTAGCGCCGCTGCTCCCATTTTATGATGTTGATCCAGCCGATGTGCAATTCCTTGGTACTGGACTTTGGAATAATGAAGACACAGTGCGCGAACCCGCGCTGTCAGGCGGTATATTTGCAGGTGCCGACCCTGAAGCCCAGCGTCATTTCAAAGACAGCTATGACCGCGCCTATGGTGAAGATCAGTCGCGTTTGGCGAGTTTGGCCTATGACGCCGTAGCTATTGGCGCGTTTGTGGCTGATGGAGACCCAAAACAGCGCCGGGCACGCCTAGAAGATCCACAAGGGTTTTATGGTGTAGACGGCGCGGTACGGTTTGGCCCTGATGGGCGGCCTGACCGAGGACTGGCTGTTTATCAAATACAGCGTGGCAGATTTACGATTATTGAACCTGCGCCGACACAGATCGGCTCCGGCCCCAGCTAAATCATAAATGAGCTCGCATCATGAGAATGGGTGTTAGGGGTTTATAACTATATTATAGGCACCGCCTGAAAAAAGGTTGCCCCTATCGCTAAATAAATAAGCATTCTCGCTTTTAACAATATAACCATCCTTATCTTTATCTTGAGCTTCAAAAGTTTGCCGCCAGTAAGCTTCGTCCTCAGACTTTGTAATGAAGCCATCTCCATCGCCGTCTCTTTGGGCGTTCTTTTTGGCTAATGATGTAGCGGACCGAATATGAGAGAATGGGTTGTTTGAGCTTTGAACGCCAGTTGTGTTTGTTTGCTGACCTTTATGAACATATTCCGTTTCTGTAAGTGCCCCGTCTTTATCTGAGTCCATGGTTTCAAATTGTTTCTTTGTGCGTGAGACTATGCGGGCATTGTATTTTTCAGTCTGCTTGTCGCGATAGGCGACGTATTCAGCGCGGGAAATATAACCATTTCTATTTTCATCGACTTCATCGAACCAATTATCATTACGGGTCTTACTTCTTTCGTTTCGGACCTCTTGCCTTTTATGTTGCTCGGCGTCGAATTCTTCAATTGAGACCACTTTGTTGTTGTCCGTATCCAGTTTGTGAAACTTCTCTGCCTCAATTTTCTTGAATCTCTCAAAATTGGCCTTTTGAATTTCTTCTTGGGTTAAACGGCTATCGAAATTCTTATCCGTATTTATAAATTCCGCGGAATAATAGTTCATATATTCCCGTTCTGTGATGCGCCCATCATTATTCGCATCTATTTTCGGCGCGGCAATTGCAGAAATCGGCAAGGCAAAACTAAACATAACGGTCGTAATCGCTGCGGTATATCTGAGCATAAAAACCTCCATATGAGGCAGCTATCTTATCACAGGGTCGGAGTTTAACCTAATGGCTTGGCTTAATTTTCGATGTGTCCAGTTATAATGGATTTAAAGATTGTGATTTGGTTCACAAAATTAGCCCCCAATACTGCGTTAGTCGCAAATAAAAAGCCCGGTCGTTTGACCGGGCTTTCATGTCTAAGGACGAAAGAAGAGTTTAGTCTTCAGACTTTTTCTTACGAGGGCGACGCGCGCGCTTTGGCTTTTCTTCGCCTTTATCTTCGTCATCATTAGAACCTTCGCTCTCTTCACGAGGAATCTCAAGTCCTGTTTCTTGATCAACAAATTTCATTGAAAGGCGAACCTTACCACGGTCGTCAAAGCCCATAAGCTTAACGAAGACTTCTTGTTCTTCCTTCAAGAAATCAGAGGGGTGATTTACGCGCTCTGGTTTGATTTGGGAGACATGTACAAGCCCGTCTTTTGGACCGAAGAAGTTCACAAAGGCGCCGAAATCGACAACTTTCACGACTTTACCCTTATAGATCATGCCTACTTCTGGCTCAGCTGTAAGGCCTGTGATCCACTCTTTGGCCGCATCAATTGACTTTTGATCATTTGAAGCAATTTTGATTGTTCCGTCATCTTCAACAGAGACGCGAGCGCCTGTTGTGTCAACGATTTCACGGATAACTTTGCCGCCTGTACCAATAACGTCACGAATTTTATCCGTTGGGATTTTCATCGTTTCGATACGAGGCGCAAATTCACCTACATCTTCGCGAGATTCTGTCAGAGCTTTGTTCATTTCACCAAGGATATGAAGACGGCCTGCATTGGCTTGCTCAAGAGCCGTTGTCATGATTTCTTCGGAAATACCCGCGATTTTAATATCCATCTGAAGTGATGTGATACCTTCGCTTGTTCCCGCAACTTTAAAGTCCATGTCACCAAGGTGATCTTCATCACCAAGGATGTCAGAAAGAACCGCGATACCCGCTTCGTCTTTGATAAGACCCATAGCGATACCAGAAACAGGGCGTTTAATCGGCACACCAGCATCCATCAGGGCAAGAGAACAGCCGCAAACTGTCGCCATAGAGGACGAGCCGTTTGATTCCATAATCTCAGAGACGAGACGCATAGTGTATGGGAAATCTTCAGCCGTTGGCAGAACCGCCTGAAGCGCGCGCCATGCGAGTTTACCATGACCATGTTCACGGCGTGATGTTCCGCCCATACGGCCACACTCACCAACCGAGTATGGTGGGAAGTTGTAGTGAAGGAGGAATTTGTTTTTGATTGTCCCTGTGAGTTGGTCAACAAATTGCTCGTCATCAGAGGTACCTAAAGTAGCCACGCAGAGCGCTTGAGTTTCACCGCGTGTGAACAGGGCAGAACCATGTGTACGAGGCAAAACACCAGCTTCAGAAACGATTGGGCGTACTTGGTCAAGCTTGCGGCCATCAATACGTTTCTTAGTTTTGATCACAGACGTGCGAACGGTTTCAGATTCAATTGATTTGAAACAATCAGAGAAAACATTCTCTTCCATTTCTACTGAAAGTGCTTCCCAAGCCGCAGCGCGTGTATCGCGCAGTACATCTTGGCGTTCCATTTTGTCAGTAAGCTTATAAGCCGCTTTGATACCTTTTTCGGCATGTTTCTTGACGACTTTTTTCTCTGCAGACAAATCGGCAGGGACGTAATCCCAAGCTGGCTTAGCGGCTTTTTCAGACAGCTGAACAATCGCGTCGATAACTTCTTCGCATGATTCATGGGCAAACATAACAGCCCCGAGCATTTGCTCTTCTGTTAATTCTTTGGCTTGTGATTCAACCATCATGACGGCGTCACGTGTACCCGCAACGACAAGGTCAAGTTCTGACTCTTCCATCTCGTCAAGTGTTGGGTTGAGAACATAATCACCATCAATAAGACCAACGCGAGAGGCGGCGATAGGGCCCATGAAAGGTACGCCTGAAAGTGAAAGCGCCGCAGAGGCCGCAATCATGCCAATGATGTCGGGTTCATTTTCAAGGTCGTGTTGTAATACCGTGATAACGATTTGAACTTCGTTTTTAAATCCCTTTGGGAAGAGCGGACGGATAGGACGGTCAGTTAAGCGAGAGATAAGCGTCTCACGTTCTGTTGGTCGACCTTCGCGCTTGAAATAGCCGCCAGGAACTTTACCGGCCGCATAGAATTTTTCCATATAGTTTACAGTCAGCGGGAAAAAGCTTTGTCCCGGTTTTTCTGACTTAGCGGCACAAGCTGTCGCTAGAACAACTGTTTCGCCATAAGTGGCGAGAACTGCGCCATCAGCTTGGCGGGCCATGCCGCCGGTTTCGAGTTTGAGAGGACGTCCGGCCCAATCAATTTCTACTGTGTGTTTATCAAACATAACGTATCGTTTCTTTCTTCTACGTACATACAATGAGACCGTTTTAAGTCTCTGTTAGCGCCCTATTGCGCTTTCGACATTGACGCCACAGGCGTCGTTTTTGCATCACCATGATGCACAAAAGGCTGCCCCGTATTTTCCTTCAGAATTATCTTCTTTCAGAAAGTTTCACGGGGCAGCCTTGTATTTTTAACTTGAGACGCGTTTAGTGACGCAGACCCAATTTCGCGATAAGAGCCGTATAACGACCTTCATCTTTTTTCTTCAAATAAGCCAATAAACTCCGACGCTTTGCCACCATTGCCAAAAGGCCACGGCGAGAATGGTTGTCTTTTTTATTCGTTTTGAAGTGTTCAGTAAGGTTTGTAATGCGGTCCGTTAGAATCGCTACTTGCACCTCGGGTGAGCCTGTATCGCCAGGTTTGACGGCGTGCTCTGTAATAAGCGCAGCTTTGCGCTCTGGGGTAATCGACATCGTATTCTCCGTATTAAGTTATAAATTAAAAACACGTTTGGGCCATAATCGACCTTCGCGTATTTCGCACAGAGCCACTTCTCGTTCGCCTTCCATAGCCAATACCCAGCTCGAAAAGTGGGCAATGTCAGGAGATGTCGGGTCGATGGCTCGACCTTGCCGAAGATCCTGTGCATCCTGTTCCAACACGGCCAGCACCGGGATGTCGTCCAGAGCGGTCGAGAGGGGATACAAAGCCGCCTCAGCGGCGCCCCTATCGCAGGTTTCTGTTAAATGGGCAAGTGTTATTGACTGCGGGAGGGTAAACGGCCCCACACGCGTGCGGCGAAGCCTTGTGACATGTCCACAACTATCCAATGTGGCGGCTAAGTCTCGGGCGATAGAGCGGATATAAGTACCTTTGCCGCAGTCCACGGCAAAGCTGGCCGTTTCTGTGGTGGTAGAGAGCAGGCGGATGTCATTTATTTGCACCAACCGAGATTTGATGTCTACAGCTTCACCCGCCCGCGCAAGATCATAGGCCCGCTTTCCATCAATTTTAATCGCTGAATATTTCGGGGGGACTTGTTCGACTTCGCCTATGAATTGAGGGAGAGCTGCAAGAATAGAGGCTTTGTCAGGCCTATTGTCAGAGGTTTCTGTTATTTCACCTTCGATATCTTGGGTGGTGGTATTGGCGCCCCATGTAATTTCAAACTCATAAGATTTTGCCGCGTTCATCATGAATGGAACGGTCTTAGTCGCTTCGCCAAGTGCTATTGGCAATATACCCGTAGCTAGCGGGTCAAGCGTGCCTGCATGGCCCGCTTTTTGCGCTTTAAACAGCCATCGCGTCTTGCCAACGGCCTGAGTAGAGCCAAGTCCATACGGTTTGTCGAGAACAACCCACCCATGAACGGGATTGCCTTTACGTTTACGGGCCATCTAACATTCTCTTTTCAATAATAATTTAAACGGGAAAATTATTTTAATTCAACGCTTGATTGATTTTGTTCTGAATATATACATCGGCTTTCTGATTAAAGTCTACGTATAGGATATAAAATGAATTATAAACTTGTCCTCGCTACTATTATAGCGTTTCAACTTCCCGCTTGCTCCACCGTTATGAACGGTTCAAACCAACTCGTAAAGTTCACAACAGGAGATGTTATTGGTGCTGATTGTACCGCTACTGGGGGCTCTGATTTCGCTGTGAATGAAAAATTTACTACCCCAGCAGAAGTAAAAATACCACGCTCAAAAAAGACATTGAAAGTAGAGTGTAATAAAGAGGGCTACGAAGTCGCAACGAAAAATATAGTGGGACGTATCGAAGGGTCCACAGGTGGAAACATTCTATTGGGCGGCCCAATTGGCGTGGGTGTCGATGCACTATCTGGTGCAATTTATAAATATCCGGACACTATTCTTATACCGATGGATGAACTTAACCCTAGTTCAGACCTTACATCACCTAAGATGCCTTAAGGCGAAATTATAAAACTATTAGGGAAAGAAGTTAGTATTCTTTCCCTAAATCTTGCTTTACTTGAGGTTGATTGAGCAATCTCTGCATGTCTTCTGCCGTATCGAAACTCGTATCCGCGACAAATTTTAGACGCGGCGTCGATTTCATTTCCATTTCTTTGCCCAGGCGTCCGCGTAAAAATGACCCGCAGCGCTGTAAAGCTTTTACGGTTTTTTCGGCGTCTCCCCCACCAAGCGGCGCGGCATAAACAATGGCGTGTTTCAAATCAGGCGAGGCGCGCACTTCGGATATGGTAACGCTGACACCTTGAAGGTCGGGGTCGCGAATATTTTCTTTAGCTAATATTTCAGACAAAGCCCGGCGGATAAGCTCACCGGCTTTTAATTGGCGTTGTGATGGGGGTCTATTTTTGCTCATTCTGCCTATATCGGCTTTACAGGCCGAAAAAGCTAGGGCTGGCTGCCGTCTATCTCGGCTTTATGCAGATATTGTGCTTGGCGTAGTTTAGGGAAGAGAATGATCCAAAGCCCTGCAATTCCTATAGCGGCAATGCCGCCCGCCGTGACCGCAAAGACCGCGCCGAAAGCTGCAGCCATAGAGCCGGCCCGAAATTCTCCCAATTCGTTTGACGCGCCAAGAAAAATAGAATTGACCGCATTGACCCGACCCCGCACCGCGTCAGGTGTCCAAAGCTGTAAAAGAATTTCGCGTATATACACAGAAACCATGTCAAACGCCCCGACAAACATGAGGGCTAAGATAGACAGCCAGGCCCAAGTTGAAAAGCCGAACACAGTTGTGGCAAAGCCAAACAAGGCGACAGAGATAAATAAGATAGGCCCTGCATATTTTTTAATTGGAAAGGCAATCAGAACCCCAATCGTAATCACGGCGCCAATACCAGGAGCGGCACGGAGTAGGCCCAATCCTACAGAACCCAAATTTAGAACATCACTTGCATAGATAGGTAATAAGGCCACGGCACCGCCAAGAAGCACGGCAAAAAGGTCGAGTGAGATCGCGCCCAATACAATCTTTTCCTGCCAAATATATCGAAAACCGCCCAATAGGGTTTTAATATTAACAGGTGCCGTTTCCAAAATTTGTTTGGGTTTCTCAAGTGAAAAAATCATAATGGCTGCAAAGCTCATTATAATAGCCGCGCAACTATAAGCTACAGAGCCAGATATTCCGAATAATAGCCCTCCTGCAACAGGCCCCATAATCGAGGCGAGTTGCCATGATGAGGTAATCCATCCGACGGCATTGGCGAAATCTTCTTTGGGAACAAGATTGACAACAAGCGAGGTCGAGGCAGGCGTGTAAAAAGCACGCGCTACGCCAAAGACTGTCAATATAGCCAAAACCCAGAGCGGGTGAAATTGTTGGGTAAAAGCCAGATATAGAATGGCAACTGCGCAACATGTTTCGAGAATAATCGATCCCCCCATCACGCGTCGCCGCCCGAATTTATCTGAGGCCAGCCCTGTAATAAGCACAAGTAGGAGGGCGGGTAAAAATTGGACTAAGCCAATCATGCCTAACCAGAAAGCATTATGAGTTTCTTCCCAGATTTGCCATCCGACAGCGGTTGACACGATTTGCGCGGCAAAAGACGTTGAAAACCGTGCGATAAAATACAGCGAATAGGCTTTGTGTCGGAAGGCAGCAAAGCGGTCTTCTGGTATGATGGCGGGCGAATTAGGCATAGTGAGCCGCTATCCCCGCTTTAATAACAAAAGGCTAGTCTGTTTTTGCGTTTTCCATCCATAGCTGGCATTGCGAGATGAATTGATTTTGAGAGGCTGTGTCGCCAATGACCTCTCGTGGCAAATAATAAAATAAGCCTTTGCAGAGAAGTCCGATATAGCTTGGCGTTTGTTCGAGGCTTGAAATGGCTGACCATTTGATTTCTGTATGGCGGCCTGTTTCGATTACTATAATACCCGATTCCGTAAAAGTATAATCCGAGACGAAATCTTCGCCCAGATCTACTTGTCTCTTATCAAAGACATAGTCATCAAAGAAGCTGCCTCCCCATTTGCCGAAGACACAAAAACCTAGAATTAGGCCGATAAGTGTTCCAATGCGTTTTAATTCTTGCCCCAGAAAAAACTCAGCGACGAGAGTGAATATAATTATGGGCGTGACCATTGTGATAATAGCGCAAAGAATGAGCAGTACCATTGAGAGCCAGCGTATCCTTGATGAATATAAGTGCTGGCTAAGTTCCCCCTGAGCCTTCAGCAGACTGTCTATTTCGAATTCATGGGTATATTCAAATTTCACTCCCCCATTTAACAAAAAACCCTCCGCGAAGGAAGGGTTTTTAAACTTAATGATGAAGCGAAGATTAATCGAGATTGCGCTCGATAAGCTCAACGGTGAAACACTCGATTTGATCGCCTTTACGAAGGTCATGATAGCCTTCAAAGCCCATACCACATTCCATACCAGCTTGAACTTTTGGAACTTCGTCTTTGAAACGCTTAAGCGTAGATAGCTCGCCTTCGTGGATAACCACATCATCGCGCAAGAGACGGACGCCTGAACCGCGTTCAACGCGGCCTTCCGTAACCTTACACCCAGCAACCTTACCCAACTTGGTAATGTTAAAGACTTCAAGTATTTCAGCGTAGCCGATAAAGGTTTCACGGCGCTCTGGTTCAAGCATGCCTGATAGCGCGCCTTTAATCTCTTCAATCAAGTCATAAATGACAGAGTAATAGCGAATTTCGACGCCTTCGCGTTCAGCCAAGTCTTTGGCTTGTCTATTGGCCCGAACATTAAAGGCAATGATCGGCGCGCCTGATGTGGCTGCCAATTGGACGTCAGACTCGGAAATACCGCCTGCTGCTGAATACACAACGCGTGCCATAACTTCTTCATTACCCGCATTTTCAAGGGCAGTCTTAATTGCTTCGGCAGAGCCTTGTACATCAGCTTTCACTAAGAGAGGCATTTCCGACGTCTCTTTATTATTAAGCTTGGCCATCATTTGTTCCATTGAAGCAATGGCTGAAGGTGCGACTGAGAGTTTATCCTTGGCAATTTGCTTACGATAATTAGTCAACTCACGCGCGCGGCTCTCATTTTCGACGACAGCGAAAGGCTCACCGGGTTGCGGTGCGCCGTCCAGACCCATAACTTCAACAGGAACAGAGGGCCCGGCTTGTTTAAGTGTCTTGTTACGCTCATCGGTCAAAGCTTTCACCTTGCCCCAATATTCGCCAGCCACAACGATTTGTCCTCGTTTTAACGTACCACGCTTAACGAGAAGCGTTGATACAGGGCCGCGGCCTTTTTCGATCTTAGATTCAATAACCAAACCATCAGCATTGCGCGTTGGGTTGGCTTTTAAATCCATCAACTCTGCTTGCAACGTAATCGCTTCTGCCAGTTCTGCTAAACCTGTCTTTTTCAAGGCGGAGACTTGAACAGCCTGTGTTTCACCAGACATGCTTTCGGTGATAACGCTATGCTGTAAGAGGTCGGTTTCAACTTTCTGCGGATTCGCTTCATAGGCATCCATTTTGTTAATGGCGACAATAATTGGCTTATCTGCAGCTTGTGCATATTTAATCGATTCAATCGTTTGCGGCATAATGCCATCATCAGCAGCAACAACAAGGACGACAATATCTACGGCTTCGGCGCCGCGTGTCCGCATTTCAGAGAAAGCCGCATGTCCTGGCGTATCCAATACTGTGATGGTTTCGCCTGATTTTAGTTTCAGCTGATACGCACCAATATGTTGTGTAATGCCGCCCGCTTCGCCAGAGGCAACATCTGTTGAACGTAAGGCATCCAAGAGCGAAGTTTTACCGTGGTCAACATGACCCATAACGGCAATGACAGGGGCTCTAGGTTTGCGATCTTTTTCGTCTGATGGCGTGTCATCAATGATAAAGTTTTCTTCAACATCAGAGGCCGCCACACGTTTGACTGTGTGACCAAAATCTTCAACGATGAGCTGCGCTGTATCAGCGTCTAGCATATCGTTAATATTCATCATCTGGCCTTGCTGCATCAGATATTTCACAACATCTGCGCCGCGCTCTGCCATACGGTTGGCCAAATCGCCGACCGAGATAACTTCGGGAATGGTGACTTCACGTTGCACCTTCTCACGAGAGGCATTTCCGCCGCGTTGACGCTGCTTTTCGCGTTCACGGGCACGTTTCATAGAGGCAAGTGAGCGTTGGCGTTCGTCATCACCAGACAAAGCTGAAACGATGGTTAGCTTGCCGCGGCGGCGTTTTTGTTCGCCCTTGGAACGGGTGGGCGGTGGCATATTGCCCCGCTTTTTCTTGACGCGTCCGCCGGCCTTTTCAAGCTCGGTCATATCCTCAGAGGATGTTTCATTTCGATTCAAAGGTGAGCCGACTGGCTTGCGAGCATTGCGCGCTTCGGCTTCTTTCTTTTGACGTTCTTCTTCTTCTTTTTCAAGACGGCGTAGTTCAGCTTCTTCTTCTTCGCGCTTTTTACGCTCCAAAGCTTCACGCTCATCTTTCATACGCTGTTGGCGTTCCGCTTCTTCAGCACGTCTACGAGCTTGGCGTTCTGCCTGTTCAGCTTGCGCTTTTTGTAGGGCCTCTTGGCGTTTCTTATATTCAGCAACGGATAAACCGAGCGCGCGGGCCGCTTCTTTTACATCAATGGGTTTTGGCGGCGGCGGGGCTAAAGCGGGTTTTAATTTTGGCGCTGGAGCTTTAGGCTTTGGCGCAGCTTCAACAGCTTTGGGCTTTTCAGGGGCCTTTGTTTCTGTTTTCGCTTCAACCTTAGGGGCTGGCTCTGCTTTAGGGACAGGTGTTTCCGGCACTTCAACCTTATTAGAAGAAACACGAGGAATAGGCGCTGGCCGTGCAATATTTGGTACGACAGGTTTTGTTTCGCCTGTGCTGGCGTTCTCTTGCCCCTTATTGATCGGCGCAATATTAGGCTTAATTTTTGGTGTGGCTTTGGCCGCACCCGCCTGTTTCGTACCAGGACGGACGAGGATTTTCTTTTTCTTTTCGACAACAACGGCAGAACTTCGTCCGCGTGCTGGTCGCGCTCCGCCTTTGTTCAATGTCAAAGGTCGGCGGGCTGGTTTTTTATCAGATGTATCGTTCATCATTTTCTTTCAGTTGAAGGGGACGGTCATAACTCCGCTGCCTTCTTTATCGTCCCAATTTCTCTTGGGCCTTTTCGAGCGCGTAACCTAACGGTCATGCGTACTATTTCAACTCTCAAAAGCGGCTGTTTTGCTGCTTTATGACTCTTTCTTTTTCACTTCATGGTCGTAATCGTCCCAATCCGTAGGGATAAGAGGTACAAACCCCGAAAGCCTCTCGGCTTCGAGTCTTAAGCGTTTGCAGAGCTTACCCCGTTTAATGCCTGCGTGGACCATTTTATCACGCCCAAAACAGTCCCCTAATTCATAGGCTGTGAAACATCCAATCGTTGTGGGATCAGATAGTTCCAATTCTCTTGCAATAGCGCGAGACAAGGTACGGATTTTGCCGCGCCCATCAGCTGCGCCGTCGCGGGCTTCAACACGAAGGCCTAAGACGCCTTCACGTGCCATCCCAATGACTTGGTCATAGCCCATCGCAATATTAGCGGATTTTTTAGCCATTGATAGGAGCCCCAATACGGAGCGCTTCAAACCCGCCTCAACTTGACCCTCTAGGTCATCAGGCATTTTGACCTGAGATTTAAAACCTCTTGCGAAGGCTTTAGATTTAATCGCTTTTTGTAATAATTCAAGATTAGCACTAACCCAAACGCCGCGCCCTGGTAACTTTCCGGCAATGTCAGGCACGACCATATTGTCCGGCCCTTTGACGAACCGAACCATATCTTTCGGGTCCCGAACTTCGCCCAAGGCTACGCATCGGCGTTCTTTTGATTTATGACCCCGCCTGTCGGGGCCATATTCAAGTTCTTCTTCCGAAAGGTTTTCGTTATTCGCAATGTCGGTGGGCGTTCTCATTGTGGCCCCCGGATCGCGCGTTACGCGCCCTCAAAAAGAGTTTCGGCAGTGATGACAGGGTTGCCATCCTCATCAAGTTCAGCTTCTTCCTCTTCTTCGAGTGCTGAAGCTTCAATCCAGCCAGCTTTCACGCGGGCTTGCATGATAAGGTTTGTTGCCTCTTCATTTGTAAGGCCCATATGCTCAATCATACCATCTTCATGAATACGTTCACCGTCTTTATATTCAGTGTAACCGTTCAAATCATCAGGCACGAGTCCGGCGACATCTTCGACCGTTTTGATCTCATTTTCACCAAAGATAACAGCCATAGGCAGAGTGACACCTTCGATTTCCAGAACATCATCCTCAACACCTGTTTTGATACGGGCTTGATTTTGCTCTTCTGCGATACGGTCAAGATATTCACGCGCACGCGCCTGAAGTTCCTCAGCCGTTTCATCATCAAACCCATCAATAGACGTTAGGTCATCCAGCGCCACATAGCCGACTTCTTCCATAGTTTCGAAGCCTTCAGAAACGAGAAGCTGCGCCACCATTTCGTCGACATCCAAGCCTTCCATGAAGAGACTAGAGCGCTCTGCAAACTCTTTCTGACGACGCTCTGACTCTTGAGCTTCTGTTAAGATGTCCAAAGCCCAGCCTGAAAGCTGTGATGCGAGACGCACATTCTGCCCACGGCGGCCAATGGCCAGTGATAATTGGTCTTCTGGAACCACAACTTCGATACGCTCATTGGCTTCATCAATGACGACTTTAGTGACTTCAGCGGGTTGCAAGGCATTGACGATGAAGGCCCCCATATCTTCTGTGTAAGGAATGATATCAATACGCTCACCTTGAAGCTCATTAACAACAGCCTGAACACGTGAACCGCGCATACCCACACAAGCCCCAACAGGGTCGATAGAACTATCAGATGAGTAAACTGCGATTTTGGCACGAGAGCCTGGATCACGTGCAACTGAGACGATTTGGATAACGCCTTCATAGACTTCTGGAACTTCTTGGGCAAAGAGTTGAGCCATAAATTGTGGGTGCGCGCGAGATAGGAAGATTTGTGATCCACGCGGTTCTTCGCGAACATCCATAATATATGCGCGAATCCGATCGCCTGACTTTACATTTTCTCGGGGCAACGCTTGGTCTCGGCGAATAACGCCTTCGGCGCGGCCTAGATCCACAATAATGTGACCATATTCAACACGTTTGACGATACCATTGATGATTTCGCCAATACGATCTTTAAATTCAAGATATTGACGGGCCCGCTCGGCATCGCGGATTTTACCCATGATGATTTGCTTGGACATTTGGGCTTGTACACGGCCAAACTCAAGGGGCGGCAGGTCTGTTGTGATAAGGTCACCCGCCACTGCGTCAGGATTATCCATTTTTGCTGTTGAAAGGGCGACTTCTGTTGTTTCGTTTTCAAGCGCTTCGTCTTCGACAACCGTGATGACCCGGCGGAGACTTTGTTCGCCTGTTACGGGGTCGAGCTTTGCTCGAATATCAAGCTCAGAACCATAACGCAGACGAGCGGCTTTTTGGATGGCCTCTTCAATGGCTTCCAAAACGATAGCTTGATCGATGGATTTTTCGTCAGCAACAGCTTTTGCAATCATCAAAAGCTCAAGTTTATTAGCAGCAATTCCGTTCGTGGACATTATGTGTCTCCATTTTCGGGTGTGGTATTCGTGTTGAGTTTAGCGGCGTCTTTTGCTTTTTGCCCGGCTTCAATAAGGGCGTCAGTAATTTGTAATTTCGCTTCGGAGATCCAGTCAAAGGGAATAGAGGCCGTACTGTCCGGTTCGTTTTCTAAATTGATGTCAACGTCATTGCCATCAACACCTGCCAATACGCCGCGAAAGCGTTTGCGGCCTTCGACTAATCGGTCGAGTTCAATTTTGGCGTGATAGCCTTCATAGGTTTCAAAGTCTTTGAGGTCCGTGAGCGGGCGATCAAGACCTGGCGAGCTGACCTCAAGAATATAGGCATCTGAAATTGGGTCTTCGACTTCCATTAAAGCTGACAATTCACGCGATAAAGCTTCGCAATTCTCGACAGCCATTAAACCATCGCTTTTGCGTTCGGCCATGATTTGCACGGTTTTACGCTTGCCCGCCATCACGCGCACACGGACAATATTTAGACCCAAATCTTCAGCAATGGGTTCGGCAAGGGCGAGTACGCGCTCATCTGTATGTGTTTTTGTTTTCATATATTATGGTGTTCTATATCGTATTCGAAATCTCTTAACCGACGCGGTGCCCAGGATGAAATCACAGTTTTATGTCGGGCTGAAAGAAACTCAGACATAAAAAAAACGGCCCCGCTGGGGCCGCCTGTTCCGCATCCTGTGCGGTTGGCGTTTTTTATCGTTAAGCCGTATTTAGAGTAAGACACCAAATTACGCAAGCCTTTATAATGACCATTGTGCAGACGTTATAGATATACAAAATAAACGTCTGTTAAGAGATGCCTTTAGGGGACTTAGCGCCCAGGTCCCGGAACCGCCGCGCAAGGCTCGCCATACATAGCGCCTTGGTCAATGCAAAAGAATTTCCAACCTTTTACAGTCTCGGGTTTATCACCAATATTGTCGCCTATAAAAGCTATAACCTCGACATTTGGGTAACCTTGAGCCGCCAATATTTCTGGTACAAGGTTAAACCGACTGGTTTTATCAGACCGTCCATTTGGTGAAGCCTTAGTCAATAAAACACGGAAATCTTCACTGCGCCTAAGGCCCAATGCGGCGAGGTTTTCTTCAGTCGCCAATTGTTCTGTGTCTCGGCGGTTTGTTACGAAGGCTACATGGCCGCCTAATTGATTTACAAAAGCAATAAACTCGGCCGCGCCCGGAACAAGGCTTGCCTGTTTTTTCTGAGTCCACTCATACCAGCTTACACTTGTGTAGCCTAAGCCGGCTTTGTCACGTGCCACTTGATACGCCACATTGTTCATTACGGTTTCATCAAGATCTAATATGACTGCCCAGCTTAGTGCGGAGTTTTTTTCGCTCTGAATTTTCACATACTCGGAGGCTTCCTCATAAACATCAAGAGCCTCTTGGCGCCAGTCAGGCGCGTGGGCGACCCATTCTGTGCTGGGCTTAAGAGATGATGTTTCATGGGTAGAAGTCGTCGTACACGCCGCCAGTCCTGTTGAAAGGCTAAATAAAAGGGATAAGGTTACTATATGCAAGGCAGGGCGTCGTTTCATTTAAGTCTCCATTCTTCGTGTTAATTGCTACAAAGCCCATTCAGCCTTGTTATCTTATTTTCGAATAAACGTGAAATAATGGCACTCTCGACCTTCACGTTTTGCCTTGGCTTCATAGCGAGTAGGGCACCAATCAGCGGGCGGAACGCGCCAGTCATCTTTAGAGGTGGCTGGCCACTCAAACCCACCATGTTTGTGAATGCGGGTTATTGTCCAGTCTACATAATGGATAATGTCGCTTGCAAAACGGAACTCATGCCCCGGCTTTAACACGCGATGAATTTCATTTAAAAAGGCTTCATTGATAAGGCGCCGTTTATGGTGCCGGGTTTTTCGCCAAGGGTCAGGAAATAAAACAAAGACTTTTTCGAGGCTAGCATTAGGTAAGGCTGCAAGAACGTCGCGTACATCCCCGTGATGAATGCTGATGTTTGAGGTGTTATCTGTGATGATGCCATCAACAGCTTTAACAACACCGTTTAAAAATGGCTCTGCCCCTAATAGATGAATATCAGGGTTGTTGCGCCCTTGATGCAAAAGGTGATCAGCACCGCCAAAACCGATTTCGAGCCAAAGCGGTTTATTAATTTTGCTATGCCCATCTTTTACGTCCCATTCGAGTTTGGGAAAATGGGTTTCCATCATGTCTAATTGTTTCGGACTTAAGGGCCGCCCTTTAGCGCGCCCAAATGTACGAAAACGGTCTTTATCTCGGAAATATATTTTCCGATCTGAAGATTGAGGTTTGGATGGATTTGACGATTCAGAATGTGTCATGGCGGCGCTTTAGCGTGCCGTCCAAGATATTTCTAGCGTCTTATAAATATATTGCGCCAACACAGGAGCTGTATTGAGGAGAGATTGTTGGCGCAAGTAATGTAAGAATAATTAGTCGTCACTATCTGTTGAGTCTTTGGCCATAGCGCGCGCCAATTCTAACAGTTGGCGTCTGACAGATTTAGACCGAATTTGACTCACGGCTTTAGCCAAGGCTACACCGTCTGTACTGTTGATAAATTCATAGACAATCGGCATTTGGTCATCTTCTGCAAATTCACCATTGGCAAAGTCATCGGATAAGCCGTCAAAAAAGAAATTGATTGGAACCTCTAAGACTTCAGAGATTTTCCAAAGGCGGCTAGCTCCAACGCGATTTGAACCGCGCTCATATTTTTGCACTTGTTGGAATGTGACACCTAATT
This sequence comes from Litorimonas taeanensis, assembly GCF_003634015.1. Lineage (NCBI taxonomy): Bacteria > Pseudomonadati > Pseudomonadota > Alphaproteobacteria > Maricaulales > Robiginitomaculaceae > Litorimonas > Litorimonas taeanensis. The sequence continues at coordinate 716,852 of NZ_RBII01000002.1, forward strand.
TATCGCCAAGTTTCTCTTGGCTCATCTTTAAAACTTGTCGTCGAAGTCTTACACGTGTGCCAACATGCACGTCTACCGGATTGGCAGCGCGCGGCGCGTGTTTTGGATCTTTCACTGTTGTCATCCTTGTTATGTTCGGTGCCGAGGTGCCCCCACCGTCAAGTTCGAACGATTTAATTGATCGCGCGATTATTTAAACCACGCCCTAATTTGATACATACTAATGATAAAAAAAGATTTATCAAGAAAAGCAGGGCAATGATTTGGTTTGTTTTCTTAATTTTTTTCAAGGGTTTTGGCAGTTTTGTGTCAATATGAGACGGGGTTTCTATATTAGTTTTGGCAAATATACGCCCATAAGGGTCAAAAACTCCGCTCACCCCGTTAGAGGCTGCACGAATGACAGGCAGGCCCTCTTCTATGGCTCGGTAGCGGGCAATGTTCGCGTGTTGCGCGGGACCCCAACTTTTCCCGAACCAAGCATCATTGGATTGGTTTAGAATAAATTCTGCCTTGTTTCCTGTTTTAGGGTGAGGCGTGAAGCCAGGGAAAATTATTTCATAACAAATTTGCGGACTGCCCAGAGGAAGGCCAGGAAATTGCGTAAGTCTTTTGGATTTAGCGGCGGATATTGAGAGAAGGTTAGTCGAAATAACGGGCACATTTTTTGACTCCATCCACTTCCCGAAAGGAATGAACTCCCCAAAGGGCACCAAGCGGGCTTTGTCATTGAACGCGGCAATATTTGGCGTGCCTGCAGAGTCAAAGGTGATAGCGACGGAGCTATTATAATAATCATCTATGATTTGGCTGGAGTTTGGGTCGAAGCGTGATTCATGACGCAAAGAATTTAAAAGCCAAACAGGTAAATTATCTCCGCCGAGTCTTCTGGATAATTCTTGGCTCATTGTCAAAAGTAATGGTTCATTTTCCATAGCTAATCCAGAGACGGCGCCTTCTGGCCAAATGATATGCGTGACCTCTCTTAGCGGTGTTGAGAGCATAGTCTCTGTTTCCTCATCTTTAAGGCTTTCGCGAAGAAACTCTGAAACAATATTGATACTTTTATCAGGGTTAAATTTATCGGCCTGATCAAAAGGGATAGAGACTATACGGAGTAAAATATTATCTTGGGGAATGACTGTCGCATTTGATAATCTCATCGTTCCGAAACCATAAAGCCCACCAAGGGAAAGAAAAAGCACCCCCCCGGCTATCCATTTTCGCCGGGCCGTTTCATTTGTAAAAAGCGTTGCCAATAAGGCGGCTCCGGCAAATACGAAACAGCTCTGGCCGTAAATTGTCCAAAATGCTGCGCCTTGAGAAAATGCGCCGCCCGCGGGGAAAATATAGCCTGTGAGATTCCAAGGGAATCCGCTGAATAAATAGCCTCTGGCTATTTCGCTCAGGGTGAAAATGGTCACAAAAACAATTTGTGACCAAATGGGTTTCAGGCGTGATCCTGCGAATAACAAGCCTGCAAAAGCCCAAAAAAGAGCTAAAATTGCTGCAAGACCTAAAATCATAGGCGGCATGACTGGGATAAAGGCAGCCCCTCTGGCTATGAAGGCTTCGCCCACCCAAAACACCCCAACCCCAAAATAGCCAAGGGCAAACCAAAACGCAGAATGAAATCCTGCGCGGCGAGGGGCTATTGAAGAACTTGTCTTTTCAAGGCGTAAAAAAAGAAAAGCTAAGCCAATAAGTGATAAAGGCCAAAAATGGAGAGGCGCTTGCCCTAAGACACAGAGCCCACCCAAAAGAAACCCGATGCCGCGTCCTGCCCATCCATCGCTTTTCAATAGGATTGAAGGAGAGCGCAATAAAGACAAATCTGTTTTCATGGTTCTATGGCTATCTGAGCGATTGGATAATTAGATGTTTCGCGGTTTTGCGCATAATGATTGATTTATTTTTCAGGAAGCGGCGTGACGTTTTGCTCACTAGAAACAGCAGTTGTTTCTGTTTTCTTAGCGCTACGCGTGTCTGTAATACGCAGACGCTTCAGGCGGCGAGGATCGGCGTCAATGATTTCAAACTCTAACCCATCTGCATGTTTGATAATTTCTCCGCGTTCAGGGACGCGTCCCGCCATGGTAAAAATGAGGCCACCCAAAGTATCAACATCTTCCTCTTGATCGGGGGTCGCAAAATCGCGCCCAAGAGTGTTTTCAAAGGCCTCAATAGACAGACGGGCATCAGCTTCCCACACAGATCGACCACCTTTGCCCGGTACGTTTTGCACTTCAACTTCGACTTCATCATGTTCGTCATCAATATCGCCGACAATAGGTTCAATTAAATCTTCAATCGTCACGAGGCCATCTGTTCCGCCATATTCATCGACCACAATGGCCATATGAGTGCGGCGAGCCTGCATTCTTCGCAAGAGATCTTGGGCAAGCATTGATGGGGGGACGAAAAGTACGGGCCGACGAATATATTGGATCACTTTGCGATTTGGATAGGTCTTCCCCGTTCGGCCTTTCGCATCAAGCATTAGATAGGGTAAAAGATCTTTGATATGAACCATGCCTATAGGGTCGTCGAGTGTGTCTTTATAAACGGGTAAGCGAGAGTGCCCAGCATCTTTGAACGCTAATGATAGCTCTGTCAGTGTAGCGCTGTTGTCTACGGCGACAATATTGGCGCGGGGCACCATGACATCATCAACCCGTAAAAGATGAAACCTTTCGGCAGCATTCATCATTAATTCTTGGGCGGCAGTGGCTTTCGTTAATTCATCCCCAGAGTTATCCGAATCCGCTTGAGTGTTGGAAGTGCCTCGGCGGAAAAGCCTTTTTAATAGGCGGGGTTCAGATGTTGGGTCGCTCATAGCGTTTGTATAACTCTTCAAGTTTTGTAAAAACTGTCAATAAAGATAAGGGTTGTCAATATTCAATAATGTGAGGGCTTGTATTTCAAGCGCTTCCATTATGGAAGCGTCTTCTTCATTGATATGGTCGTAACCCTGTAAATGTAAAAACCCGTGAATAATGAGGTGTGAAAGATGATTGTCGAAAGAAATGTTTTTTTCTTTGGCTTCGCTTTCAACCGTTTCATAGGCCAATACGATGTCGCCTAAAAGCGGGGCAGGCGGAGGAACAGGAAAAGATAAAACATTAGTAGGTTTATCTTTTCCGCGATATTCTCGATTAAGACATCTAATTTGGGCGTCATCAGAGAGCGCTATGGATAGCTCTCCTAATCGCGGAGATTCCAAAACCTCTAAGATTGCAGAAACGGATTTATAAATAACAGCCTCATGATTTGACCACGTGTCAGACTGTAGGGCGATATCAATATCAAAAGGCAATGACATAAAATTTAATTCACGGCGGGCATTTTAGGCCGCTCTATTTTTCAGCCTTTTCATAGGCGTTTACAATCTTTCCTACTAATGGATGACGCACCACATCAGAGGCTAAAAACTTCACTTGGGAAATACCTTTGATATCATCTAATATTGATAGGGCATGCGCCAAACCAGAGGTTTGGTTATAAGGTAAATCAGATTGGCTCGGATCGCCTGTCACGGCATATTTCGCGCGTTCACCCAGACGCGTTAGAACCATTTTCATTTGCGGAATCGTCGCATTTTGGGCTTCATCGATAACAACAAAGGCGTCTGATAAAGTTCGCCCGCGCATAAAGGCGAGGGGAGCCACTTCGATGTCCCCTGCCGCTTTTCGGCGGTCAACTTCGTCGCGGCCCAAAACCATATGAAGCGCATCCCAAATGGGCTGCATATAAGGGTCAACCTTTTCATTCAAATCGCCGGGTAAAAACCCAAGGCGCTCCCCCGCCTCAACGGCTGGTCGGCAAGCAATAAAGCGTGCGACTTCACCTCGGGCTAAAAGCGAGGCGCCATAGGCTGTGGCCAAAAATGTTTTCCCTGTACCCGCTGGGCCTACGCCGAAAATGATTGTGTCATCACGCATGGCGTGAATGAATTTTTCTTGGCGCGGGGTCTTGGGTACAATTGGAGAGCGGCGCGGAAAAGGAATTATGGCTTCAACGCTAGCTGCTTTAACTTTGCCCTTTCCCATTGCGCGGATGAGCGCTCGAATATCCGAAGGGCCGCAAGGCCAACCGCGTTCAAGACGTTGATATATTTCTTTGATTAATTCCCCTGAGCGCGCACGGCTGGGTGTGTCACCATTAATATGGACGGCCGTTCCTGGGGCCTCAATATAGACGCCAAAGGCCTCTTCTATCAAAGCTAAATTGGCGTGGTTTGGCCCACATAAACGCCGAACTAAATCGGCATCGTTAAATTCTAAGATTTCGGTCTGTTTGCTCATAGTTTCTAGATAAGACCGACGGGCCAAAAAAGCGAGAGGCTTTATATGATAGTTTTATTGATGGGAAGGATATCAGAATAGTCTCACTGAAATAATTGTGTCATAAAAAGATCAACACTATAAAGTGAGTTTTTTCAATGGGGGGAAGTAAATGTCACTGGGTGCATTTTCAATTAGCTTGGCTGTAAAAAACATACAAAAATCTCTAAGCTTCTATGAGGCGTTAGGCTTTGAAGCCTTTCATGGCGATATAGACCAAGGTTGGCTAATTTTGGATAATGGCAATACTAAAATTGGATTGTTTCAAGGGATGTTCGACAAAAACATCATGACATTTAATCCGGGCTGGGATGCAAACGCACAGCCTGTTGATGTTTTCAAAGATGTTCGCGACATTCAAAAATGCTTAAAAGAGCAAGGCATAGAAATCATGAATGAAGCAGACGAGACGACAACAGGCCCTGCCAGCTTCACCGTCATAGATCCTGATGGAAACCCAGTCTTAATCGACCAACACGTTTAGAGCGGTAAAGTGAGTAGCGTTGCTTTCGCTACTCCACCCAATCTCCGATAAGGCTGTTGCGCCCTGCATCTGTCATTTTGACTTTCACAATTTGGCCGATAAGGCTTTCTGGGCCGTCAAAATGCGTGCCTTGCAAATAAGGGCTCCGGCCAAAGAGTTGGCCATTTTTACGCCCTCGTCCCTCGACGAGGACATCGAGAGTTTTGCCAACTAATGATAAATTGAAATCATGTTGTTGTTTATAAAGCAAAGCCTGCAAGCGGACGAGGCGGTCTTGTTTTATATCCTCTGGGACTTGTCTAGGGAGCCCTGCACCTGGCGTGCCGGGGCGAACAGAATATTTAAAACTAAACGAACTGCCATAACCAATCTCTTCAACACACTTCATGGTTTGTTGAAAGTCAGTTTCGGTTTCCCCTGGGAAACCAACGATGAAATCGCCTGATAGAGCGATATCAGGACGGGCCGCCCTAATCTTAGCAATCAAGTTTTTATAATGATCATAGGTGTGATCGCGGTTCATCGCGCTGAGAATTTTATTCGACCCTGCCTGAATAGGCAGGTGAAGATATGGCATAAGCTTGGGCTCACTGCCTAGAGTTTCAATCAAGTCATCGTCCATATCGCGGGGGTGAGAGGTGGTAAACCGAATACGGTCTATACCGCCAATAAGGGCAACGTGACGGATAAGCTGTCCTAATGTCCATTGATTTCCGTCTTCTCCGACACCGTTATAGGCATTCACATTTTGGCCGATTAAGGTAATCTCTCGGACGCCGTGTTTCGCTAATTGGCGGGCTTCTGCGACGACTTGCGCGACAGGGCGGCTGACCTCAGCTCCGCGCGTATAAGGCACAACACAGAAGGTGCAAAATTTATCACAGCCTTCTTGGATTGTCAGAAAGCTCGAAAATCCTTTAGGTTGGCGAAGTTCTGGTAATTGGTCAAATTTTTCGAGCGTATCGAATTCAGTCTCCAGCAAATCCCCTGTCCCGCGATGAACCTTTGCAATCATTTCGGGGAGTTTGTGATAAGTCTGAGGGCCAAGCACCATATCGACGACGGGCGCGCGCGACATTATCTCTGCGCCCTCAGCCTGGGCTACACAGCCCGCTACGGCGACTTTCATATCTGGTTTGTTTTTTTCTTTATACTGACGAATCCGGCCAAGCTCTGAATAGACTTTTTCCGCTGCCTTTTCCCGAATATGGCATGTGTTGAGAATGACAAGGTCAGCATGATCGGGTTCTTCGGTAGGCGCATAGCCAATCGGTGCAAGAACGTCGGCCATACGTTCGCTATCATAAACATTCATCTGGCAACCATAGGTCTTGATGAAAACTTTTTTAGTATTGGGTTTCGTCACATCGGGCTTGGCCGCAATAATTGCGGGAGCATCAATATCACGGGGCGCGTTTTTATCGCGGGGTGAAATCGTCATGATTATTCTCACTAATGTTTGGTTTGCGGCCTATAGGGGAGCTAGTCCGATTGGGCAAGCTTTGGATACAAAAGCGGCTGAGGCGAGGCAAGGGGCAAGGGGGTAAAGGATAAGGGGGTAAGGGGTTTAAAGAGGTTCTGACGAATAACCGTTACGAAAGCTTCATACGCCCGTCATCAAATCACCCTATGGGGCGATTATGGCGAAGGCTTCTAAATTTCCGAAACCGCTTTACCGCGCGATGTTTATATCCGATGTCCATTTGGGCAGTAAAGGTTGTCAGGCCGAGGCGCTTTGCGAGTTTCTCAAACACAATACCGCGGGAACACTTTATCTGGTCGGTGATATTATTGACGGCTGGCGCCTAAAGAAAAAATGGTATTGGCCCCAAGCGCATACAAATGTCATTCGCCGTATTTTAACGGCCAGCAAGCGCGGGACAGATGTTCGTTATATTGCGGGCAATCACGACGAGTTCTTGCGTGGTTTTTTGCGCTTTAAGGTGAATTTTGGCGAAGTTAAAATTTCCAACCGAGAAATTCATATTGGTGAAGATGGCAAGCGCTATCTTGTTGTCCATGGCGATATGTTCGATGGCCTTATGCGCGCCGATCGTAAGTGGATTATGCATTTGGGTGATAATGCATATAATTTCTTACTTTGGGTGAATACAAAGCTAAATTTTGTTCGGCGAAAACTAGGTCTCCCCTATTGGTCCCTTTCGAAGAGCCTTAAAAAACGCACCAAGCGGGCAATGAATTTTATTCATAGTTTTGAAGAGCAAGTGGCGAGTTATTGTGAACGCAAAGGGTTTGACGGCGCGATTTGTGGCCATATCCATGTTGCAGAAATGCGTGAAATTAACGGCATAACCTATATGAATGATGGAGATTGGGTCGAGAGCTGTACGGCGCTTGTTGAACATCATGATGGCCGTTGGGAGATCTTACACACTCAACCGCACGGGAATTTTGATGCGGTGGATGGACGTGCCGAAAATAACTTAAGAGACGCCGAAGCCTTATTGGTTGCGGAATAATTGAGGCAAAGGACGCTCCTGCCACACAAGAATTATTGCGGTTTTTTCTTTCCGTATAATTCTAGACGATGGTCAACAAGCTCATATCCAAGTTTCTCGGCAATTTTATGCTGAAGGGCTTCAATTTCCTCATCAACAAATTCTATGACTTCGCCGGATGCTACATCAATTAAATGGTCATGATGATCAGAGTCAGCTGTTTCATAGCGTGCGCGTCCGTCGCGGAAATCATGTGTTTCGATGATATTGGCATCAGAAAACAACCTAACGGTTCGATATACTGTGGCGAGAGAAATTTTTGGGTCGACGGCAACAGAGCGCGCATAGAGCTCTTCTGCGTCTGGGTGGTCATCCGCTTCAGATAAGACCTGGGCAATAACGCGCCGTTGATCTGTCATTCGCAAACCGCGCTCAGCGCATTTTTTCTCAATCCAATTTGACATAAAGCCTGTTTAGACGCGGCATCCTCGCTCGTCTAGCTAGAATTCATTATTATGATGTGAGTTTAAGTCAGGGTTTTAGAATAAGTGATAGCCGCTATTCGGCCGGTTGGGGTACGGTAATAGGCAGGTCTACGTCCAATAGGTTGAAATCCTGCGGCCTTATACAGCGCAATAGCGCCTGAATTTGCTTCTGAAACATCCAAAAATAACGTGTGAACTTTACGGTCCCGCAAAAGGGTTTCGGCGTTTGTGAGTAATGCAAGGGCATACCCCTTTCGGCGGGCCTCAGCTGCGGTGGCTATAGTTAAAATATCGGCTTGGTCGCCGCCAATTTGTATAAGAGCAAAAGCAAGAAGGGGCTTGCCTATCCCAATACAGAGGTCTTTTTCTATATGAGCCTTCATCTCATTTTCTGGCCAACCCGCCGGGAAAGCCATTTTGTGAATCTCTGCCATGGCGGAGGCATCGTCTTCAGTTAAGTAGCGCATTAATGTTACAAGGCTATTTTACGGAATTGAGGTTTTGGTTTCTGTGCTTTGGGGGTAATACCTCCAGGTAATTTTGCATCAGGCGCGCGAGAATAAAGCGGCGTTGCAGGTGCGCTTTGTGAGGTTTCATCTTGGGCGAGCCATGCCAAAAGAATAGTTGATATTGGCGCGTCACGTATAATGACATCTGCGCCAATCATATCAATGAGGGTCTCGGCCTCATCGGCCTTTTGCGTCACTGGTTCGATTTCGCATATACCATTTTTCCAAACCGCCCAACACAGCTCACCGCGCCTAACATCGGCAATAGAGACCACAAGTTTGTTGTTCTCTGGGTCAGCTTCTCTGGCCCATATTTCAAGGGATGAAAGCCCAATAACGGGTAATTTACGCGGCAGGGCAAACCCTTTAGCAAAGGAGAGCGCTACGCGTTGCCCTGTGAAACTGCCCGGGCCTGTGCACACTGCGACCCGTGATATGTCGTCCACATTTCGCCCGGCATTATATATCAGTTCATGAACAAGCGGAGCGAGACGTTCGGCGTGACCGCGACCAATTGGTTCAGAGCAGTGGGCGATGACACGGCCCTCATCAACCAGAGCCGCCGAACAGGCCTTGCCTGTCGTATCAAGGCCGAGAGTTAGCATTTAAACAGCCTGTTCAACGCGAGTCACTTCGGGTACATAATGCTTTAACAAATTTTCAATGCCGCTTTTGAGCGTCATGGTTGAACTTGGACATCCAGCACAGGCGCCGCGCATTTCCAAATAAACAGAGCCATCGTCCTCGTCGAAGTGTTTGAAAACGATATCTCCTCCATCTTGCGCCACGGCAGGACGAACACGTAGCTCGATAAGCTCTTTTATTTGTTCTACGATTTCCAGCGTGACACCCTCATAAACGCGGTCTTCGACTTCTCCTGATTGGAGCTGATCTAAAAGTGGTACCCCGCCAGCAACGTAAAAATCCATGATGGCGCCAAGGACGGCGGGCTTTAAATGTTTCCACTGTACGTCTTCGCTGCGTGTTACAGAAACATAGTCAGTGCCAAAAAATACGCGTTCAACATCTGGGATCATAAACAGCATTTCAGCCAAAGGCGCGCGGGATACATCCTCGCCGCGCGTAAACTCTAAAACGCGTCCTCCCTCGCCCACAACATCACGGCCAGGTAAGAATTTCAGGGTGGCCGGATTCGGCGTGTCTTCGGTTTGTATAAACATAGCCCCTAATTGGGTGTTACAGCAGAAATGTGCAAGATGTATCATTGACGTAGAGCTCGCAAATTTGCATTGACTATGCATGGCGCGAAATTTTTACAAAATGAGTCTAGCTTTGGTGGCATTAGCGGTGAGCGCTTGTGCGGGGCTTGAAACGCAATTGCCTGAAATTGCAGTTTCTCAGCTGAATCAAGAAAAATTGGCCCAAGAGAAGATTGCTCTGACAGAATGGGATTCCATGGCGGAGCGACTTTTACGTGTTGGCCGTCCTATACTTATTGCGAATGAAGCGCTCTGCCCTCACACAGGTCAAGATATGGGTATATTGACCCATTCATTCAAAACTTATGACAAACGCTGGCGTGAAGCGAGCGCGCGTGAATTGGGCGCGGGTGAGGAACCCTCCATTTTTCATATTGCTATAGATGGACCCGCGCACAAGGCGGGCTTACGGCGCGGTGATATTATACGCGATGAAAACGGCAGGGCTCTAGATGTCCTGGATATACAACAGGCTATGCGAGAGAAAGAAACGCTTTTCATAGACCGCAAAGGCGCGCGTTTACCTTTAGATGTCAATACAGTCGAAGGGTGCGGTTACGGATTACGTTTATCACAAAATGCCGACATCAACGCTTTCGCCGATGGCCGTCACATTACAATAAATACGGGCATGATGGAGTTTGCGGAATCCGACGAAGAATTGGCGATGATTGTAGGGCATGAATTAGCGCATAATACGATGGGACATATTCGTAAGATTGTGAGCAATATGATTCTGTCCGGATTTTCCTCACGTTATACGCGGCCATTTGAATCTGAAGCTGATTATGTCGGAATGTATTACGCTCAACGCGCCGGAGTGAATATAGAGAGTGTTGAGAGTTTCTGGCGTAGACTTGCCATTGTAAGCCCTAAAGGTGTTGGCCGAGCGAAGACTCACCCGACATTTCCCGACCGTTTTTTAAGAATTGCGGCGGCTAGAGAGGAAATTAAAGCTAAGATTGCCGCAGGCGAGCCTCTTTACCCCAATTACCGTAAAGAGGGGGCCTCTTCATCGCGCTCTTCGGCGCCGTTTTCTTTTGCGCCGAAAGCCGCGCAAATTTCCTCAGAAGAAATTAGCGATGATATAAAATTGGCGCCAGTTTACAGCGATGGCAAGGCCCCAATCGACGTATCGGGCTCGCCATCTACAGCAAAAGCTTTGCCTGCAGAGTGAGTCACAAGGCAGTTGTAAGACATGGCTTTTTGTGGGGCGTTATAGGCTTGCTAGGCTTTGCGTTCTCAGCTTGTGCGGGCGAAAACTTTAAAGAAGAAAACCCCTTTCCAGAATCAAGTCAGGCCGACATTATAGTTCAAGATAAAAGTGGTACAGATTTTTTGGGTGTACTGGCTTCCTATCAAGGCATGAATGATAGGCTTGAGCGCGTAAGTGCGCCTTTGCGCTTGGCGAATGTTGAACTTTGTCCCAAAACTTTTCGCGACCCAGGTTTTACAACACATATATTGGATGATTATCCCGAGCGTTTAAGAGGCATGGCACGTGACGTGCTTAATCTGAGCCCTGAGGCCATTTACGTTCGCCGTGTCAGGCCGGGCTCACCTGCTGAACGTGCCGATATTCAAGCCGGCGATCAGGTAGTCAGTCTCAACGGCCGTGTTATTCCCAGCGGGTTAACAATGGATCGGTTTTATGCGGCTCTATCGCGTGATGCATTTGGGGGCACAAAAACGCGGTTAACACTGAAAACGCCCAAGGGTGATCACTATGACACAAGTCTGCAACCGCAAACGGCCTGTGACTATGATGCGAGCGTCTTTTATTCAGAAGAGGTCAATGGCCATACGGACGGCGAAGAGATTTTCATTTCATCAGGGCTTATGCAATTTGTTCCGGATGATAATAGTTTGGCGATGATTGTTGCTCATGAAATGGGTCATGCGATTGCAGGTCACATCAACCAAAGGCCTACAGCAGAACTAGAATTAGAAGCCGATCGTATGGCTTTGGTTCTTATGGCGAATGCGGGTTATGACATAGCAGTCGCCATAAATTATTGGGCTAAGGCTGTTCACCCGCATCGCAAATTGCAAGATAACTCTGAAAGTCACCCCTCAATAGAGGCAAGGCATGAAAACTTTCAGAAAGAACACGTCCGAATATTATCCCTTTCCGAGCGTGATGAAACTTTAGGATTCCAATAGGTGTTAATGCCCAGAGCCGTGTTCACCATGTGAACCATGCATTTTGTCATGGCTACCTTCTGAAGCGGTTTCTGGTTCACCAATCGGTACAATAAGAGTGACGGGTTGCGCGTTTTCATAAGTTAAGGTGAGGGCAACATCTTCGGCGTCTTCGGGAATAACCGCGCCAAACATCATCAGGTGATAACTCCCGGGTCTGAACACAAGGGTTTCGCCCTGTGCAATGTCAACGCCGTCAATACGACGCATTTTCATTACGCCGCCATCATCCGAGTGCGTATGAATTTCAACAGCGTCGCTGATAGGGCTAGATGCTGAAATCAAACGATCATCTGGGCCATGATTGGTTATCTCGAAAAACCCAGCGGCCGTGTCGCGCCCTGGGAAGGGCGGCATAACATAAGCGGCCGAGACTTCGATTCCTTTGTCAGCATGTTGATTCATAACGGGGTCAGACGAGGCTTCATCATGTGTATGAGAGGCGTTACCGCAAGCTATGAGAGTTAAAGCCGATGCGGCAAGAAAAATATGTTTCATTTTACGCTCCAATAAACCCGATTGTGCGGCGAACATCCGCAACAATTGGGTCAGCAATTTCCGAAGCCTTATCTGCCGCCGCCGCAAGAATACGGTCTAGCTCGTCAGGGTCAGCCAAATACCGGTTCATCAGGTCTGTAATGGGGCTTAAACGCTCAACCGCTAGATCCGCTAAGTCAGGTTTAAACACACCAAATCCTTTGCCTGCATAGGACTTAACAATGTCAGCATCCGTTTTACCAGACAATGCGGCATAAATGCCAATGAGGTTTTTAATTTCAGGGCGGCCTTCCATTTCTTCTACGCTTTCGGGCATGAAGCCCCCATCAGTTTTGGCTTTTTTGATTTTTTTGGAAATGACATCTGCACTATCAGTCAAATTAATTCGGGAATTATCGGAAGGGTCTGATTTAGACATTTTTGACGTGCCATCGCGCAAGCTCATGACACGCGCCCCTGGGCCTTTAATCAAAGCTTCGGGTTCAGGAAAAAAATGAGGTACATTAAAGTCGTGATTGAATTTCGCGGCGATTTGCTGTGATAATTCTAAGTGCTGTTTTTGATCTTCTCCGACAGGCACATGTGTGGCCTTAAAAGCAAGAATATCTGCGGCTTGTAAGACAGGATAATCAAACAAGCCTACGCTCATACGTTCTGAATTTTTGCCCGCTTTATCTTTGAATTGTGTCATGCGCTGAACCCACCCCATACGTGCCACACAATTGAAATACCAAGCAAGCTCAGTATGGGCTTTGACTGCAGATTGATTATAGACAATCGCTTTCTGCGGATCGACACCAGAGGCCAAGAAGGCCGCGGCAATCAATCTTGTTTGTTCAGAAAGCTGCTGCGGGTCTTGCCAAACTGTGATGGCATGCAAGTCAACGATACAATAAACGCATTCCATTTCGTCCTGTAGGTCGACAAACTTTTTCAGGGCTCCCAAATAGTTTCCCAAATGTAAGGCACCAGAAGGTTGAACGCCTGAAAAAACGCGGCTTGGGCCTGTATAGCCCGTGTTATTTGTATCGGTCACAATAATCCTCTTAATGTTCCGCTTGTGGCTAAACTTTAGCCTCGTTTACGTGAAAACGCCTCGCGAATATCACTCAGATGAAAGGCCTGCAAGGCTATTGCCGCGAAGAGGTAAACAAGCCCCCCCATGGCGCTGACAAGCACAACGGTAAGGAGGCTCTTTACGAAACTTAAATCTGCGATGGGTGGCACATAGGCTTGGCCATATAAAAGGGCAAGCCCCATGGCGCCGCTTGCCAAGGCAATACGAGGAAGCCGGGATAAAAGCCTAAAGTCAGGTTCCATATGTTTACGGCCAAGAAGGTTAAGACTTAGGCAAAGCACATTCCCCCAAGCCGCAATAGAGGTAGCGAGTGCAAGGCCTGAAAAACCCATTTTTAAAAATAAAATCAGCCCCAAAAATATATTTATAAAGGCAGATATCGCCGCGTATATCATAGGAGTGCGGGTGTCTTCGCGCGCGAAAAAAGCAGGAGTGAGGACTTTAATTAAAACAAAGGCGGGTAAACCCAGCGCAAAATATTTCAAAGCTTTAGCAACTTGCAAAGTCGTGTCAGCACCAAAAGCGCCTCTTTGATAAATACCTGCGATCAGAAGTTCTGGAATAACATATAGGGCGACGGCGGCGGGCAGTGTTAGAAACGCCGCAATTTCAAGGCCGCGATTAAGTGATGTATGGGCCTCGGCTTCATTTCCCGCTCGAATACTGCGGGACAAAGAAGGTAACAAAGCGACGCCCATAGCAATGCCAATCATGCCCAATGGCAGTTGATAAAGACGGTCAGCATAGGTTAACCAACTGGCAGCGCTATCTTGGGATGTCGCAATTCGGTGGGATACAAGCAAATTAATCTGCGTAATCCCGGCAGAAAACATACCGGGAATTCCTAATACAAAAAGTCGTTTTACTCTGGGTGTCACTCTAGGGCGTCGAAACCCAACCTTCACGCCTATTCTGCGGCATGCCCAAATAACGATACTCATTTGAACGATACCCGAAAGGGTGATTGCTAATGAAAGTCCCCAGGCTAAGCCGGCTTGGCCCACGCCAAATTGTGGGAGCAAGGCCAAGGCGGCAATCATGAAAACATTAAGCGTAATGGGCACGGCGGCCGCCACGGCAAAATAACCACGTGTGTTAAGAATACCTGAGAATAAAGCCATCATAGACATGAACAAGATATAAGGCATGGTTATACACGAGTAGACCACGGCCAAGGCGTATGGGGCGACTCCATTTTCATCAACTGTTCGGTCTAATCCGCCCGCTATCGCAGCCAGAGTCCACGGCATGGTTAATTCGAAAAGTATAACGATAGCCGCGACGAGAACGAAAAGAGCAACCATAGCTTCTGAGGCAAACTCATCTGCAGCAGCTTCGCCTTCTTGTTCAATTTTCCGTGCGTAGAGCGGTATAAATGCGGCGTTAAAGGCGCCTTCGGCAAACATTCGGCGGAAAACATTAGGGAGCTTAAAGGCCGTGAAAAAAGCATCGCTTACACCGCCCGCCCCCAAGAAGCGTGCGATTAATATATCTCGTGCTAAGCCCATTACCCGGCTGACGAGTGTCAAACCAGCAATGATGGCCGTAGATTTAAGAAGCCGAGGGGACTTCATCGTCTGAATATATTAAGCGGCTTGAACATTTTGCGGCGATAACAGTTCTGACAAGTTCTGTCTTATGATTTTTTTCATAGATTTTGAGAGCGCATAACCTTCGTCATTTGGCAAAAACCCGGGACGACATAAATAAAAACTATCAATAGCTTTGGCGCCAACAACTTCGATGTGGGCCGATAAAATTTCCACATCACAATCACGTAGGATTGAGGCAATATCATGAAGGAGCCCAGGTCTGTCTCTGCCCTCGATTTCTAAAATTGTCGCGCCGCCGAGTTTGTTTTGCAAGAACCGTATACGGGGCTTAATTGGAATTGCCCCAGCGCGTTTAGAGGCAATAGGCTTGGGTATGGTTACATTGTTTTGAACCCCGTCAGCGGCCGCCTGTGCGCGTTTTCTGAGGACTTCAAGAGCATGAGAACTTTGTCGCCCAAAAGCGAGCCCTTCTGAGTTTTGAAGATAAAACACATTCATGACACGTTTTTCTTCTGAAGTATGCAAACGCGCACCTGTGATAGTGGCGCCTGAACTTGATATGGCTTTGGTTAGATCTGCAAACAAACCCGTACGGTCATGAGTCAAAACCCAAAGTTCTGTAATATCTCGCTTTCGGGTTAATCGTGTTTGTACGGCGGTCTCTACACCGTCTTGTATGACCATATCAAAGAACCGCGCATGTCGAATGAGGTCTGCCATGTCAAAGTTTGACCAATAATTCTGGCTCATTTCCTCTAGTAAGGGATTCACGCGAACGGCCATTTCTGCGGGCAGCTTTTCTTTTAATTGTTCCATTGCCGCCGCAGCCTTTGCAGCAGGAGCGAGGTCTTCTTTTCCATCTAAATACCGCGCCGTTGACTTATAAAGATTTCTAAGAAGAACGCCTTTCCAGTCATTCCAAATACCAGGGCCAACGCTTCGAATATCAACCACAGTCAAAGCAAATAAGAGGTTTAAGCGTTCCAAAGATCCAACAAGTTTACCGAACTCTGCAATGGTGTCGGGGTCAGAAATGTCACGTCTCTGTGCCGTTTCGCTCATATCAAGGTGTCGCCTGATAAGCCAGGCAACTGTATCGGTTACGGATTGGGAAACGCCTAATCGGCGACAGGCTCGACGCCCTAATTGTGCGCCTTCAATACATTGGTCTCCATGCCCTTTACCTGTGTCATGAAGTAAGCATGCCAAATAAATAATTAAGCGTTGCTCTTGAGTAAAGGTCTTTGCCAGCTCTGTGATAATGGGGTTTTCGTCTTCTAGTCTACCGTTTTCCAAGTCGTTGAAATTACCAACCAAACGCAGCGTGTGCTCATCGACAGTGTAGGCGTGGTGCATGTTAAATTGGGTGCGCGCGACAATGCCGCCAAATTCTAATAAGTACCGCCCTAAAACACCCGCTTCATTCATAGCCTTTAAAGTCGCTGCAGGCGCTTTGGCCCCCAAAAGAGTTTTCTGGAAGAGAGTAGAATTTTTCGGATCTCGCCGAAAATCCGTATCAATAATATTTCTGCGAAAATTAATAGCCGAAAAGGCATCTGGATGAATGTCCACATTCCGCCGGCCAGCAGATTCAAATAATTGCATGATAATAGTGGGGTCATGTCGAATTTGCATGGGGTCGGAAAAGTTCAAACGGCCATGATCCATGACTAAGGCTTTGTTTTTAATATCACGGCGAGATCGCGGCATCAGCGCTTCCAATCCTGCAGGCAGGCGAATAGCTTTTTGCGCCTCAAGCTTTGCGCAGGCTATACGTGTTAAAGCTCCGACCTCTTTGGCGTTGGTGAAATATTCTCGCATGAATTTTTCAACGGCGACTTCGACAGGACCAGAAGCATAACCCATTTTGCGGGCTAAAACCGTTTGCTGGTCGAAACTCAGTGTTTCAGTTGGTCGCCCTGCAATGAAATGCAACCAAATACGCGCACGCCAAAGAAAGTCTGCGGCATGTTTAAAACGCGTTGCGGCTTGTTCATCAAATAGTTCCATCTCAACATAACTATCGGTGAGATGAGGGTCAGTGATTTTATTTTCACTGTCGAGGAAACGCGCAATCCAATACAAAACATGTAGGTCGCGAAGGCCGCCTTTACCTTCTTTTACATTTGGCTCGATGACATAACGTGAATTACCTTCGCGTGTGTGGCGGTTATCTCGCTCCTCTAATTTCATGGCAATATATTTACGGCCCTTGCCTTTGGTGACATCCTTCCTAAACCGAGAATATAATGTATCCGCTAGCTCTCTATCTCCGCGCAAGAAACGAAGGTCGAGTAAAGCCGTTAAGATGGTTTGATCTTCTTTAGACAGAGCGAGGCATTGTTCTATCGTTCTTGTAGAATGTCCTACTTTTAGCCCTAAATCCCAGAGCATATAAAGCATGAACTCTGTGACTTTTTCAGTGTAGCTAGACCCTTTTTTATCGGCGACAAGAAACAATAAATCGACATCGCTTTGGGGTGCCATTTCAGCCCGGCCATATCCTCCGACCCCGCACAGGGCAAACCGGTCTGATGGCGTAAGGTCTTTATCTTTGATTTCATGCGATGTCGTGTAATCGAATAAAGCTGTTATTACCGTGTCATGAATAGCGGCAATACGCGCGGCCGTTTCCAAACCACCAAGACGGCCTTTGGAAAATAATTCTTCGGTTTGTGCCATGCCCGTATTTAATGTTTGGCGTAGGATTTCTAGAACGCGGGCTCGCTGGGAATTGCCGCCTTCTAGCGCGATTTTATTGAGGTGCTGCCGTAAGGCTTCACCATCTAAGCCACTTTTATTGGCCAGAATGCGGTCGGGCATTTTTAATTTGGGCTTACGGGCCATTTAATTCACTTTCGCCTTTAAGTCATAAAGGAGATCAAGGGCCTGCCTTGGGCTCAGGTCATTAATATCAATGTTAAGAAGCGCTTTTTCAACTGCCGATGATGCCGCGGGCGTGGGTTGCGGCGGAGCTGCTGAAAATAGAGGCAAACCGCCCAAGAGCCCATTTTCACCCGCTGCAGAGTCGGCATCAGCTTCGAGGCGTAACAGAACGGCCTGAGCGCGGTCGGTTGCCGCGCGGGGCAGGCCTGCCAGACGCGCTACTTGTACGCCGTAGGATTTATCCGCGGCGCCGGGTTGAACGTCATGTAAGAAGACTAAATCTCCATTCCATTCCTTTGCCCTTAAAGAAGCGTTCCCTGCACTTTCTAATTCATCAACAAGGTCAGTGAGTTCATGGTAGTGGGTGGCAAATAAAGCGCGTGATTTATTTACCCCGTGTAAATGTTCGACAGTAGCCCAGGCTATTGATAATCCGTCAAAGGTAGAGGTGCCGCGGCCAATTTCATCTAAAATAACAAAGCTACGCGGTGTGGCTTGATTTAAGATAGCAGCGGTTTCAATCATTTCAGTCATGAAGGTAGAACGGCCTTTCGACAAATCATCAGAAGCCCCGACCCGAGAGAACAAGGCGTCAGCGATACCTATATGCGCGCGCGCGGCGGGTACAAATCCCCCTGCTTGAGCCAAGATAAACATCAAAGCGTTTTGGCGCAGAAAGGTTGATTTACCTGCCATATTAGGGCCCGTAATCAAGGTGAGACGGTTTCCCGCCTTACCCTCCGCGTCTAATAGACAATCATTCGGAGTGAAATCAGCGCCGCCGGCTTTTTGCAACGCTTCTCGTACAACAGGGTGGCGCCCCGCCTCTATGTGGAAACAGGTGCTTGAATCAACTTTGGGGCAGCTCGCGCCTGTTTCTTCGGCCCATTCGGCCCATGCGGACTGCACATCAAGGACGGCAAGCGCTTGGGCGCTTTGCCGTAAGGCTTCGGATAAGTTTGTGACGCGCTGAACAAAGGCTTCAAATTCTGCGAGTTCTAAGGCGGTGACTTTGTCAGCGGCCCCTGAAATTTTTGCATCTAAATCTGCAAGTTCGGTTGTCGTAAACCTTACCCCTGAAACAAGCGTTTGTCTGTGAATAAAGGGGCTGTCTGGGCCTTTACCTAACATGACATCCGCGTATTTTGGAGAGACCTCAATAAAATAACCCAGAACATTATTATGTTTTATTTTCAATGTTGGAACATTGGCCGTTTGCGCATAATCAGCCTGCAAGCCTGCCACAATACGGCGGCTATCATCTCTTAATGCTTTTAATTCATCAATGGATGGGTGCCACCCCGAGGCAATATATCCTCCATCTCGGGCTTGCATCGGAACGTCAGGGGTTAAAGCCTTTGTCAGGTCACGCCGTAAAACAGAGAGCGTTTCTTTATCAGAAAGTGTGAGCCGATCTAAAACATAAGAAAGATTATTTGGTAGCCCAAGGTTTGGCGTTTTAGAAAATTCAGCGCAGAGATTTTCTCCGACCCCCAAAGTATCTCGAATAATAACGAGATCTCTCGGCCCGCCGCGCCCTAAACTAAGACGAGAGGTGGCCCTAGCCAAATCTCCACTTTGGGATAAGATAGAACGGACATTACTGCGCAAGAGCGGTTGTTCAACAAAAAATGAGGCCGCTTGTTGCCTATGCAAAATCTCTTTTACATCTAATAATGGCCGCGCGAGCCTATCAGAAAACTCTCTCGCGCCCGCCCCTGTTTTTGTACGGTCAATGACGGATAAAAGAGAGCCTTTTCGTGGACCTTTTTGCGTACGGTCTATTTCTAGGCTGGCGCGTGTAGCGGGGTCGATAGCCATGAAGCCTGATGTAGTTCGACGAAAAGGCGCAGAGAGCTGAACCGGGTTTCCGGCTTGTGTCAGTTCAAGGTAATCAAGAAGCGCGCCGGCCGCAGATATTTCAGCTTTGGAAAAAGCACCAAAACCATCAAGGCTGCCGACTGAGAATTGCGTTTTCAACCGACGTTCTGCGGCGCGTGGTTCAAATTTCGTGCCTGCTAATGGCGTTAGTGAAATTCCTTCTAATGGTAATTTCGCCATAAAGTTTGGGTCTTGATAAAGCGCCTCTGAGAGCAATATTTCACGCGGGCGAAGGGCTGCGATTTCTGTCGCGAGACGCGCTTCATTCATCTCTGCGGTGCAAAAAAGGCCGTCGGATATATCCGCCCAAGCCAAGGCAAAGTCGCCAGCCAATGTTTTGGATAGGGCTGTGATAATGTTTCGCCCTCGAGCATCAAGGAGGTTGTCTTCGGAGAGTGTACCGGGCGTAACAAGCCGGACAACTTCGCGGCGCACCACGGATTTAGAACCGCGCTTTTTGGCTTCCTTGGGGTCCTCAGTTTGCTCGCATACCGCAACACGGAAACCTTTTTTAATGAGCCTTTGCAAGTAAACCTCTGAGGCATGCACAGGCACGCCGCACATTGGAATGTCTGCGCCCGCATGCTTACCGCGTTTCGTTAAGGCAATATCTAACGCCGCCGCCGCCCGTACAGCATCATCAAAAAAAAGTTCGTAAAAATCGCCCATCCGATAAAAAAGCAAAGCCTCTGGCCCGACTTCCGCTTTTATCGATAGGAATTGCGCCATCATTGGCGTGACTTTCCCAGCGGGCGCTTTTGTATCTTGTGAAGCCTTCATAATGCGTCGCAAGATGACGTAATTAATTTAACATTCAAGCGTTTAATCAATGGATGACAGCCAAACTTGTATTTTTATAGCATTGCTTTTTGCGCCTTAAAATCTACTCTAACGTATTCGCGAAGGGAAGATGATGTCGGATACAAATACGAACAAGCCTAAAACACGACATGCGCTCAAAATGGCGATGAAGGACCGACAAGTTCTGGCCATGCTTCTCTTGGGTTTGGCCTCTGGTTTGCCCTATGCCGCTGTTGGCGGCACTTTAAATGCTTGGCTTTCAACGGTGGATGTTAAACCTGTCGCTATTGGTCTCTTGTCCTGGGCTTTTTTAGCATACGCCTTTAAATTCATGTGGGCATCAGCTTTTCAGAGCCGAAAGACACCTTTCAATCTTAATATTGGCCCTCGCCGCTTTTGGATGTTTGTTTTTCTTGTCTTAATTACGCTCGGCCTATTTGTGCTCTCTTTCTCTAACCCTCCTAATGATTTGGCCCGCATTGGGTTGATTTCTGTCTTAATTGCCGTGTTCTCGGCGAGCTTTGATATAGTGTTGGCGGCGTGGCGTATTGAAGTTGCGCGCGATGATACGCATTTGGATATTTTATCAACTGTAGAACAATTTGGGTATCGTATTGCGAGCTTAATAGGCGGTTTTGTGGCTCTGCTCTTGGCTGACCAAATTGGGTGGAGATTAACTTTTTTAGGTGGCACAGCCCTTATGGGCCTTACGGTAATTGGTGTGTTATTGGCTAAGCCGACGCAGGTTAAAGAAACTAGCGAAGCCTTTATTCGTCAAGGTCAAAACCTAACAGATAAACAAAGGCGGCTCGGCACAGTCCTTATTTTAATGGGCTGGGCTGTTGGATTTTATTTAATTGCGAGCTTTATGCATGGTGCGTTGACAGACCCCGACAATCACAGCGCTAGAGATTTTATCCGTTACCAAGGCCCCATCGTCGTTGGTGTTACCGTTATTTGGTTGGGCGTTGTCTCGGCGGGAATGATATATTTAAATACTAACCAACCCCCGCAAACACGCCCTGCCGAAGATAACGGTGTCTTATCAATATTATATCAAGCCATAGTAGAGCCCATGATGGAATTGATTGGCCGTCTACGCTGGGCTGTGATTTTGGTTCTCGCTGTTGTTTTATCTTATCGATTTACAGACTTGATTTGGGGGAGTTTTGCTTACCCATTTTATCTGGGAGAGAACTACGGGGCATTAGGCCACAGCCTGACGGAGGTTGGGTTTGCGTCTAAGTTAATGGGCGTGATTGCGACCATATTAGGTATAGCCCTAGGGGGCTTGGCTATGCTGCGTTTTGGGCGAATGCCTGTCTTTTTTGTAGGGGCTGTGCTTGCGGCGTCAACAAACCTATTATTCGCGGATCTTGCTATTGGAGCGCCGGTGACGGATAAATTCTTGGGGTTAAGTCAGCTTGATGATCTGTTTGCGGTCTTTCAACTCGATATCCGTATGGCACGGCTTACCACTGTAATCTTTTTCGAAAACATCGCTGTTGGTTTAGCCAGTGCGGCTTCGATTGCCTATTTGTCCTCTATTGTGAACAAAGATTATGCGGCCGTGCAATATGCGCTGTTAGTCTCATTGGTCATGTTGTTGGGTGTCTTAGGGCGCCCAACTATTGGCGCAATTATTGAGAGCGATGGCTTTGCGAAAGCATTTATTATCTGTGCAGCGCTGGGCGGCGTCGCGAGTGTCTTGGCGCTGATTGAATGGATTCGTGTGGCAAAAACCGCTGCGCATAACCCGGCTAAAGAGTGAAAAGCCCAGCTGAAGAGTAAAATCTTTTCAGTGATTTTGATTTGAAGCGACTGATTATTGGCTTCTTATGTTTAGAGGCTGTGGCGAGAATGTTTTGGGCCTAGGATTAGCCGGCTAAATCAAGCTTGTTTTTGTCAGTCCAGTTTTTCACCATGTCAGATAATTCGTCTGCGCTAACGGGCTTCGTCATGAAATCATTCATGCCCGAATCAAAACAGGCGTTTCGGTCATCGTCAAAAGCATTTGCTGTAAGGGCGATGATGGGTAAGGATTTTGGAACATTCGGGAGCTGTCTAATTTTACGTGTGGACTCGAGGCCATCCATATTTGGCATCCGCATATCCATAAAAATGAGGTCAAAGCTTTGTGTCTTCATGGCTTCTACGGCCAGCGCACCATCTTCTACCGTTTCAACAATATGACCTTCAGCTTCCAAAAGTGTTCGGGTCAGCAAAGCATTAATGGCATTATCTTCGGCGAGTAAAATGCGTTTATTCGGCCCAGAGGACTCATCCGAATTTGAATTAATCTTTTGAACGGTCGGCTCAGCTTTTGGCTCTGACGCTTCAGGGTCGCTTTGCCCTACGGCTTTGGCGATAACAGCATCGCGCCAATTATTACCTAAGACGGCGCTGTTAGATTCTAATGGAAGGGCCCGCCGCTCAAAACTCCGCTCTTCGCGGTTGTCTTCGTTGGAAACAGCAGGGGCGGCATCAGGCACTTGCGCGGATGGTTCCATCTCTGGTGTCTGGACTTGATGGTCTTCATCAATAGTTTCGTGTTGGAAAGCCACTTGATGGTTTTGCGTCATACCAGATTGTTCAATCTGTTCGTGAAGCGCTGCTGTGTTAGGTACAGGGGCTTCGGCCTCAAAATTATGAGGGACTGATTCAGCCTCGACCACACCTTGGTCGGTCACGCCGTATTGGGCGGGCGCCTCATGAAAGGGCGCTTGATATTCTATTTCCGCCGAATGGGCCTCGGCGACTTGATTCTCGACTGGTTCGGCTTCTGGTAGGGGCTGAGCAGGAGGGGTGGCTGAGCTTTCTACCATATGGTGCTGATTTTCAACCTGATAATCAGGCTGAATAGGCGTCGCAGCATTGGCCGCCATCATAGGAGCGACAGTTTGCGCTTGAACAAAGGCCGTGACATTACGAGCTAAAGCAAAGGCGGCCCCATTTGCTTCTGTTTGTTCGATCCAATCATAGACCTGCTCGCCTTGATTTGGATCTTCAGCGGGCATACGCGTTTCAAATCGGTAGGGTACAGGATAACCACCTTGTTGTGGGGGTTGCGGCGCTGGCCAACCTTGTAAAACATTACCTGTCCATGCTTCGACTGTGCCGCCGTAAAGATTAAGAAAGGCATTATTCACAAAGAGAATACGTCCTTGGCTGTCCCGCTTCATGGCTGGGTCAGGCCAAAGCCAAAACTGTGCAGCAAAAGCGTTATCTGACGACATAAACTTCCCTTCGAGCCTGATTCGAACAGGCTTCCTGATAGAAGTGTGAGGGTTTAATCTAAAAATAGTCTTACCAAGGACGGTTTTTTAGCCGTTTTTGGGCAAATTCTTTGAAATTATAAAGAAAATATGACTGTGGTTGTGATTTGTTGAGCTATTCCGTGTTGGTAGAAATAGCAGAAACGACTGATTACGAATAAAAAGGGTTTTTGGTGTTTCGCCCTGTGGTTGAAGGTTTGGAACTATTTTGCTGATAATTATGAGCGGCAGCTTTGTTCATCCCATTGTGTACACGGCGATGGGATAGGCTTTCCGCAATATGTAAGCGATGAATTGTTTCCGAGCCTGCCAAATCCGCCAAAGTGCGCGCAACGCGTAAAACGCGGTGATAGCCGCGCGCTGTCAGGCCCAATGTTTCTGCGGCCTGAATCAAGAGCTTTCGGCCATCCGCATCAGGTTCCGCAACATGATCGAGACGGTCTTGAGAGAGTTCTGCGTTTGTAACCCCGCCATTGCGATCCATTTGAATTATTCTGGCTTGTGCAACACGCGCCGCAATCTCTGCTGTACCCTCGGGGCTAGGGGGTAAGGCGAGGTCAGCGGGGGTCACAGCGGGGACATCAATTTGAATATCAATACGGTCCATAAAAGGCCCGGAAATGCGGCTTTGATAATCTGCGGCGCAACGAATGCCTCTGCGGCACGCCACACCATTTGCGCCGCCAGTGCCGCACCGACAAGGATTCATCGCGGCAATGAGTTGAAAACGCGCTGGATAGCGTACATGAGCGTTTACGCGTGCGACCGAAATTTCCCCTGTTTCCAGGGGTTGCCGCAAACTATCTAGGACTGAAGGCGTGAATTCGGGCAACTCATCTAAGAATAATACACCACGATGAGCTAATGAGGCCTCACCTGGTTTAGCTTTATTTCCGCCGCCGACCATAGCGGCCATGGAGGCACTATGATGAGGGCTCCTATAAGGTCGTTCACGGGAAAGCTGCCCGCGTGTTAAGAGCCCTGCAACGGACTGTACCATGGAAACGTCTAACAGCTCTTTCGCGGTTAAGGGCGGTAATAAACCAGGCAGGCGCGCCGCAAGCATAGACTTTCCCGACCCAGGCGGGCCTATCATAAGGAGGTTATGTCCCCCTGCGGCTGCGACTTCGAGGGCACGTTTAGCCGTTTCTTGTCCGCGAACATCACGCATATCAAGAGTAGACGAATGATCCACAATTTCGCCGGCAATGGGCCGTGAGAGAACTTGCGTGCCTTTAAAATGGTTAAGTAACTGAACAAGGCTATGCGGGGCCAATATGGGGAGATCACCAGCCCAAGCGGCTTCTGCGCCATTGGCCGCGGGGCATATTAACCCAAAATCATAGGTGTTAGCCAAGACAGCGGCGGGTAAGGCTCCTGGCACAGAGGCGATAGTCCCATCTAAGGCGAGCTCGCCCATCGCCACAAAGCTTTCAATAGCGTCAGTAGGGATAGCGCCAGTTGCAGCCATTAAACCTAAAGCAATAGGAAGGTCATAATGCGCCCCTTCTTTAGGCAAGTCCGCAGGAGCCAAGTTAATAATAACCCGCTTTCCTGGTAAGTGTAGACCTAACGACGCAAAGGCGGCTCTCACGCGTTCACGTGACTCAGCTACTGCTTTATCGGCTAGGCCAACTATTGTGAAATGGGGCCGTGACGCAGACATAACCTGCACTTGAACATCGACGCGTCTTGCTTCGGCGCCTTCAAAGGCGATTGTTTGTATGCGTGCAACCATAGCTTGCCTTTCTGATACTACAGAAAGCAGAGCAGAGAGAACAAATCAAGAACTTTATGGATTAAACAATCAAATTTTATAAATTAAGCTAGGCCGACACACCTCAAGGCTCGAAATTTTTCAGCCGTATGCGGGAAAATTAAAGGGCGTTTGGCTTGTCGTAACGGGTCTCGCATTAGATAACCTTGGGAGGATTCATCCAAAATCAGGGCCCAATGGGTTCGGCCATTAGGAAGGATAAATTGAACTAAGGGATAATAACCCTCAGCCATACAGCCTTCAATGAGCTCTGCGCTTACGGACTCATGAAACTGAGCCTTGGCTTTACCGCCTGTGACTTTCCGTATCCCGTCCCATATCAGCCAACCTCTTGGTGTAAAGCTATCTGTATAGGTCAGGCGTTTATTGAGATCAGATGGGTTTGTTTCAAAACCAAGATTGGCGAGGGCCATACTTACGGCGGTTACCAGACATCCATCGCTGGCCATAGTGTCGCCTGAATTTCCAAGCTCTTCATGGCCCCATCGTGGGTCTTTTTGGTAAAAGGCCGCGTAATCAGGCAGGCGTGTTTGGCTCTGCAAAGGGGTGGAATTTTGTCCTGAATCAAGAGTTTTAGAAGCCGACTTACGCGGTGTTGACGAGCAGGCCGTCATAATGACCGCGAGGATAATGATTATGGCTAAGCGTTTCATAAGGCGAGCTTAAGGGGTAAATTTTAAAATCCCGTTAGCTCACATTAGCTAGCGACCCTTGTGGCCAGCTTCGATTGATAGCCGATTAATCAACACATAAGGCCGCGCTAATCGTGCCAGCCACGACTTCGGCATAACATCCGAAAGGATTATCCGTAATTTGGCATAGGCCGCTTACAGCATTTTGGTTGGCAGCATCTGCGCTAGCCAAACATTTGCCTTCACAATTAGAGCTATCAATACAAATATTTCCGCCGTCACTATAACGCATCGTACAGCGCTCATAACCCAGCATACCTGCACGTTCAATAAAGCCCCCATTCGTTAAACATTGCGTGCGCTCCACAGCGCTTAGTTTTCCAGGTTCAGAGGCATCAGCTTCAATAGGCGTCAAATTTGGACTGTCGGGGATTGGGTCTTTGAGGAAACGCGTTAGAGGGTAAAGGGGCTTAAGCAAGTTACCTTCAGAGCTGCTCAGGGCGCGTTTATCTTTTATGTTGAGCTCAACAAAAAGACGACGCTTCGGATCATAAAGGTAAATTGAATCCTTATCATACCCGATTTGATTGAAACTGTTTATGACGCCGCTATTGGATTTTTCGAACCAGTTATGAGTGTTTTGGCGAATAAATTTACCAGAATTATACTCTGCAACCTTTAAAGACTTCGGTGCAGGGGTCTCATCTGTCTTGATAATATCCTTGATGACATCAACGCTTTTCGGCGGGTTCTTACCCGGCGGTATGTAATTGGGCTGTTCTTGCTCTAATTTGGGCGGTGTTTGTTTTATAATAGGTCTTACGACTTCAGGCTTCGGCTCAGCTTTTGGCACAGAAAGATAAATGACATTTGTCACGTCATAAAGTTTGGCCATTGCGTGGCCGGGCCATTCCCCAGAAATGGTTTTGTTCTCTACATCAATCAAGATTTGAACATTACCCTGAAGGCCTTGGAGGCGTAGATCTTTGCCGTCAAAGGACAAGGTCGTAAATTCATAGCGTCTCACGCCGTTAAAATCATACTCAACCCAGAGACCCGTATTTCTGTCTTCTTGGATATATTGTCCGCCGTTAAAGTCAACTTTCGCTATAGGCGCAGTAGGTTGTGATGTGGATTTCCGTTGTTCCTGAGCCAGTGATGACGTCGCTGAAACAATAAAAAAGGCCGCAAAGAAAAAACCCATAACTATTAAGCTGATGTGTTTAAATGAAGTCTCTTTAGCCTTAAAAATCGTCATCATAATAAATCCTTTGCCCCAGAACACTGAATACATGTTTCGATTCGGTACACTCTCCCGACTCCCGAGCCACAAAAAGAGACAGAGAACGCCTGAATGACAGCATATTCAATAACTATGATGTTAATATGCCAAAGCCATGCCAGAAAGCATGGCTTACAGGTAAAAGACAGAAATCAGGTGTGTTCCATTATGGGGCCAATGATTAATCAACCGAAAGCGTTTTCGGAGTTCGATAATACAGCTTTAAACCATTCGCCGTACTCATGGAATCTGACTGTGTGTTTAATACAGTCCGGAGGCGATCCAAAATCAACGTATCAATGGTAATGATCAAGCCTGTAACATAGGTCGCATATTCTGCAGAGACGCCTTGGCTAACAAGAATATCTTGTAGCAAGACGACCGAAGCAGAAGGTGTGCCAGCTGCAGCCGTCGCAAATATTAGCGACTGAAAGCCGACAATTATCATATCGCTAATGCCGAACTCTAGTCCAAAAGCTTTCATGCTATAAAGAGAGAGTAAGAGTAAGCCGATTAAGGTGCCGACCATATTAATCGTCGCGCCAATAGTGAAGAAAGGCGTACTTTCATCACCATTCGCGCCTAATTGATCACAGGCGATTTTAGTGGCTGGAAGCGTCGCCATTGAGCTTGAAGTAGAAAAAGCGACAAGCGCTTGCGGTAAAATGGCATTAAGAACGAAGGCTACGCCGCGGCCCTGAATAACCGAAGTGATAATGACCATTACTAGCCATACGAGAAGCATCGCCATGAAATATGGTAGTAATACCGGAAACAGATTGGCGAGGGTTTCAACGCCGCCAGGTTTATTTAAGGCTAAGGTAATTGAGCCAAAAACGGCCAAAGGAATCGTATATTGTAAGAACTTACGAAAACCAGCAATGAAGATGTCAGACATTTTATCTGCGGCTTCGCCCATATTAATTTTCTTAAGGGCCGCGCCAAAGAATAAGCCAGCATAGATTGATATCATTAAAGCCGAAGTTAGCACGCCATATATTTTTACGGCAAAAGAGGTTTGCTTTAGGTCTGCGCTAGCACTGCCAATTGTTGAGGGGTCTGGTAAAATGGGCAGGCCAGAAAAAACAGAAAAAGCGGTGATGGCTAGGATCATTCCCAAAAGGGAAAAGCCGACAAAGAACATGAAAACACGCACAAATTTTGCGCCCATACCGCCGCGCGAAATTGCGACAGAGCTGGCAATACTCATGATAATCAGTGCGTACATGAGCGGTTTAAGAGGGACAAACAGTGCATCTTTTGCCAAGGCAGCTATGGATTTCGTGACGGTCACGCCGCCGGCTGAAAGCGGTTGTACTAAAAAGCTCGCGCCAAGCGCCCACAACCCAATGGCTAAGCCTGCAGCAAGAATGACGAGCAAGAGCAAAGATGTGTTGTGAAAACGGTCTGTCATAAAGTCCCCAAAATATGTTTGAGCGACTAAAGCCATAATTTATCAAGGGGGGCAAGACCACATATCTGTAAGGTTCAGCTTATCAATGTGATTTTAGCAAAATTTGAAAAAATATAGCTGCAATGTTGAGGTAAGAGGCCGGCGCTTTGGTTTTCCACAATAAAATTCATGGGCCTTAACCGGACCTTTACCCTCGGGCTTCACATTCTCTTAACAAAAACCGCTTGAATCTTTGGATAATTACGAATGGCACCACCTCCTTCCGCAACGGCAAATGCTGATATGGCATATGACCCTGAGGTTGTGCATGCTATGATGGCGGATTTAGAAGCCTCGCAGATTAATCCTTTCAGGCGCGCTATTTCCGCACTTATCGTCATTGCGCTCGCTGCTTTTGCACTTTTGGCGGTGATGACCTACAGCCCCTTTGATAGCACCGCTGATACGGCAGGACTGAACGGGGTCCGCAATGCATTTGGAAGCGGCGGGGCCAGTTTTGCTAACATAATGATGCAAACCTTAGGTCTGGGCACGCTTTTGGCAGCAGGGCTGGCTTTGTTTTCTGGTGTCCGCGCCCTCTTTCGACCGAAACCCTATAAAAATAAATGGGACCAATTTGGACGTATAGGTTTATGGTTGAGCGCCATTATTTTTGGCGCCGCGACCTTATCCGCATTTCCTATTCCGCAAGATTGGCCATTAGTAACGGGCATGGGGGGATGGATAGGCGATTTGATATTCTTAAATCTGAAGGCGCTTCTTCTTACCTTTAACATCCCTTTTGCGGGCATAATCATTGCGGCTCTAACATTTACACTGGCCATTTTCTGTATTGGCCGATTTATGCGAATTGTGACCAAAGATGTGTTCGATGTTATGGATGCGGCTGGTTTAGTTTGGGCCTATATCCGTATTTGGATTGATCGTGTGGCGTCTCTTTTGGCGCGTATATTCCGTAAATTATTTAAGACCGCCTATATTGATGACATTGCTCAGCCTGCGGGAAGGCAGAATTTGTTTCGAGAGAGTATTGCCTCTCCGCCCATGGCGACTGAATCAATGGCTTCTGATAACGCGGCCTATGCAGCGCCTGTTCATGCGCCAGTTGCCACGCCAGCCCCTGCACCCGCATATGCGGCTCAACCAGATTACGAGACTCCCGTTGTTAAACCTGCGGCCAAGACAAAACCAAAAGCGGCGAGTAAGTCGAAACCCAAAAAACCTCAATTTAACTTCCCTGACGGGTCAGACTTTGTCTTGCCGGGTCTAGACCTTTTGAAAACGCCGCCGCCGCGTTCAACGACTCATGACCAAGCCGAATTGGCGCGCCAGTCAGAGCTTTTACACAAAGTCATGGGTGATTATGGCATTGAGGGTGAAATGGGCGATGTGCGTCCTGGTCCAGTGGTAACTTTATTTGAATTTGAACCCGCACCTGGCGTAAAATCACAACGCGTGATTAATTTGTCAGATGACATTGCCCGTAACATGTCGGCTCAATCTGCGCGGATTGCTGTCGTACCTGGCCGAAATGCCATGGGCGTCGAAATGCCGAATAAACGCCGTGAAACGGTTTGGTTAAAGGACATGCTTGCCTCCAAGACTTTCCGTGAATGTGAGGCGTCACTACCGCTTATCATGGGGGAAGACATTGGCGGCGCGCCATTTGTAGCTGACCTTGCTAAGATGCCGCATTTGCTCGTCGCAGGTACAACGGGGTCAGGTAAATCCGTTGCCATTAATTCGATGATTTTGTCATTAATGTACACGCTGACGCCCGAGCAATGTAAGTTCATTATGATTGACCCAAAAATGCTTGAGCTTTCCGTTTATGATGATGCTCCGCATCTTTTGGCGCCTGTTGTTACAGAACCCAAAAAGGCTGTTGTGGCCTTGAAGTGGACGGTACGTGAAATGGAAGACCGTTACCGCAAAATGTCTAAAATCGGCGTTCGAAATATGGCCGGATTTAATGAAAAAATCGCTGGCTTCAAAGAATCTGGCGAAGTCATGACAAAAACAACGATGACGGGTTATAACAAAGAAACGGGCGAGCCGGAATATGAAACCGAAGAGCTCGAGTTTGAGCCAATGCCTTATATCGTCGTCATTATTGACGAAATGGCTGACCTAATGATGGTCGCCAAAAAAGACATTGAAGGCTCAGTTCAACGCCTAGCGCAAATGGCGCGTGCCGCGGGTATTCATATGATTATGGCGACCCAGCGCCCTTCTGTTGATGTGATTACGGGTACAATTAAAGCAAACTTCCCAACACGGGTCTCATTCCGCGTTGGATCGAAAATCGACAGCCGTACAATTTTAGGCGAGCAAGGTGCAGAGCAATTATTGGGTAATGGCGACATGCTTTACATGGGAACGGGGCGACCTCGTCGTTTCCACGGACCATTTGTGTCGGATGGAGAGGTCGAACGCATTTCTGAATTTGTCAAAGCGCAAGGCGCGCCAAGCTATCTAGAAGATATTACAACGGAACGCGAAGAGGCGCCCGAGGATCCAAAACTCGCAGGTGGCGGATCAGAAGGCGGGTCGCTCTTTGATCAGGCTGTGGCTATTGTCGCGCGTGACCGCAAAGCTTCAACAAGCTACATCCAAAGAAAACTCTCTATTGGGTATAACCGCGCCGCTGACCTGATTGAACGCATGGAAGGTGAGGGCATGATTGGGCCAAGTGGGGCAGGGGGTAAGCGCGATATATTCTTGCCAGAAGAAGAAGCCTTTTAAGGCGTCATTCTCTTTTAAAGGATTGGCCCTGTCCTATACGGCCCTATCTGGCCTTGACCTCTATGGTTTTGATAGTCTTATCTTTGTTTGTGATTGTTCCTTATGACCCAAATTATTCTTGAAACGCCGCGTCTTATTCTCCGCGAAATTGATATCGATAAGGATATTAATGCTTGGCACGATATGATGACAGACGAAGAAACTGTGCGATATATTGGTGGGCAGACAATGGACCGCGCGGGCGCGTGGCGACAAATGGCGACGGTTATTGGGCATCAAAAGGTTCGGGGTTATGGATTTTGGTCAGTTATTGAAAAATCCAGTGGTGAGTTTGTTGGCCGCGTAGGGCCCTGGTTCCCTGAGGGTTGGCCAGAGCCCGAGATAGGGTGGACAATTCATCGGAATCACACACGAAAAGGCTATGCAAAAGAGGCAGGCGCCGCCTGTGTAAAGTATGTTTTTAACACGTTGTCTTGGCGGCGGGTTATCCATGTTATTGCAGAAGATAATGTGGCATCGATTAAAACAGCAGAGGCGATTGGATCAAAGTTTTTATATTCTATTGATCATTTGCCGCCCTTTGGTGATGTAAAGTGCCTTGCTTATGGTCAGGTGAAATAACGCTACAAGCCGAAAACTGTCAAATCCAACCTGCTTCTTTAACGGCTTTAGAACCATTTCGGCTGACGGGGGCCGTGTTGGCATTTTTTAAAGTCAGAATGATTTTACCGTTTTTGCGCACAATGCTTTCGACGCCTGCTTTAGCGACCCACCATGAACGATGTGTTTGAACCCCGTTCAGAGGGTGGGTTTCTTTGATGGCATCAGACAGACGCATTAAAACCATTTCATCCCCTTTATCGGTATGGATGCGAACATAGTGATCTTCGGCGCTGAGGGCATAAATCTCGGCTTCTCTTAAATTATAAGGCAAGCGCTCTAGCAGTGCAGACCTTTGCGGTTCGGCGTAGATAGGCGTTGTTTGTGTCTTTGAGGCTTTCAAAAGCGCGCCGATAAAACAAATAACAATACCGATGACCCAAACATAGAAAGCTGTCAGGAGTAAGCCTTTAAGTGTATATTGTGGGAAGGCTAAGAGCATCGTTGCGCAAACAAAGATAGTCGCGCCTATCGATTGACCGAATGTGAGTTGCCATAGATTCAAACGCCATTTGAAGTGGGTTGACATATAATCAACGAGGCCTGCGCCTAATCCCCCTGCGACGCACAGACCAATCCAATAAATGGCGCTTTTTAAAAAGGGCAGGTGGCTCGTACCGAATGGCCCTAATATGCTCAATACAATGCCGGCTATGATCGAGGTGAGTAATAAGGGGTAAAGTTTTTTGACTAAGGCTTTCACCAAAAACGGCCCCTTCAGGATGAGTTATTCACGTATCGTGAACGGATAAGATAATGTTTTCAAGCCTAAACCTACGACCTTTCACGATGCGTGAGTGGAAGGCATTGACCGTTCGCGAATTATCGGCGCGGTTTGGCGCAATCCGCCTTTCAGGCAAAAAATTTCTAGACATTATAGTCATCAGAAGAACGACAGCGAGCAAATGAGCGTAAGGAAGATAGCTATGAATTGGGAATATTTTACACAGGTGAGTTTTGCCATTCAGGTACATATAATTGTGGCGTTTATCGCTTTGACACTGGGCATAATTATGTTTGTGCGCAGAAAAGGGACGGGATCTCATAAAGTGATAGGCCGTGTATTTGCCGTCATGATGTTTCTTGCCGCATTGTCTGCTGTATTTATCCGAGAAATTAATGAAGGCCGCTTTTCATGGATACATATATTCGTGCCCGTCACATTTTTTGCTTTGTTTGAAACTTTTTATTATATCCGAAAGGGAAACTTGAAAGGCCATAAACGTGCTGTAAAGGGGTTGTTCTTTGGTGCCTTGCTAATTCCGGGTGCATTTTCTTTCATGCCTGGCCGGACAATGTGGATGATATTCTTTGCATAAAACACCCGTAATTAGCGGTTAAACCATAGGGTTGAATGAAAAGGCTTAATTTTCGGCCCTAACGGCCTTAATCGACGGTTGCGGGGGGCGTCTGCACCCATTATATGAGTTACGATTTTTGGCACATTTGGGTGCCATGTCTTGTAACTTTTAACAAGCGGACACGACTTCATGAACATTCACGAATATCAGGGCAAGGCTGTCCTTAAGGAAATTGGCGCGCCTGTCTCCAAAGGGGTGGCTATTTTTGACGCCTCCGAAGCAAAAGCCGCTGCAGAGTCTTTGGGCGGCCCTCTATGGGTGGTGAAATCTCAGATTCATGCCGGCGGTCGTGGTAAAGGTACATTTATAGGCGCTCCTAAGGATGCCAAAGGCGGGGTGCGTTTGGCGTTCTCAGTCGACGAAGTTGTTAAAAATGCAGAAGAAATGCTTGGTAGCTATCTTGTGACCGCGCAAACGTCTGATGAAGGTAAGCAAGTTAACCGTCTTTATATCGAAGATGGGTCCGATATCGAAACAGAGCTTTACCTCTCTATCATTATTAACCGCGAAACATCGCGCGTCTCTTTTATCGTCTCGACTGAAGGCGGTATGGATATTGAGGCTGTGGCGCATGACACACCAGAAAAAGTTATCAACTTTGACGTTGATCCTGCGACAGGCTTTATGCCGCATCATGGCCGTACACTAGCAAAGGCGTTGGGCTTGTCAGGCGATCTGGCAAAGCAAGCCAATAAGCTTGGCCGCACATTATATAATGGCTTCCTTGCCAAAGACATGAGCATGTTGGAAATCAACCCGCTCATCGTTACTGAAGACGGCCGTCTTCACTGTTTGGACGCGAAAATCAGTTTTGATGAAAATGCTCTATATCGTCACCCAGACGTTCAAGAACTTCGCGACATTACCGAAGAAGACTCCAAAGAAACCGAAGCTAAGAAATATGACCTGTCCTATGTGGCCCTCGACGGCAATATTGGCTGTATGGTGAATGGCGCGGGTCTGGCTATGTCAACAATGGACATCATCAAGCTTTATGGTGCAGAGCCAGCCAACTTCCTCGATGTAGGCGGCGGCGCGACAAAAGAAAACATTGTGGCGGCGTTCAAAATTTTGACATCAGACGCCAAGGTAGAGGGTATTTTGATCAATATCTTTGGCGGCATTATGAAATGTGACGTTATCGCCCAAGGTACAGTGGATGCGGTTAAAGAGGTTGGTCTCGAAGTGCCGCTTGTGGTTCGCCTTGAGGGTACAAATGTCGAAGCCGGGAAGAAAATTATCAATGAAAGTGGCTTAAATGTCATCGCCGCTGATGACCTTGATGATGCAGCGCAAAAGATTGTCGCTGCAGTTAAAGCATAAGCCCG
Source organism: Litorimonas taeanensis (assembly GCF_003634015.1). Classification (NCBI taxonomy): domain Bacteria; kingdom Pseudomonadati; phylum Pseudomonadota; class Alphaproteobacteria; order Maricaulales; family Robiginitomaculaceae; genus Litorimonas; species Litorimonas taeanensis. The sequence continues at coordinate 751,725 of NZ_RBII01000002.1, forward strand.
AAGATAATTAAAAAGAGATATTTAAATGTCAGTATTAATTAATAAAGATACCAAGATTATCACACAGGGTATGACGGGTAAAACCGGCACCTTCCATACGGAACAAGCGCTTGCTTATTACAACACGAAAATGGTTGGCGGCGTTACTCCAGGCAAAGGCGGCACCGAGCATATCGGCCTGCCAAACTTTGACACGGTAGCCGAAGCGAAACATGTGACAGGGGCTACAGCGTCAGTCATTTATGTTCCGCCGCCCTTCGCAGCCGATTCAATTCTTGAGGCGATTGATGCAGAGATGGAGCTTATTATTGCCATTACGGAAGGGATTCCTGTTGCAGATATGATTCCTGTGAAACGCGCTTTGCAGGGCTCCAAATCTCGCTTAATCGGACCAAACTGTCCTGGGGTTCTAACACCAGAAGAGTGTAAGATTGGTATTATGCCCGGTAAAATCTTCAAAAAAGGGACTTGCGGCGTGGTTTCACGTTCAGGCACGCTCACTTACGAAGCTGTTTACCAAACATCTCAAGTTGGGCTCGGTCAAACAACAGCAATTGGTATTGGCGGTGACCCGATTAACGGCACAAATTTCATCGATTGTCTTGAGCTCTTCCTTAATGATGATGACACAAAGCAAATCATCATGATTGGCGAAATTGGTGGTTCAGCCGAAGAAGAAGCCGCGGAATATATTGCGCATATGGCCAAGAAGGGCATTAAAAAGCCTATGGTTGGATTTATTGCTGGGCGTACTGCGCCTCCTGGCCGAACAATGGGCCATGCTGGGGCGATTGTTTCTGGCGGTAAAGGCGGTGCAGAGGACAAAATTTCAGCAATGGAAGCTGCTGGCATACGTGTTTCAGACTCTCCTGCGAAATTGGGCGTTACCATGATGGAAGTCTTGAACGGGTAACCCATTAGTATTTAAGAACATTGTTAAGGTGTAGGGGGTATTAACCCTATACCTTAATTTAAAACCTAAGACCCAGAGGTCGAATCATGGCTGACAAGAGCCGTTCTGAGCAAAACCAAGAATTCTTGGACACTCTTTTTTTAGATGGCGGGAATGCCGCTTATCTGGAACAAATGCAGGCGCTCTATGCGCGCAATCCTAATTCTGTTGATGCGAGTTGGCGCGAATATTTTGCTGCGCTTGATGAAGATCGCACCAATGCACAGCATGTAGCTGATGGCCCAGCGTGGAAAAAAGCGAATTGGCCTCTTGCTGAAAATGGTGAGCTTACATCTGCCCTAACGGGGGATTGGGGCGCAGACCCTGAGCTTGCGGCCAAAGCTGTGGCGAAGGCTAACCCGAATTTGACCACGGATGAGGTTCAACAAGCCGCAAAGGATTCCATTGCCGCTCTGATGCTCATCCGGGCTTATCGCGTTCGGGGGCATTGCATCGCGGATTTAGACCCGCTTGGATTGTCAAAGTCAGGGGCGCATCCCGAACTTGATCCAGCGACCTATGGTTTCAGCCCGTCCGATATGGACCGCGATATATTTATCGATGGCGTTTTGGGGCTTGAATATGCATCCTTAAGCCAAATTGTAGAGATTTTACGCCGCACATATTGCTCGACGCTTGGGGTGCAATTCACCCATGTATCTAATCCCGAAGAGAAAGCTTGGATTCAAGAGCGCCTTGAAGGCCCTGAAAAAGAGATTAGTTTTTCTAAAGAAGGTCGTCTTGCGATTTTACAAAAATTAATCGAAGGCGAAGCTTTTGAGCAATTAATTCATAAGCGCTACCCAGGAACAAAACGCTTTGGTATTGACGGCGCGGAGAGTCTGCTCCCTGCCTTAGAGCAAATTATCAAGCGCGGTGGCCAGCTCGGACTAAAAGACATCAATTTCGGGATGCCGCATAGAGGGCGGCTGAATGTCATGGCGTCAGTCATGCAAAAACCCTATTCTGCCATTTTTTATGAGTTCTTAGGCGGCGTAGCCTCAGGCGGCGAAAGCTATGGATCCGGCGATGTAAAATACCATTTAGGCGTATCAGATGATCGCGAATTTGATGGAAATTCCGTACATTTGTCTTTGGCGCCAAACCCATCTCACCTTGAGGTTGTAGGCCCTGTCGTCATGGGTAAAACTCGCGCCAAACAACAAATGGCCTCGGGTACTTATCAGTCCCATAAACCTGAAGAGGTTATGGCTGTTATCCTTCATGGGGATTCAGCCTTTGCGGGTCAGGGCGTTGTTATGGAGAGCTTTCAGCTCTCACAATTACAAGGTTACCGGACAGGCGGCACCATTCATGTTATCGTAAATAACCAAATTGGATTTACAACAACACCAGACGAATATCGTTCGGGACAATATTGTTCTGATGTCGCCTTTATGGTTGAGGCCCCAGTTTTTCACGTCAATGGTGATGACCCTGAAGCGGTCGTTTTCGCGGCGCGGGTTGCAACAGAGTACCGTCAAAAATTTGGCAAAGATGTTGTCCTCGATATCGTATGTTATCGCCGTTATGGGCATAATGAGGGAGATGACCCTTCCTTCACCCAGCCAATTATGTACAGCAAAATTGGCGACATGCCGAGCACGATGAATAAATATGCGCAGCGCCTGATTGCTCAAGGTGATCTTACAGAAGCTGAACATACAAAGCGTGTTGACGATTTTTATGGGTATCTTGATACAGAATTTGACAAAGCAAAAACCTATGAAACCAAACAACCTGATTGGCTGCAAGGGGTTTGGCAGGGCTTAAGCTTACCGACTGAAAAAGATGGCAAGCGCGTCGGCGAAACCAGTGTTAAGTTGGAGCAGTTAAAAGAAATCGGCACCAAAGTAACCACTATTCCGAACAGCGTTAATATTCACCGTACGTTGAAACGTATCATAAAAGCCCGAGCAGAAAAAATTGCCTCTGGTATTAATATTGACTGGGGTCTGGCCGAGCATCTGGCTTTTGGGACACTTGTTCTAGAGGGGCACCCTGTACGTCTTTCTGGACAAGATTCTGAACGCGGAACCTTCTCTCAACGGCAATCTAACTTTGTCGACCAAAAGACAGAAGAAAAATATACACCGCTAAACCACTTGGACAACAATCAAGAATATTATCAAGTGCTGAACTCTCATCTTTCAGAGGAAGCTGTTCTGGGTTTTGAATATGGGTTCTCGACAGCCGCGCCTAAAGCTCTGACGATTTGGGAAGCGCAATTTGGCGATTTTGCCAATGGTGCGCAGGTCATGGTTGATCAATTTATTTCGAGCGCAGAACAAAAATGGCTACGTATGTCGGGCCTCGTCATGCTCTTGCCTCATGGTTATGAAGGGCAAGGTCCTGAGCATAGTTCGGCGCGACTAGAGCGTTATTTGCAGATGTGCGCTGAAGACAATATGCAGGTCACTAATATTTCAACACCCGCAAATTATTTCCACGCCCTTCGCCGTCAGGTGAAACGCCACTTCCGAAAACCGCTTATTAATATGAGCCCTAAAAGCTTGCTTCGGCATAAGCTGTGCGTCTCAACCTTAGAAGAAATGGCAGAAGGTAGCGAGTTCCACAGAGTCTTGTGGGATGATGCGGAATATCGCCCTGAATCCACTGAAATTAAGCTTGCCTCTGATTCAAAAATTCGCCGCGTAATTTTGTGTTCTGGTAAAGTGTATTACGATCTATTCGAGGAAAGAGAGAGGCTGAATATTAATGATGTTTATCTTTTGCGAGTAGAGCAATTCTTCCCTTACCCTGATGATGCTATTCAGGCTGAATTGAAGCGATTTAAAAACGCGGAAATGATGTGGGTGCAAGAAGAGCCAAAGAACATGGGCGCTTGGACATTTATCAACCCATTCGTAGAAGAAAGCTTGATAGCTATAAAAGCAAAGAACACGCGTTTACGATATGTTGGCCGCGTGGCCGCAGCCTCGACAGCGACAGGTATTTCTGCGAAACATAAAAAAGAACAACAAGCCTTGCTCGACGACGCCTTTGCGAAGTAGTGAATAAAGCGCACAACTGGAAAAAAGTAAGTTCAATATGACTGATATTACAATCCCTAATGTAGGCGAAAGCGTTTCTGAAGTAACGATTGCCACGTGGTTTAAGCAACCTGGCGATGCTGTGAAAAAGGATGAGCCTCTAGTTGAGTTGGAAACTGACAAAGCGGCCCAAGAGTTGGTTTCACCAGAAGATGGTGTTCTAGAAGAGATCCTCGTCGCTGAAGGTGATGTTGCGACGATTGGCCAATTGATTGCTAAACTGGGTATGGGATCCGGCACAGCCGCAAAAACGGATGAATCCCCAGCCAAAGCTGCCCCTGCTGAAGAGACAGCCCCTAAATCTGAAGCATCATCTGGCCCTGCGCTTGATATTGATGTGCCTAATGTTGGGGAGTCAGTTTCTGAAGTTACGATTGCATCATGGATGAAACAGGTGGGCGATAGCGTAGCAAAAGACGAAGCTATGGTAGAGCTTGAAACAGACAAAGCGGCGCAAGAGCTCGTGGCACCGCGCGACGGTGTTATTACGGAAATTCTTGTTGCTGAGGGTGATGTTGCGCAGGTTGGCCAAACTATTGCGCGACTAGGCGAAGGCGGCGGTGCGTCTGCTGCGCCAACGGCCTCAAATGCTGCGCCAGCGGCCACACCTCAAACCAGCGGCCAAACAGGTGGAAGAGCGATGCCATCGGCTGCCCGCATCATAAAGGAAAACCACTTGGATCAATCAGGTATTGCAGGCACAGGAAAAGGCGGCCGTATTACAAAAGCTGACGCTTTGAGTGCCAAAGCTAATCCGCCGTCAAATGCCTCAACAGCCAAGCCTTCTGCGCCAGCGGCGCCAAAGGCTCCACGGGTTGTGGGTGAGCGAGAGGAACGCGTGCGTATGTCTCGCCTTCGCCAGACGATTGCTCGCCGTTTGAAAGATGCGCAGAATACAGCGGCTATGCTTACGACTTATAACGAAGCTGACATGAGCCATATCATGGCGATGCGCTCGGATTATAAAGAGCTATTCTTGAAAAAACACGGTGTGAAGCTAGGCTTTATGAGCTTCTTTGTGAAAGCCTGTGTTCAAGCCTTAAAAGATGTTCCAAGTGTGAATGCCGAAATTGATGGCACAGATATCATCTATAAGAACTATTATGATATCTCGATTGCTGTTGGTACGGATAAGGGCCTTGTTGTACCAGTGCTGCGAGATTGTGATGAATTATCATTGGGCGGCGTTGAAAAAGGAATTGGGGAGTTAGGTGCAAAAGCACGTGACGGACAACTCTCTATGGATGATATGTCTGGTGGCACATTCACCATTTCAAATGGTGGTGTCTATGGTTCATTGATGTCTTCTCCTATTCTTAATCCTCCACAATCGGGTATCTTGGGCATGCACAAAATTCAGGAGCGTCCTGTTGTCGTGGATGGAAAGATTGAGATTCGTCCGATGATGTATTTAGCGCTTTCTTATGACCATCGTATCGTGGATGGCAAAGAGGCTGTGACTTTCCTTGTCCGGGTTAAAGAGTGTTTAGAAGATCCTGAGCGTTTATTGTTAGATCTCTAAAGTAATAGTGGCGTAATATTTATTTAAAAAGAACAGAGGGACTTATGACGAAAACAAAACCTTCAATCCTGTTTTGGGGCGTGGCTGTTCTTTTTGTAATCTGGAATTTATTCGGCATATATACATTTTATGTATCTATAACGGGCACCACAGAATCATTGATGGCGCAAGGTTATACAGCCGATCAAGCTGCCTTTATGATGGGATCCCCCATGTGGTATTGGGTGGTATTTGGCTTGGCAGTATGGTCTGGTCTATTGGCATCAATATTATTTATGTTTCGCAAAGCCTGGGCTGTGAAAACCTATCTATTTAGCCTTTTCTTTGTGGCCATAAGCTTTGTTGCCGATGCGCTGATTGGTACGTTCAATGTCTTGGGCGGCGCATATATTGTAATTATGACGGTCGTTCTTGTCTTGGCCCTGATTGAATATTACACAGCTCGCAGATTTGCGGCAAAGGGTGTGTTAAGCTAAGTTCGCGTGTTCCTAGCATATTTAAGCCTAAGCTTATCCTATTTTAAATGAATTCAAAGGCGGAGTTTTCCATGTCAGATATCTATGACGTTATCATTATTGGCGGCGGTCCAGGTGGATATAATTGCGCCATTCGTGCGGGTCAGTTAGGCTTAAAAGTAGCCTGTATCGAAACGCGCAAAACATTAGGCGGTACGTGTTTGAATGTTGGGTGTATCCCTTCAAAAGCCCTTCTGCATGCGACAGAGCTCTATGAGACAGCGACGAATGATTTTGAAGCAATGGGTATGAAAGCCAGCGTTGAGTTTGATATTCCTGAAATGATTAAGGCCAAGCAAAAAACGGTCGATGGTTTAACAAGCGGTATTGAGTTCCTCTTTAAGAAAAACAATGTCGATCACATTCGTGGATTTGGTAAAATCGTTGGCGAAGGTAAAGTCGAGGTTGACGGCAAACTATACGAAACAAAAAATATCGTTATTGCTACAGGTTCTGAAGTGGCCACTTTGCCAAATATCGACATTGATGAAAAGCAGATTGTTTCGTCAACTGGGGCACTGGAATTACAAAAAGTTCCCGGGAAGATGATAGTTATTGGCGGCGGAGTCATCGGTTTAGAGCTTGGTTCAGTTTGGCGGCGATTAGGAGCCGAAGTTACTGTTGTTGAGTTTCTTGATACAATCTTGCCTGGTTCTGATGGTGAAATTCAAAAGCAAGCGCTTCGAACATTAAAGAAACAAAAAATGAAGTTTGAACTTGGCCGTAAAGTGACTGCTGTCGAGAAAACAAAATCAGGGCTCACCGTTAAAACAGAAGCCTCAGCGGGCGGAAAAGAAAAAGACCTTGAAGCTGACGTTGTATTGGTCTGTATTGGTCGTCGTCCTTTCACAAAAGATTTGGGCTTAGACGTTTTAAAAGTCGCAACAGATAAGCGCGGCTTTATCGAAACGGATCACTTTAAAACAACGGCAAATAATGTTTTCGCCATTGGCGATTGTACAACAGGCCCGATGCTAGCCCATAAGGCTGAAGAAGAAGGCGTCGCAGCGGCCGAAATTATTGCCGGAAAAGCGGGGCATGTTAATTATGGGGTCATTCCGGGCGTTGTCTATACATCGCCAGAGATCGCTAGTGTTGGTAAAACTGAAGAAGAGCTGAAAGCGGCGGGCATACCTTACAAGAAAGGGAAGTTCCCCTTCACAGCAAACTCTCGTGCGCGCTGTAATCATGAAACAGATGGTTTTGCGAAGATTCTCGCACATGCGGAAACAGATGAAATTCTGGGTGCACATATTATTGGGGCTCTCGCAGGAGACCTTATTCATGAAGTTTGCGTTGCTATGGAATTTGGCGCGGCTTCAGAAGATATTGCTCGTACGTGTCATGCGCATCCGACTGTTTCAGAGGCCGTCCGTCAGGCGGCTATGGACGTCGAAAACTGGGCCATGCAAATGTAAGAGCGCGCCTTATGAAGCTCTATGACTATTTACCGTCTGGAAATTCATATAAGGTGCGTTGGCTATTATCCTATTTAGGGCTGAGCTACACACATATCCCGATAGACATTCATAAAAGAGAAACGCACACGCCTGAGTTTTTGAACAAAAACCCAGCCGGGCAAATCCCTTTATTGGAATTAGAAGACGGTCGTTTATTGGCCGAAAGCAATGCAATCTTGACCTTTTTGGCTGAGGGCTCAGACCTTATTCCAGATGATGCCTTTGAACGGGCAAAAATGATGCAATGGATGTTTTGGGAACAATATCGTCATGAACCTGCTATTGCTGTAGCGCGGTTTATTCGAAATTATGCCATGGATAGCCGGTCAGATGAATTACCAGCGTTGATGACAAAGGGTGAGGCCGTCCTTAATATAATGGATGACCACTTATCTGAGAGGGATTGGTTCGTTGGAACCTCTCGAAGTTTAGCCGATATCGCCCTATATGCCTATACTCATGTGGCTGACGAAGCGGGCTTCGACCTTAGCCAATTTTCAAGCATAAAAGCGTGGTTAGCTCGATTTGAAGCTATAAATGTTCATATATGCATGGGCGACATACCGTTATAGCCGTAAATCCGTTGTGATTTTGCAACATATCTTAGTAAATCCTGTAAAATTTGAATTTACCGCTCGTATGTCGTGTTCATTTACGCATAGATAACATTGCACGATGTTAATAGGCACGTGCAAACAACAATAAAAATATAAATCAAATCGGGAAAACACTATGAACAAGCAAACCGCTTTATCCGCAAGTCTATCCGTACTCGCGGCTTCTCTTCTCATGAGTCCATCTGCACAGGCCCAGAACAGGCAATCTGCTATTGATGTTTTGACAGATGAGATTGTGGTGACGGCCACCAAAAAAACAGATGCTGAGGGTATTCAGGATGTTCCTATTGCAATTACAGCCTTTAGCGGCGGGACGTTGGAGGCCTTAAAAGTTCGCACGCTTGAAGACCTATCATATTCCGCACCAAATGTGGCTCTAGATGATATTGGTACATCGCGCGGGGGCGCGAATTTTTCTATTCGTGGTTTGGGCGTGAACTCATCCATCCCGTCAATTGACCCAACGGTTGGTCTTTTCGTTGATGGGGTATATATGGGGGTTACATCAGGCGTACTTTTTGACGTCTTTGATTTAGACAGCGTTGAAGTCCTGCGTGGACCACAAGGGATTCTATTCGGACGCAATACAACAGGCGGTGCTGTTCTTCTCAATACAGGCGATCCTACGGATGAACTAGAATACAGCCTTCGCTATGCAGTTGACGGACCGGTTGATAGCGGCCGCGGCGGCGTGAATGTTTATGGCCAAGGCGTTATCTCAGGCCCTCTCATAAAAGATAAATTAAACGGTAAGCTCGGCGTCTATTATAATAACGATGCTGGATATTTTAAAAATGTCGAAACCGGAAATAATGTCGGCCAACAAGAAACCTATATTTTGCGCGCGGGCCTAGAGTTCACGCCTTCGGAAAATATTCGTTTCCTCGCTAAGGGTGATTATTTCAATAATAAAGGCCAAGGCCCCGTTGGGCAAAACCGCGGGCTTTACGAGCGTGACTCATTTGATTTTGCCATCGATAATGAAGGTTCACAAACTGGCGAAACATATTTCGGTGTCTTGAAAACTGAAATTGATGTTGATTTTGGTGATGGCCGTATAACGAACATTTTCGGTTATCGGGATGCAGTGGGCACAACAAATGGTGATATCGATTCAACCCCGCTGAATTTGTTCCATTCGACCACAGATTTTGCACAAGATCAAATTTCGAACGAATTGCGCTATAACGGTACTTTTGGCCGCGCTGACGTCACAACGGGAGTCTTCTATTTTGATCAAGATGTCGCCTATACAGAGACCCGCGAATTACAAAGAGCCCTAACTCCGACGCCACTGCCTATTTTCTATGGCGGCGGTTACCAAGCCCATAGTGTGTTCGGTCTCTTCGGGGCGGTGGATTATAGCCTGACTGAAGCCTTGAAACTGCAACTGGGTATTCGTTACTCAGAAGAAGAAAAAGACGCAGGCATTACATATATTCAAGCAAGAAACCCTTGTAGTGTTGTTGAAGGGACATGCCCTGTAACAGGGACAAATATGGATGTGCCGGGCTTTCTTGGCGGTGGTTTGAATAATGGATTCACGGATAGTGATAAGTGGAGCAACTGGTCGCCAAAAGTGGGGCTGCAATATCTTCCAAATGAAAACTCACAAGTCTTCGCAAATTGGACGCGTGGATATCGTTCGGGCGGGTATAACTTCCGAATTACAAACCCCGCTGCATTTGAAGGCTTTTTTCCACCGGGCTCCGACAGAGCCACACGTGAAGAAAAAGTGGACTCATATGAAATTGGTACGAAAATTGAGTTTGCGGATCGTAGAGCGCAATTAAATGGCTCTGTGTTTGTCACGAAAATAAATGACATGCAGCGCGAACTCAACCTGTCTGACCCTGTACGCGGTGTATTACAAAACATCATCAATACAGCTGACGCCACGATCAAAGGTGTAGAGATTGAGGGCCGTTTAAAAGCCACGGACAATCTTCTCTTTACGGGTAATATCGGGATTATTGATGGTGACTATGATACGATCCTTAATGATATTTCAGGGGACGGGATTGTAGATGATACTGATTTGGCTCTTGATATCCCGCGCCTAGCGCCGCTTACTTTTGGTGCCGGTGTTATTCACGATATGGATATGGGCGATTCTGGAACAGTGACCAGCCGCCTTAATTTCCAACGTCGTGAAGAGTTTGCTTATACCGATACCAATTTTGGCTTCATCCAAGCTGCAGATATTTTGGATGCCAATATTACGTGGAACACACCGCTTGAGGGCGTCGCTATTTCGATCTTTGGTAAAAACCTTCTTGACGAAGTCCAGGCCGGTAACGATACGCAACTTCCTTTTGGCGGGAACTTGGCCGGTTTCATTCCGGGCGCAACCAACCTCGCGAATGGGGTTAACAGCCCATATGATAATGCCCCTGCGGTTGGTACGTTATCACCGCTTAAAAAGGGTCGACGTCTTGGGATCGAGCTAACAATCAAAGGCTAATAACAATCAGACTTTGATTGATAATTTTAAAGCCTCGCTTCGGCGAGGCTTTTTTATTGCCTTATTTAATATAGAGTACGCAGTCAGATAAGAGAGTTAAAACAAGGAAAGACAGATAGACCTAAGACCCTTGGCTCAACCGCATATTCACGACATCAAGAACGTCTAAAACAGCTTCTGGGATATTTGTCCCTGGTGGAAAGACAGCTTTTGCACCAAGCGTTTTGAGTGTTTCCACGTCTTCTGGTGGGATAACACCGCCGACAATAATTAGAATATCTGCGCGGTCATTGGCTTTTAACGCATCTCTTAAGGCTGGTACGAGTGTGAGATGCCCCGCCGCTAAAGAGCTCGCAGCAATGACATCAACGTCTGAATCTATCCCCAGTTTTGCCGCTTCTTCAGGGGTTTGGAAAAGTGGCCCAATTACGACATCAAAGCCAATGTCAGAAAAGGCTGTTGCCACGACCTTTTGACCGCGGTCATGGCCATCTTGTCCCATTTTCGCGATTAATATTTTGGGCTTTCTGCCTTCGAGTTCAGTAAAGGCATGAATACGTGACTTGGCCTCTGCGAAAGCGGGATTGCGTTCGTCAAAGGCCGATGAGTAAATGCCTTTGACGCCTGTTGCCACGGCATTAAAGCGGCCATAGACTTTTTCGAGGGCATCTGACATTTCGCCAACCGTGGCCTTTTTTCGCGCCGCGTCGATAGCAAGTTCTAACAAATTACCTTCGCCAGTGTCTGCAGCCCGTGTCAAAGCATCCAGAGCTGCCATAGTGGCTGCTGTATCGCGGTCTTTCTTTAATTGATTTAAGCGCGCGATTTGGCCTTGTCTAACGGCGGCATTGTCGACCTTTAAAATAGGAATGTCATCGACCTCGTCAGAGATAAATTTATTTACACCCACGACCGTTTGTGCCCCTGAATCTATGCGGGCTTGTGTACGGGCTGCTGATTCCTCAATTCTTTGTTTTGGAATACCTGCTTCAATTGCAGAGGCCATACCGCCTAGGCTTTCAACTTCGTTAATATGGGCAAGGGCCTTTTCTGCGAGGTCATGCGTTAGGCGTTCAATAAAGAAACTGCCGGCCCACGGATCGATTTGTTGCGTATGCCCGCCCTCTGTTTGCAAGAAGATTTGTGTGTTGCGAGCAATACGGGCTGAAAAATCTGTGGGTAGGGCCAAAGCTTCATCAAGTGAGTTTGTATGAAGACTTTGTGTGCCGCCATCAACGGCGGCCATGGCTTCAATGGCTGTACGGCCTACATTGTTGAAAACGTCTTGCGCCGTTAATGACCAACCTGATGTTTGACAATGCGTTCGCAGCATTGTTGATTTTGGGTTTTTCGGGTTAAAGGGGCTAATGAGCTGCGCCCATAATAAACGCGCCGCGCGCATCTTCGCGACTTCCATATAATAGTTCATACCGATGGCCCAAAAGAAGGAAAGCCTTGGGGCAAAACGGTCAATTTCCATACCTGCAGCTAAACCAGTGCGAACATATTCTAGTCCATCCGCAATCGTATAACCGAGTTCAATATCTGCAGAAGCCCCTGCTTCTTGCATGTGATAGCCAGAGATGGAAATTGAATTAAACTTCGGCATATGGGCCGATGTGTGCGCAAAAATATCACCAATGATGCGCATGCTGGGTTTTGGCGGATAAATATAAGTATTTCGAACCATGAACTCCTTAAGGATATCATTTTGAATGGTACCCGCGAGCTTATCTTGAGAGACGCCTTGCTCTTCTGCGGCCGCGACATAGAGGGCGAGAATAGGGAGGACGGCCCCATTCATCGTCATAGAGACGCTCATCTTATCTAGTGGGATTTGGTCAAACAAAATCCGCATATCATAGAGGCTATCTATGGCGACGCCGGCCATACCGACATCCCCTTTAACGCGGGGGTGATCTGAATCATAACCGCGATGAGTTGCTAAATCAAAAGCAACCGAGAGACCTTTCTGGCCGGCCGCAAGGTTGCGGCGATAAAAGGCATTTGAATCTTCTGCTGTTGAAAATCCAGCATATTGACGCACTGTCCATGGGCGTTGTGCATACATTGTCGGATAGGGTCCCCGTAAATAAGGCGCGAATCCAGGCAAGCTGTCTTGGAAAGGCAGGCCTTTAACATCCTCTGGTCCGTATTGTGATTTAACGCTTATCCCTTCTGGAGAGACCCAATCAGGGCCAGCGGCCGCCGCAATATTTGCGCTGCCAAGGTCAATCTTTGTAAAGTCAGGCGTGCTCATTTTAGGTGTTCTCCCTGAATTTTGCGGGTCGGACATTTTCTGCAGGGTGAAGTGTGACGCCTAAAATAGGTTTGTTTTCCGCCTCTCTATTGGCTTTTGCTGCCTGTACTGATTTTTGGAAAATGCCCGATGTGAGCATTTCGATAATGCCGCCCCCGCTTTCAAGCGCTTGGAATTCTGTCCAAGCGGTTTGGGCCAGCGCCTCTGTCATACGTTCATGAAAATAGCTGCCATAAGCGGCGTCTTGCACCTGAGCGAGATGGCTCTCCTCCATCATCATAATTTGCATATTCCGGGCGATGCGATAGCCAAACGGGGTAGCATTCCGCGGGCTTTGCGTATCAGCATCCGTGAAAGGGCGTAGCGTAATATATTCGGCGCCGCCTCCAATAGCCCCAAATCCCGCCGTCATAATCCGCAACAAATTTGTCCAAGGATCAACAGTTTGCATCATTCGCAAAGCGCTAATGCTATGGATGGGGATGTTTGATTGGGCGCCAAAGCTTTCGGCGATACGGTTCAGAATACGGCGTGCCGCCCGAATTTTGGCGATGCCTAAATGGGCATCTTGATTTGCAGCCAAACGTACCGAAAGTCGAATATCAGGGCCATAATGTCGATAATAATAAGCCAAGCTTGCCGCCATATAGCTAAGTTCTTGTGCTTCACTACCACCTGCATCATGAACAATGGCGGCGTTTATACACAGAAGTGACAGCTGGTCTGTTTGCAGAGAAATCGGCAAGAATAAGCCTTCATCCAATGTTTCAGACGCATAACTGCTAGAGACAGGGTCTAATCCTAAATTCACAACACAGTTTTCAAGCTCGTCAAGATTAAGCACTAAACGGGTCATCTCTTTTATCTTGGACGCACTTACGTCGCTAAAGGTAAAGCGGATCGGGACGAGTTCGGTGTGAACTCCTTCTAATAATCGTTTTAAATCGGCGCTATGGCGTAAATTAATGGCGCCTTCGCCGAGCGTAATATCCAAAGCGCTTGCGCCGCCTTTTAAGTCATCCAGTAATTGTTTGTTTGCAAATGCAATATCGGCGTCTCGAATAGGTGCGCAAATATGCCAAGCGCGGCCTGCTAAGAGGGGTGATGGTGTTGGCGGTAAAAAAGAGAGGGCATCAGGTCGATCAGCACGGGTTGAAAGCGGCCCTTTGGCAAGGCCATCATCAGTTTCTTGAACCAGTGTATCGATGTCTAAGCCTTTTAACCCTGCTTTGACGAGGGTTTCCCAGTCTTGACGCGAGGGGGTCTCAAACTCAGAATTTAACTTTAGGTCTGACATAGTGGCCCTTTGTGATAATTAATCCTAGAATATGGTTGATTAGGGTCAATAGCTAGGCATTTAAGCTAGAATGGCCGAATTTATAAGGCTTTTGCAGGCAAATCTAGGTGTTCTGTATATAGAACGATTGTTTTTTATATAGAATATTGCATTTTAGCTGTTCGAGACCTATATGGCGCTCGACAGCTTATATTACCCTCGGGATTTCTTATGTCTAATGCGCCTACCGAAGAAAAAGTGCTTGAAGTCGAGCATTATACAGATCGATTATTCCGATTTAAAATTTCGCGGCCACGTTCGTTTCGTTTTCGTTCGGGCGAATTTATTATGATTGGTTTGCCAGCTCTTCCAGATCAAAAACGACCTATTTTGCGCGCCTATTCTGTCGCCTCTCCAAGTTGGGATGAATCCCTTGAATTTTATTCAATTAAAGTGCCAGACGGACCGCTGACATCGCGTCTTCAAAAAATCAAAACTGGTGACACGGTTCTACTGGGACGCAAGCCAGTGGGCACTTTGGTTCTTGATGCCCTTTTGCCTGGAAAGCGGCTTTATATGTTTTCTACGGGTACTGGCCTTGCGCCTTTTGCGTCGCTTATCAGAGATCCTGAAACCTATGAGCGTTATGATGAGGTGATTTTAACGCATACATGCCGTGAAGCTGCGGAGCTAAATTACGGATTAGAGCTTGTGCAGAGTTTAAAAGACGACCCGCTTGTGGGTGAAATGATTGACGGAAAATTGAAACACATCACGTCTCTGACCCGAGAGGATCATCCTTTAAAGGGCCGTATCACAACTCTGATTGAAAACGGAAAGCTATTCGACGAAGCTGGGGTACCCCCTCTTAATCCCGCAGAAGATCGCGTAATGATTTGCGGTTCAAAAGACATGATCGATGATACCGCAAAACTAGTGGAAACTTTCGGATTGAAAGAGGGCTCAAATTCACAGCCCCAAGAATTCGTGGTCGAAAAATCTTTTGTCGGTTAATTTAATTTGCAGAATCGCCTAGCGACAGCAAGGCAATGCGAATGCCGAAACCAGAAGAATCCCTTACGGCATCATTTGAAATATTGTTCCGGTTATAGGTCAGCTCAATCAGGGTGCAGTCATCCTGATAGGCAAGGGATAGGCGTTGACGTCTGAAATCATTCGTGTCGACATCATAATAGCCAGTATAACGCGTGCTCCATTTGTCGGTGATTTTGAAGCCGAGTGAGCCTGAAATTTCTTCTGTGGGCGCGCCTTCAATCGTATTAATGTCATCCTCTACACGATAATAACGGGCTCCAGCGTTAAAGCGGTCCGTGCGGAAACGTAGTGATGAATCTATACGGCGGAATTCACCTTCGTCATCATTAAAGCGAAGACGTGTTTTCGTGGAAAAATACTGACCTAAATTAAGTTCAAACAATCCAATAATATCAGAGGTGCTGCCTTCTAGGCCTGTGTTAACGTCATAGCGATTTTCTACGCCGCTTGTATAGCTTTGCCCGACAAAAAGATGGGCGCGGCTATCATTCCAATCCGCAATAACGGAACCGCCGACATCTGCACGAAAGCCTTCTTCCCAAAGGTCATAGCCGCCATTCTTATTAGAATTCCAAAATTGTGATTGGTCTAAATCAATATTAGTTCCGTCTTGAAGAAGCGACACGGTAGAGCCTGTCCCATCAATCCCAATAAATTCATTCAGTTTGCCGTCACCAAAACTTTGCGTGATTTGAACGCGTGGCTCTAGGATCCAGTCGACTGTCGATGTGGACTTGATAAGCGGGTAGCGGAAATCTGCACCAATCTGACCCAATGTACGAGAGAACTCTGTTTTTGATCCGCCATCTGGCTCTAATTCAAAATAGTCAACCCGCGCCTGAGCAAATGGTTTTATCTCGACACCCGCAGGAGCAATCCATGTTTTAGAGTAATCTAGCCCTGCCGTCGCGCGGCCATAATCTGTGCCGACTTTGCGGGTCAACCATGTTGTATCCCCAAAGGCTTTCAACCGCCCACCCAAGACAGGGTCTTGAAAATAGGATTCGGCTTCGACCTTAGGGGCTAAAACGGGTAACTGACTGTCATCAAATTCATCGTAGAAAATCTGACCATTATCTAGCTCGGTAAAGCGAGACCGTAAATCTTGGAAAGCGACGGTCGAAACGCTAAAGCGCGTGTTATCATTTTGCCCAATGACGAAAGCTTGGCTGGTGTTTCGGCGGCTTTCAGATTGATAGAGCCCGCGCGTTCCTGGGCTTTCATTTAAATCATATCGATTGAGATAAGTGTCATCAGAAGATAGCTGAACACCAAACCCATAATCCCAAAAATCAGATGGCTGAAAATAGCCATCAGCATAGAGGTGAGATCGCCAGCGTTTATCAATGGGGGCTTCGGAAGGGTTGGCGAAAAGGGTTGGGTCGTCAAACGCATTACCATCACGGTCAAAGACGCTGCCATAAGTTAGGCTGCCTTCAAGGTCTATCCGGCCTGTGTGAAAACGCTGTGCAAATTCCAACCCTAGGAGCGGATTGACTTTCGTGAAAATTCGCGGCGTTACCGTAAGCTCTGTTGACTCATCAATAGCCCAGTAATATGGGGTTTGAACGGTAAATCCCTTATCACTACCCACCCCCATGAACGGAGCCAAAAGCCCGCTGGCACGTTTCGCGCTCGGGTCAGGATGGGCCAGATAAGGCGTGTAAAAAACAGGCAAACCTAATAGTTCTAAAACTGCATCATTATAACGAATGGTTCGCGTTTCGCGGTCTTGTCTCACGCGCTTAGCCCGAAGCCTCCAAGCTGGTTTCTTAACTTCGCCGTCTTCTCTGCAAATCTCACATGCCGTGTAATAAGCGTTATAGAACTCAAATTCTTCATTCGTGTTGCGATTAACAAAACGAGCGCCGACAACGCCGCCGCCTTGGATGCGGCCTGTATAATTAGTAGCGGTGCCGGCCTCTAAGGCTTCTGATAGCTCTAGCTTATCTGCATATTGAACCGAACCTGTCGCATCAATTAATGTGACATTTCCTGAGGCAATAACGCGGCCCGTATTTCGATTGTAAACGACCTCGTCTGCTCTGAGGGAGCGGTCTTCATAACGTCCTTCGACTTGTCCTTGAACGGTCAAGATACCTTCGTCTTCATTGCTGGTCAGACTGTCAGCCTCAAGGTAAAAAAGGTCAGGGTCGCGAAATGGACTATCATCGGCGAGTTCTAAGGGTCTGTTTGTCCCTGCGGCGGTCTGTTCTACGCCAATTTGGGCAGATGCCGTGGCGGCCGTAAGAGCCATTGTCATGCCGGCCATGATAGAACTCCCGCTCCGCAAAAGAACGGTGCGTAGAGATGTAGAAAATTGACGCGTGTTGTCGGTTTTTAACATGTACCCTTAGAAGAACCTTATCTGGCGATTGGCTTGGTAGAAAACAGCCCGTGCGTTTCATATATTTTATTTCTCTCTGGCCTTAAACAATCCCATCGGCAGGGTCTATTAAAAAGCCTGATTTTTCCTTTTCGTGGCATGAAATTTCAGAAATCCGCAGAGTATTATGCGCCATGTGCGGGATAGCCGCCCCATCGCTTTACCGTTTTCATAACTAAAGCGGATTGAATACGGCTTACGTGAGGGAGGGAAGCAATGATACGTTTGTAGAGCCGTTCATAGTCTTTGGTATCTGGCGCGGCGACTTTGATTAAATAATCGGCACTGCCTGTCATAAGGTGACACTCGAGAACTTCGGCGCGTGCGACCGCAGCCTTTTCAAACGCTGATAATATCGCTTCGCTTTGTCCTTCCAAGGTTACCTCAACATAGAAGGTCATATTGAAGCCTAGCTTTTCCCCATTAAGGCGGGCGGCATAGCGTTCTATAATACCATTTTTCTCTAATATCCCAATGCGTCGATGGCAGGCAGAGGCAGAGAGCCCTACCTTATCGCCAATATCAGCTATGGGAAGACGGCAGTTTTGTTGGAGTATTCCGAGTATTTTTCTATCTATGGAGTCAATCATAGTATTTCATTCGATAAAATTTATGTATGATTGATTATTATTCTAATTCCACGGTGAATGTCGAATACATTTAGTGATTTTATCGAAACCGCGTTTGTTAGAGGGGGGTAAATTATAGGGAGATTAGTCATGCTTATCGGTGTGCCCAAGGAAATTAAAAATCATGAATACCGCGTCGGGTTAACACCTGAATCGGTTGCAGAGCTCATCCAAGATGGTCATTCAGTCCTCGTCGAAACACAGGCGGGCTCAGGTGTTGGGGCGTCTGATGAAGACTATATCGCTGCCGGCGCGAAAATAATCGAAACAGCAAAAGAGATATTCGAAAAAGCTGAGATGATTATCAAAGTGAAGGAACCTCAAGCCGTAGAGCGCGCCATGCTACGTCCTGGTCAAATTCTATACACCTATCTCCATCTTGCGCCAGACGCCCCTCAGACAGAAGATTTGATTAAAAGCGGCGCAGTTTGCATCGCCTATGAAACTGTGACGAATGATGATGGCATTTTGCCTTTATTACGCCCGATGAGCCAGGTTGCGGGACGTTTATCAATTCAAGTGGGCGCAAAAGCGCTGCAAAAAGATGGCGGCGGACGCGGAATGCTATTAGGCGGTGTGCCCGGCGTGGCCCCTGCAAAAGTCGTTATTATTGGCGGCGGCGATGTGGGCTTTAATGCGGCGCAAATGGCTGTTGGTATGCAAGCTGACGTTACGATTTTGGATCGTAGCAATAAGCGGATGGAAGAGCTCTCTTATCATTTTGGCAATCGCGCCAAAGTCATACGTTCTACGCCTGCCGTTCTTGATGAGCTGTTGAAAACAGCGGACTTAGTTATTGGCGCTGTTCTCGTCCCCGGTGCGGCGGCTCCAAAATTGGTCACACGTGAGCACTTGTCGACTATGATGGATGGCTCAGTCTTAGTGGATGTGGCTATTGATCAAGGTGGATGCTTTGAAACGTCGCATGCAACAACCCACGCAGACCCAACCTATATTGTTGATGGCGTTGTTCATTATTGCGTAGCGAATATGCCCGGCGCCGTAGCGCGCACTTCGACTTATGCATTAAATGCGGCCACCTTGAATCATGCAAAACGCCTCGCTCGTTTAGGCTGGAAAGAAGCTTTGCGTTCTGATGCGCACTTACTTAATGGACTGAATGTTTGCGAAGGTAAGTTAACCATCGAGGCCGTGGCTGAGGCACAAGGTTTAGAGTGGGTTGAAGCCAGTAGCTGTCTCTAACGCAGAATAATTTAGTCGACACCAAAGTCGACATGCCCAAAATGTTTGAATAGTGATTATGCGGCAGGCTTTTACTGAGCCTGTCGTCTTGCCAAATTGCTCTGTCATGCCGCATAAGGTTGTAAAAGAACCAATCTATGGGGAAAATCATGAACCAACAATCAGCAATGACGGCCAGTGCAGGGTTTGCAATTCCAGATCCAACAGAGATACCGCGCCTCGAGGGTAAGGTTTCCGATACTGAATGGACGCTCAGAAAACAGCTCGCCGCCACATATCGCCTCTGTGCCATGTATGGCTGGACGGACTTAGTCTTCACACATATTTCCGCACGCCTCCCTGATGAAAATGGCGAACATCGTTTCTTGATTAATCCTTATGGCGTCATGTTTGATGAAATGACAGCGTCAGCCTTGGTCAAAATCGATATGGATGGAAAAATTTGCCAAGATACGCCTTATTTCATTAATCCTGCCGGCTTTACTATTCATTCTGCTGTTCATTTGGCGCGTAAGGATGCGGGCTGTGTTATTCACGTTCATACCCCTTATGGCATGGCTGTATCTGCACAGAAAAAGGGCCTCCGTCGTTACACGCAAATGTCGATGCAAGTTTATAATGACTTAGCCTATCACGACTATGAAGGCATTGCTTTGGACATTGATGAGCGGGAACGTATTGTCTCGGACCTTGGGACGAAAAGTCTGTTAATGCTAAGAAACCACGGAACACTGACCTTGGGCAAAACCTGTGGCACCGCTTTCTTGCGAATGTATTTTCTTGAAAACGCCTGCAAAGCTCAAATTTTTGCACAATCTGTCGGCGGAGAAGAGCATCTCATCGAGGAGCCCATCGAAATGGGTGATAAAGTCTATCAACAGGGCGCCGCCGCCTTTGTACCCGGTATGGGAGATAACCTCGTTTGGCCGGGGCTTATGCGCAAATTAGCCAGAACAAATCCCGGTTTCGATCATTAATACTCTGGTCTTTATTCCCATGCTAGTTTCTGACGAGCATGAGGGATAAGGCTTATGATAAGTGAAATTTGTGTTTTGGTCTTAAGCGGCGCGGTTTTCGTGCAGCCAACAGAATGCAGGGCAGACCCTCAATCTATTGAGGCCCGCCGTTATATTTTACTAGATGCTAAAAAGCCTAAGCCAAAGCCAGTCTATATAAAGCCTAAACTGGACCACTCTAAGCCTTCGCCAAAATCCATGAACATGGTGACAATACCGCCGGGCCAATTTCTTATGGGTAGTCCCCAAACAGAGAAGCGGCGCGACGCAAATGAAGGGCCGCAACGGGCTGTCACAATCAGTACGCCTTTTGAAATTGGGCGCTATGAAGTGACTTTTAATGATTGGAACAAATGCGTCAAAGGCGGGGGTTGTAGAGGATATGTACCAAAAGATGGAGGTTGGGGTAGGGGTACTCGGCCTGTCATTAATATCAGTTGGAATGACGCTAATCATTATATTCGCTGGTTGAATAAAAAAACAGGATTACGGTATCGCCTGCCAACAGAGGCAGAATGGGAATATGTCGCCAGAGGTGGGTTGAACGCGCCATTTTCAACAGGAAATACGCTGTCTTCTGACCAAGCAAACTTCAACGGTGAGTTCCCATATGGCGCCGCGCCCAAAGGTGTATATCGACGAAAAACTGTGCCTGTCGGTAGCTTTGAAGCCAATAAATATGGTGTTCATGATATTCATGGAAATGTTTATGAATGGGTCGAAGATTGTTGGACGGCCAATTATTCGAATGCGCCGCGTGATGGACGAGCGCGCAAAGATGGCGATTGTAAGTTCCGTATTATGCGCGGCGGGTCATGGGTAACACATGGCTATCAGGCCCGCGCCGCAAAACGCCTGCGATATACGACGGATTACCGCTATGACGATTATGGCTTTCGAATTGCCAGAACGTTAGCAAAATAAAACTTCTTGCTTGAAAATACCTATCTATAGATAGCAAAAAAGAAGCTAGTGGGGGGAACTAGCTTCTTTGTAATGCAAAAGTAAAAGGGAAGAATTTTGCATGCCTCTAAGAGACATGTAACTCATATCCTATTATTTTTATCCGTCTATTAACGGTTTCGTGAGGGCCCCGTGAGACGCCCTCGCATGACGCCTCTTACCCAGGTAGTGAATAAGAGATAGGCGCGCCAGGCCCTAGATCCAAGCCAAAGGCAATCCATACAACCATTAATATGACTCCTGTAATTAAGAGCCACACTGAATACGGGATCATCATGGCCGTGAGGCTGCCCAGACCAAAGTCTTTTTGCCAGCGGCGCGCAAAGACAAGGATAAGCGGGAAATATACCATGAGCGGGGTGATGATGTTTGTGGCCCCATCCCCAACGCGATAAGCCGCTGTCGCGCCTTCTGGACTAATGCCCAAAAGCATAAGCATCGGCACGAGAACAGGCGCGAGAAGAGCCCATTTTGCACTGGCAGAACCAACAAACAAGTTAAGAAGACCTGTGAACAACACGATCAGCCCAAGCGCAATAGGCAACGGCAATCCACTTGATCTAATTCCATCAGCGCCATGTACGGCGGTAATTAATCCCAAATTTGACCAATTAAACATCGCAACAAAATGCGCCGCTGCAAAAGCAAGAACAAGGTAATAGCCCATATCTTTCATGGCTTCTGCCATCATATCGACGAGGTCTCTGTGGTTTTTAATCGAGCCTGCGGCGCTGCCATAGGCCCACCCTGCGGCAAGAAATAAAACCATAAAGCCTGCGACAAGGGACCGGAAAAAAGGTGTGGCCGTGACATACCAATCTTGGCCTTCCGTGCCGGGGCCATCATTTAACAATGGTGTTCCGGGACCAAATGTCATGGCAGCCCAAAGCGCGCAAACGGCCAAAATGGCTAAACCTGCACGGCGTAAGCCTTTGCTTTGTTCTTTGGTGAGCGGTTTATCCTCACCGCCATATTCCAAGGCCTGTCTTTCGTCTGGAACCCATTTGCCAAGGCGCGGCTCGATAATTTTATCGGTCACAAACCAAATAACAGGCAGATAAATAAACATAAGCGCGGCAATAAAGTACCAGTTACCCGCGATATTCATTGTCCAGCTTGGGTCAATGCCTGCGCCGTCTACGGCGGCTTCGGTGATGCCGAACAGGAGGGCGTCTAATTGCCCTGGAGAAACATTGGCAGAGAAGCCCCCTGATACACCTGCGAAAGCTGCCGCAATACCAGCCATAGGATGGCGCCCTACAGTTGCAAATAAAATCGCGGCGAGCGGTATCATGACAACATAACCCGCATCCGCCGCGTGATTAGAGAGCATAGCCACCAAAGCCACAACAGGCGTCAAAAGAAATTTCGGTGCGCCGCGTACAGCTTGGCGAATGCCGCTGGCGAAGAGGCCAGAGCGTTCGGCAACCCCTGCCCCCAACATCACAACGAGGACATAGCCAAGCGGATGGAAGTGAGTGAAAGTCTTTGGCATTTCGACCCAGAGCCGTTGAATGTTCTCTGCCGAAATAAGGCTGGCCGATTTAATAATAACAGGGCTACCGTCAGCATTTACTTTTACGGGGTGCTCTGCCGTTAGGCCAAATAATTGGGCCAAGACAGAAATGAGGACCAAAAAGAGAATGAGATAAAAGAAAATAAAGACAGGGTCAGGCAGACGATTACCTGTGCGCTCTACCCAAGATAAAAACCCCTTAGATTTTTGCGATTCATTTGGCACTGGGCCGCTCTGACTATCCGACATTCATGTCCCCTAAATAATTTTAGGGAATGATAAATAGTTATCGTTAGAAAGCAATCCTGTTATCAGCTTGTGGCTCCCAAGATGGCATAATGACCTGATAACCCCATCTATAAACGGGCCTTCACACGTGATAGCGTTTCAGGGCTAAGGCGTCCTTCAAGTCCAGTTCGCAGGGTTTCTCGGTCTTTATCATATAGGTCACTGCCTTGAATGGTTTCGGCGGATTTTATAGATTTAAGGACCCAGAAATAAGCCTCTTCAAAATTTTGCGTGACGCCTTCGCCTTTGGCCAATGTGAAGGCATAGAGGAATTGGCCTTCACTGTCGCCTTTTTGCGCGGACTTCTGAAACCAGGCCGCCGCTTCTTTTTGAGAGGGCTTGCTGGCGACGCCTTGATAAACCAGTAGGCCATAATCTGCCATCGCGGCTGGGTGCCCGCCTTCTGCGGCCATGCGTAGCCAATTTACAGATTTTTGCTCATTGGGGCGAATGTCATAATTTTCAGCATACATGACGCCGGCTATATAGGCGGCCTCTATATCGCCCGCATTGGCTGCTTGCTCATAGGCGGCAAGAGCGGCTTCGGGGTCTGTCTCAAACAGGCTATCGCCCAACGCTTTGGCGCCTTTGCTGTCGAAGCTCTGCGCCGCCTTCCTTAACCAAAACTCAGACTCGGCCTTGTTGACTTGTGTGCCTTGCCCAGTGCGGTACATATCCGCAAGTGCCCGCATCGCATCTGTGCGCCCTGATTCAGCGGCCCTTAAAAGATAAGAAAGAGAGTCTTTATGGGACAGGCCTGCTTGTTGCAAAAGCCCCATTTCGCCTAAAGCGACAAGGGCGTCAGGATGGCCTTTTAAAGCGCCTTGTTCGAACCATTTTCGGGCTTCAGTCAGATTGACACTGCCTGCTTCGCCTTTACGTAAAATATGCCCCGCCAATACGGCGGCGTCGGAATTCCCAGCTCGAGCAGAAGTCTTTGCTAGGCTGAGGGCTTGAAGGGGTTTGCCGTCCTGATAGGCGT
Organism: Litorimonas taeanensis; assembly: GCF_003634015.1. Lineage (NCBI taxonomy): Bacteria > Pseudomonadati > Pseudomonadota > Alphaproteobacteria > Maricaulales > Robiginitomaculaceae > Litorimonas > Litorimonas taeanensis. The sequence goes on from NZ_RBII01000002.1 coordinate 775,883, forward strand.
TAAGCGCGGCTTCAAAATTAGCGGCGGTTTCTGCGGCGTTAATGGCAGGGGCGGCAAAACTTGTTACCGCGTTAAAGGGGGCTATGAGCGCGAATGCTCCAAACAGAGTGCAGAGAGCTGCGACACGGCTGCGGCGGGGCCCTGTTTGTGTTTCCACACCCCTGCGCTCACAGCGATGAAGTCCGCGCCAGCTTTGATCACTTGTGCCGCATTCTCGACCGTGATGCCGCCAATTGCGACGCTGGGTATCTCGACTGCTTCGTGCCACCATTCTAAAATCTCCAATTCGGCGCGGGCCTTGGGTGTTTTTGTCTGCGTTTCAAAAAACGCCCCAAACGCCACATAATCTGCCCCAGCGCCAGCGGCCTCAAAAGCAAGGCCTTTCGAATTATGACAGGTTACACCAATAATGGCATCCCCGCCTAACAGCTCTCGGGATGAAAAATAGTCCATGTCATCTTGGCCGATATGAACGCCATCCGCATTTATTTCAGCCACGAGGTCAGGGCGATCATTCATTAAAACCATGACGCCATATTGGTGACAAAGAGGCGTAATAGCCTTTCCAGCCTGAATGAGGTCTGAATCAGAGAGGCCCTTTAACCGTATTTGCAAACAGGCGACGGGCGCGGCCGCTAAGGCGGCCTCTAGGCTCTGTAAAAAAGCCGCCATGTCTGTAATCACAGGTGGAGTAAGCAGGTAAAGTTGACATGGGGCAATTGGGGATGGAGTGCTCATAGCGGTCTTTTGCGGCCATTGCCGGATGGCGTCCAGCGCTTTCGCTCAGCGGGTAGAAAAAATATACATTTAGCGGAGAAAATATAGATTTTATCTCTGCACATCTCGGCCCTTGATAGGGTTGCGAATAGCGCTTATCGGGATGACTGCAAAGTGACTGATTGACGCTAAAGCTTTCTAGGATAATAGCATGAGTAATTTACACGAAGACTTTCAGGATTTGTCTGGCCTCGGTGATATTGCTGAGGATTACGACGCTATTTTATGTGATATATGGGGTGTTGTGCATAATGGGAAGACGCCCAATATGGCGGCGTGTGAAGCCTTGGAACGGTTCAGGGAAGAGCGTGGACCTGTTGTTATGATTTCTAACTCGCCTCAGCCAAGCGTAGCAATTCCTCATAGCTTTGCCCGCATCGGTGTGCCCGGTGGTTTTTGGGACGCTATCGTTACATCAGGTGATGCGACAATCGATGAATTAGCGCGGCGCGCCCCCGGGCCCGCCTTTAAGCTTGGCCCCGAACGTGATGATGCGCTTTATGATGGGCTAGAGCTGAATTTTTCAGATTTAGATGAGGCTGAGTTTATATCTTGCACGGGTCCCTTTGATGATGATGAAACGCCAGATGATTACCGCGAACTTCTTGGCCATGCGATAAAACGCGACCTAGAGTTCATCTGTGTCAATCCCGATGTAAAAGTGCGTATCGGTGACAAAGTTGTCTATTGCGGCGGGGCTTTGGCACAGCTCTATGAGAAAATGGGCGGACGGGTTGTTTATTCAGGTAAGCCGCATGACCCAATATATCGGTTGTCGCGCGCGTGGCTCGAGGAAGTCTTAGGGACATTACCAGAGGTCGAACGCGTCCTATGCATAGGGGATAATATTTTTACAGATCTTCTGGGCGCCCAAGAGCAAGGCTATGATTGTTTGTTCATTCAAGACGGGCTGTATGGCGACACTACTGAAAAGTTTAAGGCTTTGCTTCAGAAACACAAAATTACTGCGCGCTACATGACACCGAAATTATCGTGGTAATGTGTGGGCGTGAATGATATTACGCTTTCCTTGAAAGAATAAGAGACGCTAAGGGTTAAACATGACGGGTGACGTAAAATACTACCTCGAAGATATTTCAGTCGGTATGAAGGCGAGCACAACCGCCATTATCACAGAAGAGATGATAAATACATTCGCAGACATTACGGGCGATCATAACCCAATTCATGTTGATGCTGAATTTGCGGCGACGACCCAATTTGGTCAGCGGATTGCACATGGGGCCTTGTCGGCGTCTTTCATTTCGGCGGTTCTGGGGAATGACCTTCCTGGGCCAGGGGCCTTATTTGTTGAATTAAATTTACGATTTCGAAAACCTGCTTTTATAGGCGATGAAATCACGGCTGTAGCCGAAGTCGCAGAAATAAATGAGCGTTCAGGTCGCGTGAAAATGCGTTGCCATTGTGAAGTGAATGGTGAGAAAATTTGCCGAGGTGACGCAGGCGTCTTTGTTCAAAAACGACCAACTGAATAAGCCTGCGATAGCGCTGTAATACGTTTTGAAAACGCTGACTTCTTATTCAGGCCTTAAAGCGAGTGATAAAGGCGCCGTTCTGGCTTTGGGCAATTTTGATGGTTTGCACCGCGGTCATCAGGCCGTTATTGCAACTGCAAAATCTATCGCCAAAGACCTAAAAGCGCCCTTGGGCATTGGTCTTTTTCGCCCACACCCCTTTCGCTTTTTTAAACCCGAGGCGCCGCCCTTTCGCCTTATGAGCCCTACTATTCGTGCAGAAATAATGGCTGAGTTGGGCGTCGAACATTTATATGAAATTCCCTTTACGGCGGAGCTGCGGGATTTAGAGGATACCGAATTCGTCGAACAGGTTCTCCACGAAGGCCTAGGAATCCGCCATGTCGTTGTTGGAGAAGATTACGGTTTCGGCAAAAATAGGTGCGGCAATGTTGAGAGCTTGAAGCGCCTTTGCGCCGCTCGGAATATTGGCGTGACAGCCATGCCGCCTGTTGGTCTCCATCAATTATATGGAAAATATGGCAGTACAGAAATTCGCAAAGCTTTACAGTCTGGGGATGTATTCCATGCGCATCACATGTTGTCTCGTCCATGGACTGTTGATGGAACCGTTCAGAAAGGCCAACAACGCGGCCGAACCATTAATTTCCCAACGGCCAATCTTGAGTTTGGCGATTTAGTGCGGCCAAAATTTGGCGTATATTGCGTTGATGTACAGATCGATGGAGAAACAGAGCGTCGCCCCGCCGTTGCAAATACGGGCAACCGACCGACTGTTGGCGGCGAAGATGCCCGTTTAGAAGTCCATATTCTGGATTTTGACCGAGACTTATATGGTCAACGTATCACGGTACGCTTTCGCAGTTTCATTCGGGCGGAGAAAAAATTCGAAAGCTTCGAAGCGTTAAAAACCCAGATTGAAAAAGATGCCCAAGGCGCCAGAGCTGTTTTTGGTCTAAAGCTCTAATTGCGTGCACTTATATACTGAGCGGGGAATATGGCTTATCCTCGCCCTCTGGGTTTATGTGTTGACGCTTTGCCTGATGTTTGTCCGCGATTGCCCTGTGCGGGTTTATGCCGTGAGCGGTTTGAAGGTTTCCCTTTGCCGCCCCCTTTAGAGGCATTTGATTTTGCTCGATTGAACCCTTTGCCTGAGTAAGACTGCGCTTTGCGAGCTTCGGCTGAGAGCTCTGGCTTTTGAGGCGTACTCTCTGAAGCGTTCTCTGATTTGGGCTTACGTGACCTTACGCGTTCGCCCTTTTCATTCACCCGCCGGTTTTGCGGTTGTTCAGCACGATGAGATGTGCCGCCGTTATTTTCCGCGGTGTTGTTTTTGCTAGAATGACCCTGCCTATTGTTAGGTTTTGCTGCCGTTTTTTTAGGACCGCGCTGAAAGTCGCCTTGAGATTTATTTGATCTGGAATTGCCAGCTTCTGTTTTGGAAGCGTTTGATGAGCGCGCTTTCTTTTTGGACTTCCCGCGACCTTTACGGGCATCAGGCTTTGGTTTTTCGGGCGGTGGTAAAGGCTTGCGAGATTTAAGCGTTTGAAGCTTTTCCGTCATATCTGACGGCATGTCCATTTTCGGGAGCTTTTCTTTCAGTAATTTTTCGATATCTTTAAGATAATTACTCTCACTTTTGTCGACAAAGGCGACGGCTACGCCGTTACGTTTTGCCCGAGCTGTACGTCCAATGCGGTGAACATATTGTTCGGGTACATTTGGAATTTCATAATTAAATACATGTGTAATGCCGGGTATATCTATCCCGCGTGCGGCAATATCAGTTGCGATAAGGACGTCTACTTTACCGGATCTGTAATCTTCTAAGGCGCGCTGTCTCTGGCCCTGGGATTTGTTTCCGTGAATGGCGACAGCCAAAATGCCGACTTGCGCGAGGCGTTTAACAATACGGTCTGCTCCGTGTTTTGTACGCGTAAAGACAAGTGACTTTTTCACCTCTTCATCCAACAGAGCCACGCTTAAAAGGCTTTGTTTGTCGGCTTGATTAACGTGATAAACACGCTGTTCCACTTTCTCTGCCGTCGTGTTCGCTGGGGTTACAGAGATGTGTACTGGATCCGTTAAGAACTGCTGAGAGAGTTTTTTAATGGCGGGCGCTAGAGTTGCCGAAAAGAAAAGCGTTTGCCGGTCTTTAGGCAGGATGGGCACAATCTTTTTAAGGGCGTGAATAAAGCCCATATCCATCATTTGATCGGCTTCATCCAATATCAAGACCTCAACCTCATTCAGGTGAATGGCCTTGCGATCTAATAAATCGATTAATCGTCCGGGTGTTGCGACGATAACATCATTTCCAAACACTAGGCGTTTGATTTGGCGGTTAATAGAAACGCCGCCATAGATACAAGACACTGAAAGATCTGTGACGTGGCGACCATAGTCACGGACTGAAACAGCAATTTGGTCGGCGAGTTCGCGTGTCGGCGCGAGAATTAGAACGCGGGCACTGCGTTTTGGGGCGTCTTTTTCAACAGTGATTATGTGGTTCAAGGTCGGCAGGGCGAAAGCTGCCGTTTTCCCTGTGCCTGTTTGCGCAATGCCCATTATGTCGCGCCCTTGTAAGGCCTCGGGTATCGCTTGGCTTTGAATTGGAGTTGGCGTTTCATGCCCTAAATCTTGCAAAGCGCGGTTTAAGGGCTCTGCTAACTGCAGAGAAGAAAAAGTAGTCATATTGGTCCGAATGGGGAAACGACCCGCTACGGCCTATGAAAGGAGCGCGCACTAAGCCCAGACTGCCTGCAAGTCAATTCTCTTCGGCAGACGGGCTCTAGGACGTGTGATTATTCAGCGTTAGGCTCTGATTGATTTTGAATGTAATTTTGAAGACCAATAAGTCTGATTTGATCTTGCTGCGTTTCAAGCCAGTCTAAATGCTCTTCTTCGCTCGTTAGAATTTTCGCAAAAAGGTCGCGCGTTACATAATCTCGAACACTTTCACAATGTTCTACGGCGTCGCGTAAAACAGGGATGGCGATATGTTCAATTTTCAGATCACATTCAATAATTTCTTCGACATTTTCGCCAATGAATAGTTTTCCAAGATCTTGGAGGTTAGGCAATCCGTTGAGAAAAAGAATGCGCTCAATAATCCAATCCGCATGATTCATTTCATCGATGGATTCTTCATATTCTTTTTGTGCCAGTTTCGAGACACCCCAGTCTTTCAACATTCTAGAATGTAGGAAGTACTGATTAATGGCTGTTAGCTCATTCTTCAGGGCGGCATTTAAAAATTCGATTGTCTTTGGATTGTTGCGCATAAGTATATGGTCTCCGACTTGGGTCGAAGTCAGCATAACAAATTTGAAGCGTCTTGGACAGACGTTTCTCTAAAATTTCAAAATGCGCTATTCAGCCGCGATAGGGAGAGCAGGCGCCAATTTGGCATCGAGTCTCTCTTGGATTGAACTTGCGCACTTTCCACAATTAAAGCGTTCGCCGTAATGTGCTAAAACACAACGGGCTGTTTTCGCGCCATTACAGGCGGCAAAATCAACCTTCTCCGTGTTTATTTGTCGGCAAACGCAATAAATCATGAGTCCATAAACCCTAAGTGCGAATGAATGTCAATTACTTTGCGAATGAATTGCAGACTTATTGACGATATGATGTTGAAGAGGGTGTGGTGGCTCAAGTGCTCCACACGGTTAAGACAGCCGTTTGACACGAACCGCCTTAACCGGCCTGACCAATTAGAGTGCCCCAATGGTCAGGGGGCTCGACTTAATCGCTGAGAGGGGAGGCGATTAAGTGGCTATAGATATCTTAACGCGAGGATGTTTTCGGACTGTCCGTCCTGCGCAAGATAGGGATCATCAAAATGTAGGGACGCTTGGGATAGCTTTGGTTTCTTTGAGACGAGGCGATCGGCCAATAAACGGCTGAAGGCAATGATGACCCAAAGGCAAAGCTTAAAGAGCAAAATAGTCTTTAAGAGGTTTTCATAGCGACGTTCCATACACTTTATCCGTGTTTCTATGAAACTACACTAGCGCAATAATGTGAGTATTGGGTTTATAAACGCGCTTAACAAAGCGTCATTAAAAAAGCCCGCTTCAAAGAGCGGGCTTTAAAGTTCATAGGGCCTGTAGCGCTTATTCTGCGGCGACGGCTTCGCGGGCTAAATTACGCAGAACATAATGCAAGATGCCGCCATTTCTGTAATATTCCAGTTCGTTCTCTGTATCGATGCGAACATTCACAGTGATGGATTTTTTCGAACCATCGGCAGATGTAATCATAACATCTAGTGTTGAACGCGGTGTGATCGCATCAATATTTTCAATATCAACGGTTTCATCACCTGTTAGACCGAGACCTTCCCAGCTCTCTCCCTCTTGGAATTCAAGCGGAAGAACACCCATACCGATAAGGTTTGAACGGTGAATACGTTCGAAACTTTCAGCGATAACGGCTTTGACACCTAAAAGGATGGTCCCTTTAGCGGCCCAGTCACGAGAGGACCCATTGCCGTAAAGACCACCAGCAAAGACAACCAAGTCTTTATTGTCGGCTTTGTATTTTTCAGCCGCGTCAAAAATACTCATGACTTCGCCAGTCGGGACATATTTCGTCACGCCGCCCGTTGTGCCTGGCGCCATTAAGTTTTTGATGCGGATATTGGCGAATGTGCCGCGCATCATCACCTCGTGGTTGCCGCGTCGTGAACCAAAGGAGTTAAATTCTGCACGGACAACATTATTTTCAGTCAAATAACGCCCAGCAGGACCGTCGCCTTTAATCGCACCCGCCGGCGAGATATGGTCTGTGGTGATGGAATCACCAAGTAGCGCCAAGATGTTAGCCCCTTTGACATCTTCAACCGCATCAGGCGTGGTTGTCATGCCATCAAAATAAGGGGGGTTACGGACATATGTTGACTTTGGTTGCCAGTCATAAGTTTCGCCGCCAGTGACTTTGATTTTCTGCCATTGCTTATCGCCTTTGAATACATCCGCGTAACGCTCGGTGAACATCTTACGTGTGATGATTTTGCGAACGACCTCAGCAATCTCAGAAGAGGATGGCCAGATATCTTTAAGGTAGACATCATTCCCGTCCTTATCGACACCAAGAGGATCAACATCAAAATCGTGATGCATTGAACCCGCGAGAGCATAAGCCACAACAAGCGGCGGTGAGGCCAAGAAATTCGCTTTAATATCGGGCCCAATCCGGCCTTCAAAGTTACGGTTACCTGATAGAACTGAACAAGAGACCAAATCGCCTTCTGCGATAGCGGCTGAAAGTTCATCGGCCAAAGGTCCAGAGTTGCCGATACACGTTGTACAGCCATAACCCACCACGTCAAAACCGAGTTTATTGAGTTCTGTTTGTAGCTTAGACTTTTCTAGATATTCACCGACGACTTGTGAACCTGGAGCCAAAGATGTTTTGACCCAAGGTTTAACAGTCAATCCTAAAGCATTCGCTTTTTGCGCCACAAGACCCGCCGCCATCATAACAGATGGGTTTGATGTGTTGGTACAAGAGGTAATCGCTGCAATAAAGACATCACCGTGATCAACACTGAAGTCTTTGCCCTTAACGGGGATAGCTGACCCTTCTGCGGGAGACTTTTTATATTCGTCACGTAAAATCTTGGCAAAAGTTTTTGAAGAACCGTCGAGGTCGAAACGGTCTTGTGGGCGTTTTGGGCCAGAGAGAGCCGGTTTTACGGTTCCCATATCAAGGTGAACTGTATCGGTATAAACGGCGTCTGAACCATCACGCCATAGGCCTTGCGCTTTGGCATAGGCTTCAACCAATTCGATACGGGCTTCGTCGCGTCCTGTGGCATTTAAGTATTTCAGCGTATCAGCATCAATCGGGAAGAAACCACATGTTGCGCCATATTCAGGTGCCATATTGGCTAATGTAGCTTGGTCTTCGAGAGATAGGTGATCCAAACCTTCGCCGTAAAATTCAACGAATTTACCAACCACGCCTTTTTGGCGAAGCATTTCAACAACACGTAAAACCAAATCCGTTGCGGTGGAGCCTTCAACCATTTTACCTGTAAGCTCAAAGCCAACAACTTCTGGAATAAGCATAGAGATAGGCTGGCCAAGCATTGCGGCTTCGGCTTCAATTCCGCCAACGCCCCAACCCAATACAGAGAGGCCATTAATCATAGTGGTGTGAGAGTCTGTCCCCACGAGTGTGTCAGGGAAGGCATATGTTTTGCCACCTTCCGTTTTTGTCCATACTGTTTGCGCAAGGTTCTCTAAGTTCACTTGGTGACAAATGCCCGTTCCAGGAGGCACAACAGAGAAATTGTCAAACGCTTTCTGACCCCATTTCAAAAAGTCATAGCGCTCACCATTGCGCTCATATTCACGATCAACGTTTTTCTTAAAGGCTTGTTGTGTGCCGAAATAATCAACCATAACAGAATGGTCGATGACCAAGTGAACTGGGTTGAGCGGATTAATGGCTTCGGCAGAGCCGCCAAGTTTAACCATCGCGTCACGCATGGCTGCTAGGTCAACAACGGCAGGTACGCCTGTGAAGTCTTGCATCAAAACACGTGCAGGGCGGTAGGCGATCTCATGTGTAGACGTTTTCGGTCCAAGCCAGGCTGCGATGGCTTGAATGTCTTCTTTTTTGACAGTGTTGCCGTCTTCATGACGTAAAAGGTTTTCGAGCAAAACCTTAAGAGAGCGAGGGAGCTTTGAGATGTTTTTCAAGCCGTTTTTTTCGGCCTCTTTCAGATCATAATAGGTATATGTTCCGCCGCGCACATCCAAGGTGCGTTCGCAATTAAAACTGTCTAGTGAAGCCATGAGCCATCCTCGTCAAAAATAGGGGTCTGCAAATATGCGCGGCTTATAACAGGAATGGTCTTTGTTTCAATTATAAAGCGCCGTATAGCGGTCATACTTCCTGTAATATCTACTGAAATAACTACTGAGATTGGGCTAAAAGCCGCCAAGCATAGTCACACATTTTCCGTCCCGCTTTTTTAAATTGCAAGTAATTATTAAGTGCGCTTTGTTCTTTGCTAAAAGGCTCTAAGCAGCCGACATTTTGCGCGGCCCTTAAGATATAAAGATAGGTTTCATTTTGTTTGCTTGAATGGTCCCAGCCGGCTGTTGATTCAATTGAACGAATAACCGCCACAACGCGGTGCGTTAACCCTTCTTTGAATTCTGATTCGATTTCCGCATGTTGTTTCATGCGCCGTGTAGTATCAGGCTAAGGTTGCGCCGCAATGCTTGCTTAATCTCATGCTAAAGAAAAGATTAATGCGCGTTTACCCTGAATTTTGATCTTTAATTTTGCCGTGCTTTTGTATGAAAGGTATTTGCGTTAATGTGAAAACTAAGGTGAGGGGTAGAAAGCCAAAAACTTTGAAGTTCACCCAGAAGTCTTCGGATTGTGTACGCCAAATAACCTCATTAAGCGCCGCGCAGAAAAAGAAGAACAACCCCCAGCGAATGGCAATAATATTCCATTTATCACGTGGCATTTCGAAGGCTCCGCCCAGAAGAAGCTCTACAACATTTCGATTGAGAAAAACCCCGCCAATGACAGCGGCGCCAAACATCACATTCACAATCGTCGGCTTCATATAGAAAATAGTCTTATTCTCAAATGCAATAGCCAAACCCGCTGTGAAAGCGATGATCACCGTCGATAAAATGAGCATGGGCGAAACAGACTTATGCTTAACCCAAGAGATCAGCAGGGCGATTACGGCCACAATAGCAAACAGACCTGCGGCCTGTAGCATGGCTTCATCTGCGTTGCGGCGTTTCAAAATTTGAAAGGCTACAAAAAATACCAGTAGCGGCCCAAATTCAAGCCAAGCACTTGGTTTGGTTTTAGACGTGGAGGAAGATGTAGAGGATTCAGTCATGATATGCCCTGTGCCTTAGGATCAGATAAATGGCAAGAATAATGGCGAGTTATATCTCAAGTGCAGGTGCTATGTTACTGGTATAGGCGAAGACGCAATTGAGGAGCACACAACAACAAACTAGAATAACAAACAAGACGTTGAATATTTAACTCATGCCATTAATCGCGCATTTCATCTGCCACGCCGCTTAAGGCCGCCGCAAAAACGGGCGCTGAGAAATTCTCTAAATCTTCGACTTGTTCACCAATGCCGATGCAGTGAATAGGCAGATTATATTTATCCGACAAAGCGACGAGGACGCCGCCTTTGGCTGTGCCGTCGAGTTTTGTCATGATAAGACCGCTAACCTCTGCGGTTTTGGCAAAGGCTTCTGTTTGCATAAGAGCATTTTGCCCGACGGTCGCGTCCAGCACCAAGATGGAATGATGAGGTGCCGTTTCGTCTTGCTTTTTAATGACGCGTAAAACCTTAGCGAGTTCGTCCATTAATTCCGTTCTGTTTTGTAAACGCCCTGCCGTATCAATCATCAGGATGTCAAAGTTTTCATCGCGAGCACGTTCTATGGCGTCATAAACCAAACCAGCAGCATCTGCGCCGATTTTGCCAGACATGACGGGTGCATTGGCGCGTTCACCCCAAACAGAAAGTTGTTCAAACGCCGCGGCACGAAATGTGTCGCCCGCAGCAATTAAAACTTTTTTACCATCATCGGTAAAGCGCTTTGCGATTTTGCCAAGGGTAGTCGTTTTGCCAGAGCCGTTCACACCAACGAAAAGCAGGATTTGAGGTTTTACAGCGCCCAAGACAATAGGTTTTTCTAGCGGGGTAAGAATTTCAGATATGACATCCGCTAACGCAATTTTAATTTCAAGATCCGTGATTTGTTTATCAAATTTATCTTGAGCAAGCCTTGAAGTCACTTTCAGAGCTGGCCCTGTACCAAGGTCGGAGGCAATTAATATATCTTCCAAATCTTCAATGGCCGCGTCATCCAGTGTGCGCTTTGTAAAACTCGCTGCCATGCTTTCTGACATCCGAGAGGTGGACTTGCTCAGGCCTTTAGAAATTCGGGCCAAGAAATTGGATGGAGAGTCGTCAGTGGTTTGCCCCTGTTTAGGGGCTAGCTTGCCTTCAGCCTCAAGCTTGGCCTCACGCTCGGCTTTAATTTTGGCCAGAGCTTCACGTTCATTAGCCTCGCGCGTCGCGCGTTCTTCAGCGATACGGGCGCGGCGTTCCGCTTCTTTGGCTTCATCAGCCATGCGCTGAAGGCGTGCAGCCTCATCAGCTTTGTCTTGCGCGTCTTTAAGGCGCTTCGCTTCTGCGATAGCGGCTAATTTTGCGGCCTCTTCCTGACGAATAATCTCGGCGCGTCGCTGGGCTTCGATTTCTTCTCGGGCTTTGGCGGCGACCTCGGCTTGTGCCTTAAGCGCCGCCGCCTCTTGGGCGTCTTTTGCGGCTTTGATGGCGGCGTCTTCTTTGGCTTTTTGCGCCGCTTCTTCGGCGGCTAACCGTTCTTTTTCTAGGCGTTGGGCCTCGGCGCGCTCTTGAGCTTCTTGAGCCTGTTTTGCGGCAAGCGCTTTGGCCTCTTCTTCGGCTTTTAGTTTAGCGGCTTTAGCCTTGGCTTCCCGTTCGGCGTCTAATGCAGCTTGATTGGCGCGTTCTTCAGCGAGCTGTTTTGCGCGGGCGACATCTTTTGCGGCTTGAATCTCGGCTTGGCGTTTATCTTCGGCTTCTTGGCGCGCTTGTTCTTCTGCACTGATTTCCGTAATATCATCAGAGGATTTTTGCGCATCCATTTCACGGGCAGATTTCAGGGCGGCCGCATTAATTGCCGCCATTCGCGCCGCCATTTGTTCATCGACGCGTTTTTGTTCAGCCGCTTTTTGAGCGGCTTCCTCGGCACGTTTTTCATCTTTCGACTTTAAGCCGAAACGGGATAAAAACCCTTTTTTCTTTTTCTCTTCAGCCATTTAAATCAGGGTTCCAATTAGATGCTCGGGGGTTGCCCCCGTAATTTTAACTTGCGCTAAGCTACCGCTTTTGGCGGGTGTGTCTACCTTAACCAAACAAAAGTCAGGCAGACGGGCAAAACCTGTCTCTTCAAACAAAGCCATATCTATATCCCCAATGCGGCTTTGTAAGTGAAGGGCTTTTACGGCCTCGCCTTCAGCGCGTAATAATTTTGCTCGGCTTTTCACAATATTACCATTTACAGGAGGAATCTTTGCAGCGGGTGTGCCTTCGCGAGCGGAATAGGGGAAAACATGAAGCCAAGGAATTTTTACGTCTGAAACGATGCGCAATGAGTTTTTAAACATGGCCTCTGTTTCAGTGGGAAAGCCTGCGATAATATCGGCGCCAAATGTCATCTCCGGCCGTGCGGTAGTAAGCCGATCGCAAAGCGAAATAACATCGTCCCGGCTGTGCCGCCGCTTCATGCGTTTTAATATCATATTGTCACCCGCTTGTAGCGACAAATGTAAATAAGGCGTCATGCGCGGCTCTGTGGTCAATAGATCAAAAAGGACATCGTCGACTTCGGCGGGATCAATAGAGGATAGCCGTAGCCGTGGCAGGTCAGGAACAAGTTTTAAAACGCGTCTAACTAAATCCCCTAAAGGCGGGCTTCCGGGTAAATCGCCGCCCCATGATGACAAATCTACGCCTGTTAGAACGACTTCATTAAAACCTTGGGCGACGAGAGATTTCACAGACCCTACAACTTCGCCAGCCGGGACGCTCCGTGCATTACCGCGTCCATAGGGGATAATGCAAAATGTACAGCGGTGGTCGCACCCATTTTGAACCTGTAAGAAAGCACGGCTACGATTTTGCGACTTGAACAGAGCTTGATTGCCGCTCCCCATAAATTGCGGGGCCGTTTCAGAGACGCTCATAATATCATTCACGCGAATGGGTTCAGACGTTCTCAGAAAATCTGGGTCAAAGCTTTGCGGCGACATTTTCTCATGATTGCCAATAACGTGGTCAACGCCTTTAATATCCGCAAATGCCTTGGGGTCGATTTGTGCAGCGCAGCCTGTCACGATCACTTTTGAATCGGGATTGTCCCGCCGCGCCTTACGAACCTGTCGCCGACTCTCTGCGACTGCTTCATTGGTAACGGCGCAGGTATTGATTATTATTGTGTTTTTCAGTCCAGCGTCACGCGCATGTCCTGCCATAACATCGCTTTCATAGGCGTTGAGACGACAGCCCAAATTCACGACCTTTGTGTCGTTATCAGCAGAAGCGTCTTTTGGCTTTATGTCGGGTATATCGCCCATGCCGCGCTAAATGGGCGTTAACGGGCAAAGGGTCAAGATGCGAGGTCAGGAGAGCGTTTTTTATAAGCTAGCTACAGGCTGATTTGGCTTTGCGTAGTGCAGCCGTAACCCCTTTTAAAGAAAAGACATATGATGTTTCTGTGCCGCGTGCGCTGACGGCCTCTACGCGCATGTCGGCTCCAGCCCGCATCTTGCGAACCAGGTTTTGTTCATCATTCCCGCTTTCGATGAAAGCCTCATTATCTGCGGCATACATCATGACCTTGGTTGAGCCGACATACGCGGCAGGCGCGCGCGTTGTCTTAAGAGAGTAACCCGCTAAGAGGCTCGGCTGTTCTTTGGCGGCGCCAGATTTCCAATTGGCGACCATAAAAAAAATATCACCATGTTTAACATTAGCAGGGGCTTTGACTTCAGGTTTGGCTAATGCGTAACAAATACGGTCATTCCCTTCTGCTCGCGTGTAAACGGCCCAATCACTATAGGTGCCTTGTAATTTAGGTTCAGCAGCTTGCGCAGGGCTTGCGATAAAGCTCGCGCCCCAGACCAATATAGCAGAGAGTGTCAGTGCAAAAGTTTTCATGGTGTGGCCTGTTTTATTCATCACCCCTATTACGCCAGATATACGCTTAATTCCGCGTTAACGATAAAGGACTTTTCACAGCTTATGACACATATATTTTGTGCTCGACGGGTTTGACGCTGCGATAGATAGCATAAGCGGCGACAATCGCGCTCCCCACTATCACCATAAGGAAAGGGGATTTGGGCGGCAGCCGTAAGAGCGCCAGACCGATAAGGCCAAATGTCGTTATATTCACAAAGAGATTCAGCAAGACTGCGCCTGCGCTCATTAAGCGAGCGCGAATTTTTGGATCAGCGCGTCTTTGGGCCATAGCTTGTAAGGGGACGACAAATAATCCGTTACAAACAGAAGACAGTAAGACCGCGCCTAAAAAGGCTGGAGTGTGTGGGTTGGCGAGGAAGTCTGCCGCCGTGCCAAGCCTGTCACCATTATGGGTTGGGCTCGGTAAAAGGTAGACGAGCCCAATAAAGATCATGACTCCCGTAATGCCTAGGGCAGAAAGGCGCACGGCCTCAGGGCCCCAAATTTTCATGTTCCCGACAAACATGACGATAAGCGAGCCAAGCAAAATGGAAAGCGTGGAAAGGACAAGAATGACAATCAATACGCTGAAGTCATAACCCATAACAGTAGCGACATAATCTGGGAAAGTCGTCACAAAGACTGTTGATAGACCATAGAACCAAGCAATTCCCAGCATAGGGCGGAGAACTGTGGGGGCTTTCAAGGCATGAGACAGCGCAGTAAACGTAGCCGAGATGGGTTCAAAGTTTATTTTAAGCTCTGGTGTTGGCGCGGGAGCAGGCGGGCAAAATTCAGAGGCAATCCATCCAATGAGCGCAAATATCAAGAGCATACCCGCCACCATTTTGGGCCCGCCTTCGGTTAAGACTAAATATGTGGCGACGACCTGTCCGACCAAAACCATGACAAAGACAAAACCATTTAATAGCGCGTTGCCTCTAATTAATTCTTTTGGGGTTAGCCATTGCGGCAGAACTGCATTTTTTGTGGGAGAGAAAAACCCTGATTGCGCGCCCATCAACCCCAAAGCAAGGGCTAGGATTCGGACATCGACGAGCCAAAAGCCCAGCGCCGCAATACACATGATAAGAATTTCAAACCGTTTCACCCAGCGCAGAACGATGCCTCTGTCAAATTTATCAGAGATTTGCCCTGCGATAGGGCAGATTAGCGTAAAGGGGCCCGTGAATATGAGGGTCGCCACGGGCACGCGTATCGCAGATGGCAGGTCAGAAAGAAAAGCAATTCCGCCAAAAGTAATAAGGGCAATAAGAGCGTTCTTGAGCGCACTATCATTAAAGGTACCGGATTGCAGCAGGATAAAGAGCGGCGCGAAACGGCGCTTTACGATAAACCCTAACCCGCCTTTATCTTCGATAGGCGGAGTATCTGCCTCATTTATACTATTGGTCATGAGGGGATCCTGCTTCATTTTCCCGTTTCGCCCGTTTTTGGCGGGCCGTTTCGTTTTCACGTAATAGCCCAATATCTTGGGGATTGAGCGCGCCAAGATTGTCATGGTCAAGCAAGGCAATAGACTGTGTTTCTACTCGCTCTTGCAGTAATGCCATAAAGCTCTCTTTATCCATTCCAGGGGCGATGGGTTCCATGAATTCTATCGTGGCATGGCCTTGATGCTTTTTCCAGTCCATTTGATTCCAGCGTTGACCCAGCGAATTTGCCACAGGGATAACGGGGCAGTTAAAGTCATTATAAAGATGCCAAACCCCTTTCCGATAGCGATGATGGGTGCCAATTTCAGAGAGATGACCTTCGGGGAAGATCAAGATACGCCTCCCTTGATTTTTTATGATTTCAGCTTGGGCATCCATGTCCTGCCGCACATCAGAACCCCCACAGCTGTCAATCACAACGGCATTCATTTTATTTAAAATCTGCTTCAAGAGCGGGATTTTCAATAATTGGTCGCCCGTCACAAAAGAGAGGTCTTTGACATGAGAAAAAATTACATGGCCATCGCCATAGCTTTGATGTTTGGCGGCTAATATACAAAGGCCATCAGGGATATGCTCACGGCCTTTTACATTGACCTTAATGCCGGCAATGAAGCGCATGCCCCAGCAGATGATTTTAGTGTAAATTTGCACAGCAATCATCGTCATTTTTCGTCCAGGAATGAGCGTAAAAACCGTGATGAGGACGGCCCCAAGGGTCGTGACAGCATAGAAAAAGATATTAAAAAGAGTGGATCGCATCTTTATCCTTCCAACCCCAATATAGCTAAAACAGCCATAGAGAGCCGTCCTGCCTGCGGGAGAAGCGGGCCTTCTATAAGGCCCAAAATTTTTGACTGTGCGGTTTGTAAAACAACGCCAAGCGCCATAGCCGCCAAGAGGGCAGGGTCTTCACTGGCGATTTCGCCCTTATTCATAGCATCACTTAGCAGATCGCTGGCCGCGCCATGGGGGCTACGGTTTGGGCTCTCAGATAAGTTCGGAAAGCGGTGAAGATGCAAAATGTGATAGCGAAAGAGGGCCCAATCTGCGTCCGCTATGCGGCAATATTCTACGGTGATACGCCTGACTTTGTCGTCCAGAGATATATCCATTCCTGCAATATCCGTAATCATGTGGGTTAGGCGCCTATCTATGGCGAGCATCAAAGCGCGGGCGAGTGCATCTTTGCTTTTATAATGTTTGTAAAGCAACCCCTCTGAGACAGAGGCAGCTTGGGCGATGCGTTTGGTCGACACCCCTTCAATCGTTGCGATTGAAAATAATTGCAGTGCGGCGCGCTCAATGCGGCCCTTTCCCGTATCTGGGGCTGCAATAATGGCCGGCAAGTCGCCATCGGGGTCAGGTAAAGTTTCAGTCTTCAAGATGACGCCCTTTCTTTTGGGGGGGCTGGATAGGGCACTGAATGCCTTATTGGCGTTATAGTGATTAAACACTTACTTAATGTCAAGTCGTCTTTGAGGGCTTCTGGTGCCTGAAACAGTCAAATGTGAGTAATCACTTAATCAAAATATGAGGCTGCGCCATGTATTTGCGCTGTGTGTTACTGGCGAAAGCGACAAAGGGTATAAAACCACAACAGAAATGAAGTGACCCTATTTTGAATTTTCTCAAGACAAGCGCGCTCAGCAGGATTATGAGAACGGTGAAATTTAATTACGAGTTTTGACCGTTTAAAAGGATTCCATTATGAAACTTTCTTCTGATTTTTCAGCCATTGTAACGGGCGGGGCTTCAGGCCTAGGCGAGGCGACAGCTCGGGGTCTGGCGGAAAAAGGCGTTAAAGTCGGTATTTTCGACATGAATGAAGAGCGCGGAGAACAGGTCGCCAAAGAAATTGGCGGTGTTTTTACCAAAGTAAACGTCGCAGATAATGATAGCGTTGATGCGGGCTTTGACTTTGTGCGCGCCGTAAATGGCCAAGAGCGTATTTTGGTGAATTGCGCCGGCATTGGCGGCGGCATTAAAACCGTGGCACGAAAACGCGATACAGGCGAAATTATACCGCATGATCCCGCGGCCTATATCCGTATCATCAATATTAATCTTATTGGGTCGTTTTTATGCGCCTCGAAATCTGCGGCGGGCATGATGACGCTCGACCCAATTGATTCAGACGGCGAGCGCGGTATCGTCATCAATACAGCCTCGGTTGCGGCGCAAGACGGTCAAATCGGGCAAGTGGCTTATGCAAGCTCAAAAGGCGGCATTTTATCAATGGCGCTGCCAATGGCGCGTGACCTTGCCCGCGAAGGCATTCGAGTTAACACGATCCTGCCGGGGTTCTATGAAACACCCATTTATGAGCAGATGAAACCCGAAGTAAAAGAAAACCTACGTGCCCATGTGCAGTTCCCTGTCCGTTTCGGACAGCCCAAAGAATACGCCCAAGTCGTCGAATTTATGTGCGAGCACGGTTACATCAATGCGGAATATATCCGTACAGATGCAGGCGCACGGATGCCGCCGCGCTAACTCAATTTGTAATAACTCATGTAAATGAAACTTTCGCGGTGTTTCAAACAGAAACGCCGCGATAATCTTAACTATCAAACAGTTCAGCTAGCTTTTCTGTCATGGCGCCGCCAAGTTGTTCTACATCCATAATAGTGATGGCGCGTTTATACCATCGCGTTACATCATGGCCGATACCGATAGCGACGAGTTCGACCTCGCTTCGGTTTTCAATCATATCAATCATCATGCGTAGATGGTTCTCGAGAAGCCCTGTTTTATTCTGGCTTTGCGTCGCATCATCCACGGGCGCACCATCGGAAATCACCATCAAAATTCGGCGTTGTTCGGGCCGCGCCATAAGTCGCTTATAAGCCCAATCCAGCGCTTCTCCGTCAATATTTTCCTTCAGCAAGCCTTCACGCATCATGAGGCCAAGATTTCGCTTAGCGCGCCGCCAAGGCATGTCGGCGGCTTTATATACAATATGCCGTAGGTCGTTCAGTCGTCCCGGTTGTTGTGGTTTTCCATTCGCCAGCCAGTCTTGGAAGCTCTTGCCGCCTTTCCAAGCGCGAGTCGTAAAGCCTAAAATTTCGGCTTTAACGCCGCAGCGCTCGAGCGTCCGCGCCATAATATCAGCCGTCACCGCCGCCACCATAATCGGGCGACCTCTCATAGACCCGGAATTATCGATCAAAATGGTAACAACCGTATCGCGGAAATCTGTTTCTTTTTCCTCTTTAAACGTCAGCGCCGACATCGGGTCAATAATCACGCGGGTTAGACGGGCTGTATCCAGCATGCCTTCTTCAAGGTCGAAAGTCCAAGAGCGTTGCTGTTGGGCCAAGAGGCGGCGTTGAAGACGATTAGCGAGGCGAGAAATGGCGCCAGACAGTCCTTGCATATGGCCATCTAAATAACCACGAAGGCGCTCCAATTCTTCGGGCGGGCAGAGATCCTCAGCCTTTATCACCTCATCATGGCTGGTTGTATAGACTCCATAAGGCGGCGTCGCATTGGACATGTTGGGACGTTGCGGCGCGTTCTCAGGGTTTTGATCGGTATCGTCTTGTTCGCCTTCGATGTTTTCAGCATCGACCATGTCTTGGGGCTCAGCGGAATCATCATCCATTGCATCGGCATCTGATACATCGGTCTGGCCGGGTTCGTCTTCTTGTGGGCTGTCGTCAGGTTGATCTTGGGGGTTATCTTGATCTTCGGAGCTTTCATCCTCTTGATCGTCATCTTCCTCAGGATTGGCGCGGTCATCATTTAGCTGAAAATCTGCAATAAGGTCGTTGACCGATTGGCCAAAGGCATCTTGGTCCGGCATAAGCTCGCGTAACTGCCGCATATATTTACCCGCGGTGTCTTCAATCTCGTTCCGCCAAGCCTGCATAATACCTTGGGTCGATTTCGGTAAGTCGCGCCCTGTTAAAACCTCTCGTGCATAAAGACCTACGGCCTCGGCAAAGCTCATGTCGTCTTTAGCGATATCTACCTTATCAAAGCCTTTGCGTTTAGAGCGCTCAGACAAGGCCGCCTGAAGGTTATCACCTAGTCCAGATAAATGCTGCATACCAAGCGCTTCGACGCGCGCTTGTTCCATAGCGTCAAAAACCATACGAGCAGGCCCCGTCGCAGGTTGGTTTTTCGTGTTCGTGTCTTT
Source organism: Litorimonas taeanensis (assembly GCF_003634015.1). Classification (NCBI taxonomy): domain Bacteria; kingdom Pseudomonadati; phylum Pseudomonadota; class Alphaproteobacteria; order Maricaulales; family Robiginitomaculaceae; genus Litorimonas; species Litorimonas taeanensis. Next base: position 795,539 of record NZ_RBII01000002.1, read on the forward strand.
ATTATGCAAGGCAAGGCGTAGCGCGATACCATCGGCTTCGCCTCGGGCTTTGGCAATGGCAAAGGGTTTGGGTTTTGGCGGCAAAGCTGGCAACATGACTTGGTCGCGAACAATGCCAGCCACATCTCCGCCATAGGAAACCTCTAGCTCAGGCTCACCCGAAATCGCTTTCGTCGCAGAGGCGAGAGAGCGCTTGAATGTATCAATGGGCGTAGAGGTCATAGCCCACTAAGCGACCATGACGGTCGCGGCGCTTTCTGGCAGATCCGTTCCAAAGGCACGTTGATAAAACTCACTGATAATCGGGCGTTCGAGTTCGTCACATTTGTTCAGGAACGTAAGGCGGAAAGCTTGGGCAATGTCACCACCAAAAATGCGAGCATTTTCAGCCCAGTTCATCACCGTACGCGGCGACATAACAGTAGAAATATCGCCAGCAATAAAGCTGTTACGGGTCATATCCGCAACACGTACCATAGAGGCGATAAGGTCTTTTCCTTCGGGCGTGTCATAGCTCGGCGATTTGGCCAGTACGATGGCTTCTTCTTCGTCATGGGCAAGATAGTTTAGCTGACACACAATAGACCACCGGTCCATTTGTCCTTGGTTAATCTGCTGGGTACCGTGATAAAGCCCTGACGTATCGCCAAGCCCAACTGTATTGGTGGTTGAGAAAATACGGAAAGCCGAATGGGGCGTAATTACGCGGTTTTGATCAAGCAATGTCAAGCGACCTTGGGCTTCGAGTACCCGCTGAATCACAAACATTACATCAGGGCGGCCCGCATCATATTCGTCAAAGACGAGCGCAACGGGGTTTTGTAGCGCCCAGGGTAAAAGGCCTTCACGGAATTCTGTAATTTGTTTTCCATCTTTTAAAACAATAGCGTCTTTACCCACTAAATCGATACGTGAGACATGGCTGTCCAGATTGATACGCACCATGGGCCAATTCAACCGCGCAGAGACTTGTTCAATATGTGTAGATTTCCCAGTGCCGTGATAACCCTGCACCATCACACGGCGATCATAAGCAAACCCCGCCAAAATGGCCTGAGTTGTGCGGTCATCAAACCGATAGGCTTCATCAATGGCTGGAACATATTCTGATTTCTTAGAGAAAGCGGGGACATCCATATCAAAGTCAACGCCAAAGACTTCGCGTGCAGAGACTGTAATATCAGGTTGCATGAGAGGGAATTTTTCGTCTGTGTCAGTCATGTTGCATCTCTAAAATAGTTTGGTCTCAATCAGGATGAATACACGCCCTGTTTGAGAACCATGTGGCCTCAGCCCATTTCGCGTCATATTCCGCGAACCTCTAAAACTTCGCGGGATATGACAAGTGAAAATGTGGCGATAAGGATATTCAGTTTTGAGTCTTTATCCTAAATCAGTCGTCTTCAGAACTTTCATAGCCGTCACGACGCGTTGGAAGCTCTCTTCCGTGTTGCGTTGTCCCTGATTGGCATCGGGATGGAGTTGTTTGACAAGCTGAGTATAGCGTTTGCGGACGTCCTCTTTAGTAGCAGAATCATCCAAGCCTAGATCATTCAAAGCTTTCATTTGAAGTTTAGAGAGACGGCGACGCGGCGTATCTGTTTGATCAGGAATGCCGCCTTCACCAAAGATAGAATAACCTTCTGAAGTGGCAGAGGTTGACCCAGCTTTGCGCTTCTTTTGCGCCTTGGCGCGTTCGCCTGTATTTTTGCGAACATCCCAAGTCGGCCGATGGCCATGACGGGCGCCGACTTGCCATTCTTTGATGTCGTCATCCGTCATATTAGAGAAGAAATTCCAGTTCTTGTTATATTCGCGAGCATGGGTTGTGCAGAAATTAAAATAATCTCGTAGGCGGTCAGGGCTTTTTGGGGCTTTGCAGCCACCTTTAGAGGTACAGCCTGCCCAATCGCACTCTAATTGGCTTGGCGGTTTCTTCTTTTTCGTGCGGGCAACACGTATATCTATACCTTTGGGTTTGTATTCGTAATTATCGGGCATATATCTCTAACAGGACAGAACAATTTAAGGACTGCGCAAAATGGGCATTATCGCCGCGGCAATCAAGGAAAAACTGGAACAAAGTTTCAATCCATCGCAGTTAGTGGTGGTGGATGAGTCACATCAACATGCGGGGCATGCAGGGGCAGCAGCGCATCAAGCGGCTGGAGGCTCTGCCGAGAGCCATTTTACGGTGAAAATTACCTCTGAAAAATTTCAAGGCATGAACCGACTGGCGCGTCACCGCGCGGTTATTGAGGCACTCGGCGAGACAGTCGACAAAATTCATGCTATTAGTTTCGACATCGAAGCAGAATAACGACTTCACAAAGACGTGAAGTCATTATGCAACGCTTTAGCTGTATTGGGCATTAGTCCCCATAGATGTCGCTAATCAAATCAGAAAGGTTTTCTATGTTCACTCGTATTTTGGCTCTATCGGCCACGCTGGGTTTATTATCTTCTACAGCTATGGCGAAAATCGGAGATGTGGAAACCGTCACCGGGAGTGATGGCGTCGTCTTGAACGCGAGACATGTAGAGACATTTGATAAAGCTTGGTCCATGGCATTCTTGCCTGATGGCCGCGCCTTAGTGGCAGAGAAAGAAGGCGCAATTTGGCTTTTAAATACACGCGGTAAGAAGCTTGGTAAAATTACAGGTGGGCCGCGTGTTTCAGAACGCGGTCAAGGCGGATTTGGAGACATCTACATCCCGTCAGATTTTAGCAAGACTGGCGAAGTTTATTTCTCTTATGTAGAGCGCGACGCCGCAAATGATGCCTTGTCTGGTGCGGTTGTTGAAAGCGCAAAACTGCAATTAACGGCGACAGGTGGCAAGCTGACTAATCGTCAGTCTGTTTGGGTGCAGTCACCCAAGGTCGAAGGAAATGGGCATTATGGACACCGTATTGGTGTATCCCCTGACAATTATTTATTTATCACATCTGGTGAGCGTCAAAAATTTACGCCCTCGCAAAATATGGATATGAACTTGGGAAAGGTCGTTCGCCTGAATAGAGATGGGACTGTGCCAGAAGACAATCCGTTTTATGCTAGCGGCGGCGTTACGGCTCAAATTTGGACACTTGGCCATCGTAACCCACTTGGTCTTGATTTTGATGCGGATGGGCAATTATGGGTGCATGAGATGGGCCCGCGTCACGGCGATGAGTTAAACAAAATTATTCGATCAAAAAATTATGGTTATCCCGTCGTCTCTAATGGTGATCATTACAGCGGCGTTGAAATACCAGATCACGACACGATGCCAATATATGAAGCGCCTGCCGTTTATTGGGTGCCAGCCATTAGTCCTGCTGGGTTTTCAATATACAAAGCTAGCTTGTTTAAAGATTGGATCGGCGATGGCTTTATTGGCGGGTTAGGTTCCGAAGCTCTTATCCGCGTTGATATGGACGCGAAAAGCGGCCCAAAAGAAGCCGCACGCTATGAATGGGGCAAGCGTATTCGCGAAGTCGAAACGGGGCCTGACGGCGCTATCTATGTTCTAGAGGACATGGAAGATGGCCGTTTGTTGAAGTTAACGCCGAAAGGTTAAACGGTTTAATTCAACTTTCGCTGCGTTGATCAGGTTCATAAGTCTTGGCGACTTTCAAAGACTGAATCTGATTGCGCTGACGTTCTAATATTTCGAATCGATAGCCGTGATAAGCAAAGGCCTGTCCTACGGTCGGGATTGTTTGACTTTCATGAATCACCAGCCCCGCAATCGTCACCGCTTCATCATCGGGTAATTTCCAATCCATTGCCCGGTTTAAATCCCGAATAGCAACGTCTCCGCGCACAACAGCACCGCCTTCTTTGCGGCGTTCAACGCCTTTAACCTCTTCATCATGCTCATCTTGGATGTCGCCAACAATTTCCTCCAAAATATCTTCGAGCGTGATAACGCCCATTAAAGCCCCATACTCATCAACAACAAGGGCGAAATGCTCGCGCTTATGTTGAAAGGCGCGCAGCTGTTTCACGACAGACGTTGTTTCAGGGACGAACCAGGCTTCGCGCGCGAGGCGTTTCAAGTTCAATCCACTTAGGTCGCCATCAAGTCTTGCCATAGATTTCAGCAAGTCTTTAACGTGTAACACACCGACAACGTCATCTTGATCCGTATTATAAAGTGGCAACCGGGAATGACCGCTCGCCAAGACATTTTTAATTACGGCCTCTGGTGGATCATTAATATCGATCATGGATAAGTTCTTCCGATGGATCATGACGTCTTCGACATCTAATTCACCGATTTCCAATACGCCGTAAATTTGATCGCGTGCTCTCTTTGCCACGCCGCCTTCTTGAAGGTGTAAATCAACGGCTCCTTTAATTTCATCGGCCGCCGTCCATGCAGACGCATCCGTATCGACGCCAAAGAGGCGTAACACGCCGTTCACGATAAGCTGAACAATCGAAACAAATGGCGCAAAAATTCTGACGATTAAATCAACGGGGCGCGCAACAATGAGGGCCAATTTGTCGGGTTGGGAAATCGCATAAGTCTTGGGTAAAACCTCTGCAAAAATCAAAATCAAGAGGGTCATAACAATTGTGGCTAAGACCAAAGCCATTCCGCCTTCGCCAAAAAGATTCGTGAATAATGCGGTCGTTAAAACGGACGCCAAGATATTCACGAGATTGTTCCCAAGCAAAATGCCGCCCAATAATCGCTCGCGTTTGTTCAAAAGCTTTGTGACGATTGTGGCGCGTTTATCGCCGTCTTTTTCTGCGGCGTGCATACGAACGCGAGAAGCGGCTGTGAGAGAGGTTTCAGAGCTTGAGAAAAATCCAGAGCAGACAAGTAGAACTAAGATAATACCTATCAGGGTTAAATTGGCTGGGTCTAAAAAGGCAGACATTAACTGTGTTTCCATTTCCTAAGGATCTGAGGAAGCCGTAAGGCTTGTGAGAAAGTTTTCAACATCTTTATCTGCAACGCCTTTTTGTACAAAGGCACCGCCAATAGACTTCACAAGAATTAAAGTAATTAATCCAGATTCATTTTTCTTATCCTGCCCCATATAATGCGTCAGGCGCTTTGGGTCCACGAGCCGTGTCTGTTCAGAGGCAATGGAAGGCATAGATAGTTTTTCGAGGTGGCGGCCAACCCGAATGGCAGCGTCATTATCGCAAAGGCCTTTTTGAACGGAATATTGGAAAGCCATTTCCATCCCAACACTGACGGCTTCGCCATGAAGTAAATCGCCATCATAGCCCGCATCAAGTTCAAGCGCATGGGCAAAGCTATGACCCAAATTTAGCAAGGCACGCTGTCCTTTTTCATGTTCATCTGCGGCAACAATACGCGCTTTTGTCGTGCAAGATTGCTTAATGGCCTTTAATAAGGCTGCATTGTCTAGGGCCAATAATTTCTCTCCGCCCTCATCATCTAGCCAATCAAAAAAAGCCCTATCGCCTAAGAGACCATATTTTAAAACTTCGGCGTAACCGGCTTTGATTTCTCGTTGGGGCAATGTCTTTAAAACATCTGTGTCTGCGATGACGGCTTTGGGCTGATAAAAAGCGCCGACGAGATTTTTCCCAAACCGATTATTGATGGCAGTTTTGCCGCCGACAGAGCTGTCCACTTGGGCTAAGAGCGTTGTAGGAATTTGAACAAAGGGCATGCCGCGTTTAAACATGCTGGCCGCAAACCCGGCCAAATCACCAATTACGCCGCCGCCAAATGCAATAAGCAAATCTGAACGATCAAAACCGCCTTTGAACAGACTCTCTAAAACCTGCTCAAGTCCTTCAAAGCTTTTCTGTGCTTCTCCGGCAGGGCGAACACACACATGCGTTTCATAAGAAGAGAGCGCCGCTTCGAGCGTCTTGCCATGTAGGGCCCAGACATTTTCATCCGTGATAATGGCGACCTTTTTTGACGGAGCATAAGGCGCAATCAGATTGCCAGCCTGGCTCAGTAGTCCCTCACCAATATAGATAGGATATCGCCTATCCCCTAATTCCACGGTTAATTTTTCGGGGGCGTTATGCGGGCTCACTTCATTCATGGGGATGGCTTTTTATTTGTCTCTTGATATTTCTGTATGGCTTTAATGACCCGGTTAACTGTGCGGATATGGGGGCCTTTTGCGATAGGCACATGGATATGGGCTTGAGCATAAATAGGGTGCCTAGCTTCGATCAATTCTTGCAATTTGGCACGTGGATTTTCGACTTGTAATAAGGGGCGTTTATTATTGCGGCTGACACGTTCGAATAAAGTGTCTAAATCCCCTTTAAGCCACACTGTCAGGCAATGCGTGTTCAATATTTCTCGTGTTTCCTCATGAGTGAAGGCTCCGCCGCCAGTGGCTAAGATGATGGATGCTTTTTTAATATCCGGATCCACCAGACGGTTGATAACGCGTTTTTCACCTTCTCGGAATTGGGCTTCTCCGTGGTCTCGGAAATATCCCGCGACGGTTCGGCCAGAGGCTTTTTCAATTTCATGATCTGAATCAAAAAACTCACGCGATAGGCGTCTGGCTAAACGGCGACCAATCGTGGTCTTTCCAACGCCCATCATGCCAATCAGGGCAATATTTGGCGCGTCAGACACGGCTATTTTCTGTCTTGGCATGAATGCCCTTTTATTTTTCATATTCGTGATGTTTTCACGATAACATCAGCTTACCCATGCAGTAATTATTGGGCTTTCTGACAATTTTCCTTAATATGGTCACAAATTGAGTTATGCTCAACCATTAAAGCGCTTTGCGTTGATTTGTCGGACGGATAATATGAAAAAAGCTGTAATAGCCTTAATAGTTGTTCTTTTTGTGTTGGTTGTGGGGTTTTCGTTTTTCTTAACCCAAGCCTCGCCCGACAATGCCCCGCAAGAGGTTAGCATAACAGAGCTGCCCGATACTTATGAGAAATAAGAAACCCGTTTCTGTCATGCGTTATAAAACCCTCTGTCTACTAGGGGCCGCCTTCGCTTTATCAGTTGCTGAGGCGTCAATGGCACAGAGCCGAAATGTTTATATTCCTGACCCAGAGCAGGAAAACCGTCTGGCCATTCAACCCGGGGAAATTGAACAAGGTACACTGGATGCGCCCACAGCATATGATGCAGGGATAATCGACATACGAAGCGGAGGCCTTGACCCCAATCTTTGGCAAGGGACATCGGCGCCGCGTGCCGTAGAATTAATTCAAAACGCGCCAGTGCATACGGCTGACCCTTTGGTAAAGGATATGGTCAATGCCGTTTTATTATCTTCCGGTATTCCGCCAGAAGGTGATGGCGAAGCGTTAAAGCGCTATAATGTAGCGAAACTAGAAGCTATCACTGCGTCTGCTGATATTTCAGTGTTGGAGTCCCAAATAAACAGAAGCGGCGCTTCTGTTCGAACGCCAGTCTTTCAAGCCGAGTTAGCCTTGCGTAAAGGAGAAACTGCCAAGGCCTGTTCGCTTTCTGATACAATTACCGAGGGTCGCGCCGATGTTTTTTGGTCACGCCTGCGGACGCTATGCCATTTACAACGTGAAGAGTTTTCAGCAGCAGAGCTCACCACAGAATTGCTCCGCAATGAGGGTTATGAGAATGATTTATATTATGACCTTGTCCGAGTTTTAAGCGGTGTCACCAAGGCGATGCCAGTTCCAGAAAGCAATGCCGACCCAATTAATCAAACGCTGTATAGAATGGCGGCGACGGCTCTAAATGCCGCCCGACCAGGACAAGCTTTTGACCCAAAAGCGGACCCTGAATTACGTCTATCCGCTCTATTGAGATTTTTAGATCAGTTTTCAAAAACGCAGATTGAACAAGTGTTCTCTGACCTCGCTTTCAATCCAAATGACCTCGAAGGTTCTTCTAGTTTTGATTTAGAAAGCGCCCTAACCAATAATAGCGCGCAGGGTGTGGCTCAGCTTTTCCTATTGGCAAAAACCAGAGGTAATCCGCAAAGCGCGGTCCCTGCTTTTTCAGCTCTTATGAAACGCATAGGGGATGATAAGAGCCGCAAGCGTCTGACCGAAATATTTGCAGAGAACATCCAGTCTTGGCCCGCCGACATTAAAGCGCAAACAAATCTTGCTTATTTCGCCCGTCATTCCGTGCGGCATAAAGATGTTTTGGGACTACAAAACTTATATGCAGCCTTGCCAGAGTCCCAAGAGCGGGACCGTATTGCTCTGGCCGCAGATGCTCTGGGTAATGGATTTATGGTCGGTCAGCTAGGTGGAGATATTGACCGGCGTCTGACTTCTGAAAAAAATGAGCGTGCCATCAGAGATGCTTTTTTAGGGTTGGCTTTAGGCGCCCAAATTTCAGAAACAGCCTTAAATATATTGCCGCAATCTAAAATCCAATCCGTGTCAAAAATATCTGAAGGGGATAAAGCTGTTTTAAAAGCGAATGCCAAAGCGCGTCATACGGCGCAATTCCTCTTGCGGCTGACACCCATATTAGAATCTGCCTATTCTGAAACAGGTGAGCTTTCGACGCCAGATATTGCATTTATCATCGAGCAATTACAGATAATTGGGTTGAAAGATTTTGCAAATCGTATTGCGGCCAGAGATTTTTTGGTGCCGCTTGAGTAATCTGCGATACATTTAAGGAGCGGTCAGCTTGGACTATATTTGTATCCAAGGCTTGTGCCGCGCGATAAAGGGACTATACCCATCCGCTGATTTTACAGTTCCGGAGCGCTATTTATGGCGAGAACGTATTTAGATTTTGAACGGTCATTGGCAGAAATCGATGCCAAAATTGATGACCTTTTGGCGAGCGAAGGTGAAGCCGCTAAGGGGCTAGCCGAGCTTCGGGCCAAGGCGGATGCTGAGCTTAGCAAACTCTATACAAAACTTGGCCCATGGGAAAAAACCCGAATTGCGCGACATGAGGCCCGCCCGCATTACACGGACTATGTGCGTGATTTGGTGACGGATTATACTCCTTTATCAGGCGATCGAAAGTTCGGCGATGACAATGCGCTATTGGGCGGTCTCGGTAAAATTCGTGGCCGTTCTGTTGTTGTTATGGGGCATGAAAAAGGCACCGATACGGAAAGCCGCCTTAAGCATAATTTTGGTATGGCCAACCCAGAAGGTTATCGCAAAGCGGTGCGTTTGATGGATTTGGCTGAGAGATTTTCAATTCCAGTCGTAAGCTTTGTTGATACGGCGGGTGCCTATCCAGGGCGAGGCGCAGAAGAGCGTGGCCAAGCCGAAGCAATTGCGCGGTCAATTGATCGAGGATTATCTCTGAAGGTCCCTTTTATCTCTGTCATTACGGGCGAAGGTGGCTCTGGTGGTGCAGTCGCCATTGCTACAGCTGACCGTGTGATGATGTTAGAGCATTCAATCTATAGCGTTATTTCTCCTGAAGGCTGTGCTTCGATTTTGTGGCGCGATGGCACGAAAGCCCAAGATGCGGCTAAGGCTATGAAAATAACCGCGCAGGATCTTAAGCGTTTAAAAATAATTGATACTATTATCAAAGAACCGATAGGCGGCGCGCATCGCACGCCAGAAAGAGCGATTAAAAAAGTTGGCACAGCCATTGTCAAAGCGCTGGACGAATTATCAGAAAAATCAGCAGTAGATTTAATTAAAGATCGCCGAGGTAAATTCCTCAATATTGGCCGTAGCTTACAATAGGCCTTAGTGAGCCTTTCTTAAGCGCCGGCATATTGCTGTAAATTTTCACTATACCTTAGCATGATGAGCTCGAAAATTCGGGCAAGAAAAAACCCTGCCGCACCCCTTTATAGCGACAGGGTTTTTAACCCGGATTTACCGGAAGGCTTAGAAGCCAGCAGCGACGCCGACACCTAGATAGAAGAGATTGTCTTTAGGTGTTGTTTTTGTGAAACCTAAAGTGTCTTCAGAGCTTAGCACGTAATTTGCGGCCGCATAAACGCTGACATCCTCTGTGAAAGCATAACCGAGTGAGGCTGTTGCTTGACCATATTCATAGTCTCCGCCGCCATCAACCATGACCAGACCGCCAGTGACGCCAAGGTCAAAACTTGTTGCCTCTGACACAGGGAAGCTATGTCCTAAACCACCTTCAAGTGTGAAGGCTTCTAGGTCGATGTCATAATAAGCCGTTACAGAGGGTGATAAAACTGTGTCAAAGCCAACGCCTGCTGAGAACTCTAACGTGTCACCTCCATCTGGGTAGTGATAAAGTGTTGCGCCAACACTTGCACTGACCGTATCAGATAGGGAGAAACCATAACCCGCATAAAAATCGATTTCATCTGTATCAGCCATGCTGTCTGAGCCTAGACCTGTTGAAGCCCAAGCGCCCACAGAGAAATCACCCACTGAAACTTCGATGCCGGGTTGGATAGCTGAATCTTCAAGGCTAACACCGCGGAAGACATATTCTGTTACATAATCAATCGAGGTAGAGACGCTAACATCCTGAGCCAAGGTTGCGGGGGCAATTGCCGAGCTTGCTAATAGGGCTGCGACTGCAATGAGTTTTTTCATAATGATCTCCGTTCAAAACTCTCCAATGTTGGCCGACGGTAGTGTCAATCCGAACAATTTCTGTGCATTCTGATTAGAGGGCAGAAACACAGCTGGCGATGTGAAGGCGAGGATTCTGGAGGAAATGCAGGGTGTTGCACCGCATTTGTGCGCAAATGTCGGGGAATTGTACGGGCATAAGACAAATGCCACTAATTTCGATGATTCAGGAAAAAATCATCGGGTGTTGCGAAAAAACATCAATATTTTTCGTAATTAGCAAGGGGAAGGAGGTCAAAAGGTAAATTATACCCTTTGACCTTAAAAGTTTAATAAATTTATATAGCGCCGTGGCAATGTTTGAACTTTTTACCCGATCCGCAAGGACAAGGGGCGTTCCGGCTGACGCCTTCCATTTGTTCGGCTGTTAATTGTGCAGCCTCTGGAGACGATGAGACAATATCCATAGGCGATCGCGCCGAACTGGCTTGAGCGGCGGCTTGTTGTTGGCGCATCGTTTCATTTTGTTGGCGCTGCATTTGTACATTAAGCAACAAGTTCATGATGGCTTTCGTCACGTCTTCACGCAGACTTGTCAAAAGTTTGTCAAACAGGGTGAAGGCTTCGGTCTTATATTCATTAAGCGGATCACGTTGGCCTTGGCCACGCATCCAAATAACTGACTTTAGCGCATCTAGTTGCTGCAAATGCTCGCGCCAGTTTTTATCGATGACTTGTAAAAGAACTTGCTTTTCAGCGCGCCGCATTTCTTCATCAGCGACACCATCTGTCAGTTGAACAAACGCATCATCTCCGGCCTTTTTCAGCCGGCTGAGCATTTCTTCGTCAGCAATGCCTTCTTCTGCCGCCCATTTGTCAAAAGGAATGTCCATAAGCATGGCATTTTTTGTGGCTTCATTTAGCGCCGCAACGTCCCATTGCTCCGCATAGGCTTTTTTCGGGATATGGGTTTCAATAAGGTCTTCTGCGAGTTGATGACGGAAGTCTTCGATAACGTCAGAGACATCATCGTCTGTCATGAATTCCATACGCTGTTCGAAAATCGTTTTGCGTTGGTCATTCATCACGTCGTCATATTTCAGCAAGTTTTTCCGAATGTCGAAATTGCGTTGCTCAACGCGAACTTGCGCGCGTTCGACAGCTTTGGACATGAAACGGTTGGTTAGGTGTTCACCTTCTTCAAACTTCATAGTCGCCATCATGGACTTTAAGCGATCACCACCAAAAATCCGCATCAGATCATCTTCGGTGGAGAGATAAAATTTTGATCGCCCTGGGTCGCCTTGACGCCCTGTTCGGCCGCGCAGCTGATTATCGATGCGCCGGCTTTCATGCCGTTCCGTACCCAAGACATAAAGTCCGCCTGCGGCAAGCGCCTTTTCTTTAAGGGCTTTAATCTCGTCTTTTATTCTGGCTTCAATTGCTTCAGCTTCGGTTTGAGAGGCACCTTTTGGCACTTCCTGCTCTAGCCGCATTTCTAAATTACCGCCCAATTGAATATCTGTACCCCGACCCGCCATATTAGTCGCGATGGTGACCGCGCCAGGAACGCCCGCTTGGGCTACGATAGAGGCTTCTTGGTCATGGAACCTTGCATTCAAGACACGGTGGTCCACGCCGCGTTGCGTCAAATATTCAGAAAGGCTTTCTGATTTTTCAATACTTACTGTACCCACAAGAATAGGTTGGCCTTTTGCTGATTTCTCTTCGATGTCATCAACAATGGCTTTAAACTTCTCTTGTTCAGTCCGATATATAACGTCTTCATCGTCTATGCGCTGGATAGGACGGTTAGTAGGAATCACGAGAACTTCGAGACCGTAAGTTTCAGCGAACTCACCAGCTTCGGTTTCGGCTGTACCTGTCATGCCTGATAGCTTTTTATACAGGCGGAAATAATTTTGTAACGTGACAGAGGCGAGGGTCACGTTTTCAGGTTTAATATCGACACTTTCTTTGGCCTCAATGGCTTGGTGCAAGCCATCAGAAAGACGACGGCCATCCATCATTCTGCCAGTAAATTCATCAATCAAAACGACCTCTTCATTTTTGACGATGTAATCTTTGTCGCGGACGTAAAGCTTATGGGCTTTAAGGGCTTGGTTGATGTGGTGAACGATAGTGACGTTTTCTACGTCATATAGGCTCTCACCTTCAAGCATTTCGCGTTCACGAAGCAAGGCTTCGATTTGCTCATTGCCTGCTTCGTTGAATGTGGCTGAGCGGGCTTTTTCATCAACTTCATAGCCGTCTTCATGGATGAGAGGGATGAGCGTATCGACGAGGCGGTAAAGTTCTGATTTGTCATCTGTCGGGCCAGAAATAATCAATGGGGTTCTGGCTTCATCAATCAAGATTGAATCGATTTCATCGATAATGGCATGAGCATGTCCACGTTGAGACATCTCATCGACTGAGAGCTTCATATTATCGCGTAGATAATCAAAGCCAAACTCATTATTCGTGCCATATGTAATATCACAGGCATAGGCCGCCTTGCGCTGATTTCCATAAGCTTCGTAATTATTGATGCAATCAACACTCAGCCCAAGGAAGTTGAAAACCTGACCCATCCATTCTGAGTCGCGGCGGGCCAGATAGTCATTGACGGTAATGATATGGACGCCTTCACCCGACAGTGCGTTAAGGTAAGCGGCAAGTGTAGAGACGAGGGTTTTACCCTCGCCCGTCCGCATCTCTGCCACTTCGCCGCGGTGGAGCGTGATACCGCCAATAAGCTGAACGTCGTAATGTCTCTGCCCTAGGGTGCGCTTGGCGGCTTCTCGGACAGTCGCAAAAGCTTCGGGGAGTAAGTCATCTAGGCTCTCGCCCTCTGAAAAGCGCTTTTTATAGATTTCCGTCTGCGCTTTCAGCGCATCGTCTGTCATCGCCTCAAATGTAGGCTCTAGATTGTTAATCTTCGCAACGAGGGGGCGCAGTTTCTTCAAAGTTCGGTCATTTTCAGTGCCGAAAATCTTCTTCGCGATGCCTAACATGAAGGCTCCTGATATCTGTTGTCGGTCGGAAGCCAATATTCTAGGCTTTTGACTGTGTAATACTTTGTGGTGACTTAAGAAGCCTCCCTTGGTAAGTCAATGAATGGGGCCAGTAATCTACTGCCCCGTCGACCAAAAAAAGGCTTAGAGGAGTGTTCATGCGTCAGTTTTCTCCCGCTCTGGCCCTTATGGCGTTTCTTTTGCTCGGCGCTTGCGGAAAACCCGAGGACAAAATCACGCAGACTGAAACTGTGACAACTCAGCAAAAGAAAGAGGCACAAGCTTCAAAACGTCTTGGCGCTGTTGAAGTCGCTCGCATTGGAGCCAGCTCTATTTTTCACCGTGATGTTCAAAGGTTAGCCAAGGAAAGAGGGTTGATCACTGATGGACAAGAGTTTCCGAGGTCAGATCCGCAATATCAGGTCTTGCTAGATAGCCTAATTGATCAACGTCTTTTAGCACAGGCTGCGGTAAAGCGGGCTTTAGATCAAACAGATGAAAACAAGTTCCGATTGGCCGCCGCGCGGGAACGTATTCTGAGCAATGCTTTATTGGAAGAGCATTTGAAGGCCAAAGTCAATGAAACGACAATACGGCGCCTTTATGAAGAACAATCAGCGTTGGCCGACCGGGGTGATGAAGTCCGTGTTCGGCATATTCTCTTGAGCGATGAGGCCTCTGCAAAAGCCGCATTCAAAGCCTTGGCGGATGGCGAAGCGTTTTCTGACTTAGCGCGCTCTGTAAGTCTTGATTTGGCTTCGCGAGAAAATGGTGGGGATTTAGGGTATATGACTCGTGATATGCCGCCACCAGATTTTGCGGATATAATATTTAGTGCAAAAGAAGGCACACAAACCGAAATTTTTCAAACTGAACTTGGTTGGCACATCGCCGAAATTATAGACAGACGATCGTCGCGAAAACAAAGCTTCGAAGCGGTTCGCCCCAATATTGTTAAGTTTTTAACATTTGAAGCGGTTGAAACACTTTTGACTGATTTGCGCCGTGAAACCGAAATTGAAATCTATCGAAAACCAATTATAGCGCCCGATAATACTATTAATAAAGCCGATGATATCGATTCCGATACTTCGCTTCCTAAAGATAACTGACACCTTATGGCAAACTATCCTCAATCCCCTTTTGCGCCAGAAACTTTCCCTGTTCTCCCGGCATTAGCGGGCTTTACTATGGCTACTGCAGAAGCCGGTGTTCGCTATAAAGGCCGTACTGATTTATGGGTCTTGCGGGCAGATGCCGGCACAGCCTTGGCAGGCGTTTATACTAAAAATCTCTGCCCTGGTGCGCCCGTGGATTGGTCTCGTAAAGCGCTTGCCGTGGAAACTAATGGGCCTCGTCTCGTAATTGTAAATTCAGGTACAGCCAATGTATTTGGGGGCCAAAAGAGCCGGGATGCTGTGCAAGACACCGCTAAAGGTGCAGCGGCTGTTTTTGGGGTCGAAGCCGAAACTATTCAATTGGCCTCAACGGGAGTCATTGGCGTTCCACTAGAGGCCTCGAAATTAGTGGATTGCTTTCCTGATATTCTTGCAGACCTTGATGCTGATGGATGGGAAAGCGCCGCCCGAGCAATTATGACCACGGACACCCATCCCAAAGGCGCCACGGCGATTGCTAATATTGACGGGGTAGAGGTGCGTATAAATGGTATTGCCAAAGGGTCTGGCATGATTGCGCCAGATATGGCGACTATGCTGGCCTATATTGCTACGGATGCGGCAATTGCGCCGCCTGTTCTGCAGGCTATTCTATCTGAATTAGTCGAAACAAGTTTCAATGCCATAACTGTGGATAGCGATACCTCGACTTCGGATACGACTTTGCTTTTGGCCAGCGGTAAGGCAGGGAACCCTGTTTATGACTCGCCTAATGCACCAGAGCTTGAAAACTTCAAAACTGTGTTAGAGGGCGTCTTGAAAGACCTTGCCCTTCAAATTGTCAAAGATGGAGAGGGACTGACGAAGTTTATAACGGTTTCCGTTTCAGGCGCCGTTTCAAAAGCTTCGGCCAAAAAAATTGGCCTGAGTATCGCTAACTCTCCTCTCGTTAAAACGGCGATTGCGGGGGAGGATGCCAATTGGGGCCGTATTGTCATGGCGGTTGGGAAAGCAGGCGAGCCCGCAGAGCGAGATAAGCTCTCCATTTGGATGGGGCCGCATTTACTGGCCGAATCTGGTGAGGTGGCTTCGGATTACACAGAGGACAGCGGCGCCGCCTATATGAAGAATGCTGAGATTCACATTCGGGTTGATCTTGGCTTGGGCGTTGGTGAGGCTGAGGTCTACACATGTGACCTGACCCACGGGTATATTGACATCAACGCCGATTATAGAAGTTAAGCTGATTATATGTCTAAACCCTTATTACTTGTCGCCGCCGCGGCACTAATTGATGCTGATGGCCGTGTCTTGGTGACACGTCGCCCTGCGGGAAAAGCGCATGCTGGAAAGTGGGAATTTCCAGGGGGGAAGGTCGAAGCGAATGAAACTCCAGAGCAAGCGGTCAATCGCGAATTACGCGAAGAGCTGGGACTAGAGCCGTGTGAGCGCTGTCTACAGCCTTTTTCTTTTACGTCTTATGCTTATGACGACTTCCATTTGTTTATGCCTCTATATCTTTGCCGCCAATGGGATGGTTTTGCACAACCCAAAGAAGGCCAAGGGATTAAATGGCTTTATCCAAACCAGATCACGGAACTTGATTTGGTAGAAGCGGATATTGAGTTAGCGCAAGAGCTCGCAGATAGGTTGCCCAGTGGTCGCCGCTTTGCCGTGTAGAGTGTTTAAGGTTTTTTATCTCTAATTTCGCGTAAGCTCTCGGCCAGACCTTTTTTAGCGCTACCGGGTTTTAGCGGTTTTTGCTGGCTGTCATGCGGGCTCCATCCCGTCATCCATAGAATTTCAAACAGGACTTGGAATTTTCCAGTCGCAGATTTTGGGTAGGCTGCCTCAATCAGACTAATACTAGATTTAGGCAGACGAGACTTATGGCGAGCAATTAACGTATTCGTGAGACCTAAATCTCTGAGGTCATTAATGAGCGTTTGAATTTTGCTATAATTGACATTGACGCGATCTTTATCAATCACAGGGAGGTTCAGCCCCGCTTGCCCCAATAGAGCTGCTGCCTGTTCATGGTTTATCATCGGGTAAATGCGCGCTGTGGCGCCGCCGAACAATGCTTGATCAATTTGGTAGAAGGTCTGTCGCAAATGCAAGAGGCTGTCACCGCCAAAAAGACTGCCCATAAATAAACCATCGGGTAGCAATGCGTTGCGTATCTGTAAGAGGTTGCCAGGTAAATCGTTTATCGACTGAAGGCCGAGCAAGCTTATGATAAGGTCGTAATCACCCGAAAGGCTGTCCGCGTCTTGATACCATTCCATCGTGTTGGGGCGTCGATTATTTGGCAATTCTGCAAAGAGCTTTTCCCGCATGTCGACATCACAAAGCAGAACACCCCGTGTGAATTGCCTGTTGATATCCGAAATACGTGAAGCCGCATCTTGCGTGCATCGCTCCAATAAAAATGAGGGGCCAGTTTTAGCCATACGGCGTTGGGCACGAACTCGGGCTAAACCTTGAGCGTGCGCGTCAAATATTTGTGGGACTTCCCTTTGCATCATGCGGCGTCTATGCCCAAGGAATGAAAGGAAGGGAAGTCCTCATCGCTATTCGTCAGGCTATCAGATTTTGTCTTGATATTGTTCTGCCGCCTATTGATCCTTTTCAGGAGGATGAAAAAAAGTGGAAAGATATTTGCTTCTTAGAGGCGCCATGTTGCGCCCAATGTGGTTTTCCTTTTGAATATGATGTCGGAGAGGGCGTGCAATGCGCGGCCTGCCTTGTTCATCCGCCGCGCTACAGCACAGCCCGTTCAGCTATGGTTTATGATGATGCCTCTCGCCCGCTTGTGCTAGCCTTTAAACATGGAGGGAAAACTGATAATCTTTCCAAATTTGCGGCGCAGCTACGCCGTGTGGGGCGGCATAGCCTAGCAGATGCAGATTATATTATTCCTGTCCCTTTGCACACTCAACGCCTTATAAAGCGCCGCTATAATCAATCTGCTTTACTCGCCAGAGCCTTAGCCAAAATAACGACAGTGCCTTTTCATTCAAATCTTTTACATCGCGTTCGCGCCACCCCGTCACAAGGCGGACAGTCCGCGGCGGGACGAAAACGAAATGTTCAAGGCGCGTTTTCTGTCCCAGAGAATGGCAAGGCTCAACTCAAGGGAGCCAATATTATCTTAGTGGATGATGTGATGACGACAGGCGCGACTGTAGAAGCTTGTGCTTCTATATTGCTTCGCTCTGGCGCAAAGCGTGTTGACGTCCTATGTTTAGCGAGAGTTATCCGCAAAGATGTGCAAACAGAATCAATATAACACATCCAATGGATTTGAAATTTATTAAGGAGGCTGAAGATGGCCAAAGTTGAAATGTACACGAAAATGGGATGCCCTTTTTGTATTCGTGCCAAAGCGCTTTTGAAGTCAAAGGGCGTGGATATTATTGAAATCCCTGCCGCGATGAACAAGGCCAAACGAGCAGAAATGAATGAGCGGTCTGGCCGAAATACGTTCCCGCAAATTTTTATAGACGGCAAACATATTGGTGGTTCCGATGATTTGGCGGCGCTGGAGGCCAAAGGCGGCCTTGATCCATTATTGGCGAAATAAGACTCAGATAAAACGTCATTATGAAAGTTGCCGTTATACAGCTCTGCTCAGGTACAGAGATTGCCGCTAATATAGAGGCATGCTCTGAATGGGTCCGCGCGGCAGCAGCGCAAGGGGCTGAGTTAATTGTCACGCCCGAAATGACGCATTTATTACAGAAAGACAAAGCCTCACTTTTGGCGAGCATAAAAAGCCCAGAGGAGGACCTTGCGATTAAGGCTTTCTCGGCACTGGCTAAAGAATTGGACATTGATTTGCTCATTGGGTCACTCGCGCTCCAAACGGGTCAGAAGGTTTCTAATCGGGGCTATTTATTTGGGCCTGATGGTTCGACAAAAGCGCAATATGACAAAATTCACCTTTTTGATGCGCAGGTTTCTGACACGGAATATTATCGTGAATCCGCGACTTATGCGGCAGGGCGTGACCCTGTCATCGCCTCAGCGGGCGATGCCAAAGTGGGATTGTCGGTGTGTTATGACGTCCGCTTCCCTATGCTCTATCGCTATTACGCGCAAAACGGTGCGCAAATTCTGAGTATCCCTGCGGCCTTTACGGTACCAACAGGCCGCGCCCATTGGGATATTTTGCTGCGGGCTCGGGCCATTGAAACGGGCAGTTTCGTGATGGCGGCGGCGCAAGGCGGTGAGCATGAAGATGGCCGTAAGACGTATGGTCATTCTAAAATTATTAATCCTTGGGGAGATATCGTGGCTGAACTCGCGCATGATAAACCAGGATTTGTTTGCGCGGATATAGATTTGGGTGAGGTGGCAAAAGCAAGACAACGTATTCCGGCTTGGTCGGATAGACGGGATTTTAAAGCGGATATTAAAGATACATGATTCGGTATGATTTAATTTGCAAAGATGACCACCGTTTTGAAGCTTGGTTTTCTGGGTCCGCAGATTTCGATGACCAAGCGGCGCGCGGTTTGCTGTGTTGTCCGATTTGTGGCACCTCCAAAGTCGAAAAAGCCATCATGGCGCCAAATGTTGCGACATCACGTAAGAAAGAAGCGGCGCGAAACACAGAGGCCAAAAAATTCGCTATGATGAGTGCGCAAGCCCAGAAAATGGCAGAGGCTGTTAAGGCAGAAATTTCGAGCAAATGTGATTATGTCGGTGATAAATTTGCTGAGGAAGCCCGAGCAATACATTATGGAGAGAAAGCCGAGCGGCCCATAATTGGCAAGGCCTCTATCAAAGAAGCCGCCGATTTAGTGGAAGAGGGCGTTGGCGTTGCCCCCATTCCTGAGCCTTTTGTGCCGGATGAAATCAAAGCAGATTTAACTAAGCCGGATAAAAAACTTAACTAAGCCACATATTGCTCAACTTTCTCAGGGGCACCTGCTGCGATGAATTCTACTGAATTGACAGCCGCCGGCAGGTAATCCGTAAGCGGGATAACGAGAGCTGGGGCGGGTTTAGCATCAGCCGGTTTCGCCTCTGCGCGCCAGCCCTTAATCGCATTTAAAATTGTTTCAGGTTTAGCTTGCGGCCCGAGTGAACCTAATAAAGCAATCTGGTCTCTGTGGTCGGGCACGCTGGCATAAGCGCGGGCTTGGTCAAAGTTCAAACCCCCATTAAAATAGGTTTCGCGGATGGCCGGAAAGAGGCGCGATAAATTGATAACATCCAATATAATACGGCGACAGAGATATAGCGTATCGGCGATGTCTTCGAGCGCTTTGCCTTCTTCTTTTAATTCCATCACGGCCTTGTAGACCTGACGCGGAGCGAGGGCCGAAGTGGAGTTCATATCGGCTTTCTTGGCCTTATGAACAAATATATAGGGAATATGTTGTAAGCTGCGAGGCAGCGTTCCCGCAAATGTCATGCGTTTGATAGCCGCGAGACGCTTTTTACCATCTACTACGATTAATTGATCATAGACGGCCGTTACAACGATTGGCGATAAAAGGCCGAAACGCGCAATAGAGCGTTCAATTTGCTTTACTTCGTTCAAGGTCTCTCCACAGAGAATAGCAGAATGAAGCGATTTATAGGCCGAAAGCGGGGCGCGATTTAATTCTGTCATGTGCATAACAATTTTCCTTCACAGACTTATACACAGATTAACTCTTACCAGAACCAATCGGTTCCATTAACTATGCGCAAACGTGGTTAACGCGCGTTAACCTTTTATCCTCCTAATATCATTGATGAATTTGGCCTAATTAAGGCAGGGTTCTTTTGCGCCAAGTTTAGAGACAGGGTTAATTAAATCTTAATTGTCCTTCTTACCCACAGTCACATAGTTTATCCCCAAATCCTCGGAAAGCGTCCACTGGTTTGTGAAGGGGTTTAAGCTCATGCCAATAGAGGGTTCTGCCGAGAGCCCTGCATCCAAGAGATAGCGCCGCATTTCAACGGGTTTGACGAGCTTGGCATATTGATGCGTACCGCGCGGGAGCCAACGCAAAACATATTCTGCCCCGACAATGGCAAAGGCAAAAGCCTTGAACGTACGGTTTATGGTCGAGCAAATCATAAGCCCCCCCGGACGTACCATCTTGGCGCAATCCGCGACAAAGTCAGCGGGGATAGTCACATGTTCGATGACTTCCATATTTAATACAGCATCAAACGGGGCTTCACCGCTTTGGACGAGCTGCTCGACCGTGCCGTGAATATAATTGACGTCAACACCGACTAATTCGGCGTGGGTTTTGGCGGTCTTGAGCGTTTTCTCAAGCGCATCAACGCCCGTCACAATGGCCCCCATGCGAACCATCGGTTCACAGAGCAATCCACCGCCACAGCCAATATCCAGAACGCGAAGGCCTGATAAAGGCTTATCGGCTTTCGGGTCACGGCCAAAATGTTCGCATATCGTGTCCCGAATAAATTCCAAACGCGCGCCGTTCATAATATGAAGGGGCTTAAATGGCCCCGAAGGGTCCCACCAATCAGCGGCCATACGTGAAAAGCTTTCCATTTCTGCAGGATCGACAGAGACAGATACAAGATGTTCAGGAGCAGTTTCAGAATAAGCCATAGGGCCGTTTAACCTTTGCATGCGAGAGGGGGAAGCCCAAACATATAGAACCCAAAACATATAAAGGTCGCGGCCCATTCTTGGCGCGGATGACCCGCTTGCCCATTTATGATAAAAAAGAGATAGCCAAGCTTTTCCTCCTGCTCGCCATCAAGGGCCGAGCCAAAGTGAACGCCAGTCTCAATCCGCCGCAATAAAGAATGCGGATTGGGTTGGCGGGCGGCAATCCGCCACAATAAAGTGGACGTGTCCGCGTGGTGGTCTCTAC
This sequence comes from Litorimonas taeanensis, assembly GCF_003634015.1. Classification (NCBI taxonomy): domain Bacteria; kingdom Pseudomonadati; phylum Pseudomonadota; class Alphaproteobacteria; order Maricaulales; family Robiginitomaculaceae; genus Litorimonas; species Litorimonas taeanensis. Next base: position 816,976 of record NZ_RBII01000002.1, read on the forward strand.
GATGGAGACCAAATGAGTTTTGTTTTACGCAGTTTCCACCACGCGGCAGCGGTTTGTACCAAGACGGCCTGATTACTACCCTGCAGTCATGACCTGCGAGTCCGTTGATTGCATGAGCCCTCAACAAACCTAGGCCACGTCAGTCAGGCCCCATCTCAGAAGACCCGGCACAGTCCAGCCCCGTCAGGCCAGATGCTCAATCCCGCTGTCAACTCACCAACAAACCACGATCGCTTGCCTGTCCGTGTGAGCCGAACACTCTGACTATAGGGCCTTGGGTCAGGGCGGGGATATGATTGTTAAGGCCCCCCTATTTACCCGCGTAAAAACCCGTTTGGCACAGGGATTAATCCCGCACGTCTCCTTGCTCCGCCAATGTCACAATAACGTAATATTTGCGGGCTTGATATCGGAAAACCTGCGCGATAGGCCCATTAGCGATATTTACCATTATCATGCGAAGTCAAAATCGCACCTTCGATAGGATTTCCATGTTGCCGTCTGCCCGTATTTGGTCTCAACGCCTTGCCCCTTTTAAAAAGGCAGAAGACGGGCGGGCCGTTTTAGAGTTATTGATTACCATCATACCATTTTTTGCCCTCTGGGCCGCCATTTGGGCAGGGGTGAGTGCGGGGCAATATTGGGCCGTTATTGGCTTTATCCCTGCTGGGGGGTTGTTGGTTCGTCTGTTCATCATTCAACATGATTGCGGCCACCAAGCCATGTTTAAACATCGCCGCGTCAATGATTGGGTGGGCCGCTTTATCGGGATATTGACACTGACACCCTATGATCACTGGAAACGGGGACATGCGCTCCACCATGCGGGGTCAGGGAATTTGGATCGTCGCGGCATGGGCGATGATATTGTGACGATGACGGTCGAAGAATATAAAGCCGCCTCGAAATGGGGGCGCTTTAAATATCGTCTTTATCGCCACCCGATTGTGATGTTTGGCATAGGCCCAGCCTATGTGTTTTTTCTGCATAACCGTTTGCCATTGGGCGCAATGAAAGAAGGATTCAAACCTTGGGCCAGTGCGCTTTTGACCAATTTGGGCGTGGCTTTGCTGTACGGCGTTTTAATTTGGGCTGTGGGGTGGAAAGTCTTTGTGCTTATTCAAATCCCGACCGTGATTGTGGCGGCCTCTATCGGCGTTTGGATGTTTTATGTGCAGCATCAATTCGACGATACCCATTGGTCGCGCACCGGCGAATGGGACAGGAAACATGCCGCCCTACAGGGCAGTTCTTATTATGATTTACCCGCCTGGTTGATGTGGGTGACGGGGAATATTGGCGTGCATCATGTGCATCACCTCTCGGCGCGGATACCCTTTTATCAATTGCCAAAAATTTTAAAAACCTATCCCGAGCTGAAATCCGTCGGGCGGCTGACCTTTTTACAAAGCTTGAAATGTGTGAAATTGGCGCTCTGGTGCGAGACCCAAAAACGCATGGTCAGTTTTCAAGCGGTGAAGATCAAAGCCTAGGAGTCAAATGACCCATAAGTTTTGGTCACGAAAATATCGAGCATATCTTCGGGAAAGCTATCGGCGTGTAATTTGCCGTTACGGTCGAACCACTGACAGGCCCAAATCGGCGTCTCTCCGTCTTGACCATCCGCCTTTTTAACCGTCATTTTGGGCCCGCCTGATTTTAGGCGAACAATCTGACCTATTTCAAAAATTTCCATGTGGGGCTTTCTATGTTTCGGGCGGCTTAGCGGTTTTAAGCGTGGGGGGCAATGTGTGGGTGGCACTTGTTAGTGTGTGATTTATTGGGTTCGAGCATAGCACGACCAAAAAATGTGAAACCCTACCCTGTTCACCTAACTCAAAATGTGGGCGAGTTTCGCGAGCTGGAAACAAACATTCTAGTTCCAGCTTTTATTAAGACAGGGTTGCAAAGTTCGCTTCATACACCCAACTTGAGAGGTGCGGAGGTTTAAATGAATAAAAAGTATCAAGTCTTTATAAGCTCAACTTATGTTGATTTACGTCAAGAAAGACAACACGTTATACAAGCGCTTCTTGAGTTAGACTGTATTCCGTCTGGAATGGAACTTTTCCCCGCTGCAGATGAAGACCAATGGAGCTTAATAAAATCAATAATTGATGAATGTGATTATTACATTTTGATTGTTGGAGGGCGCTATGGTTCTACTAATGTGGAGGGCATTAGCTATACAGAAATGGAATATAATTATGCTCTTTCGACGGGAAAGCCGATAATAGCATTCCTTCATAAAGATCCCTCCAAGATTGAAGTTGGCAAAAGCGAGAGTGATGTTGAAGGTCAGAAGCGGCTTGAGAGTTTTCGAAGTTTAGTTCAAAAAAAAATGTGTAAGTTTTGGGCTTCACCTGAGGAGCTAGGTTCTGTTGTTAGTCGAAGCTTAATTAATCTTCAGCGTAAAAGCCCTGGAGTGGGGTGGGTGAGAGGTGACCTTGTATCTGATAAAGAGGCTTCACAGGAAATTTTAAAGCTTAGTAAGAAAGTTGAAGAACTCGAAAGGCAATTAAATAAAGCAAGAACGCAGGCGCCTTCTGGAACAGAAAAGCTTGCTCAAGGAGACGACAAGTTTGAACTGCAAACTTATTTCAGTACTGGTTCCATTTTTGAAGGTAACCAGCAGGAGTGGATGGAAAAAATTCAAATGACATGGAGCGAATTATTTTTCGCAATTTCGCCATCTATGATAAATGAATGCGTTGAGGCTAAATTGAAAAATAGGTTGTCCTCTGCCGCAAGAGAAGTATTGCTTACCAAGCTTGCAGAATATGAACATTTGAAGGAAGAAGCCATTGATAAGTTTTTTTTAAAAGAAACAGATTTTGAGACAATAGTCATTCAATTTCGTGCCCTTGGACTAATCAAAAAGTCAGAGAAGAACAGATCCGTTAAGGATAGCATGACTTATTGGACGTTAACTCCATACGGAAACGAAGTTATGAACCGATTAAGGGCTATACCGAAATCATGAAACGATAACACAAATTGCCACTGGCTCACGCTTCGCGATAATTAAATCCATTTTCAAATGGATTTAATCATCATCCATCTTAAGCGCGGCGATAAAGGCCTCTTGCGGTATCTCGACCTTACCGAATTGGCGCATACGTTTCTTACCCTTTTTCTGCTTATCGAGCAGTTTACGCTTACGCGAGGCGTCGCCGCCGTAACATTTGGCGGTCACATCTTTGCGCATGGCGGCGATGGTTTCGCGGGCGATAATGCGTCCGCCAATGGCGGCTTGGACGGGGATTTTGAATAAATGTCTGGGAATAAGGTCTTTGAGGCGTTCGCACATTTGGCGTCCGCGGCTTTCTGCATTGCTTCGGTGAACCAGCATAGAAAGCGCATCGACAGGGTCGCCATTGACGAGGATGCTCATTTTAACCAAATCGCCTTCTTTTAACCCAATGCTTTGATAGTCGAAACTGGCATAGCCTTTGGATACGGATTTCAAGCGGTCATAAAAGTCAAAGACCACTTCGTTGAGCGGTAATTCATATTCCACCATGGCGCGGGCACCGACATAGGACAGCCCCGTTTGCACGCCGCGTCTATCTTGGCAGAGCTTTAAGATACCGCCTAAATAATCGTCAGGTGTCATGATCGTGGCTTTGATCCACGGCTCTTCGATATTCTCGATTTGCATGACGTCCGGCATATCGGCGGGGTTATGAAGGTGAAGTGTTGTCCCGTCGCGCATATTCATTGTGTAAACAACAGACGGCGCTGTCGTAATCAGGTCCAGATCAAATTCACGTTCTAGGCGTTCTTGAATAATCTCAAGATGTAAAAGGCCAAGGAAGCCACAGCGGAAACCAAAGCCGAGCGCGGCGGAGGTTTCCATCTCATAACTAAAGCTCGCATCATTAAGGCGCAATCGGCCCATTGCGGCGCGCAGGTCTTCGAAATCAGCGGCGTCCACAGGGAAGATGCCACAGAACACAACGGGCTGGGCGGGTTTAAATCCAGCCAGCGCCTTTTCCGTCGGGCGTTTATCTTCGGTGATAGTATCGCCGACAGCGGCGTCAGCGACCTCTTTGATAGAGGCGGTAAAGAAGCCCACTTCGCCCGGCCCCATAGAGGCCACATCGGTTGGCTTGGGTTTAAACACACCAACTTTATCCACTGTATAGCTCGCGCCTGTATTCATGGTGCGGATGCGCATACCTTTTTTAATCGTGCCTTCCATAATACGGAACAGCACAACGACGCCCATATATGTGTCATACCACGCATCGACGAGCATGCCCTTAAGCGGCGCATTCGGGTCAGCTTCGGCTGGGGGCGGCAAGCGCATGGCAATGGCTTCGAGGACGTCTTCAATGCCAATGCCAGATTTGGCCGAACAGACAACGGCGTCAGAGGCGTCAAGGCCGATAACTTCTTCGATCTGTTCTTTGACGCGCTCAGGTTCGGCAGCCGGCAAATCAATTTTGTTTAAGACAGGAATAATCTCATGGTCATGTTCAATGGCTTGGTAAACATTGGCGAGGGTTTGCGCCTCGACCCCTTGGGAGGCATCGACAACAAGGATAGAGCCCTCACAGGCCGAGAGCGACCGCGAGACTTCATAGGCAAAGTCAACATGGCCCGGCGTATCCATCAGGTTGAGGATATAGGTCTGACCGTCTTTGGCCTGATATTCAAGGCGCACCGTTTGCGCTTTAATTGTAATGCCGCGTTCTTTTTCAATATCCATATTGTCGAGCACTTGCTCGCTCATTTCGCGGTCCGTCAGCCCGCCTGTAAAAGCGATAAGGCGGTCGGCCAATGTGGACTTTCCGTGGTCAATATGCGCCACGATAGAAAAGTTGCGGATACGGCTTTGATATGTGGAATTTGCTTCAGTCATCGCAGGGTATTTAGCGAAAGGCGTCATATAAGCAAGCGCGGTTTTCTGTGGCCTACTGTGTCAGATAGGGAACAGGCTCGGAGTCTATAGGCGTGGCCAAGGGGTTTTCGGGGGTTTTCGGGCATGACCATAGGTTTTGCCGATGGTTGTTATTGAATAAATCGATTAGCTCTATCAACAGGCCTGCGCTATACCTTGCTCATAATTATTCTATCGGAGAAAGATAAATGGAAAATCCAGTCGGAACATCAGTATGGGATATTAATGACAGCCCACCAGAGGGCCGTTGCCCTGTCATGCATGGCACAAATAAGATGCAGGCAGGCGACGCTGTCGCAAGCCGTAATTGGTGGCCTGAGAGCTTGAACGTTGCCGTTCTTCACCAAAATCCAAAATCTGGCGATCCGATGGATGAGGGTTTCGATTATGGTTCTGCCTTTGCGGCGGTCAATCAAGAAGAGCTTTACAATGATATGAAAGCGATTTTGACGGATTCCAAACCGTGGTGGCCTGCTGATTATGGTCATTACGGGCCGTTCTTTATTCGTATGTCTTGGCACGCGGCGGGGACGTACCGCACGATTGATGGCCGCGGCGGCGCAGGAACAGGCATGCAGCGTTTTGCACCGTTAAACAGCTGGCCTGATAATGGTAACCTCGACAAAGCGCGCCGCCTCTTATGGCCGATTAAACAAAAATATGGCCGCGCTGTGTCTTGGGCTGACTTGCTTGTCTATGCAGGAAATGTCGCTATCGAAGATATGGGCCTTAAGACGTTTGGCTTTGCTTTTGGCCGCGCCGATGTATGGGAACCTGAACAAGACGTTTGGTGGGGGCCGGAAACAGAATGGCTGGCTAATGAACGCTACCGTGAAAACCGTGAATTAATTGAACCGCTGGCCGCGGTTGTTATGGGGCTTATTTATGTTGACCCCGAAGGGCCAGACGGTGTGCCAGATCCGATTGCGCAAGCGCGTGATATTCGCGAGACATTTGCCCGTATGGCGATGAATGACGAAGAAACTGTCGCTTTGACTGTGGGCGGCCATACTTTTGGTAAAGCTCATGGCGCGCATGACCCTGATAAATATGTCGGTCCAGAACCCGAAGCCGCGTCAATGACGCAGCAAGGTCTTGGCTGGGAGCAAGAGCTCGGCAATGTCGCGGCAAGCATGACGACATCCGGTATCGAAGGCGCTTGGACGGCCAACCCTATTCAGTGGGATAATGGATATCTAGACGTGCTATTGGGCCATGAATGGGAATTGACGCGTTCACCCGCTGGGGCGCAGCAATGGACACCTGTCAAAGGCTCTGGTGCGCCGCAGGCCCCTAATGCCTCTGACCCGAGCAAATCAGAACCGCTTATGATGACGACAGCGGATATGGCGATGAAAGCCGATCCAATTTACCGCGAAATTGCTGAGCGTTTCCATAAAAACCCTGATCAGCTTGCTGATGCATTCTCACGGGCGTGGTTCAAACTCTTGCACCGTGATATGGGACCAAAGCAGCGCTATCTTGGTTCAGAAGTGCCAGAAGAAACATTAATCTGGATGGACCCCGTTCCAGCCGCAACAGGCAAACCGTTAACGGATAAAGATATCAAGGCGTTGTCAAAAACGATTTCAGAAACAAAATTATCTGTCTCTGAATTAGTGGCGACAGCTTGGGCATCGGCGTCAACCTTCCGCGGTTCTGATATGCGCGGCGGTGCAAATGGTGCGCGTATTCGTTTGGCTCCACAAAAGGATTGGGAAGCGAATAATCCGAAACAGCTCGCAAAAGTCCTTAAGGTTTACGAGAAAATCCAAAAGGATTTCAAAGGCGACGTGTCTTTGGCAGACCTTATTGTTTTAGGTGGCTGCGTCGGTGTTGAAACCGCAGCAAAGGCGGCTGGTTTTGATATTAACGTACCTTTCACGCCGGGCCGTACAGATGCCACAGACGAGATGACAGATGTTGAGAGCTTTGAGGTCCTAGAGCCCTTGGCAGATGGTTTCCGGAATTTCAAACGTGGCAAACATTTCCGTAAAGACGAGTATATCCTGCTTGACCGCGCGCAATTGCTCACTTTGACGGCTCCAGAAATGACTGTTCTTGTCGGGGGTCTACGGGTTCTGGGCGCAAATACGGGCAATGACCACGGCGTCTTTACTGATAATGTTGGCACATTGACGAATGATTTCTTCGTCAACCTGCTCGATATGGATACGGTATGGACATCGACAAATGACGATGAAAGCGAATTTGTCGGTAAAGACCGTGCCACAGGTAAAACAAAGTGGACGGGTACACGCAATGATTTGGTGTTTGGTTCAAACTCTGTCCTACGCGCCACCGCCGAAGTGTATGCTTGTTCTGACTCGAAAGAGAAATTCGTTCGTGACTTTGTTGCGGCTTGGGACAAGGTGATGATGGCGGATCGTTTTGATTTGAAATAAACAGTCCGATATTCCGATTATAAAAGCCGCCTAAGGGCGGCTTTTTTTATGATGCGAACTATCAGCGGAACTGTGCCGCTCTGACTGTCTCAATTGAATTAACAGCCTTGAATAAAGGGTGATAGGGGGGCTAAATTAAATGCGCTATGACGCCCTACATCATAGAGGAAACGGCTTCGGCATGGTCGTTTAGGGCTTTTGCCCCTTCGGGTGTTAAGCCGTAAATGCCTCTGTCAATTTTTTCGAACCATCCATAATGGTTCGCCGCCATAAGGTTTCTGGCTTTCTCAAACCCTGCCATTTTTGCTACATAAGAGGCTTTGCAGGCGCCTTCGTCGTGTAAGACTTTGGCGCAGCGTAGCGCGCCTTGGCGATAAGACGTCATCATGCCAGATGAGGTCATACCACCAGAGTTAGGATCACCGTGACGGCTTTCAAATTCAGAAATCAATTTCGTTTTACGGGCCTTTATTTTGCGCGGGGTAAAGGGCTTGGGCTCGCAATGCACCACGACTTTCCCATCCGATAGGCGCACTGTAATTAATCCAATACCCAGGCGGCGGCAGAGCATTTTATTACGCCGAATAGCGACGAGCGCTGCTTTTCCTGATTTACGCGGCACAGCAATATAAACCTGATCCGTCATAGATTGGCGGTTAATCGCCTGATGGAATAAAGACAGGGTGAAGCCTGTTTTTAATTCAATGATAATGGGCTCATCGTCGTCTTTGGCCAATGGCATGGCAACCATATCGGCCGCGCCAACTTCGCCCTTTACCGCATAGCCGCAGGCCGTGAAAAAAGATTTCACGGGGGCGTAGAGATCTGTCTCTTTTATAGTCTTAGCTTTGGCGATGGTCTTTATCGCGCGGATTTAGGCCCAATAAAGAACCAGATGATTAATCCGATGACGGGGAAAAATAAAACAAAGAGAATCCATATCACTTTACCCAGACCAGAGGCTTTGGAATTAATAACGCTAATAATGGCCCAGAGGGATAGGGCTAAATGGATAAATCCTAAAAGCCCGCCTTCAAATGTTAATTGCATAAATGTCTCCTTTACATGTCTGTTGCATGAGTGGGCTTGTTACTCGGTCTTGACGCTCTCTGGTAGGCCCTTACGAATAATATCAGCCAAAGCCCTGACGGCTTTGACTCTTGGAAATTGTTTTCGATAGGTCAAATATATTTGCCGCGCCGCGCCCTTATCAGACAGCTCTCTGGAGGACAGGTCTAGGTCATGAGTCCAGCCTCCTCGCATGGCAAGCGCTGGTACCAAAGTCACGCCTTGGCCCGAGGCCACTAAATTTATCAGTGTTTCAAGGCTTGTGGCGCGCAGGCTTTGGCGACGCCGTTTTTGCGGTGGGCGGCAAATGGAAAGCGCCTGATCGCGAAAACAATGCCCTTCGGTTAGCAGCAGCACATCCTCATCTTTTACGTCCGTCATAGAAACAGTCTCTGATGAGTCCAATATATGGCCCTTTGGAAAAATGAGCCAAAAGGGTTCTGAATATAATTCAATTGCAGTCAGGCTCTCATCTTCGGGCGGGGTGGCCAACACGGCTACATCTAATTCCCCTGATATTAAGGCCTCTATCAGTCGATCTGTAATATCTTCGCGGTAATTCACAGAAAGGTTCTTTAATTCTGATTGAATATTTCTGACGAAACGCGGGATAAGATAGGGCGCGACTGTGGGTATCAAGCCCAGTGAAATTGTTCCAGCGAGCGGATCTTGCGCGGCGGCCGCGACAGATTTAATGCGCCTCGCCGCGTCAGTGGCTTCGCGCGCAATGGTAATTATCTCTTTGCCGGTATCGGTGACGCGAATGCCTTTATGGCTTCGCTCGAATAAAATAACGCCTAGCTGTTCTTCGAGTTTTTTAATTTGACCTGACAATGTTGGCTGACTGACAAAGCAGGCTTCTGCGGCTTTGCCAAAATGTTTGAAATCCGCAACGGCGCAAATATATTCAAGGTCACGTAATGTCATGGCATAGGTATTGCCTATGAAAAAGATAGAATCAATCGATTTTACGGCAGGTGAATCATGTCATATATCAAGATTGTCCCTAGTAGAGGCTGATAAAACCTCTTTGAAAGCCCAGGGCTGCGCTGATAGCGCCATGTCCCTAGCCTTGGGCTTTTAAGACTCATATTGAGCTCTATTTGACGCCACCTAATATTCAGTGTAGTGTAAGCTATGAAATCTCTATTTCTAGTTTTGATGGCTGCTGTCTTAATGGGGTGTGCTTCGGCAGGAGACCAAAGCCAATCAAATTATGACCCGAGCTATAAATTGTCTGAAGTGGCGGTATTATCAGAGGGGCATTTTGGCCTTGAAAAAGATGCTATCACGCAAGCGCTTCGCCCTACGTTTAAGAAATATGGCCGTCCAAGACTGTTTATTTCTGGCCAAATGTCTTCCGTTGATGAACCCATGGCAGAGTGGCTATATGGGCAGGGACTGGTTCGCAAAAAGATAGGCCTGCCGGGGCATACCTTTTGGCGGATAGAGGGGCAGGGGTTACAGGGTAAGTTTAAACCCATGAAGGCGGCGCATCTGGTATATAATCGACAAGACCTTAAGCGCTTAGATACACCATTACGGGCTATTGGTGATCTTAATAGGCGGGGGCAAACATTTACGGTCTTTGAGCGGGCACAGGAAGATCTCATAATTGTAACGATCAATAAGACCGAAGATTTGCCCGAAACTTCTAAATTTGATGATATTAAATTTTTTGAGAATTAATCCATTAAATTTATGACAATAGAGTTTTCAGAGAGACAGCCAAATAGATCCCCTTTTTATAAATTTCAGGGTTGGCGATTTGCGGCTCTCTTTCTTGTCTTTATACTGTATTCGGCTTGGTATTTTGGGCCCGGATATTTTGGGCAGCTATCAAGAATAGAGGGTTATAGCCTGCTTCAAGAGCGCGGCTTCTATACGGGGGCTGAGGCACTCGCCGCGATTGAGGGCTTAAACGATGAAGGGCGCCGCCTTAAATTTCTGGCTCTCATTTTTGATGTGCCCTATCTGATTTTACAGGCGCTCCTATTCGAAGCCGCCATCGCGTTTGGCATATTACAAGCGCGCTTGGCCCACCGTTTTTGGCAATGGCTTTTTATTCTACCTCTCGGATTTCTATTGGCCGATGTCCTGGAGGATAGCGCCTTAGCTTTGCTCCTATCGACAACGCAGTCCATTTTTGGCGCGGCGGCGGGCTTGCTGACGCCATTGAAATTTATGATGTTTAGTCTGGCGGCGATAGCGTCGCTGGTTTTGTTTATTATAGGTATATGGGGTCGGTTTAGATCTCGTTCCGCCCTTTAAAGCCTAGATTAATTTACGCTCATAAACACCGCATTTTTTCAATTTATTAACCATACTGCGCAACAGAGAGGGCCAATTAATTATAGTCGAAAAAGATAGAGGCCCCCATGATGCATGCTAATTTAAAAAAATTCGCCGCAGCCGCGAGTGCCTTACTTTTGCTTTCGGCCTGCGCCACAGCCGCAAACAACCCCAATTCAAATTCAGATATACGTGAGGCCCAAGCCAAGGCTGGACAAGAAGCCAGTAGCTATAATGAAAGCGAGCTTGTGGCCGCTGTCTCTACACATCTAGGCGTTACAAGCGAAAGCGCGGCTTCGGCAATTGAGCGCCTTTTCAAAGATCGCGGTCGCCCAACGGCCTATATTACAGGCGAGGAAACGGGCGGCGCGCTGACGGTAGGTGTGCGCTATGGCAAAGGTACGCTTTGGATGAAAGATGGCCGTACGGAAGAGGTTTATTGGCAAGGCCCAACAGTGGGTTTTGATGTTGGCGCGGATGCGGGCAAGGTCTTTACATTGGTTTATGGTTTGAATGACCCCAATTATGTATTCCAGCGTTTCCCTGGCGTTGATGGTTCGGCCTATTTGGTGGCGGGTATGTCTATTAATTACCAACGCGCAAATGGCGTGACACTTGCGCCTATTCGTACGGGTGTTGGCCTTCGTCTTGGCGCTAATGTCGGTTATACGAGCTATACACGGAAGCGGAAAATTCTACCGTTTTAGTCCGTGATTTAAGCGCTTTTCATTGCAATGATATAAGCGTGTTTTTCGGGGAATTGGTCGCGTTCTAAATGCAGGGGGCATAGTCCCGCTGCCATTAAAATAGATAGGTTCTCCGCAATACCGATTGAGCTATAGGTGAAATCATGGCCGCGCCATCTTTCGCCTTCATGCTCGCCGATATCATCACCAAAGGAATAGAAAAGAATCCCGCCCTTGTTTAGCCAAGTGCATAATTTGGATAATACAGGTTTTTGCTGGCAAAGCGGAAGATGAAATAAGCTGTCCCATGCGAGAATGAAGTCATAAGAGTCCTGATCCTCCCAATCACATATATCGGCATGAATAAATTTGGAGCGGGGGTGATTATCTTGCGCGAGGTCTATCATTTTGGCTGAGGCATCGATGCCCGTCACCGCAAAGTTATGGGTCTCTAACCGTCTGATAAATCGTCCGCCCGACCCGCATCCAATGTCTAAGGCTGAGGCGGATGGTAAGTCCTCTGTGGCTAAAGTCTCTGTGGCTAAACTCTCTGTGGCTAAAGCTTCTGACGACCTGAAATAGGATAGGGCTTTTTCAAAGGGCGCTATTCCATATTCTGAATCAAGATGCCGCGCATTCCACCAAACCGCGATATCGTCATATTTATCGCCGATAGAGGTCAAGGCGGCCCAATGCCTTATAAATTTAAGGCCGAAATATCATAGAGATCCGCCATGACGGATTCTGTGGTTGGCCAACGGCCGGCCCCCTTGCCGCGAATGCGATATTGGTCGCCATCATCAAAATCAAAAATAGCATGGGCTTCTTCGCCATCTGCCTGTGCGATGAAATTGTTCAAGCTAAGGTCTTTTAATTCCAACCGAGATGAGAAACCGTTTGAATCTTTCCAGAGTGTGGCAATGCGCTTGATGGCGCCTTTGGGCGGGCCGCTTGGGGCAAAGTTTTCAATCGTGTCGCAAGGGATAGATTCAAGCGAGATTTCTTCGTCAAACCCCAGCAAAGCGACGAGGCGAATCTTGGCGGCAGCGTCCGCGCCGTTCACGTCGCCAGAGGGGTCGGCTTCGGCAAAGCCTTTTTCTTGGGCCTCTGCAAGGGCGTCTTCATAAGAGCGGCCTTTGCTGATTTCTCCGAGCATGAAATTCGTCGTCCCATTTAGCAAAGCCTGAACGCGGGTGATGCGGCCCAATTCGCGTTTACACATTTCCAAAACGGGCATGCCGCCGCCTGCTGATGCAGAGAATAAAAGCTGCACCCCTTTGGCGGCAGCAGAATTCACTAAACTGCGCCCGCCCGCGGCGATGGCTTGTTTATTGGCGCTGACCACATGGACGCCATTGGCAATCATAGCTTTTGAATGAGAGAGCGCGGGTTCAATACCGCCAGAAACATCAACAAAGATATCGGGTTTCGACGCTTCCAAATCTGCGAATTCTGTCGTCAAAAGATCAGGGCTATAGCCTTGGTCGATATATTTTTCGACATTACGCACCATGATTTTCGCAATTTCAAAGCGGTCTTTATGGGCTTCAACACGGCGGAAAATACCGCCGCCCACAACGCCGCACCCCATCATCGCAATGCGAAGTTTTTTGACTTTTGGCGGCAAGGATAAATTGGCCGTCTTGGGGCCAATCTCTGTATAAAGAGGAATGCCAGGTTTGCCGAGGCGGAAAGATTGTTCATGTTTTTTGGCAAAGCCAAGTGCCTTGGGCTCTATTAATGGGCCGGCGGTTTTGGCCATGTCATCCCAGCTAATCTGGGTGTAACGCTCTGGGCTATCTCCGGCCTGTTTGGGATCGCGCGCATAAACGCCGTCTACGTCTTTTAATAATAAGGCCGGCGCGTTGATTTGCTGAGCCACGAAAAGCGCGGTTAAATCCGCTCCGCCCTGACCAAGCAGAACAGGTCTGTCCTTTTCGCCAATCCCGACATAGCCAGGCATGACAACAATATCGTGATCTTTAAGGTCTTGTAAAAGCTGGTCCGTATCAAGCCCGACAAGTTCAGCGTCCGTATAGGTGCCTTTGGCCTTTAAGCCTAAATCTCTGGCCTGCCGAACAAAAGCGGGCGCGCCAATGCGCTCTAAGGCCAAAGCGAGCAAAGCCGCTGAACGGCGCTCGCCCAGTTGAATAAGTTCAGGCAGATTTTTGGCGCGGCCTTCTGGGCCGACACGGCGGGCTTCTGCCATTAAAATATCACTCTGGTCGCCTTGGGCGGATGTCACAGCGACGACATTTTGCCCTTGGCGGTAATGACGATAAATTTCTGAGGCCGCATTCGTGTAATCATCCAAGGAACGGAGAACGCTATGGCCAAAATTTAGAACAATCACTGGGACGGGCATGGTGAAACTATCCAAAAAAGAGTAAGAGGCTCGGTTAAGGCGGGTCTGTATCGAAGTCAATATGAAGCACAGCCCAATGCAAGGCTTTGCGCTAAATATATCCGTAAAAACTTAGCTCTGCGGGAAATTTTTCTAGTGACCGCAGTTATATCCTAGAGTCGCGGCACAGCATTGCTAATCAGGTTTAACGGGATGGCATTGCTGTCTTTACTTTGCCGCAGGACAATTCGTGATTGGACATCTGAAATCAGGTCAATTGACAAGAGGGTCTCGCGCAAGAAATCTTCATAGCTATGCATGTCTTTGGTAACGACGCGGAGCATAAAATCAACAGCCCCAGTAACGACAGCGCATTGAATGACTTCGGGCATTCGCGCGACAGCTTTTTCAAACTTTTCCATATTGGCACGATTGGGCAGAGCTAGTTTAACGGCAACGAAAACTTCGAAATCGAGCCCTAATTTAGAACGGTTAAGAACGGTAATACGGCTTTCTATGATGCCGAGCTCTTCCATACGTTTAATGCGTCGCCAGCACGGCGAGGAGGATAGTCCAACTTGCTCTGATATATCCGCAACAGACAAGCCAGCATTGCCCTGAATGAGGTGCAGTATTTTGGCATCAATATTGTCTATAGTCTCAGGCATGATAATCTCCCATTTATCAAATTCACGCAATAATATAGCGTCTTATGCGCTATTCGCATCTATTTCGTTATATTTATATCGTGTTTTTTGGGTAAATTACGCGGAAAAGTCAAATGTTCTGAAACAATTTGCGCAAAATAGGCGTTAAATTATCACAATTGCTCAATATACGGGGACGACAAATGGGTCAAACACCAAATTCGACTGAAAATATTGACAAGACGCCCGCCTCAGCAGCGTCTAAAAAACCCAATCAATCGAAATTATTTGTACCAGAGCCACCTTTTCGGCCAGGGGATACACCAGATTATTCCCATATCTCGGTACCATCGAATCACACACCTGTGCGCCCAGACCCTCTTTGCGACGCGCATGACACAGTAGAGCACGCCCTGAAGCTTATACGTGTGTTGCGCTTTAATGGTGAAAATGCAGGGCCGTGGAAAACGGATTTATCCTTAGAGAAAAAGCTCGAAGCTTTGGAAATCATGATGCGAACGCGCGCAATGGATGAGCGCATGTTCACAATGCAGCGCCAAGGCAAGATGAGTTTTTACATGAAATCAACAGGCGAAGAGGCCGTAAGCGTTGGTCATGCCTTGGCCTTGCGCGATGATGACATGACATTTCCGACCTATCGCCAGCAAGGTATCCTCATTGCGCGCGGGGCTTCGATGAAGGAAATGATGTGTCAGGTCTTGTCGAATTCGGGTGACCCGCTGGATGGGAAATCCATTCCTGTCTTATATTCCTTTAAAAAGCATGGCTTTTTCTCAATTTCAGGAAACTTGGGAACGCAGCTTATCCAAGGGGTCGGTTGGGCGATGGCAGAAGCCTATAAGAACACAGATGGTATTGCCTCGGTCTTTACCGGTGAAGGCGCAACAGCCGAAGGGGATTTCCATTATGCCCTAAACTTTGCGTCAACTTATCGCGCGCCGTGCATCATTAATGTGGTAAATAACCAATGGGCGATTTCTAGTTTCCAAGGCATTGCCGCAGGCCGAGGCGAAACGTTTGCGGCCCGGGGTACAGGTTATGGTCTTGCGACTTTACGCGTCGATGGGAATGATATTTTGGCCGTTTATGCGGCGACACAATGGGCCGCCGAACGGGCTCGCGGCGGCGGCGGCGCAACCGTCATCGAACACTATACCTACCGCGCAGAAGGGCATTCCACATCCGATGACCCTTCGAAATATCGGGCGGAAAATGAAGGTGATGTTTGGCCTTTTGGTGATCCGATTCAGCGTTTGAAAACGCATCTGATTTATATGGGGGCTTGGGATGATGAACGTCATGCGGCCTTGGCAGAGACCCTAAAGAAAGAAGTGCGCGAAACATTCAAAGAAGCCGAAGCCATGGGCTCGGTTGCGAATTCGACGCAGCTTCCTGACAGCACCATGTTTGAGCAAGTTTACGAGACTGAGCCATCGCATCTACGCGAACAAAGACAAATGTTTAATGAGGAGCTAGGCTAATGCCTCAAATGACAATGATTGAAGCCATCCGTGATGCGCTTGATGTAAAGATGAGCCAGGACCCAGATGTTTTGGTGTTTGGCGAAGATGTCGGCTATTTTGGCGGTGTATTTCGCTGTACGGCAGGGCTTCAGGAAAAACATGGTCTGCACCGCTGTTTTGATACCCCGATTTCAGAGGGCGGCATTGTCGGTATCGCTATTGGTATGGCGTCAAACGGCCTTCGCCCTGTGGCAGAAATTCAATTCGCGGATTATATCTATCCTGCTTATGATCAAATTGCTTCCGAAGCCGCGCGTCTGCGTTATCGATCAAATGGTGATTTCACAGCGCCTTTGACCATTCGCACCCCCGTTGGCGGTGGTATTTATGGCGGAACGACGCATAGCCAAAGCCCAGAAGCGCTCTTCACCCATATTTCGGGTTTGAAGACGGTTATTCCTTCTAACCCCTATGATGCCAAGGGCCTGTTGATTACGGCTATCGAAGATAATGACCCTGTCTTATTTTTAGAGCCAAAACGCCTATATAACGGCCCATTTGACGGCGATCCGCATAAGCCGGCGCTGAATTGGAAAAAGCACGAACTCGGCGAAGTACCAGCAGGGCACTATACTGTGCCCTTTGAAAAAGCCCGTATGATTGCCGAAGGCGACGACGTGACTATTTTGGCTTATGGCACAATGGTTTGGGTGGCTGACGCTGTTGTCAAAGAGATGGGCATAAAGGCTGATGTTATTGATTTGCGCTCGCTCTTGCCGCTGGATTTAGACACGATTGTGGAATCGGTGAAGAAAACAGGCCGCTGTGTAATTTTACATGAGGCAACACGCACGTCTGGATTTGGCGCGGAGCTGTCCTCACTGGTTCAAGAACATTGTTTCTATCATTTGGAAGCGCCGATTCAGCGCGTTACGGGTTGGGATACCCCATATCCTCATGCACAAGAATGGGCCTATTTCCCCGGGCCAAAACGGGTTAAACGGGCGGTGAAAGCCGTATTGAAAGGCGCTTAATTTATCATGGGCGAATATACTTTTAAATTACCGGATATCGGCGAAGGCGTCGTAGAAGCAGAAATCACGGCTTGGCATGTGTCTGTGGGCGACCGTGTTGAAGAAGATGCTCCGCTTGGCGATGCGATGACGGATAAGGCTACGATTGAGTTAACATCCCCCGTTGAAGGCGTTGTGAAATCCCTCGGCTGTGAAGAAGGTGATATGTTCGCTGTGGGCGGCGCGCTGGTGATATTAGAAACAGACGGCGATGTCTCTGATGAAGCGCCAAATTCAGACTCAAATGATGAGGGCTCAGCTATTTCGGGCGCGGCTATATCTGGTTCCGATGGCGCATCGGGTGAGTTTGTCTTTAAATTACCCGATATTGGCGAAGGCGTTGTCGAGGCCGAAATTACAGCTTGGCATGTAAGCGTCGGAGATATGGTCGACGAAGATGACCCGCTTGCAGATGCCATGACTGATAAGGCGACAATTGAATTGACCTCGCCCGTCAAAGGCAAAATTCTAAGTCTGGGCTGCGAAGAAGGCGATATGTTTGCCGTTGGCGGCGGCTTGGTCGTATTAGAAACAGAGGCCGGCTCTGCGCCAGCGCCTGCATCTGCGCCTGCACCTGCACCTGCAGAAACATCAACGCCAAAGCCTCAACACACCCCTGCCGCGGCGCCGCAAGCGAGTGCCCCGAAACCCGCGCCCACTCAGCAAAGCGCGGCCAAAGTTCTGGCCAGTCCAGCCGTACGCAAACGCGCGGCCGATTCAGGAATTGACCTTACGAAAGCCAAGGCGAGCGGGCATGAGGGGCAAATCACCCATGCGGATTTAGATCTCTTAGAAAAAGCATTAGAGCCCGTCGACGGCGAAACCCGTATTAAAGTTATCGGTCTACGCCGCGTCATTGCACAACGTATGCAAGAGGCGAAACGCCATATTCCGCATTTCACCTATGTTGAAGAAATTGATGTGACGGCGCTCGAAGATTTCCGCGCGCGTATTAATGCAAAAAAATCAGAGGATAAGCCGAAGCTAACGGTTCTGCCGCTTATTATTCGGGCTTTGGCCGTGACATTGCGCGATTGGCCGCAATTCAACGCGCGTTATATGGACGAGCAAGGCTATGTCTCGCAATTTTCTGACCTGAATTTGGGTATTGCAACGCAAACGGATATTGGTCTGGTTGTGCCTGTGCTGGCCAAGGCGCAAACCTTGTCAGTTTGGGACATGGCGCATGAAATCGCCCGTCTGGCCGATGGCGCGCGTAATAATAAGTTAAAGCCCGAAGAAATGAGCGGCGCCTCAACAACGCTGACGTCTTTGGGCCCGCTTGGCGGGATTGTCACAACGCCTGTGATTAACCGACCTGAAGTGGCTATTTTTGGTCCGAACAAAATTCGCAAAAAGCTGGTTTTAGAAGGCGGAGAGGTAACAGAACGCAAAGTTATGAACTTCTCAGTCTCTTGCGATCATCGCGTCATTGATGGCTATGACGCCGCTATGATGATGCAAGATATGCGCGCTCTACTGGAAGATCCGCATTTGATGTTTTTGGCATAAAGGGGAATTCCAGAAACGAGTGAATTTTGCGCAGTTTAATGCTTGGCAGAACGGCATGAATTGGCTATAGGCCCCACACCTTGCGGCAAACTGGCCGCAAACCTTGGTATGGTGGGGTAGCTCAGCTGGTTAGAGCGCAGGACTCATAATCCTGAGGTCGTGAGTTCAAGTCTCACTCTCACTACCATTTTTCTTATTATTGAACTTCCGTTCACGCGGTAAAGCCCATAAGCTCTTCTAAAATTTAGGGGAGTATTATGGGCTTTGCTGCGAGATATATGTCTGCTGTGATGGCGGGGCTTTCGGTTTTGGCGGTGCAGTCAGTCACGGCCAGCGCGCAGTCTGCCCCGCGCGAAAAAGCCAGCTTCCCTGAAACTGAAATATTTCTCTTTGACTTAAAGCTCGGCGACACAGTCTCTATTGCCAATGGCCGCAATGTTACGCTGCGGGCGGGTTATGATAATCAACCGAGCTTTACGCCCGATAGCCGTGCTTTTCTCTATGCCCGTAGCGATGACTTTCAGACCGATATTTATGAATATTCTCTGGTGGATGGGACAACGCGGCAAATCACGCGCACAGAGACGAATGAATTCTCGCCTGTCGCAACCCCAGACAATGCTTCTATTTCTTTTGTATCGGATGGTCCCGGCGCATGGCAAACCGTGGAAGTGATAGCGCGAAATAATCCTGAAATCTCTAAGAGACTCTTGCCCGGTGATACGTTGCGAGAGCCGATTGGTTATTATAGCTGGAATCACGCAACAGATGATGTGCTGTATTGGTCGCGTTATGGGTTTAATATCAGCCTGACCCATAAAGATAAGAAAACGAGCGATTACATTACCGGCGATGCTGTGCCGTCCACGCCTTATGTTATTCCCGGTACAAATCAATTCAGCTTTGTTCACCGCCAAGGCAATGAAAGCGTATGGATTAAAGCGCTGGATCCAAAAACTAAATCTGTGCGGCCCTTAACACCGATCAAAGGCACCAACGCCAATTATGGTTGGAGCCCAGAAGGTTCTATTTTTATAATCGAGAAAGACACGCTCTATCGCTGGAAAGAGGGGCCGTCAGATGGCTGGGAAAGCCTCGCTGACTTAACAGAGTACGGCCTTGTAAATGCCGCGCGATTATCCATTAGCCCTGATGGTAAAAAGCTCGCTATCGTTGGGCAAGTCAAACCCTAAAGTCAGGCTTAACGCGGGGCGCGTTTGGCCAATATACGTTGCAGGGTTCGGCGATGCATAGAAAGCCGCCGCGCCGTTTCAGACACATTTTTCCCGCATAACTCATAGACACGCTGTATATGTTCCCAGCGCACGCGATCCGCGCTCATAGGGTTTTCAGGGGGCTCAGGGGCTTCGCCCTTTTCCGCCAGAAGTGCCTTGCAAACATCATCTGCATCGGCTGGCTTAGCCAGATAATCCACCGCGCCGCGTTTCACAGCAGAGACAGCGGTAGCGAGATTGCCATAGCCCGTCAGCATCACCATGCGGCAATCGGGCCGCGTCTGATGTAAAAGATCAATGATATCTAATCCATTTCCGTCTTCGAGGCGCATATCGAGTACGGCAAAAGCAGGTGGATTTGATTTCACTTTGGCGCGGGCTTCGGCAACGGTTTCAACAGTTTCTACGGTAAATCCTCGTTGCTCCAAGGCGCGCCCGAGACGTGTACGAAACGGTGCATCATCGTCCAGAATTAAAAGGCTTGCGTCTTCGGGCAGTACATATTCGGTCATGTCTATTTTCCGTTCAAATGGTGACGTTAAGTACCGAGCGTCACATAATCGGTCAGGCGCATTTAAATTCGGGAACTCTTTTGCCAAAAAAATGACGCTATAGCAATGAAATTAGTCTCTGGCCTTGCAGGGCAGATATGTAATTGCGCGATAATCGGCCCGTTTATGAGGCTTTTGCCACGAGAGCGTCTCTGGGCCAAACGGCCTCAACACGCGCCCCGCCTAGGGGGCCGCGTTTAAAGGCCACTTGTCCGCCTGTGCGTTCAACCAAGGTCGAAGCAATGAATACACCAAGGCCTAACCCGCCTGCCGTAGGCTTTTTTGATTTTTGACGTGATCGCTTCGTGACATAGGGCTGGCCCAAACGATCTGTTAATGTCGGGTCAAAGCCCGGGCCGTCATCATCAATAAATACGCTGATTGTTGTTTCATTCCAAACCCCGCAGAGGCGGACTTTTTCAGAGGCGAAATCGACAGCATTTTCGATAAAGTTTTTCAAAGCATAGACGAGTTCGGCTTGGCGTTTAAGCTCGGGCTCTGGGCCAGTACCGCTCACCTCAATAATAATATCGGGTTCAATTAAAATAAATGGCTCTGCTGCTTCTTCGAACAAATCTTCGAGTGTCAGGCGGTCATGAATGGCATCACCTTCATCGCCGCGCAGGGCAAGCTGCTCAAGGATAGAGCGGCAACGCTGAGATTGCGAGAGAACCAAGGCGGCATCGTCGGCCAAAGGAGAACCTTTGGGAATTTCGCGGGTCATTTCTTTGGCTGTCACCTGAATGGTCGCCAATGGCGTACCGAGTTCATGGGCCGCCGCCGCCGCGAGTCCGCCAAGCGCTGAGAGTTTTTGTTCTTGGGCCAGCATTGTTTCTGTGGCCGCCAAAGCCGCCGCCATTTTTCGGCTCTCTTTGGTGGCGCGCCAGGCATATAAGGAGGTGAAAATAGACCCCACCATTATCGCAATCCATACGCCAATACGAAAGGTAAAGGGGAGCATTAAAGGATTATCTGGATCCCAAGGTAGGGGCTGTGAATGAAACACCAAGCTAAAGGATAAAAGCGTCGCAAGGGCCGACAGAATAAAGAGGACGGATTTAGAGAGAGTCGTCGCGCTCGTTACAATTGGCGCCAAAAACAAGATGGCAAAAGGATTGGTTATCCCGCCCGTTAGCCAGAGCAAAGCGGCAAGCTGTAATATATCGAACCCTAATTGTAGCAAGGCTTCGCGGTCACTGACGCGCCTATCCAGAGGATATAAAACGGTGATGGCTAAGTTAATGAAAATACTGGCGGCAATAACCGCGCAACAGGCCAAGACAGGATATGGAAATTCTAAGATAAGGCTGACACATAAGAGCGCCAAGATTTGCCCGCCAATAGCGCCCCAGCGCAATAGGACGAGCGTATAACGCCGTAGACGCCCCATAGTTTGTGTTGGGCGAGTTTGGAGCGGCTGTAAGGCGTTTGATCCGAAAATAATGTCTGCGTGTTGATGCATAATAGGCTTTTGCGCTACGGCGCGTCAAAATGGCAAGCCTAAACTGATGTCGTGCCTATGGCGCCTATCCAAGAATTTGACTATAGCCCTGTATATAGTGCCGGCCCAAGGGTTTGATAGAGAAAAAGGTGACAGAATGAATATGATTGCAAAAACGATGCTGGGTGCCTTTGCAGCCTTTGCTTTGATGGCATGTGGTAATGGCGAGAAAACAGCCCGTTCTGGACAAACTGTGACATCGGGTACGGCTGACTTGGGCGGTGCATTTTCCCTCGTCAACCAAAATGGAGATCGCGTGACCGAGGCAGACCTTCAAGGAAAGCCGCATTTGATTTATTTTGGTTTTACATATTGCCCAGATGTTTGCCCGACGGCTTTGCAAAAAATGGGGCAGGCGCAATCTATGTTAGGGTCTCAGGCTGATGATATTGGATATGTATTGATTAGTGTCGACCCAGAGCGCGACACGGTAGAGAGCCTTTCGCAATATGTGACAGCGAGTGGTTTCCCAACAGGACTGAAGGGCTTTACCGGTACGGTTGAAGAAATAGAAGTCGCGAAAGCGGCCTATAAAGTATATGCGACCAAAGTCGACACACCTGACAGCGCCGGCGAATATACGGTCGATCATTCCGACATCATGTATTTAATGGATAAAGATGGCCAATATGCAGATTATTTTTCTGGCCGCTCTACGCCGACGATGATTGCGGCGCGGGTGACGAAACTTTTAAAGAGTGGCAAATAAGCCCGTTAGCGATTGGCGCCGGGCACCCATTTTACATCGGCCTCACCTTGGTCATTTGCCCAGCGCGCTGCCACAAATAGAAAATCAGAGAGGCGGTTTAAATATTTCAAGGCGGCGGGGTTAATCGCGGCGTCTTGGGACAAGGCCACGCAAAGGCGCTCGGCGCGGCGGCAGACTGTACGGGCTTGATGCAAATAGGCCGAAGGCGGATGTCCACCGGGTAAGACAAAGCTCTTAAGCGGTTGTAGATCGGCATTCAGGCTGTCGAGTTCCGTTTCGAGGCGAAGTGTTTGGCTCTCCATAATGCGCAGAGCATATTCGCTATCCGCTTCACCCGGATTGGGCAAAGGCGTTGCCAGATCAGCCCCGAGATCAAAGAGATCGTTTTGAATACGCGATAACATATCGTCCAATCGCCGACTTTCGAGATGTAATCTTGCGAGGCCTATAACAGAATTCGTTTCGTCTACATCGCCATAGGCTGCCACGCGGGGATCAGATTTTGACAGGCGCGAGCCATCAACAAGACCTGTCGACCCATCATCACCGGTGCGCGTGTAAATCTTGTTGAGCTTCACCATTTGGCTATCTTACATCCGTGTCTTTACATAAACAGTCAGCATAAGCAGGCCAACGGCGATGACTTGTCCGAGAACACGGCGCCGCATCCAAATGTTTGATTGCTCCCGCGCGCCTTCGGTTTTTCCGCCCATATTCTTAGCACCCATAATAAGGGTAAAGAGAACGAACAAAAACGCGAGAATAGTGAGGGCAATTAAAACGTATAACATTATGTATCCTTTTCTTGTCCTCTCTATACGCGCTTCTTCATGTAACAGTCAGCCTTTTTATTGCGACAGATGCGCTCGCCTGAATTTAGCGTAAGCTGTGATAGAAAGGGCTTGTCCACAATTTCGTCAATGAGCAACATAGCCGATAGTGTCTGGGCGCGATAAAGAAAAAGCAAAGATAAACCCTGTTCCTTTCCACCAAAAGAGAGTCCCATGATTTCTGATGCTGATCGCGCCGACCAAATGGGTCAGGCGACCCGTGAAAAATTAAAACAATTTATCGCTCGTATTGAGAGGCTAGAAGCCGAGAAAGCTGAACTCGCGACCGATATTCGTGAAGTCTATGCTGAGGTAAAAACTTTTGGTTTTGACAATAAAGTCATGCGCAAAGTTATCGCTCTACGCAAACAAGATGCAGCCGAACGCGCAGAGCAAGAAGCCCTTCTTGAAATGTATATGGAAGTTGTTGCTGACCAGTAATTCTGAAGCCACTCTTTCTAAGCCTGTTGAAGGCATAATAAAATAATTGTTCCTTATTTGTTCTAGCTATGATAATCGGCGCTATGTCCGATTATGATAAGGCAGAATGGCAAGCAGAACAGCTTGCGCGGGATACCGCGCAATCGGCCTATCGTGATAAAATGGCCAAAGCCCGAGAACGCTCGGCGCGAAATGCCAAGCGCAAGATAGCGCGTCTCCATGCCAAGCTAACCGAGCTAGGGCATATTAGTGATTTTGAAGACGAGTTTGGGGAAAGCGTTTTAGAACGCCTCGAAAAATTTGGCTCTGCCTTTCATGACCTCGAAAAGGGGCGTGCCGGTGATGCGCTATCGGCCGCGCAAAAACAGGTCGTTTCTCGGATGAATAAAAAAGTCAAAGAGCTGAAAGCTAAGTCGCAAAAGGGGGGTGAAGAGATCGACCCAGATGCTGAGTATGAGCGCACGACGCCCGCTTGGAAAAAGAGTAAGACTTCGAGCTTTAAATCAAAACACCGCTTTACGCCGCGGGTTCGAAATCTTGACGAAGATATGGAAGCCGAAGAACAGGCGCTTCAAGAGATTGATTTTTCAAATCCACAAATTGAACCTTTTATACCCCGTTATAATGCGCGGGCTGAAGCCACATTAAAGACGCCGAATACATCTGGCGAGGCGCCGAAAACGGCAAGCGACACAAAACGCCCATTTTTACGGATTGTGCCAAAATAAAACCCTCCCCCATGCTTAAGGGGAGAAGCAAGGGAGAGGGCAAGGGGTGTCTTAAATAAACACTGTTTTATAGGCAGTGGTATTATTCAGTTTCAACCTTTTCAGGGGTCATCTCAGTTTCCACTTCGATGTCCGTGTCTGTTTCAATCGTCGTCTCAGCGTCGATATCAGAGTCTAGATCGTCTGAAAGTTCCTCAGTATTTTCTCTGAGATTTTCATTCCATTCTTCAGCTTCATCTGTGACTTCATCTGCCCATTCATCGGCTGTATCTGTGGCCTCATCCGTCCACTCTTCAGCTGTATCAGCAGCGTCTTCAGTCCATTCTTCAGTGTTTTCAGCGGCCTCATCAGACCATTCGTCTAGTGACTCGCTGGCTGAATCATCCCAGCCATCATCAGAAAGATCTGCGGCAGGCTCTTCAACATCAACAGGCTCTTCCACAACAATACCCGTAGCCACTTCGCCCATCACGGCAGAAGGTTCGACCGGCATAATCACTGTATTGCCGCCTTGCTGTGTATTAATTTCACCTTGTACGGCAAAAGAGGCTGCATATTGGCTTTGGTTAAAGGTTTGCTCACCACCAGAAATCACGTTGAATTGACGCATAGCGGCTTCGATAGATTGACCGCGCATTTCGGCGTCTTTTGCATATTCAGAAAAATTCACTTGGCCATTTGCATCGACATCAAGTGATGCGAAAGGAGATGGGGCGTCTTGTGCATGTGCAATGCCCATACTCATGGCTGAACCCAATAGGGCTGCTGTTAAAAACGAAGTCGTTGTTTTTTTAAAATTGGTCATAATTATACCTTTCTTTCAAAATGGGCCGAGTTGATCGACGCATGAAAGATAAATGCTTAGGCCGCCAAAATGTTGCGTTACAAAACTGAAACGCTTGTGGCCGAAATGTGGCAAAACGGCTAAATTATTGAAAAGGCTTGGTTTATAAGCTCTATTTTATATAATTATTCCAATATATCTGTTTGGAACAATGTGACTCGCAGGCCGCCATGCGCAATGGGGGCGTCTGTTGGCCGCCATGGCAGCTCCGTGGCCTGCGCTAATCCGTTATCTGATGTGACCATACCGACGCGCCAGCCCGTAAACTCGCGGCGCATAACGTCGCCAAAGGATCTATAGAGGGCAAAGAGATCTTTTTTCTTGCCTATTCGCGCCCCATAAGGTGGGTTGACCATGACAAGTCCCGCGGGGCCTTCAGGTCGTTTAAGCTTTATCAGAGGCGTAGGCGTGAAGTGACATAATGTGTCTACACCCGCTCGCTGGGCGTTCTCTTGGGCAAAGCCAATCACTTTGACATTTCTATCCGACCCGTAAAAGCGATAGGGGCTGTCTTGGCTTTTCCAAGCTTGGCGGAGAGCCTGTACGGCCTGAGCATCATAGGTTGCCAGTTTTTCAAAGGCGAAAGCGCGGTTGCGTCCAGCCAGTTTATTTTGGGCTATTTCAGCGGCTTCAATTAAAATTGTGCCAGAGCCACACATGGGGTCCAAGACAGGCTCATTTCCTGTATAGCCACAACCCCGCAGCAGTAAGGCCGCCATGGTTTCCCGTAAGGGGGCTTTACCCATGGCCTGTTTATATCCGCGTTTATGCAAACCGACTCCAGAAGTATCGACAGAGAAGCGGACATTATTATCGTCAATCCGCGTTTTGATAAGAATCTCTGCCTCTTCCATAGAGCTGGCGATCTCTGCGCCAAATTCTTCGGCAATCGCGCGCTCTATGCGCTCTATTGCGGCGCCTGCATGATAAATTTTTGATTTCCGATTTGTGACAACTTCGACTTTGACCATATGGCCCGGCATTAGAATTTCATTCCATGGAAAACGCCGCGCGCGTTTGTCGAGCTGTGCTAAATGAAAGGCCCGAAATTCGCCAATACGGGCCAGAACTTTGGAGGCGCCGCGAAGGCTTAGATTCGCGCGCCAGACATCTGTCCAACTCCCCTGGATAAGGACGCCGCCGCCTATGGCTTTGGGCGCGTTAAAACCTGCGGCTTTCACCTCGGATAACAGATAGGGTTCTAGACCCGGAGCTGTCCCTAAGAAAATTTCAAAAGTGTCTGATTGCGGCATGTTTTCCGAAGACGGCATGGCGCCGCTCGTCCCTATGGTTCGGGCCGAGCTTTGCCATATATCGCTCTGTGATAATAGAGGCTTTTCCGCAGGGTTTCAGTAACCCATTTTTGAGGGCCTTATATTTGGTAATTTGGCTCAATAATGGCGCGAAGCGCTTTTTTAGCCTGTCGGCTACGATCATATAGTAGCGGTGCATTGGTTCGATCGACGGGGTAATAATTAAGCCATGTCTGTTCATCAGAGATACCCCACACTGTCACCGAGGATAGGCTAGGGCGTGTTGTAAACCCTGCATAAAGCGCTCTGTACTTTTCGGCCTGATCGTCAAGCGCGCTTTGCGGAATATTATTTCCGTAATCGGCCGAGCATCCCGTTTGATTTTCAAAACATGAAGCTGGGTCATTATATATAGAAATATCCAGTTCTGTAATATGGTTTTCCAAGCCCAAGAATTGATTATCCACGGCGTCTATAGCTGCAAAGACATCGCTTACAGGGGTTGAGGCCTGAATGTGCATTTGATGACCCACGCCGTCCAAAGGAATATTGCGCGCCTGCAAATCAGATATAACGGTCAATAGTCTTTCCCGTTTCGCACTCAGTTCTGTGCTATAGTCATTTATAAATAATAGGGCGTCAGGGTCGGCTTTACGGGCGGCTTGAAACGCCCAGTCAATATAGTCTGGGCCGCCTGCGGCGCGATACCAATTAGAATCGCGATAAGGCGCGGTGGCGCCATCACCGTCAGAGATGACTTCATTCACAACATCCCAAGCATAAATCTTGCCTTTGAAATGGGTGACGACCGCTGTGATATAATCTTCGAGGGTTTTGCGAACCTGTGCAGGCGTACCCTCGAAAAAATAATCCGGCGTTGCGCGGTGCCATAGTAGGGTGTGCCCTCGCAATTGAATGTTATTAGCTTCGGCAAAGGCTAATAATTTGTCGGCCTCTTCAAACGTATAATTTCCCTTTGTCGGTGCAAGAGCGTCTGGCTTCATGAGGTTTTCAGCCGTAATCGAATTAAATTGCGATTGTAATATGGCGGCGTCTGCCGAGCCATTAGCAATTTGTTCTGTACCAATGGCGGCGCCAACCAAGAATTTATTTTCAAATGTATTTTTAAACGCGCCATCCGCAGGCACATATGCCTCAGGCGGGGGAGGAGGGGGCGGCGGAGGCGGTGGCGGAGATACAGATATAGTAGAGCGCGTAGAGCTCGCCCCGCCGCAAGCGGTGGCTAGTAAACTGACCCCGCCAGCTATTAATTTCAGTCGTGACCTCGCATTAAATTCCATGCTTCTCCCCTTAATAATGTGTTTTTGATAGGCGTGTTGTCAATTTATGATAGCGCTATCATAAGTGCGGCATAACAAATAAAACTAGGATTTGGCAAGGGGTAAAACTGAAGAATAAAACGGATAGTCTGGGCTTAAGGCAGCCGGCTTCGTTAAACCCGCGATATAGCCCGTATAAAAAAACCTCACCGATTGGGTGAGGCTTTATTTAAATATAGAGGATAACCAAGTTTGTCAGCGTTAGGCTGTCCTGACATTATCGACGTCTAAGGCGTGTTCGCGGACTTTACGATAAAGCGTTGACCGCCCAATACCGAGTCGACGAGCGACCTCAGACATATGCCCTGAATAGTTTTCGATAGCGAATTGAATGAGATCACGCTCAATATCTTCTAAGGTGCGTAAATGCCCTTCGCGGTCCAAGACGGATACGGCATTATCATGCACGGCATCATCGCTGACCTCGCTAGAGATAAGGCCGTCCAAGTCAGACTTGCTCTCGTTCGTCATTACCGGGTTCATGCCTGAAATTTGCGGGAAGTCATGCGGCTTTAACATATGGCCGTCTGACAAAATCATGGCGCGGAAAATTGAATTTTCTAATTGGCGTACATTGCCTTTCCACTCATAATTTTGGAGCATTTCAATGGTCTCGCGTTCTGCCCCTGAAATAGAGAGGCGTTCTTGAGCATTAAATCGCTTGATAAAATGATCCGTCAGGGCAGGAATGTCTTCTCTGCGTTCCCGTAATGGTGGGACGGCGATAGGGAAAACATTTAAACGGTAATATAAATCTTCGCGGAAACGGCCTTCATTGACGGATTCTTGTAAATCACGATTGGTCGCGCTGATGATACGTACATCAACAGGCGTGGGTCGTTTGGATCCAATCGGATCGACTTCACCTTCTTGTAAAACCCGCAGCAGCTTAACTTGCATATCAAGGGGAAGCTCGCCAATTTCGTCTAAAAATAAGGTGCCCGTATGGGCTTCTTGGAATTTACCCAAATGCTTGCTGTTCGCCCCCGTAAAGGATCCTTTTTCATGCCCGAATAGAATACTCTCGACGAGATTTTCTGGGATAGCGCCGCAATTGACGGTGATGAAGGGCTTACCCGTCCGTTCTGATGCGCCTTGAATAGCGCGGGCAATGACTTCTTTACCCACGCCCGATTCACCGGTGATTAAAATCGGGATATTGGCTTTGGCCCCGCGTTCACCCATAGCCACCACAGTACGCATGCTGCCTGCATTTCCAATAAGGTCATTAAATTGCAAACTGCCTTCGGAGGTCTTTTTAAGCCGCGTCACTTCTTTGACCAGAGTTTTCATTTCCAAGGCATTACGAATAGACACGATAATGCGCTCTGGGCTGGCAGGTTTAACAATGAAGTCACGCGCCCCAGATTTCATTGCCTTGACCACAGCCTCAATCGAGCCTTTTCCTGTTAGGACTATGACAGGCAGGTCTGGGCGTTTTGTTTGAAGGTCTGCCAAGGTTTCCATACCGTCCCGACCCGGCATGACCAAGTCCAAGAGCATGACATTGACTTTCTCGCTGTCGGGGCCGAGCGCGATTTCAAGCGCTGTGTCGCCATTATCGGCCTGTAGAGTAGAAAACCCGCTTTTCTCAACAACGGCCTGTAATAGGCGGCGTTGTGTTGGGTCATCATCAACGATTAAAACAGTTTTAGACATATATTCACCTCTTCGCCCGTCGCTTCGTCACTTCGCGGAAAATGACGGTTTCGGGTCGTTGCGTCACAATATGGGACATACAGGTAAATTTTGGGGCAAAAGACGAGGTTAACAGGACGTTAAATCTCTGAATGACCACTATTCATCTCAAAAACGCAAAAATTTGTCTTTTTTGGGCTTTGGAGGCGATGCCGCTATTGTCGGCTGAACCGTGCCATGATAGCTAAACCCCACTTTCGACCTGAGATATTTAAGGAAAAAAAATGGCGGCCGGATCTTCTAATTATACCCGTGGTGAGATGGATGTAGACTCACAATCTCGTAGTTTTGGCGGCTTTATGGGCCTAACGAAATATGGCGGTACGGCTGTGGCGTTAATCGTCTTAATGCCAACACTTGTTTTCGCAGCCGGTATGGCTTGGCTCCCTGCGCTAATCGCTACGATTGTTCTAGGCGTCATTATTGGGGCCGTTCTGAAATTAAAGGGCCTGTATTATGTCTCTCTAATCGGGACTTCAGTTTTTGTTGCCATCATATGTGTCTTACTATCCCTGCTCGCAGGCTAAGTTTGGTTATTAATGCTATCTAGGCGGCCTAGTGCCGCTCACCCTGATGAGGGTAAAGAAGGGGAATTACTTTGCATATTGCTGTTATCAAAGATGCAGGACCAGCCGAGCATCGCGTCGCCGCAACACCTGAGACGGTAAAGGGCTATGTAAAGTCTGGACATAGTGTCAGCGTCACAAAGGGCGCTGGCCAAGATGCCAATTACTCTGATGCTGATTATAAAGAGGCCGGCGCGAAAATCGCGACCAGCAATGCGACTTGCGTGAAATCGGCTGATATCGTTTTCTCAATCACGGGCGGGGATGCCAAACTCGTCGCGGGCCTTAAAAAAGGGGCAGGCATTACAGGATTGATGAATCCAACAGATAACCCAAAATATGCAGAAGCTTGCGCCAAGGCGGGTGTCACGGCTTTTGCTTTGGAATATATTCCGCGTATTTCTCGCGCTCAGTCTATGGATGTTTTGTCATCACAGTCAAACCTTGCGGGTTATCGCGCCGTCGTCGAAGGCGCGGGTCTTTATGGCCGCGCTATGCCAATGATGATGACAGCGGCGGGAACTGTGGCTCCAGCCAAAGTCTTTATTATGGGCGTCGGTGTTGCAGGGCTTCAGGCTATTGCAACGGCGCGCCGTCTTGGCGCTGTGACAACGGCTACAGATGTTCGTCCGGCGACAAAGGAACAAGTGGCGTCTTTGGGCGCTAAATTCATTGCCGTTGAAAATGAAGAATTCAAAGCGGCTGAAACAGCCGGGGGCTATGCCAAGCAAATGTCGCCTGAATATCAAAAGCTTCAAGCGGAATTAACGGCAAGCCATGTAGCGAAACAAGATATTGTTATTACGACAGCCCTTATCCCTGGACGTCCTGCCCCTAAGCTCGTGAGCAAAGACATGCTGGCGAATATGCGTCCGGGCTCTGTCCTTGTTGACCTAGCGGTAGAACGCGGCGGCAATGTAGAAGGCGCGAAAAAAGGCGAAATCGTTACGACAAAAAATGGCGTCCAAATTGTGGGGCACTTAAATTGGCCTTCACGTATGGCCTCTGATGCCTCTGCTATGTTTGCCAAGAACTTAAAAGCCTTCTTGCCCTTAATTACATCCGAAGATGGTCAATACGCACCGGATTGGGAAGACGATATTATTAAGGGCTGCGCGCTGACGAAAGACGGCGAAGTCATTCACGAAAGATTATTGGGGTAGATCATTATGAGCGCAATGTTAATTATGGCCGGCGGCGCCGCAGTCAGTCCGCTAGTCTTTCAACTTACAATTTTCGTCTTGGCAATTTTTGTCGGTTATTACGTCGTATGGTCAGTCACGCCGGCGCTTCACACACCATTAATGGCTGTGACGAATGCGATTTCATCCGTGATTATCGTGGGGGCCTTGATTGCGGTTGCCGCAGGGACGCATGGCGGTTCATCCTTATCGACAGGCACAGGGGCTTTGGCGGTTGCGCTTTGCGCGGTGAATATCTTTGGCGGATTCCTCGTCACGCAGCGCATGCTCGCCATGTATAAGAAAAAGGCGAAATAATATGGCGGCAAAATATATTTTATCAGCCGTTATTTCGGCCTCTATTCTCTCTCTCTCAGCCTGTAATAATGAGACGAAAACCGAAACCGAGGCCGCCGTAAAAACGGTAGAAACAGTACAAAGCGAAGCCAATAAGACAGCGCTGAAAACGCGGCTTGCGGCTTATGAAGACATTTTCGAGAGCGGGAATATCGGCGAAACTTATACCTTTATTCCGCCTGCCATGAAGGCGGCCATCACGGCCTCTACGGGACTATCCGAAGATGCGCTTCGCATAAATTTTGGCAAGCAGTGGTCAACGGCGCTAGAAACCGTTTCCATGGAAGAATTTACGTTTCAGGCTGATGCGGCAGAGATTCAAACCTCTCCGACAGAGCGGCGCTATGCCCTCATCCCGACAACGATAGTGATGGGCGTTAATGCCAATCCTGACAAAGTCATCAAAACAGAATCTTCGACTCTGGCGCTCATGGATGGCGGCATTTGGTATTTTGCTCGCCTCGATGAACCCGAAATGATTGATTTTCTTAAATATGCCTATCCAGATTTAGGGCTCATAAAACTGCCCGAAGCTGAGATGAAAATGATTGATAGAGAGACCGCACAATGACACTTTCAGCAGATATAGCGGCCATTCTTTACACGGTATCCGCCGTTCTCTTTATTTTGGCCCTTCGCGGATTAAGTTCACCAGAAACCTCTCGCCGCGGAAATTATTTCGGTATGGTCGGTATTGCTATTGCAATGGTGACGACTTTCCTTGTTGCCGGATTGGGCGGTTCAGGCCTTCTGATTGCAGGCGGCGCCATTGTCATAGGCGGCGTCATCGGGGCCTTTATCGCTAAGAAAATTCCGATGACAGATATGCCGCAATTAATTGCAGCGTTTCACTCGCTTGTGGGTTTGGCTGCGGTTCTTGTTGCGGTTGCAGCCTTTTTCTCCCCCGAAAGCTTTGGCATTGTAAGCGAAGGCAAAATCAAAGCGGGGAGTTTACTCGAGCTGGCTCTGGGCGCAGCGATTGGCGCGATTACATTCTCTGGCTCAGTTATTGCCTTTGCCAAGCTGAACGGAAATATGTCTGGTTCACCAATTATGTTACCCGGACGGCATTTAATTAATGCTGCCTTGGCGATCGGTATTGCTGTTCTTATTGGCATGTTGATGAAGTCAGGCGGTAATGACCCTATGCTTCTTTGGATATTGCTCGCAGCGACTTTTGTTATCGGCTTCCTTTTGATTATACCAATTGGCGGGGCAGACATGCCTGTTGTTGTTTCTATGCTTAATTCCTATTCAGGTTGGGCGGCGGCGGCGCTTGGATTTACCCTTGGTAATATGGCGCTAATCGTCACGGGGGCCTTGGTTGGCTCTTCGGGGGCAATTCTATCTTATATCATGTGTAAGGCTATGAACCGTAGCTTTATCTCTGTTATCTTAGGCGGCTTTGGCGGCGACGATGCGGCGGCAGGCGCTGGGGATAAAGAACAGCGCCCCGTGAAACGCGGCTCTGCCGAAGATGCAGCCTTTATAATGAAAAATGCGTCTAAGGTCATCATCGTACCAGGCTATGGTTTGGCTGTGGCTCAGGCTCAGCATGCTGTGCGCGAAATGGCCGATACGCTAAAGGCAGAAGGCGTAGATGTCGTCTATGCTATTCACCCTGTTGCGGGGCGGATGCCGGGTCATATGAACGTGCTCCTTGCTGAAGCGAATGTCCCTTATGATGAGGTGTTTGAGCTCGAAGATATTAATTCTGAGTTTTCGAATGCAGATGTTGCCTTTGTGATTGGGGCGAATGATGTCACGAACCCCGCCGCGAAGAAAGATCCGCAAAGCCCAATTTTTGGCATGCCGATTTTGGATGTTGATAAAGCGTCGACGGTTCTCTTTGTGAAGCGTTCACTTTCTCCGGGTTATGCAGGTATCGACAACGATCTTTTCTATGAGGACAACACAATGATGCTCCTCTCCGACGCCAAGAAAATGGTCGAAGAGATTATCAAATCACTTTAAATCCTGCATAGCTATAACAATAAAAAAAGCCCCTCATTTCGATGAGGGGCTTTTTTCTTGCGTGATAGATAAAAGGTTGGCTCGTTGTCACTATTGACCACTATTTTCTAGTAGCCGTCTTTCCGTCGCGGCGGACTTTCTCTAGCGAGCCGGCTTTTACTAACGAAATGAGCGGCGCACCATTTTGGCGTCATACACGTCACCCGAAGCAGGGGCTTGCCCCGTACCCACTTCAAATTCGATTTCAACGGAATAGCGTGTTTCATCGCGCTCAGGAAAACCTGTATCAAAGCTATCGCGGCGATAGGTACGGTTTACCGTACGGCAACCGAGTAGGCCGCAGCTTTGTACTGGCACGCGCTCATAGCGCGTCTCAAAGCGAGCATCATTATCACCGCGTGTGATTTCTTTTTCAGTATCGCGTTCAATGACACGGAACCAATCATACCCTTTATCCAAGGTTTTCCGTGCCGCCTTGTGCAGGGCTTCGTCATAGACGTCTTGTGCCGTATCATTTCTGTCGCCATCTACCGAGACTTCATAAGTTTTTCCGGTGACGCCATAAGAACTTTCTCTGTCATAATCACTATAATAGTCATCATTATCACTGGTCGCGCAGGCTAGGTTCGGTAGGCCGGCAAAAGCTGCCAGAGCGGCACTGGTTAAAATTAAAGATCGCATTTTATCCTCCATGAACAAATATTACGATTAGAAAAGAAAAAGGTTCCGTGAGCGCCCAAGCGCAGCACAACCCCCAAATGTAAGCGGCTATCAAAGCTCAATAAAAAGGCCCCTTACCGAAGTAAGAGGCCCGGGGTCGCTTTGCGTGAGCGATAGGGTTAGCGGTAAGAGCGTCTTACCAAGCGAGCATCATAGACTTCGCCGCTTCTCGGCATAGGACCAGTGCCCATTTCAAATTCTAAGGTCACAGAATAACGCGTTTCGCGGCGTTCAGGCGAACGGGCCTCTATGTAACCAGAACGCTGGGTTTCATAGCTTGTGCTACACGCCAAAAGTCCGCAACGCTGAACGGGTACGCGTTCATAACGGGCCTCAAATGAAGAGCCCCCACGGTCAGAATAAACGGTTTCGCGATCTGTATCGCGGTCTAATACACGGAACCAATCATAGTCTTTGTTCAATGTTTTCTGGGCCGCTTTATAAAGAGCCTCATCAATCACATCATCGCGGCTATCACGGCGATTGCCTTCGGCTCTTACGTCATAGACGCGGTCGGATATGCGTGTCCGCGATCCAAGCTCAATACTAACCGTTGCCTCGACCTCAGTTTCTGGGCCGTAAGTTGGGCTATAAGGGCCTGCTGCTAGTGCAGGCATAGCTGTGAGTGTTGCAAGAGTAGCAACCGATACAGTAAGTTTACGCATAATTTTCTCCTATGCTAACATTGGCTCACATAAAGAGAGCCAAGCTTCGTCTCCGAGGCTAAGCTTGTTGCCCAAATGTGACTGGAATAGGGCAAAATCTTGATTTTATTTGACTTATTTCAAGCTAAGTTATTGATTTTATTGCGTTCGTGATTTTACCAAAAATACAATGTGCCATTATTTCAGAGACTGTAGCTCTATGTTTCCAAATTATATTAGGGGCAGATTCAGGGTGAAACCCGCTAAAAGAATTTACATTGAGGGCTTAAGCTGAATTTTGCGCTCTTGTTTTAGCGCAAGAATTTGTCATTAAGGGTTTATGTCAAAACCCCCTCTCATTTTAAATAACGTCTCTAAATCTTTCGGCGGGAAGCAAGCCGTAAAAGATGTCAGCTTTACTATCCGCGCGGGCGAAGTCGTGGGGTTTTTAGGGCCAAATGGGGCGGGAAAAACCACGACCATCCGTATGGCGCTTGGCCTTATTCCCCCTGATAGCGGCGAAGTCGCGCTTTTTGGCGACGCGCCCGGCGAAAATGCTTTTGGGCGTATTGGGTTTTTGCCCGAAGAGCGAGGCCTATATAAAAAGCAAACAGCCAGAGAAAGCATTGCGCATATGGCGCGTCTTAATGGACTGCCAAAAGGCGAAGCCTTTACCTTGGCAGATTCGCTCTTGGATCGTTACGGCTTGTCCGAAGCCAAACGGAAAAAGAATAAAGACATGTCTAAGGGCATGGCGCAAAAGGTTCAGCTGCTTTCTGCCATCGCGCATAATCCAGAGTTTTATATATTAGACGAGCCATTCTCTGGTCTTGATCCTGTTAACCAGCAAGTTCTTGAAGGTATTGTGAGCGAAATAGCGAGTCGGGGCGCGACAATTATATTCTCAACACATGTCATGGAACATGCGGAACGCCTTTGTGACCGTATTATCTTGATGGGCGGCGGCCGTGTCGTGTTTGATGGTTCGACAGAATTAGCGCTGTCTAAAGCGCCTCGCCGCCTGATGATTGCATCAGAGGATGAGCGGCTCGAAGCCCATATGCAACCCTTTGCCAAGTCTATTGAGGCGCGAAAGGATGGGGGCTTAATGGTGACTCTAGAAGATGAGGCGCAACCGCAGAAAATCCTCGAAAGCTGTGTTGCCGCGAAAATTCCCTTAACCCGCTTTGAACCCCGCTCACCGACTTTGCACGAAGCCTTTGTGGCTCTTGTCGGTGATGAGGTACGCGCAGATATGCAACAGAGCGCGGATAGGGAAGAGAGCCATGCCGAAGACAATACTATGAAAGCGGAGCACTAGATTATGGCTATTTCTGTGTTTCCAAAGGTTAATCTACGCCGAACCTTTCTCATCGCGCGCCGGGATTATCTAGGTTACGTTAAAACCGTTGGGTTTTGGATTTCTTTTCTCATGCCTTTTATCGGGATAGCTGTGGGCTATGCCTTTACGCAATTCGATGTAGAGGTATCGCCGCCGCGTTATGAATCTATCTTAGATGAAACAGGACAGCATAAGTCTGGTATTTTAGCGCTACACGAAGCGCGAAATAGACAGCAATTTGAAAGGCTAATAACCAGCCTTGAAGGCGCAATGCTGGACGCAGAGACCGCGAGTTCTATCAAAGAGACTCTACGGACAGAAGGCGCTGAGGCCGCGCAGGCTGCTATAGAGAGCAAAGTGCCTAGCCTGAAAGGGCAATTAAAGCCGATTGAAAACAAGCTCAATTTTATAGAGCCGCCTGCTGAGACATTAGACGCTATAAAGCCCTATTTGGTCGGCGAAAAAATGATAACGCTTCAAGGCAAAGATCGCCCATTGGATGGGCTGCTGCGAATTACACAGGGCCCCGACGGTCCCGTGGTCAATTATTGGTCGAAGAATATCAATGCGAATGCGGCCAAAGATCTGACCGAGGATTATTTCAAAGCCTTAGCCGAGACACAGTTTTTGGCGACAGGGGGCTTAACCCGTGAGGGATTTAAGGCGGCGCAAAAAGGGCGTCTTAATGTAGAGAGCTTTGACCCGACAAAGGTTGTTGGCGAGGCAGAATCTCAAGAAGTCACAAAGGCCGATAGGATACCTTATTTTGTGGCGGCAGGACTGTCGATTTTTCTCTGGCTGACCGTCTTCTCTGGCGCCTATATGTTATTAACCTCGATGCTAGAGGAGAAGCTGAATAAATTGCTTGAGATGATGTTGGCGTCAACGCGGTTTTCCGAAATCATATTTGGCAAATTACTCGGTGTGGCGGCCCTGACACTAACGGCTATGGCGCCTTATATTATTCTAGGTGTTATGGGCATTATTGCAGTTATTTTGCATGACAATTCAGAGATTACCCAAGCTTTACTCGCTAGTTTTACGCCAAAGATTATTATCTTCTTTTTTATATTCCTTGTGCTGGGTTATATTTTCTACGGGGCCTGTTTCATTGCCATGGGCGCTCTCAGTCAATCCATGCAAGACGCGCAAACTATAACAACGCCAATCGTTATAGTTCTGACCCTTTGTATCATGGTTGTCCCTATTGGCTTGAATGCGCCTGATAGTTCGCTCTTGCGAATAGCGAGCCTGTTTCCGCTTTCGGCGCCTTTTGCGGTGATTATTCGGTTGCCGTCAGATCCACCGCTGTGGGAATTAATTCTATCGGCCGTTATGCTCGCGCTTGTGTCGCTAGGCGTGATTTGGGCTGCGGGACGTGTTTTTCGTTATGGCGTGTTATCTGGCTCTGGCGTTGGCGCTATTCAAGGGTGGTTCAAACGCGTCATTCTTCGGCGGAAAGCCAGTTAACCCACTGCGGCAAATTCGGGCCATCAGGTGACAGAGGCGGCCCGGCGCCCTATATAGAGCTTATGACAGAAACCGCCTTACAGCCCAGAGAGCGCATTTTAAACGCGGCTTTAAACCTCATCCCTTTTGAAGGGTGGACGGATAAAATGCTGGCGCAAGCCGTAGAGGCGGCCGCGTTACCCCAAGGCGCGGACGCCCTTTATTTTCCCGAAGGGGTTCTTGATTTATTGGCCTTTTGGTCCGAGCAGTTAAATGATGAAGCCGCAGAGGCATTATCGAAACTTGACCTTGGTGCGTTAAAGATAAGAGACAAAGTGACACAAGGCGTGTTGGCGCGCCTAGAAGCGATTGGCCCACATGAAGACGCGGCGCGGCGTGCAATGGCGCGGTTAAGCCTTCCGGATAGTTTTCTGACAGGCCGAATGAGCGCCACAGGCCAGTTATGGTCAGCAGCTGATATGATTTGGCGCGCTATCGGAGATACGTCTACGGATGCGAATTATTATTCCAAGCGCACAATATTATCTGGCGTTATCGCCGCGAGCTTACCTGTTTGGATTAACGATTCTGATCCAGCCAAAGAAAAGGCCCGTGCTTTCTTAGACGCCCGTATTGCCAATGTGATGCAGTTTGAAAAATTTAAGTGGCAGGTTAAATCAGCGACAAAAGACTGGCCCAGCCCCGCCTCTATTTTAGGCAGCATTCGCTATGGGGGTTTGCCGAAATTTAAGCGCCGCCGCCGCCGAAGCTAGCCGCGCAATTATTTTTGTGGGCGGTTTATATGGCCCATTTTTCGGCCCTGACGCGCCTCTTGCTTGCCATATAAATGAATGGCTGTTCCGGGTTCTGCGGCGAAATCGGCCCAATTATTGACATCATCCCCAATGAGGTTCGTCATAACGACAGAATGTTTTGGTGTTGCGTCGCCTAAGGGCCAATCTGCGACAGCGCGAATATGTTGTTCGAATTGATCTGTGCAACCCGCGTCTTGTGTCCAATGACCCGAATTATGAACGCGCGGGGCAATTTCATTGACCATTAGAGAACCGTTAGGCAGTTCGAAAAATTCTGTTGCCATGACGCCGACATAATCAAGGGCATTCATGATTTTCAGAGCAAGCTTTTGCGCGTCTGGGTTATCGCGCGGCGCAGGCGATGTGCTGGTGTGCAAAATATGATGACGGTGGACATTCTCAATGAGGGGGTAACAGGCGGATTGCCCCGCTTTACCGCGAGCGCAAATAACAGAGACTTCGCGTTCAAAAGGAATGAACGCTTCGGCAATAAGAGCTTTATCACCTAGTTGCGCCCAAGCCGCGTCTATGTCTTCTTGTGATTTAATGATAATTTGCCCTTTTCCATCATAGCCAAATCGGCGTGTTTTGACCACGCAGGCGCCGTTGATGGATTGCATAAAGCGTTTGATATCATCCGGAGATTTAATGTCTTCGAAAGGAGCCACAGCGACGCCGGCTTTCTCTGAGATAAACCGTTTCTCGCTCAGGCGGTCTTGGGCCACGTCCAAACAAGATGCGCTTGGAGACAAAGGTTTAAGGCTTTGGGCGAGGGCGGCTGTTTGGGCGGGAATATTTTCAAACTCATAGGTCAATGCATCGCAAGACTTTGCAAAGCGGGTAATGGCCGCTTCATCGGTATAATCGCCTGTGGTGAACTCTGTTGCGACCTGTGCAGCCGGGCTATCGGGTCCTGTCGGGGCATAAATATGCGTGTTCAATCCTAAACGCGCGGCGGCCAAGGCTAACATACGGCCGAGTTGGCCGCTCCCAAAAATGCCTATGGTTGAACCTGGGGCGAGGGGAAAGGGCGCTGTCATGATTAGTCTTTTTTATCCGATCCAAGAGGGTCAAGGCCGACAGAGGCTGTTTGCTCTGCGCGCCATGTCTCTAGTCTCTCAGCGAGGGCGCTGTCTTCTAGAGCCAAAATAGAGACGGCAAGTAGTCCTGCATTTTTGGCGCCGGCCTTACCGATGGCGAGTGTGCCGACGGGGACGCCGCCTGGCATTTGCGCAATGGATAAAAGACTGTCCATCCCAGAGAGCGCCGCGCTTTGCACAGGCACGCCTAAAACAGGCAGGCGCGTCAAAGACGCCACCATGCCGGGGAGGTGCGCTGCGCCGCCCGCGCCAGCTATAATCACTTTATGCCCTTTATCGGCTGCGGTTTTTGCGAATTCAAAAAGCCGTTCAGGCGTACGATGGGCGGAAACCACACTGGCTTCATAAGGGACGCCTAATGTGTCTAATATGCTAGCGGCATGCTCCATTGTCGGCCAATCAGAGGTCGACCCCATAATTATGGCGATAGGCGGTATAGTTTCGCGAGTCATGCTTTGGCCTTCCCAAATATGAAGCAGGAAAGCATGGGCTTTTAGACTAAGCTGGGGTGAAATCCAATATGAATCTGGTGGGATTCTCGGCAGATGATTTCCGCGCAGTTCTGTGCCGAGGCATAGCGGTACTGAAAAACCCGTGCGCTATTTCCCGTTTCTTAACTCTCGGCCCCTATACAACGCGATGTGGGGATGTTGGGGAATATAAATGAAGTTGAAATCGGTCTCTCAGGCCTTAAATCAAGGGGGTGATCGCCTATCTGATCACCAAAGCGTAATGGCGACCCGTTTAGCGCAGGAAAACCGTAATCTTTCTAATGAGATTGCGCGTCTTCGCTTTAAAGTATTGGAGCTTGAACAAGCGGCCGATAGCGACCCCTTATTGCCTGTCTATAATCGCCGTGCTTTTATGCGCGAAATGTCGCGCGCTCAGACCATGACGACCCGTTATAATATCATCAGCTCTGTCATCTTTTTCGATCTCAATGGGTTTAAGGCCATTAATGATAATCATGGCCATGCGGTAGGAGATTATCTTTTAAAGCAAGTCAGCGCCGTTTTGACTGAAGGCGTTCGCGATTGCGATATGGTTGCGCGTCTTGGTGGAGATGAATTTGGAGTTTTATTGTTCAAATCGGACATAGATATTGCCGCTGCAAAAGCCGCCGCTTTATCTTGCCGAATAGCTGAACAAGTCGTGGAAACCGAACGAGACAATGTGAGCGTCACTGCGGCTTGGGGCGTGGCCAAATGTGACCCGGACGAAGAAATTGACGAGGTTTTAGACCGCGCCGACCGAGAGATGTATAAGGCAAAAGCGGTTCAAAAAATCGCGCGCGGATAAAGGGTATTCCCTTTTGCCTCCACTTTGTTTTGGAATTGTGCGGTCGTTACCCCAGAGGAAACACGACTATTTAGGCGATAATGTCCGGCGTTAATTGATTTTCCAGATAAACAATTTGATCCTTCATAGAGAGTTTTATCTTTTTCATACGCCGTATCTTCAGAACGTCAGAGACGCCTGTTTCGATAAGCGCATCGATTTCAAGATCCACACGCCTGTGTTCAAGTCGTAATTTTTCCAGCAAAGCCTCTAATTCTTCGCGGCTTGGCTCGGCGGCCTCATCATTGGCCACATTTGGCAAATCGCTGGAGTGATCATCAGACATATATAACCTTTAATCAGATTGACCTCTCTATCATATTAACAGAGCTTAAGGGATGATGGCAGAATAAACTAGGACTCACGTTAATTATTATGGTATATATTCATTGTCTATAACTCACTCACTATAGGAGATGTGAATGGCATTATCTGCGCATTTAGAACAATTAACTTCAAAACACGCTTCATTAGAGCAAAAAATACAAAATGAAATGCGAAGTCCGCTGCCAGATCAATTCCGAATATCACAACTCAAAAAAGAAAAATTACACCTCAAAGAAGAGCTCTTGTCAAAACAGTCATAGCTTTCCTAGATTTTAAATCTTTAAACCGTTAAGCAAGCCCGTTCACGGATAGTTATCAGCGATAGTTATCTGAGAGCGGGTTTTTATTTAGATTAGGCAGAAAGTTTTCCATGTCAGATCAAGTTTTTATTGTCACGGGAGCGGCGCGCGGCATTGGCTATGCCTGCGCCCAAAGATTAGTCAAAGACGGCCATAAGGTTGTTTTGGCGGATATGGACACAGATCAAGGTTATCGCGCAGGCGAGGAGCTCGCGGCGGGTACCGACAAAGCTGTTTTTGTTGAATGTGATGTATCTAATAAATTAGAAGTACATAATTTGATTGCCGAAACCCTTGGGGCCTTTGGCCGTATTGATGGGTTAGTTAATAATGCGGGGATAGCAGTCAAAGGCGGCGCTCTTGATATGAGCGTCGAAGATTTTGATCGGAACTTAGCGGTGAATTTGCGCGGGGCTTTCTTAGTCTCAAAAGCGGTCGCAAAATATATGGTCAAAGAAATAGAAGCCAGAGATGATAGATCTCGGTTGACCGACCGCCCTTATGGCATCGTCAATATGTCGTCGATTAATGATACCGTCGCGATACCAGACTACATCGCCTATACCGTATCCAAAGGCGGGTTGTTGCAAATGACCCGCGCTATGGCGCTGGAGCTTGCGCCTTATGGTATTCGTGTGAACGCGATTGGCCCTGGTTCAGTAAAAACAGATATGCTGGCGGGCGTGGTCGGCGATGATAATGCGATGGATAAAATTCGTTCCCGTACGCCGCTTGGCCGCGTTGCCCAGCCTGATGAAATCGCCAGTGTCGCCGCATTCTTGCTCTCAGAAGATGCAAGCTATGTGACGGGGCAATGTATCTATGTCGATGGCGGGCGCTTGGCGCTTAACTATATGATGGAAGATAAACCCATTTAATTATTCAGCGCCTAAACCTGATAGTGTCTAAACACGATCATCCCTGTGAGCGTTAGGCTTTTGGCTTGGTGGTACCGAAAAGCTTACGCCAAAACCGGCCAATAGCCGAGCCTTGCTTGGCGAGACTATCACCCGCCGCATCCGCATGTTCACTGACGGTTTTGGCGGCTTCGCTAAGTTCTTCTTCGATTTTATCCGTAATTGGGTCGACATTCTTTGTCTTCCAGCGATTGATAACGCGCCAAATCGAAAACAGGATAAAGGCGAGGAGGCTGAGAAAGACGATGTTAAACCATGGAATTAAAAACACATCCGGCCCGCTCACCTTTTTAATCGAAGTGGCATTCGGGAATATTGAAAAGAGTTTGATGCGCCATCCATAATGGCGAACTGCCACCCATTGCTCGTCTTGTTTTGCCAGAGATTGTGCCTGTGCGTTGAGATCGCCGCTATCGAATTTGAAATAAAATGGGAATGACCATTCTGTGTCTTCATTACGATAAACCCGCGCCTTGCCATTGGCGCGTTCGGCATTGATAAAGCGGACATCGCGCGTGGCCTCGCGGTTCGTGCCGGCATCGGGTCTATCCCAAAAAGGCGAGCCTTTGGAAATATCCATCCGTTTTACATCTGTACCGTTAATTTTGACAATATCGCGCGACGGCAAGAAATAATTCAGCATAGTCGCGATGAGGATAAAGGCCACAAAGGCAAAGAACCATTTAACCGCTTTCATAACACGCTCCTATACTGTGTAATGCGTTACCCATATTGCGCCAGCCATATCAGCACAATGGCGATAGCGAAGGGTATGAGATAAACCCCTAAAATAAGTTTGGGACGAAGCGAACGGTTATATTTGCGTAGGCCGTCTTCGATGAAGTCTTCTTGGGATTCTGTTTTATTGTCTTGCTTATATTCAAGTCGCAGCTTTTGGGTTTGACGCATATTGGCAGTGACAACCAAAAGCGCATAGACGGCGCTGAGAACCGCGAAAATAATAACGATATTACGGATCCAACCGACCATTAATCCCTCTTATTCTTTTTCTTTCGATATGATTTTTTTCGGTAGTCCTTGTAAAGGACACGAAAGTCATCATTCTCAGATTGATTTTCTCTCAGGCGCGACAGCCGTTCATCGGCATAGGCTTCGCCCCAAGGGCTTTTAAAGGGTTTCTTTTCTTTGGACTTTGGACGGCTTTTCTGGCTTGGCTTCGCTGCGGGTTTGGCCGGAGTTGGCAAGGGAGTGGGTTCGGGTTCAACCATCATCGGCTCATCACCAAACAGGGCCTCACGCGCGCCGACCTTATCCATGACATATTCATCGGAGAGAAAGCTAACGACATAGTCTTTCTTTGCGTCTGACCATGTACGATAGGTCTGATAGAATAAATTCTTATGGCAAATATAAAGCTGACGGAAATCCAGACGCGAAAGATCAGAGAGCATCATATTCACAAGGTCTCTGTCTTTGTGCTGGCTAGAGCGCAGCGCATAGAAAAAGGCGGGATGGTCAGGTTTTAATTTTGGAACGCGGCCGCCCATACTGGCCCAGCGCCAGACTTCCATCAGGCCATGATATTCTGCGGGCATGGAATCGGCAAAGCGGCGCTCTAGCAAGCGCACATTCTGGCGCGTTAATCCCGCAAGGTTATGCCCCTGCGCGGCGGCAGTGCTGATGATAATGAAATCAATTTTCTGTTTGATGATGGCGGCGGTGCTTTGATTTTGGGCTTGGACAATTAATTGCGTGAGGCCTTCATCGCGTAGGAAATTGGCAATGGCTTCGCGGTCATCAAAGGTCAGGATTTGGTCGATTAGAATATCCTCTAATCCCTCGACCTTTTCACGCGCGATAAGGGTTGGTGTGCTGGCATCGCGAAAGACATAAATTCCGCCAAAATGGCTCGTGTAATAATTGCCTTGGCGATAGGTTTTACTGTCCAGCTTGACGGGGTTGCGGTGAATATTCCCTGTGCGTTTGGCTAGTTCTATCATGTCCGCAATAAGAACATCATCCCACCACGCATCGTCTTGGGTCATGAATTGGTCGATTTTTTCGCCCAGATGATTGGCCTCGGCGACATGTTCT
Source organism: Litorimonas taeanensis (assembly GCF_003634015.1). NCBI lineage: Bacteria > Pseudomonadati > Pseudomonadota > Alphaproteobacteria > Maricaulales > Robiginitomaculaceae > Litorimonas > Litorimonas taeanensis. The sequence goes on from NZ_RBII01000002.1 coordinate 861,607, forward strand.
TGGATGGTGTCAGCCTCAATTTCGATCTGGTTGATTTGCAAAAGGTCAGATGGGGACGAAATATCAAAGACAGAATTCATCAACTCCCCTGCCACGGCTTCGCGCGCGGTCAGGGCGAAAAGCTGATCTTCATTCTCTTCGATATATTCGCGGATGATAGAGCGAGAGGTCGAAAAATTAGATTGCAATAAAGGCGCGGTCTTTTGATCTGTCGTCAGAAGGATAAACATCTGATTACAGCCCTTGGGATTCAGATAAAGGTCATCGCCCAGCTCATCCCCAATCTCAGGGGAATAACCCGCAATATCAATATGGAATTCCGTCAGGGCCGTTTCTTTGTCAATCAAATGCTTAAGCGCGCGATTATACCGCTCCACCAAAGCCGGCGACGTCACCGCCACCAAATTGCCAAACATAAGGCCAGCTTTAACGAGACGCATCATGATTGTATCTCACTAGTTGACTTTTCCCATATGATTTCATTTCGCAAAGCATCATTTAAGGCTTTCGCGAGTTTTTCAATTTGATGTTCGTTTATCACTTCTTCATACTTCGCTCTCGAACCTTTTACTAAATCATCACAAATCTCTTTCGCTAACTGACTACACTTAAACCAGCTTTTTGGTCTTGTAGGGTCATCAACCACCCATCCGTTTTCAACCATATTCATTATCGTTCTTTCAACACTAATTATGGCATTGGTGTAATGGGACGTGTGGGTATCCAATGAAAGGTTCTCTTTTGTTAAAAAGGTGACCCTTTTAAGTTCAGTTTCATTACCCTGCTGTTTGACTAGTAGAAACCTATCGAAAGCAACCTCAGGCAATTCTTTTAATAATGATTTTAGTTTCGCGTTTATTGTTTCATCTGTCTCCTTTGTCTTTCTATCTTCGTCTTGATTTGCAAGAAAAAGTGTCTGTTTTTCCAAGGTCGTTCTCGTACGTTCAAGTTCTTCTCGTTGCAGGGCGAGTTCCTTCGATTGCAGGAGAACTGTTGTAATTATCCAAAGAAAAGCCAAGCTACCTGCTAATCCAGCAAGAGTATCGCCCTTTTCATTTGGTGGCGATTGTAAAAAGGCAGCAAAATTGGATATACATATCCCATTCGGCTCACAGTATTTCGTAAAGCCAATGGCAACCGTAACAGCAGTCAACAATATGGTAAGTAAAATGGCTAGCCCGATTATCGCTCTACTACTCACTCCTTACCCCCAAATACCGCTTCTTCGCTTCCTCCTGGCGGCCATAATCGCGCACCATATTTTCGATGGCGATTTCGTCGCTCTTATCGGCGTAGCGGAATTCTGAGTCCGCATAGCGGTTAATTTCTTGGATGAGCATTTCGACCGTGATGGGCTGGGCCATATCGGCGATCATTTTCTTTTTCGTGTCGTAATCTTTGGACAGGAATAAATCCGTGTTTTCCATCCACTCATCAGGCAGTTCAAAATCCATAGCGCGGACTTTTACGGCGTCGGTAATGTTTTTAATCGCGCGGCCTGTGAACCGCGCATCCGCCATTTGAATGCCTTTGAGGTAAGTGCCGATTTTTGCAATCGTGTCGAGCTTGCCAATCTCTTTGGACACTTTGTCGAACACTTCTATCAAGCCGTCTTCTTTGGGTCGGGAATAGCTGTCATAGCTCGCGGCGACGGCTTTTTTAATTTGCTGGGCTTCAAATAATTTATGATTACCGACAGGGATGTCGTGGTTCTTACCCATCAATAAATGCAGAATATCAATATAGTCTTCGCGCGTTTGGGGCCCGTCGACAAGGAACCTTGCCCCCGCCCGTTGCCGCAGCGCATCGTCTACATTTTCGGGGTAATTAGAAAACATGCCAAAGGTACAATTGCCGCGCACAACGGTATTGGCGCCCGCAAAACTTTCCATCAACACGGCCGTAATTTCAAGTTGCCCCGCAGAAGATTGCCTGTCCCCGCGTTTCCCTGCGAGCTGATCAATATCATCAATCGTGCCAAATCCGATAACATTCGGGTCAATAACATTATTGATAAAGGCCTTGGCGTTTTGTGCGGATTTCCCCTGATAGCTATCAATGGAATCGGTGGAGAGGTTTTGGAAGCGGAATGGATAGCCTGCATTATTGCAATATTCCGACACCATCCCCGCCATCATTTGGATAAGGGTCGTCTTGCCCGTTCCCGGCGCGCCGTCGCCCATAAAGGTAAAGATAAATCCGCCCAGTTCGGCAAAGGGATTTAGTTTACGCTCAAAATCATAGGCCATGAGCATTTTGGACAGTTTCATCGCTTGGTATTTGGCGATGTGATTGCCGACGACTTCATTCGGCTTTTTAAATGTCATCGTTAGTTTTGTGCTTTTCCCGCGAGAGAAAGGCGCGAAACCATTAATGTCAAAATCATCCGCTTCGACGCGGTAACTCACCGAGGTAAAGGGTTTCAGGCGCGGCATATTAGAGGCGCGCAGCGCCGTTTTATCCATAAGCTTTTCAAGAAAGGCCGTCACAATGGGGACGAGCTTGTCTTCTTCGTCGCCAAACAAGGCGATGTCTTGATCAAGCTCCCAGAGCGCGCCCGTGAGGGCGAGCTGCGGATTATCCGTGAGGACTTCTTCGACTTCGCCGATTTCGACATTTAAATCCGCCCCGTCAGCATGGGCCGAGGAGAGCAGATGGCTCGCCATATTGGCAAAGACATGCACACTTATAACCGCAGAGGCGGCCAGACCTTCGCTGAATTCGCTTTTCTTTCCTGCCGATAAATTCCCGCCGAGATTATCTTTCTTCAGCGCCGACAGCCCTGTTTGGTCACTATATTGATCTGACACGACCATAGCGGTTGCAAGAGAGCGGCGCAGCGCGTGGACCACATTGGCCTGTTTCGGCGTGACGAGGGCGTCGCCTTCATCTGCGGCATAGATACGGTCAATAAGGTGCACGCCGTCAGGGCGGGCTGTGGACTGCGTCACAAGGCCTGGCGTTGTTGAGCGAAAGCGGCGACGCGTCCCGATACCCGGAGAGCGCTCGCTCGACGCAGAGAGTTTTGTGTCCTGTTTTTTCGCGAGGCGCGGCGTATGGTCAAACCCGCTAAGAAGCGCCTCAGCCGCGCTATATTTTTCGCGGATTTGGGCCTCTTTCAACGCCATTAAATTTCCGGAATCAGACATAGACTTCCCTAATTATAACTCAGTATTTTTTTATTATGCCCGACAACATATTTACGCGTGTTCCTGAAATGCGCGGCTTGCTTTTCTTCGAGAACTTGGAAGGCAGGATGCGGCAGGATAAGCGAGCGCTGTGTATCGGTTGCGCCTGATTCCTTGCCGGCTGGCCCCGCATCTAATTTATAAACTTGGCGCTCGGATTTTTTGAAAATCCCTGTTTTCTCTTGCACTGTGTCCTCAGATAAAAGCGATTCAACGGTCCAAGCCAGCGCCCAGTCTTCGCCTGCTTCGCCGTGGGCTTCGGACAATACATCTCGGATAGGGCCATGTTGTTCTGTATAGGCGTGGCTATACATCGGCCCTAAATGAAAGCGCCGCAAAAGCTTGGGGTGCAAAGAGTCAAAATCAGAATCAAACCCTTTTGCAATCGTCAAAAGCTTTAGGCTCGAAACCGCTTGCGCCATCAGATGTGACTGCACTTGGGGCCATCGCCGTTCATCATGGACGAGAGCGCGCGAGGCTGTATCTTCGAGTTCCATTAAATACACGGCCGGTAGGTTGGTTTGGCTGTCATAGGCCGCCCAATGCACCAGATACCGCCGCCGTCCGCCATTTTTTCCATCCCGCATTTCTTTGCCGACCCAGACAAGCTGCGGATGATTTTGCGTCAGGAATAGATTTTCTTGATCCAAATATTCGTAATAGAGCCGCTGACTCATGGCATATTGTAGCGGGGTCGGTGAAGATTTTTCGGTCAAAATATGTGTGACCATATCTTTCTTCAAACGCTCTTGTGTTGGCAAAGATTTCAGATGCTTCTTGGCCTGAGTCGCGTCAGACGCCATTTGCATCAGCTCTTGAAAGATCGGAAAACCGCTCTCAGTTTTGTCGATGCTCATAGAGGCGCTTTCGCGGTCTCCAATACGGTGCGTCATCAGGAATTTATAAGATAGCGCTGTGAAAGTATTCGTGAGCGCCCCCAGATAGCCCGCCAAAATACGGGCTTCTGCGGTCGTGATAAGTTTTTCTTTATTCGATAACGCCGCGACCTCTGACAGATGCATCATGATGCGCTCGAACTTGGCGAAATATCGCCGTGTCGCCCGAGCGCTATCAAGGGCTTTGTGGTCGTATTGTAGCTGGTCGATGACCGTCATCTATTGACCATAAGCATTGGCATCGTGCTTCTCGACAATTTTTTCAAACCGCCGGGCAAAGCGCTCATCGGCCTTGGCTTTTTCTTCCAAAACCTTACGGGCGAACACAATGTGATCTTCATGCGCTTCCATCATTTCAGCCATTTTATTATTGGTCGCCGCACCGATAGCCGACATAGCGACTTGGGCTTCTTTATCTGTGGCCACACCAATCTCGTTTATTTTATGAGCCACATCTTGCTGCTGTGCTGTTTTCAAAGATTTCGACAAGGCATCATAAAGGATAACACGTTGCTTTGTGTCGGTCTGTAGCTTGTTAATCAGCACCATTTGTGTGGCAGCTTGGTTTTGCAAACTATCGACCCAGGTTTTACCCTTTTCAATATAGCGTTCTAGCGTTTGCGACTCGGCCAGCTTGACCTGCTCTTGTTGGGCCAGCTCGTTATATTGTGCATTAATATTGGCAAGCTCGGATTCGATCTTGGCGCGCTTTCTAGGGCCTGTTTCAACGGATAGTTTGTTCTCAAGTTCAATAATCTGAGGGTCTAAAGCCAGCAAATCGACTTTAATTTGCTCTAGCGCGCTAACGGCGGCTTCACGATTAGTGAGGGTCACGCCAAGATTGGCTTGCACTTGGTCTTTGTGCATTTGCAATTGGTTTAGCTGGTCTTGGAGCATGGTCTGGATCGTGTTGGATTTGGAAATCAGATCCTGCAGCTTATCTTCAATCGAGGCGGTGCGAATACGCTCGGACCGTAAAGACTCGGCGCGCTGTTTAGAGAATATGCCGATAAATTTTTCCCAACCTGTACGGTCGCGCATTTTATCAAAATCTTTGGAAAAGCCAGCGGTCACATCATCAAGCCCTAGGATAAGCTCGGCGATATTCGCGTTCATTGTGTCGGCATGTGCATGCACATCATCTAATGAGGCATTTTCAATGTCGATTGTGATATCAGAGCCCATTTCCATTTTCTGGCGGGCGCTCTCAATTTGTGATGACAAGGCCTGAATTTTTGCCTGTGCTTCGGCCACTTCTTTTTTAGACGTCTCTATTTGAGACTCAAAATTAGACATATACTCCCCTTTCGTTGAAAAACTTCTTCCCCTTAGACATAGGTGCGATTTCAGAAATTTCAATTAGAATCGTATCGAAATATCGTCGGTCTTATGGGGGTTTGCGGCGATTTCCCGTGGCGGCACACGGGAAAAGTCATCTCTTAAAAAAAGCAAAAAAATTGCTTTATTTGCGTTTTGAGAGACAGAATAATATTCGTCATTGACGCGGACGACCAGAATAAGGCACCTCTCACTCTATGATAACCGTTCACCATCTCGAATATTCACAATCCTTTCGGGTTCTTTGGCTGATGGAAGCGTTGGGCGTACCTTATACGCTTAAATTATATGCCCGAGACAAGACCACTAATCTGGCGCCCGCCGACTATAAGGCGATATCGCCTTTGGGGACGTCGCCTGTCATCACAATAGGGGATATGGCGCTCTCGGAAACAAATGCCATTATCGATTATATCTTGGATATGCATGATGATGGTCGCTTAAGGCCGGAAAAAGGCAATGCCGCCCGCGAAGATTATTTATTCTGGTATCACGCTTCCCAAGGCAGCCTTATGCCCATGCTCACCTTTGAGGCCGTTTTTGGTGTTTTAAAAAAACGTGTGCCCGCCTTATTGCGGCCGCTCATCAAAACGGTTTTGGGCAAAGCCGAAGACAGCTTTGTTAAGCCACGTCTGAAATTATTGATGGATAAGGCCGAAGCAGACCTTTCGCGTCATAAATGGTTCGCGGGCGATTCCCTTACGGCCGCCGATATTGTCATGAGCTATTGCATGGAATCGGCCAAGAGCCGCGGCTATGTGACGGAGGCTCATATCAATTGCCAAAGATGGCTAGATCAAATGCATAGTGATCCTGCCTATCAAGCCGCGATGGCTAAGGACGGAAAGTCAACGATGGTCTTTTCGCTTTAGGCCGTAAGCTCACTGAATTTTGCGTTTAGACATTGTGCCAAGGCTTCGGGGGGCATTTCTATTTCTAACCCCCTTTTTCCCCCGCTGATGAAAATTGTGCTGTGGTTTTGGGCGCTCTTATCAATCACAGTTTGCAATCGTTTTTTTTGTCCCAATGGGCTGACCCCGCCAAGAACATATCCTGTCATTCGCTCTACATCAGCCCCGTCAGCCATTTGTGCTTTTTTCACGCCGACAGATTTCGCAATGCGTTTCATGCTCAACATTTGCGAGACGGGTAAAATGGCTACGGCATAAGCGTCGCCGCTCAGAGACACGACCAAAGTTTTAAAGACTTGTTCTGGCGGGAGGTTGAGGGCGCTTGCGGCTTCTAGACCATAAGAGTCTGCCGCTGGGTCAGCCGCATATTCATGTAATGAAAAAGGAATTTTTCGGGCTGTTAAAAATTTAACGCCAGGTGTCATTGGCTTTGTCGTTGAATGACCGCCTCAATAATTTGACAGGCCCGGTCAAAGGCGTCTTCGACAGATAGGTCAGAGCTATCTAAAAAATGTGCGTCCTCGGCAGGTTTCAGCGGTGCGTCCTTGCGGCCCATATCGCGGCTGTCGCGTTCTTTTAATTGTGCCAAAACCGTTTTAAAGCTGATGTCTTCACCATAACCCACAAGTTCAGCATGGCGGCGAGCGGCGCGAATTTCAGCCTTGGCATCGACATAAAGCTTCACATCAGCATCAGGGCAAATAACGGTCCCGATATCGCGCCCGTCTAAAACTGCGCCTTGTTTGGCGAAGTCCCGCTGTAATTGAAAGAGAGCTTGTCTAACAACGGGATGCACAGCCACTTTGGAGGCCGCCGCGCCAATGCCGCCGCTTTTTAAAGTGGGGTCTGATAAAAAGCTATCAATGTCCATTTCGTTTAAGGCGCGCGCCGCTTTTTCGGCATCGACCGCTGAGTCAGGATCGCCCTTTGCGTCGATGACTAATTTGGCTGTTGCGCGGTAAAGCTTTCCCGTGTCGAGATAAGACAAGCCATAATGGGCGGCGAGGCGTTTGGCGAGCGTGCCTTTGCCAGAGGCAAAGGTGCCGTCAATGGCAATTACTTTGGGCTTTGCAGTCTTTAACGCCATGAAACGCCTTATAGAGCGTCTGCCGGGGGTGTGTAATCAATTATCGCGCCGAGTGTGTGCATAAGCGCGAAAAAACTTGGGAAGCTTGTGGCAATCATAGAGGCATCATCAATCGTCACGGGGTTTTCCGCGCCGAGACCTAAAATCAGTGCGCTCATGGCGATGCGGTGATCATGATGCGTTTTGACAATGCCGCCGCCTTTGACAAGTCCGCCGCCATTTCCTGTAACCGTCAGTCCGTCTTCGCGTTCAGCCACTTTGACTCCATTTGCCGAAAGTAGCGCGGCTGTGGCCGCGATGCGGTCGCTCTCTTTGACGCGTAGTTCTCCGATACCGTTCATGATTGTGGTGCCGCTGGCAAAGGCCGCCGCGACGGCCAAGATAGGATATTCATCAATCATAGAGGCTGCGCGGTTCTCTGGCACATTAATGCCAACCAATTTGGAATGTTTCACTTCGATATCTGCGATGGTTTCTCCGCCTGATTTGCGGAAGTTATCTGCGCGAAGGTAAGCGCCCATGGCGGTCAGGGCTTCGAACAAGCCCGTACGTGTTGGGTTCATCATAACATTTTCAATGATGATGCTTGACCCTGGCGTAATCAGCGCCGCAACGATTAAGAATGCCGCCGAGGATGGATCTCCGGGGACATTGATTTTTGCAGCCTTAAGCGGGGTAGGGCCGGTGACGCTTATGTGAGTCGCATCTTTGCGAGATTTTGTTTCAACCACGGCGCCAAATGCGCGAAGCATATTTTCTGTATGGTCACGGGTAAGGGTCGGTTCAACAACAGTGGTCGTGCCTTTAGTATTGATTCCCGCCAAAAGAATCGCAGATTTCACCTGAGCCGAGGCATGGGGCGGTGTGTATTCAATCGGGATTAAGGCGCCATTGCTTTTTAAGGTGACAGGCAATCGGCCTTCTTCGCCTTTGTCGGTTGTCCGAGCTTTGGCGGAAACGCCCATTTCCCGCAAGGGATTAAGGATACGGTTCATTGGCCGCGAGGAGAGCGAAGCATCCCCTGTGAAAGTTGCACTGAGCGGGTATCCGGCGGCGGCGCCCATGATAAGGCGTACACCTGTGCCCGCATTGCCGCAATCAATGTCAGTCTTTGGCGATTGCAAGCCTGACTTGCCAACGCCCTTAACAAACCATGTGCCGTCTTGTTCTGTAATCTCTGCGCCTAAGCCTCGCATCGCCCCGACGGTCGATAGGATGTCATCCCCCGTCAACAGACCTGTGACCTCGGTTGTGCCTTCTGCCATGGCGCCAAAAATGATCGAACGATGAGATATGGATTTGTCACCAGGGGCTCTGACTACCCCTGTTAAAGCGGCGCTTTTGACACTTTTTGCGGGGGGAGGTGTGCCGGCTGGCTGCTTTTTAGAACTGGACATATTTAAGGCCTGACACCCATTGAAGGTTGACTTGATTAAACCAGACGCTAAGACGCGGTTTGATTAGCGGGATGCGGGTTTTACAACGCCCATAAATTCACGCAACACAAAAAATATTTTCGCGCAGTACCTATTGAACAAAGTGTGCTTCGCGCCATTCGCAAAGGACGCGACCCATATGGCAAAGAAGGTTGACCTCGGCACAAAACGTGTATGCCCTGAATGTGAAGCTAAATTTTACGATTTAGGTAAAGACCCCGCGCTCTGTCCTATGTGTGGGACTGAAACCGCTTGGGACCAATTCAATGTTGTTCCAATCCTTCCTTCATCACAGCTCCCACCTGAGCCTAAAGACGATGATGACGATGATGAGGATGAAGACGCCAAAGCTGAGATCGATGAAGATGATATCGATGAAGAAGAAGAAGCGGCGAAAGAACTCGAGCTTGATGGCGACGATGTTCAAGTTATCGGCGGCGCAAAAGGCGGCGATGACGAACAGCCAGGCTATGACGGCTATTCAGAGGACGAAGACGAAGACGAAGATGCAGCTCTTGTTGCCGATGATGACGACAATGAAATGCCGCCGCCTGATGATGCGGATGACCTTGATGACGATGAAGAAATCGAAATCTAGTCTTTGTAAAATATGAACTTAAATTGTCAGGACGGCAAAAGTCGTCTTGACCGCTCCGGCGTCGGAGACTAAACCGCGCAAACTTATCCTGAAAGGGGCCTTAGCTCAGTTGGTAGAGCGCTTGCATGGCATGCAAGAGGTCAGGGGTTCGACTCCCCTAGGCTCCACCAGGGATTTTCCTTCAGACCACGTTCTATCCGTGACCTATTCCGTTCATCATTGGTTTCGACATTGACTGTAAGGCGTTTATGTGTGCCAAGGGCCCGTGATGGCTAATGTTCGTGTGGGGGCATAGGCATTGACAAAGAACCATTTTCCATCAGGCGAGAAACATCCCCCCGCGAGTTCAGATTGCATATGTAACCGTCCGAAATCATAGGGACGCCCCTCGGGTGTGATACCGCGAAGATGATTGTCAACAATATCGGTATATTGATCCTCGCAAATGACAAGATGGCCATTGGGCGCAACACAAAGATTGTCACCATAATTAAATTGGCTTTCGCTCTCGCTTTCAAAGAATAACTCTACCTTATCGGGCCCAAGGCCGCGTCCGGGCTGTAAGCAGAAGATTTGACCGAGTGTCTTTGCGCCGCCATTGGTTGAACAGAAATAGAGTGCATTTTCTCCCATATGTATGCCTTCACCGCGGGCAATCAGGGCAGCACCTTTGGCTTTGGCGCGCAGACGCAAGTCATCTTTTGGGGCTTCGACATTATCCAAATCAACCCAGCTGACGGTAAATTGTTTTCTGGCGGTCATGCTGATGGCGTCCCAATTACGAGTATCTGTAATCCCATCAATAACCATGGCTTGTAATTGGCCGCCTTTGGCGAGTTGTCCCGGGGTGTTAGGCTTGAAACGGTATAAAACGCCATCGTCCCTATCTTCGGTCATGTAAACAAAGCCTGTCTCGGGGTCGACGCAGGCAGCTTCGTGATTAAAGCGGCCCATCGCGCGCAGCGGCACAGCGTCTATCAGCCCTGTTGCATTGGCAGGAACGTCAAAGACCCAGCCGTGATTAAGGGCCAGTCCATCCCCGTATTTTTGGCCGGGCCCTGTGGGGGCTTCCTCACAGGTCAGCCAACTTTGCCAAGGCGTGATGCCGCCAGAACAATTGCGTATCGTCCCGCCAAGCGAGCGAAATTGCCGCTTTATCTCTAGGGTCGTGGCATCCAGAACTATGTTCGTCGTGCCGCCTGGCAAAATGGAGCCATTATGCGTGCCAAAGCCTTTTGCTATCGGCCCGCCGCTATCATCCGAAGCGACAAGCTCGTGATTGCGAATTAAGACAATCTCATTATTGCCGATATCGATACAGCCCATGCCATCGGCTTTATCAGGTACGGTGCCGCCGTCATCCATCGCATCGCCAAGGCTTGAAATTAAGCGATAGGAAAAACCTTCGGGCAAGTCGAGCAACCCTTTCGGGTCAGTTTTGAGGGGACCATAGCCTGCCATATTCAAGCGCTGTCCAGAGGGGGCAGAGCCGCGTAATGACACACAACCGCTCGCCATAAGCGCCGCAAATGCACTGCCGGTTGCGGCTAAAAACTGTCTACGATTTGACATGGTCTAGGGTCTCCTCAGTTATGTTTGCGCGGATTTATTTTACCGCGCGCCCACGGGCATTAACGATGTGCATTTCTTTCAAGAGGTGGTCTGCTTTGTCCACTTTCTCCATGACCCAGAGCATATAGCGGCTATCCACATGGATAGAGCGCGTTGTCCGTGGGTCGAAATCCCAATCTGAATTTACGCTTTCGATTGTTCCGTCAAAGAGCAAGCCAACCAATTCCCCGCGCGCGTTCAAGGTCGCAGACCCAGAATTACCGCCCGTAGAATCAAGGTCAGTCAGAAAGTTTACAGGAACAGAGTTGATAGACCCCAACGCATAGCGCCCATAATCTTTGGCCTGAATTAAATCCAGTTGTGATTGCGGCGAATTAAAGGGGTCTTCACCCGTATCTTTTTCAGTTATGCCTTGCAGCGTTGTAAAGGGGTCATAACGCATACCGTCTTTGGGCGAGCCGCCCAAAACATTGCCATAAGTCACACGCAATGTTGAGTTAGCATCAGGATAGGCTGTGAAACCTTGGTCCTTTTGCCATGCGATAATGGCTTCCATATATTTAGGCTGGAGCGCGGCGCGTCGACCCGCGCGGTCTTTGCTCTCGGCTTCCATGGCGCGTTCATGATCGTAAAGCGCCACAGCCAAACGCATGAAGGGGTCAGACTTTGCCTCTAGCGATGCAGGGGTGGCCTCCATCAGGCTGAGCCGCGTCTCAAGCTTGTCCAGATCAGAGCCAGAATAGTAACTGTCTAATTTCGCTGAGAGCGCGGCGTCGCTCATGCCATCGCGCAATCCCAAGGCCGTATCTAGGGCTTTGACGCGCTCGCTCGCGGGTTGCTCCAGATAACCTTTCAAGAACACCATCCATTCCGCTTTATCAACAGATGGGTCATAGCGGCGATCCATAGCCGTTAGCCCTTGTTTCATGCGGTCCATATCGCGTTCTTGATAACCGCTCTCACGTTCGGCGTCTGGTTTCTGGCGTTCATGAGAGAGACGATATAAACGCTGTGCGGTACCCAGTAATTGGGGCCTCGTGGCGTTATTATACCAATAGCTTGATCGTGCGGCCGTGGCGGTTTCCGCGCTTAAGGCATCAAGCTTCTCAATCGCTTCGGCATAGCCTGCATTAGGGGCCTTAGAGGCAATCCAATCATTCAGAGCAGCTTCGCGCTGCGCCCGGCGATCGACGAGGCCAACGCGGCGCGCGCCTTCAATTTGTCCGCCAAGGTTTTTATTAAAGTTATTGAGACCCGCAAGGCGCGATTCATATTTGATACGGGCATCACTTCCAGGTTCAGAAGCCTTATTAATCGCTCCAATCCAGTTATCCAGCAAGGTCTGCCAAGTTGGATATTGCCAATCAAATGTATTTTTCACTTCGGCCAAGCGCGTATAACGTGAGGTACTGCCCGGATAGCCTGCAACCATAACGAAATCTTCGTCATCCAACCCGCCGGCGGAAACTTTCAAATGATGTTCCGGAGAAAATGGGACGTTGTCTTCGCTATAATCTGCGGATTTTCCATCCGGAGATACATAAGCCCGATAAAAGGCAAAATCACCCGTGTGACGGGGCCACTGCCAGTTATCAATGTCGCCGCCATATTTACCGATCGGGCCCGCAGGGGCATATGTCAGACGAACATCTTTGATCTCTAGCTGTTTAATAAGCTTATATTGCAGGCCGCCATAGAAAGAGGCGACGCGGCATCGATGGCCCTCATCGGCTTCGCAGTCAGACACGAGGGATTTACGGTTGCTATCAATTGCAGCAAAGCGCGCTTCGCCAGATAAATCCTCTGAAAGCGCGCCGGTCACTTTGTTGGTGACGTCTGTTAAGTCGACGGTCACATAAATGCGAGACCCTGGCGCTGCGGGTAATTCTGCTTCGAGGTTTTCAGCCAGAAAACCATCCTCTAAATAATTTTGGGCTTCTGTCGAATTATACTGGATAGACCCATAAGCGCAGTGATGATTTGTCACCACGAGACCTTGGGGTGATACGAAAGAGGCTGTGCACCCCCCCAATGAAACAACAGCCCCCATTGGAAACCCAGTTAGATCAGAAATTTGATTAGGCTTCATTTTCAGGCCTTTAGCGCGAAGGTCTTTGGCAATTTCCGGTAATTGATCTGGTGTAAACATCCCCTCTACTGCGTTCGATGGTGAGGCCACCGCGAAGGCTAAAATCGTACTCGTCATTAAAATGTGTCGGGGGGAGGGTTTATACATATGGGTTTCCTTTATTTCCTTTTTCCTAGCTGGTCCTATGGGTTTCTTAGGACTGATTTTTAAAGCGTAATGTATTCATTTTCTTACGCGGCTGATATCAAGCTCTTGTATTGTTGATGTCTTGTCAATCCATCTTGCACGGGCAGACTATCGCTCGCATCCGAGCAGAGCGTCGCGGCTAGATTTTTCCAACCCTCTATATGTCGCACGGCTTTCTGGGCTTTTTCTGTGTAAGGGGGACCTTCTGATACAAGCTGGGTTCGCGAATGGGCTTTAGGGTACAGCTTTGATGTATCAAACGCCTCAGCCGGCAAAGAATGTGTAGAGGTCGTCATAGTCGAATATGTTATAAAATATCATTACAAACACAATAGGAAAAACAAAGGAATGTATAAAGTTTTTGCGACCATAGATTATCTGATGATGAATGAAAGATCGCGCCCAAATATGAAGCATGAAAAATAAAATCGATTATTATATGAGGAAAACTCTCTTGGCTGCGTCTTATAATATATAAGCGAAAAAAAGGGACACATATGACTTCAGTGAAAAATCGCTCACTAAAATCGGGCTTGATATGCGGGGCGGCATTATTTGTATTGGCTATGCCTGTTTATGCGCAACCTTCGGTGACTGTGCAAAAAGATTTAAGTGAAGTTTTGAATAATTTCGCAACGGAGTCCAATGTCGAAATTTTATTCTCTCCTGGCCTCGTAAAGAAACGTATTGCGGCAGAAGAGAGCTATACAGGGCAGCCAAGAGAGAGCCTGTCTAAAATCCTTTCGGGTACAGGTTTGTCATTTGAAGAACCAAGCCCTGATGTTTTTATTATCACAGAAGCGGCGACCCAACCGACTCCTAGACAGACAATCAAGGAATCGAAAACAGCAACTAAATCAGCAACGGTGACAAAAAGCGCCCAAGTTCAAGACGGCGGCGCTGAGCCAACTGTTGTCAGTACAGACGTCCCTTATCGTGTTGACTTGGAGGCCACGCCCGGCGTGATTTCAGGGCAAGTCAAAGACAGAATTTCAGGGCAGTCACTCGCAGGCGCGATTGTCTTGCTCGAAGGTTCGGGCCGAACAACGTCTACTGATAGCCGCGGATTTTACCGTTTCGCGACGGCGCCTGTGGGCGAGTATAAAATTTCAGTGAACTATTTGGGTTCAGAATTTCAAGCGCGTCAAATCGCTGTGCAGCCAGGTCAGGCGGTGACGCAAAATTTTTCATTGGGAAACGCCCTTGAAGAGTTGGTTGTGTATGGGAACCGCTCTTCACTACAGCAGGCTTTGAACCAACAGCGTTCAGCGTCTAACAGCTCTACAGTCGTTTCATCTGACCTTATGGGTAGTTTTCCTGCGGAGACAATTTCCGAAGCGCTGCGCCGCGTATCGGGCGTTACCTTTACCCGAGACGCAGAGTCAGGTGAGGGTGACCGTATCTCTGTTAGAGGGTTTAATTCGCAAGCCATTAACGTCCAGCTTAACGGCATTGATTTGCAAGGCACAGGTACAGACAGATCTATCGATCTGAGTGGTTTCTTGACGGATAATATTAAACAAGTCACCATTCAGAAATCACTCCTCCCAAGCCAAGAAGCCACAGGGTCTGGCGGACTGGTTGAAATTGAGACACGCTCTGGTCTTGATTATGGTGAGAAATATTTCAGTGTTGGCCTGGAGCGCGAACAAAGTTTCGCCGGAGGTTTTGGTGATGAATTTGAAATCAGCGGCACTGGGGCTTATCAACTGACGGATAATTTTGGCGTGTCGGCCACGGTGCAATATCGTGACACGAATGCGCAAAATTACGACCTTAATACTTTGCAGACCATCACGCCGGTTCTACCTGCGGGATTCACCTCTGCTTTCACTCTGCCCGAAAGTTTTAACTATCCTTTTGATGCAGCTATTGATCAGCCGCTTTACACGGGGGGAAATTATTTCTCGCGCGTGCGTGACGAATCAAACCTGACAATGTCTTTGAACTTTGCATATGACTGGGCTGATCATACACGTCTAAGATTGGATTTGCAGAACATTGAAAGCGATGCAGAATTTTCAACATCCAGAACAACAGCTAGCTATTTAACCTCGGCGACAGATATGCCTGTGCCAGAGCTTGGGGATGAAGTACGGCGCCGAACATATATTCGCGCATTCCGGCCAACGCTGGGGATAGCGGATACCGCTGAAAACCTAAAAAACCGCACGCTTAGCTTTCGCGGCGAAACAGATATAGATGATTGGGAATTCGATTATAAATTCGGCATTTCCAAAGTTGAAAAAGATAGACTCTCGATTTCATCGACTTTCCTCTCGGATATCAACAGCGATATTGATAATTTGGTCGACCCAAATTTTGCGATTTACACGCCGGATGATAATGCAGCGATGACTCCACGTTTAGTGGGCGGCGGTGTTGGTTTTGCTTCCAATGGCGCGCCGTTATTGAACTTATCAAGCGCAGGGCAAAGCTATCTCGTCGATCCTGCATCTTATTATATGACATTTGCAAGCTTGGCAGATGCCAAAGATACAACAGACAGCTATGTGCTAGAGCTTGATGCCCGCAAATATTTCAATAACAGCGTCTTGGATTATATAGAGGTTGGCGGAAAATATGATGACCGGAAGCGGTCAAATTCAGACGACGTCTTGTCGACGACAAACCTAACAAACTATCAAACTTACTCACGCATTATCGGCCGGAATACATATTTGGCGGATATCAATGCGAACGCTTTCGGTATCGGAGATTTATCTGATATCGGAGTAGCCGGTGCAGGGGTTCCCTTTATCACACCCGGCACCGGTTCGACTTTCATCGACGGTATAGCCAATCTTATTGAGGACGATCCGAACACGGCTGAGAATGAAGCGCGGTTTACTTTTACAGACCGCCGTGATGCGAGCCCTATCGATGTCGCCGGAGCGCAAAGCCCTGCGCTCATCACAGAAAAGATCTTTGCGGGTTATGTAGAAAGTAAGGCTATTGTCGGAGATTTTGAACTGGTTGGCGGCGTACGCTATCAGCGGGAAGAACGCACAGGCACAGCGATTTCCACGCCGTCAATTCGCCTCGACGAACCTGGGTTTAGCAATGTGCCACGCGAAACTTTCATTGCCGCTGGTTTGATTGATTTTGTGGATACAGCCAGCGTCCAAGAAACATGGACGCCCAGTGTGATTGCAAATTACCGCCCATCAGATGAGATGGTTGTCCGCGGCGCTTATTTCAGATCGACCGTGCATCCGGGGATTGAAAAAATCGCGCGTCCGCAAACTGTGCTTTTGGACCTGCGACCTGATTTTGCACGGGCTACAATTAGAGAGCCAAATCCCAATCTGGATCCTTCAACAACGGATAACTTTGACTTAGACTTCTCTTACTACTTCCAAGACAATCCTGGTCTTATTCGATTGGGCGTATTCTATAAAAAGATATCAAACAATTTTACCAGCACGCTCTTAGCGGATGAGGCAACAGGTGATGATTTAAGGCAACGGGTCTTGGATATTCTTTCGCCTTTGACAGCCATTGATCCCGCGCTGACGGCTCTGCCAGAGAATGCGGAATATTTCTTGCAACAACCGCGTAACGGTGAGGGCGGAGACATTTATGGTTTCGAAGCCGAACTTATTCGCCAGCTTGATTTCATGCCGCAATCTTGGCCGTCATTTATCGAAAACTTCAGCGTTTTGGGCAATGTAACCTATACGAAAAGCTCGTTCAACGAACTCGAATCGGCGCGCGATGATGACGGAAATATCTTTACCCTCACCTTGGAAGACCGTCCGATGATCGGCCAATCGGAATGGGCGGGTAATGCGTCATTGCGCTACGAAGATGGCCCTTTCTCGGGCAGCGTTATTTATACTTATCAATCAGCCTCAGCGACGAGCTATGATGAGTTTAACCTCAACGGTATCACTCCTGAATTTGATACGCTTGATTTACGGCTTTCTTATACGTTGCAAGCGAGTGGAAACCGTCCAATGATGGTCTTCTTCGCCGAAGGTGATGATTTGTTAACGAGCGCAGATGAAGCCGATATCCGCGCGGGTATTGGTTCTCAATTTGGCGATGGTGATGTGGATTATTTCTTCCCAACATCAAGGCAGTTTAATGGCGGCCGACGCTTTACGGTCGGGGCCCGCATGACATTTTAACTTTGATGGATATGCACCGGGGAAATAAATAGAATGAGTGGTGAGTCTGACAAATTAACACCAGAAAACAAACTCTCGATAGAGAGTTTGATTGGGGTTTATCAGCGCCCACTCTTGCGGTATTTTTTACGGCAAGGGTTGAGCGCCAGTGACTCTAATGATTGCGTTCAAGAGGTCTTTGCGCGCGTGATAAAGAAAGATGACCTTGAAGGGCTTAAAAACCCACAAGGATACATCTTCACCATCGCGAGCAATCTCCTTAAAGATCGTTCTCGTCGGCAACGCACGTCAAAGGCCGACAAACATCAAGATTCGAGTGACACACCAATATTTTGTGAGCGCCCATCACAAGATAGAATATTGGCAGGTCGCCAAGAACTTGAGCTTGTTAAAAAAGCCATTCTAGCAATGCCTCCCAAAACACAGAGCGTCTTTGTTCTGAATCGATTTGAGGGGCTGAAATATAGAGAAATCGCTGATGTGACAGGGATGTCTATCAGTTCTGTTGAAAAGCACATGATGTCTGCTTTGAAGCGATTAAATACTCTGAAGGAATTGCTATGACTTCGCAGACTTATAATCATTCGGATTTGAGTTATCCTGAAAACGATGCTTTTGCGGAAGCGGCGTATTGGTTCACAATATTGCAAAACGAAAATTGTGCCGAAGCCGAGCGCCGCGCCTTCTCTCTTTGGCTGTCTAAATCACCTTTGCATGAAGAAGCCTATGACCAAATGGTGATGCTTTATGAAGGCGCTGGTGCGCTGCAAGATGATGAAGATATTTTGGCCCTACGCCGAGAATATCTGGGCCTCGGTAAAACCAGAGCGCGCGTACACATCCTTAAACGGGCCTCTTTTGTCGTGGCCGCCATGGCGGCAATGTTCATTGCGATGATTGCGATTTGGCCTGACCTCTCGTCACACCTTCAACAAGACAATACAGAGCAATATGCAGACAAGCTAGAGCCCCAAGATCAACAGGCTGATACAAACAGCTTGTTGCTGACAACGGCCGTTGGAGAGCAATTAACGCGGACTCTGAATGACGGGTCTTTGATTGAGCTGAATACGGATAGCGAAGTTCGAGTGCATTTAAGCGCGGACCAACGCTCGATTTATCTCTTAAAGGGCCAAGCCGTCTTTAGTGTTGCACATGACGAAAGCCGACCTTTTGTTGTCTTTGCAGGATCGCGCCGCGTGACGGCCCTCGGGACATTATTCGAAGTCCGCCTCGATCTTGCCGATGCCCAAGTCACTTTGCTTGAAGGCAAGGTCAAAGTCGACGAAGTAAATCTGTCTGACAAAGCGCAGAAGAAACCAACAGCAAAACCTGTCGAGCTCTTACCCGGAGATAGATATCTGTCCGCGACCAATGAAATGACACGTGTCGATCCCACTCGAATTCAATCGGATTTAAGTTGGCGAAATGGACGTCATATCTTTGTCGATGAAAAGATATCAGTCATTGTTGCCGAATTAAATCGATATACAGAGAGAAAAATAATTATAAATGACCCCAAAATTGGAGACCTAAAGGCCAGTGCCAACTTCAAAATGGGGTCAACGCAATCTCTTTCTATGGCGCTTGAAGCCACCTTTAATCTGTCATTACGTAATGACACGACTGCCAATACTATCATTATTGATTGGAAATAATATGCCCCGTTTACACTCTATGCCGCGCCGTTTTATGACGGTCGTGGGCGCGCTCTCTATTGCCAGTTCACCGCTCGTATTGGCGGCCTGTACATCGCAAACAAATGAAGCCAGTTCTGTGCAAACCCAAGAGCAAAACGCCCTAAAGCCAGACCCTGCATTAGTCACGGGAACACTAGAAAACGGCGTTCGATATGCGGTTTTGCGAAACCAAACACCGCCCGGAACCGGGGCCTTACGGGTTCAATTCGAAACGGGTTCATTAAATGAAAAGCCAGGGACAGAAGGATTAGCGCATTACCTAGAGCATATGGCGTTTAACGGCTCAAAGAATGTGCCAGAGGGCGAAATGATTCAAATCCTTGAACGCCTAGGCTTAAGCTTTGGCGCCGACACGAATGCCAGTACGGGTCTTGATAGAACGGTTTACAAGCTCAATTTACCAAGCTTGGGCGAAGAGGTTTTGGACGCCGCCTTTATGTTGATGAAGGAAACAGCCCAAAACCTGACATTGGATCAAGATGCTATTGAGCGTGAATTAGGGATTATCCTTTCAGAAAAACGTACGCGGGATAGTGCGGCCTACCGCGCCTGGGAAGCGCGCTTGTCTTTTTTGGCAAAGGGAAGCGATCTGATTGACCGGTTGCCCATCGGTACAGAAGCGAGCTTGAACTCAATTAATTCTGATGATTTCAAAGCCTATTACAAAGAATATTATCACCCAGAAAAAACAATCGTGGCTTTCGTTGGTGACAAAGATCCTCAAGAAATTGTGGATTACATCAAGGCGACGTTTGGCGACTGGGCGGTCGATACAGCCCCCGGTAAAGACCGCCCAGCAAGCCCTGCAAAAATTCCGTCTGGCGACGTTATGTTTTATGCAGAAGAGGGTTTGCCAACGAATATAAGCCTCATGTCATTACGGCCTTATGAAAAAAGAGACGACACGCCGGCTCTTCGGAAGCAGCGCTTAATTGAAAGTTTAGCCACGGGCATGATGGGCTATAGAATGAGCGCGATTGCTGAGAAATCCGACCGCCCTTTCATCAATGCAGGCATGAGCAGAATGTCTAATTTTGAACTGACGGAAGGCATGTCATTTTCGGCCTATACACAAGCTGATAATTGGGAAACGGCCCTTGCCGGTATAGATTATGAACTCCGCAAAGTCCTGAAATATGGATTTAGCGAACAAGAGCTAAAGGCGCAGCTTGCCCGTGTTGAAAGCTCTTACAAAGCCATAGCCGAAGGGGCGGATACGCGCCCAACCACGGCGCGGCGCGGCGGTCTTATCGACCGGGTAATGTCCTCTTATGATAATGACAGAGTCTTTACGCATCCCCAGCAAGACCTTGAACGCTTTCTCGCTCAGAAGGACTCCATCACAGTAGAAGATGTCAATGCGGCTCTGCGAAACCAATGGGGTGATTTAGAGGATGTATCTGTATTTATGACGACAGAGACGCCCTTTGAAGACGCAGAATCTTTGATTCAACAAGCCTTAGAAAATAGCCGTTCTATCGAAGTGGCGGCGCCTGATGCATCAGATATGTCTGCGACAGAATTTGCCTATTCAGATTTTGGGCCAGCAGGCAAAATTACCTCTGATGTGTATAACGAAGCCGTCGATGCACATCTGATTAAATTTGAAAATAATGTGCGTTTGAACTTTAAACAAACGGATTATGAAGATGACCGTGTGCTCGTTCAGGTGAATTTTGGCGAGGGCAATATGTCCAGCCCGCGCAAAAATGAAGGCCTACGCCGAATGGCTTATGCCCTTATGTCCCAAAGCGGATTTGAAGCGCATAGTTTGTCTGAGACCAAGCAATTAATGGCGGGAAAATTAGTAAACCCAGCCGCGTTTAACTTCAGAGATGGCGGCGATAATTTCTTTATGACGTCTGTCACTGTGCCCGATGATTTCAGAGAGCAGTTAAATGTTTTCGCCGCAACGCTTACGGCGCCAGGCTTTCGCGAAGATGTGCGTACAAACCATATTGATAAATTAAAGGCATGGTATCCACGTCACGACACAACTGTTAGCGGCGTCATTTCAAGAGAGGTGCCGCGGATTATACGGTCAGGTGATACGCGTTTTGGATTTGATGATGAGGCCGATTTTTACTCCCCAACAACAGAGGAAGTAAAGTCTTGGATGTTGCCGCAACTTAAAGAGGGTTTAATTGAGATTACGATTGTTGGAGACATCACCAAAGAAGAGGCCGTGAAAGAAGTCGCGGCGACATTTGGCGCTCTACCGAAACGTAAGGATGTGAAAGATCCTTATCCAGAGATGCATGAACTTAAATTCCCGGAAGGCATGATAGAACCTTATAAAATCTATCACAGAGGGGATGATAATCAGGCACAGCTTAGGGTCTATTGGCCTGCCTCTGATGGGTTGGACGCACGCTATTCCAGAGAACTCTCTGTCTTAAGAGCCATATTGAGAAACCGTTTGGTCAAAGAGATTAGAGAAGGTGAAGCGACGACATATTCTCCGGGCGCGGGATCACATGCGAGTCAAATTTTCCCCGGCTATGGTTATGTCACGGCGGTTTTGACGCTGAAACCCGAAGATGTCACGCGCATGGCAGATAAAGTCCAGTCTATCGCCAATGATATGACGAAAGATACATTGACTGAGGATGAGTTTAATCGCGCCATCAAACCGATGATTGAACGGCTGGAGAGCACAGCAAAGCGCAATCCATATTGGGCAGCGGTTCTGTCAGACGCGCAAACGGATGGGCTTGGCTTAACCGCGCATCAAACACGCGAAAGCGATCTGAAGGACATGACGGTTGCAGATGTTCAAGCTCTCGCCAAAGAGGTGTTTAAGCTTGGGAATTCTATTGAAATTCACGCTCTGCCAAACCCTTAAACGAGTTTAAATTTACTGGGGCACGTAAAAGAATGGCTCGCTTTCTAAGCGGGCCATTATGTTAAATGGGTTTGAAGGCGGCTCACTTCTGCGGCGGCGCAGATTATGTGATAAAATGTACTGGATTGCATATCCGCTTGAATGATCTGGCCGTCATGGTCCAATTGATCATGCCAACCGCTCGGCACGTCGGTTTGAAAATAGGTGTCAAACATACGGTCAATTGTTTTGGATATAATAGGTAAGCTTTCCATGTCTCCTTTAAGGGCAAGGCTGACATGGGCTTTTATAAGCTCTGTCTGCGGCCAGCTTCTGAAACGCTCGGATGTTTGTTTCCCTTGGGGCACGCAGCTATCAATTATAAATCCGACTTTAGGACGATAACCCATTTCCATGGCGGCTTGTTTTAGCTTCAATATTTCTGCTGACATATTAACGGCGCGAAGGCGTTCATATTCCGAGAGTAGCCAAGCCCAT
Source organism: Litorimonas taeanensis (assembly GCF_003634015.1). Lineage (NCBI taxonomy): Bacteria > Pseudomonadati > Pseudomonadota > Alphaproteobacteria > Maricaulales > Robiginitomaculaceae > Litorimonas > Litorimonas taeanensis. Next base: position 884,063 of record NZ_RBII01000002.1, read on the forward strand.
TCCATCATATGACCGGGTTCATAGGGGCCGCCGCCCTTATATTTGGTAAAGTCTGAGTTGAAGAATTCATAAATAGCGCCAGTGTTTTTATCGAAAAAATGCGCTTTGAATAATCCATAGAGGGCATCAATACGGGCTTTGTATTTTTTATCGCCTGTCGCTTCGAATAGCGCGAGTAAGGCCTCGAATAAATGCATATGAGGGTTTTGACGCCTTGGCCCGCCGCGAAGGGGGAAGCCTTCTTCATAGCCGCCATATTCGGATGTCAAATGGCTGTCTAAGAACGCTAAAGTCGATTCTGTGATGTTTAAGCTCTGAATGTCGCCAAAGGCCCGGTAACGCCATGCGCCTGCCAGAATGACAAAGGCTTGCGCATAGCTATCGCGATAGGGATCGACCAATGCGCCCCCGCCGCCAATTAAATGCGCGCAGCCGCCTTTGCCGCTCTCTAGGTCGAGCGCCCCAGATTGAAACCCCGATGTCGTTGCAAAATCCCAAGCCTGATCGCTCGCCATTTGGGCATGGTCATACCATCCTAAATGTCCAGCGAGGGCATAGACATAGGCCAAACGAAATTGCACGCGCACACGGCGAACCGCGTCAAAATTGGGGGCGCCTGTTATATCTCTGAATTCAGCAAATCCGCCGCGTGGATCGGCGGCGACCCTGTGCCAATCTTTTAGCGCGCCTTGGCACCAAGAGGTAAAGCGTTCAGACTGTGTGATGAATTCAGAAAGCGACATTACAATATGTCAGTCTTGTCGCGGGATTTAAGCGTATCGACGACATCTTTCACTTTTTGACTGTCTCCGGCTTTCGTTATCAACACGGCATCATCCGTGGCGACGATTATAATGTCTTCAAGGCCAATGGCCGCAATGGTGAGCGTATCAGACCGGATGAGCGTATTTTTACAGTCAATATCGACGATGTCACCCGCGCCGGCGTTAAGCGCGCCCTGTTCAATGGCGCGTTCACGGATAGAATCCCAAGAGCCAATATCGCTCCATCCAATATTGACGGGACTTATCACATTCACATTCTCTGCTTTTTCCATGATGGCATAATCAATTGAATTACTTTCACAGGCCGCAAAGCTTTCATAATCAAGGAATAAAGAGGGTTGGCTATAGGTGCCAGATTTAATAGCGGTTTCGCAGGACTTTAAAATCTGAGGCGCATGTTTTTGAAAGCTCGATATCATGGTCTCGGCCGTGAACAGAAACATGCCAGAATTCCAGCTGTAATTTCCGGCCCTTAAATAGGACTTGGCCGTGTCTAGGTCAGGTTTCTCGACGAAAGCCTCGACCTCATAACTGTCCGTTCCAACATTTTTCCCTGCGCGAATATATCCATATCCCGTCTCAGGGCCTGTGGGTTGAATGCCAAATGTGACTAAGGCTCCGTCTAAGGCTCGCGTGACGCCAGATTGGATTGAGTCCCAAAATTTCGTCGCCGCTTCTATATGATGGTCGGCAGGCAGTAATAATATCAGCGCATCAGAATCGTCTTCCCCTAATATGAGCGCTGTACAGGCGGCCACAGGCGCGGTGTTCTTCGCACAAGGTTCAAGGATGATTTTATGCGGCGTAACCCCTTCAGCGTCGCAGGCTTGTAAAATGTGCTTTTGATGATGTTCGGCGCATACAAAACTGGGCGGCATAAACTTTAATGGCGCTGTGCTGGGAAAGCGCCGCATCGTCTCTCTTAACATCGATTTGTCGGTTACAATCGGCTGATATTGCTTTGGCAACGCTTTGCGCGACAATGGCCAAAGGCGGGTTCCCGAACCGCCGCACATGATAACGGGGTATATTTTCTGCACTCTAATCTCCCAGCGGCATAAGGATTGGGCCCCTACTTTAGATCATGGAGGTTAACGTAACGCCTATTGCCAACGTAAAATTTCACTTTTTACAATGCCCCGTGGGGATAGTCCTCATTTGGGCTAGGGGCGGCTATTGCCGTGAATGGAACGAATACTGACTTCAAGCATTTTGAGTAAGATGGCTTATGTCTAAGCCGCGGCGGAACCAAAGGCCATAATAGCTTCGTGCCGCCTCTCATAATTGCTCAAAGGCGCTGAACCCAGAATGACCTCTATCCTTCAATTTTCTGATATCCATTTTGGGGTCGAAGATAGAGAGGCTATGGCGGCTGTGAAAGACTATAGCGATAGCCTCGCGCCTGATGTCGTCGTGATATGCGGGGACATTACACAAGACGGAAAAACGTCAGAGTTCAAATCCGCCCGAGATTGGATTGCCCGATTTTCAGGGCCCAAAGTGATTACCCCCGGTAATCATGACATCCCCGTTTACGGGGTTTTTCAGCGGCTCTTTGATCCATTTGGTCGTTATAATAAATATATCGCGCCGCTTTCAGATGGTGTCTATATTGATGAGAGTGTAGCGATTTTCCCTTACAACACATCAAGAGGCATACAGGCTAAGCTAGATTGGTCATTGGGGGTTGTTGATGTGGCTGACCTAAAGCGCGTGACGGATGCGTTTTCTTATCTTCCGCCGCGAGTTTTGAAACTGCTCGCCGTGCATCACCCTTTGATTTATCCACCCAATACGCCGCTTAGTGGGGACACTAAAAACGGACACGCCGCGATGGACATGTTGGGGACAGCCGATATTGGCGGAATTCTAAGTGGTCATGTGCACACGCCCTTTGTGATTGAAAGAACGCCCAAAAAATCTGAGATTTTATCGATTGGTTCGGGAACATTATCGACACGGATTCGCGGCAAACCTGCGAGCTTCAATCATGTTGAAGTCTCTAAGGATGACGTAAAAGTGACAGCAATTGATTGGATAAATGGCCATTTTGTGCGGCAAGAAACTTGGCGCAAAGACAGAGCGCCATTACAAAAAACAGGGCCGTAAAACAACATGATGTCATATAAAAAACCCGTCGTGATTATTAATACGGCCTCAGGCAGTAGTTCAGATATTCGCGAAGAAATTTCCGAAATTTTTCAAAAAGACTATGGCGTGTCGCCTCGCTGTTATCTCATTCAAAGTCAGGATTTAGATGAGACCTTAGAGACGGTTTTATCTTCGGGGTGCGATTTACTGATTACATATGGCGGCGATGGGACAGCCTTGGCTGCCGCCAATAGGGCCCAAGACTTCATGGCCAATGACGTCGCGGTACCCGTTGTACCTCTGCCGGGCGGTACAATGAATGTCCTGCCAAAAGCGCTCTATGGCACAGAAGATTGGGAAGCGGCCCTGCGCTTGGCTCTATCGCAAAGTCAGCCCTGTTGGCGCCCTGTCGGGGTCATCAATGATTGTATCTTTATTGTCGCTGCGATGATTGGCACGATTGTCAGAATGGGCGTGACGCGAGAGCTTGTTCGTGAAGGCGACATTATTGCAGCGTCTAAAAATCTGACAGAAACAATCAAAGAGAGCCTTCAAGAGGTTCGCCAAGATAATGCCAAAAACCGCTCTGCCGCTCATTTTGATTATATTTTAAATCATGATGGCCGGCGAGTTATTCAAAGCGCAAATTTACTTCTCTTTACCTGTCCGAATATGAACGAATTTTCTATTCAACCCGAAGCCTTTGAAGCGGTTGGTGTGGATGTTCACTCTTTCTCAGATTTGTCTTCACTGGGCCTATCTGCCTTTTTTAATAAATGGCGAGAGGATGAAGCGACGCATTTGGCCTTTACAGACAGAGCAAAAGTTCTCGGAGACGGGGAAATCGATGTGCTGCTCGACGGGGAGCATAGAATGATGCAGTTTCCCTTGACGATTGCGTTGAAACAAAAGGGCGCGCTGTTCTTATGCCCGCCGCTTTGATAAAGATTTCGGTCTGCAATCTTGCAGCAAAAGAGCCGTCTCTTTCACCCCGATTATTCAATCAACCGAAAAGCTCAGGCTTGAAAAAATAGTATCATAATCCGCTTGGGTTTTATCTTCCAGAGGATCAGACCAAACGACATGTTGCATCCAGCTGCCTCTTTCAGGGCGCTTAAATTCAACAAACCCATTAGCATCTGATTTTTGCGAGTCGATACGTCCGCGCTCTCCGTCTAAATCTATCAATCCGACCTGCGCGCCTTTAAGAGGGGCGCCGCGATAAAATATTTGAGAGCGAATTCTGCCGCCTGCCTCTATGCGGGCAGGGTTTTCCATAGGGACAATTTCAAGCGTAAGCCCAAGAGGTTTTGAGAGATAAACAGGGTCTGACTTTGGCAAAGGCCCAACTTGGATGATCGTTTTCCCCCGCCGTGAATAGATTTCTTTTCCTGGCTTATGTGCAGACTTTTTCAAGAGCCGATCAATCTTGATGGGTAACAGCCCTTCTTCTTCTACATAGTCATTGAATTTTTCACTCTCTAATTCACTAAAGGCATGGGTGGTTTCAATGGATAGAATATGCAGCCCTGTATCTGAGAGCCGTATGGGTAAGGCTTTTGACGTCTTGGCAGCAGACAATGCGCCCTGATGATCTGTCAGACCTGTTGCGCCAAGCGAGCGAAAAGAAATGATACGATGGGGATCAACAGGCCAAGCCATTTTATCGACGGGGTGCCCTACCATGACAGAAATATTGAGCGCCGAATTGGCAGGCGTAGAATAAGCATCAGGTGACAGCCAAAAATCATGAGCCTGTGAAGAAAAGGGTAAGGCAGAGATAAACAAAACTGAGGCTAGTATGTCGGTGCGTAGATATGAGAAGAGAGACTTGCGGCGCCTTTTTCTAGTGAATTGCATCATAGTCATATTAAGGCTCCGGATTTTATCATTCAGAATAGATACGTTTCAGGCTGGTCTGTGGGTGCAGCCGAAAGGAAAAAGTTCGCCGTGCACGTTAAGCTCTGCTGTGTTCGCAGAGCTTTGGTGGGTATGATAAAATAAATTGCACCAATCTATGCTATCTTAACGTATTTACTATATTGCGATGGTGAAGGTGTTCAGGCACATGTAAACCAGAAAGGGCGCAGTGAAATGATGTGTAAACAGACCAAATAACAATGCGGGATAGGCTCACTTTTTTATTTGCTCGCTTAGAAACGGGAGGAGCAGAGATTATGTCAGAAATCTATACTCTGACCTCGGCTCATCTTTATGGTATTATACATCGTATATTACCCGAAGACCCAATGGCGTCTCGCGTTTTGAAATCTGTTTATGCCAGAGTGTGGGAGCGCCGCCACGAAATCGCCAAACAAGTCGCAGACCCTGTTGTCTATCTCAGAACGCTGGCTCATCGCTATGCAATTGATTATAAGTTTACGCATAATATCAAATCGGTTCTGGAGCAAAAATCAGCCATTGAATCGAATGGCAAGATAGAAAGTTTAAAGGGGTTAAACATTAAACCTGCTGATATAAAATTGTTAAGGCGTGCCTATCTCGATGGTTTGTCTTGCGAAGATTTGGCGGACCTAGAGGGCACGACGGCGAATGATGTGAGAACGCGCCTTGCCCAGCTGTCTCATAAACTTAATCAGGAGGTATTATGACTTTTGATACGCCTGAATATGAAAGCCTCGCTATCGCTTATTTAACGGGGCAGGCGACACAGGAACAAGTCGCGACTTATCGACGGCTTTATGCCACCAATGATCAGTTCAAGGCTGTGGTACGAAATATAGAAACTTGGCTTGCACCGTTAAACGAAGACGTGCCTGATCGTCTTGCGCCAGAGGGTCTCTTAGAGAGCCTACTTGAAGATATTGAAAAAGACGCGGTTGAAGCGGGCGAGGCGTCTCTGAATGCAGTCGCTGTAAATGATAATAGCGTCAAGAAATGGAAATTTGCCGCGATGGCCGCTTCGGCTTTGGCGGTGCTGGCCATAGGATCGCACTTTATACCTTTGGGGAGTAAACCCGCCGCGCCGAGTGAAGAAACCCAAACGCTCATGGCGCTTTTGTCTGATAATACACAGCCAGAGCTGATGGCTATTATTTATGAACCCAAAACGGGCCGTGTTATTGCGCGTTTGTCAAATGTGGAAATTCCGCCCGAGAAAGATCTGCAATTATGGTTGATCCGAGAGGGCGAAGCCGCCCCGCGTTCATTAGGCGTGCTTAATCCGGCAAAGACAAGCAATCAGATTGATTTTGATATTCCAATTCTTTTGCAAAATGAAACAGATACATTGGCGATCAGTTTGGAAAATCTGGGCGGGTCAAAATCCGCAGGCCCAGAAGGGCCCGTGCTTTACACAGGCGCAGTATCCGCTTTGCATTAAGCGCGGTAATAAAGGGAGCTTAGAGGAGCGTTTTAATATCTTCTACGCCGAGGTCTTTTTTCAGTTTTGAAAGACCGCGCCGTACCCAGCTTTTGGCTGTGTTTGTGGGGACCCCAATTTTTACGCCAATTTCTTTGGAGGTCAGGCCATAGACCGCGCTAAGAACCACAGCGTCGCGCGTATTCGCGGTTAAAGCTTGTAAATGCGGGGCTATTAAGCGCCGCAACAGCAAGCGTTTCGCGCTCATATCCGATTGCATTTTTTCGTCTTCTAGCGTTTCAGATAATTGTTCTGTTGTTGAAAAGCGTTTCCGCTTTCTCATTAAATCAAGCGCTTTGTTTCGCGTGATAACAAGTATCCACGTAAAAGCTTTGCCCTTCTTTGGGTCAAAAGACCCCGCATTTCGCCAAACGGATAAATAGGCTTGTTGCAGAATATCAAAGGTCAAAGCTTCATCTTTTATCATTGATAAAATGATGGCGTTTAATTTGGGCGCCGTAATTTTGTATAATTCCTCAAAGGCTTTTCGGTCACCTTGCGACATAGAGTGCAGGCATTTTGCTAATTTAGCATTCGAAATATCAAAAGCTGACAATATGCGCCCTCCCAAGCCCGTTAGTTCAAATACGCTATAGCGCGCTATAGGTTCCAAAATAAAGTCAGTTCTTTTGCACCAAAACCTATCCCCCCTTCGTAACTGAAATACCCGGCGGCTGTTTTAGGCCGAGCCGGGGCATGTTCTTCGGAAAATGGGCGGGATTTCTACAGCGCCATTCAAAATTGAAACAGGATCGACATATGACTAAAAATACCCTTTTGCCTCCCGGGCGTTTTACAAAGGCCTTGCTCGCCACAAGCGCCATTTTAGCGGCAACCGCTGTGACCCTCCCATCTTGGGCTTCAAGCCACAGAGAAGCGCCAGCCATTACTGAAACGCCCAAAGTGGATGGGACTGACTTTTACATGTTCCGCTCTTATGAACCGGGCCGCGAAGGCTTTGTGACATTTATTGCCAATTATCAGCCTATCCAGTCACCTTATGGTGGGCCAAATTATTTCACGATGGATCCTGACGCGCTTTATGAAATTCATATCGATAATGATGGGGACGCCATAGAAGACATCACTTATTCTTTTGATTTTGATAATAACCTGGTCAACGGTACGGGCGTGACATTAGAGATCGGAGATAAAACTCTGCCTATTCCATTGCGCGCTGCCGGCGTTATTTCTGCGGGCGATAGTTCTGCATTGGGCGAAACTGAAACCTATAAATTGCGCGTTATTGAGGGCGACCGCCGCTCAGGTAGTGCCACAGAGGTTTCAACTACATTTACCAAGCCGCTTGATAATGTCGGGAATAAAACCATCCCGGATTATAAGGCCTATGCCGACCAATATATTTATGATGTGACCCTGCCGGGCTGTACTGTGCCGGGTAAGGTGTTTGTGGGTCAGCGCGCCGAAGCGTTCGCCGTGAACCTTGGCGAGATATTTGATTTGGTCAATTTGGTGCCATTAGAAGGCGCTATTGAACAAGATCGGGCCAATGATGACTTGGTAGGCAAAGCCAATGTGACCTCTATCGCTATGGAAGTGCCAATCACATGCCTTACAGGTAATGGTAACGGAACAATCGGGGCGTGGACGACGGCAAGCTTGCCGCAAGCCAGCTTGAAAGACCCAACGCCAACATATGAACAGCCTGCTTTGCAAGGCGGTGCTTATGTTCAGGTGTCGCGTCTCTCTGCGCCTTTGGTCAATGAGGTCGTCATCGGCATGCCCTTTAAAGATCTGTTTAATGGATCTGAGCCAAAAGACGACGCGCAAGCCGCCGACTTTGTGACACATCCAACGCTGCCCGCTTTGATTGATATTCTATTCAGAGACGCTTTGGGCGCAGAAGATAATATCGCCCCATCAAACCTGCCGCGTACAGATTTGGTCGCCGCTTTTCTGACAGGCTTTCCGGGTGTAAATCAACAAAGCACAGTGACGGCGTCTGAAATGATGCGGTTAAATACAGCCATTACGGCAACGCCGCAGGCTACGCAAAGCCCTCTAGGCGTCGCAGGCAATGACCTTGCAGGTTTCCCGAATGGCCGCCGCCCCGGTGATGATACAGTCGACATTGCGCTGCGTGTTGTCATGGGCGCGCTATGTCATGACATCCCCGTCAATGGCGTCCCAACGAATTTGGGATATTGCTCACCAGAGGATGCGCCGGTCGGAGACCAGCCCTTTACAGATGGCGCGCCCCTCTCGGCGATGGATGTGATGAATGCGTTTCCATATCTGAACACACCGCTCAGAGGTTCACCCAATAATGAAGACCAAAACTAGGAGGTTAATTGAATGAAAAAACCATTTTCTATTAAAAACGGCCTCTTAATGGCGACGGCGGCAATTGCCCTCGTCGCTTGCGGCGGCGGCGGTGATAATAACTATACAGCGCCCCCTGTTGGTATGTTGCCACCGCCTCCACCGCCGCCTCCGCCGCCTCCGCCACCGCCGCCACCGCCGCCAACTGGGACGGCGCCGCAGCAGGCTGGTGCCGGTTTTGCGGCCGCCTTTAACTTGACGGCAACAGACGAGCCTGTTGATCCGATGCAAGGTGATATCATCCCCTTGGATAAGACAGCGGAGCCTATAATTATTCCTGATGCTTAAATTTTAAAGTGTCTGAAATTAAATGAAAAGCCGCCCTGTCTTGGGCGGCTTTTTAATGTCTCGTATAATGACGCGCGATAGGTTCATCGCGCCACACATCCTTAGCGTTTGGGCGCGGCGGCATCCATCTCTACGACAGACAGCGCATTAATGCGCCATCCCCCTCCAATATTAGAATAAATAATATCAAACCGAATGGATTTTGGACGGAAGTCAAAACCGCCCCTAAGCCGTAATGTCCCATCTGATAAAATCTCTGGAGGTCTATAATAATTAGGGGTTGAGAGAATGCTGCGCCCGATATCAATCCGATTACGCCTTAGCTCTGAAAATAATTCAGAAAGCTGCGAGGGGGTGTTCACTTGCTGAAATTGCGGCGATCCCAATTGATTTAGGACGGTATAATTATTTGTCCGATTGGCATTATCTAAGGCAATCATGGTCGACCAAACGAGGCGGGCCAATGTGTTTTCATCTGGCAAAGCGGGTCGTATCTGAGCGGGGCTTTGTCCTTGGGCCCTTGCAGGACTTTGGACGCTATTTTGCGCAAAGGCCGCCTCATACCCACTGCAGGATAAAATAATCGCCGCGCAAAGAGCGCCAGAGCGTTTAAGGGGAAACTTTATCAAAGGCATGTCGGACTTTCCTTTTATCGTAAAATTTTTGAGAGCTCTTTGAACGCTTTCTACATGAATCAAGGCCGTCATGTGTAGAGCCCGTGAGCTATAAGGGTTAAAGGGAGGGTGCTTGAAATCAGGCATGAAGACTAGCGAAAATTAAATAAAAAATCCCAGGCAAGAGGGCTCGCCTGGGATACCAATCAACACCGTTGTAAAAACAGACGGGTGAAGATGATTTTTGTTAAGCCTACCAGCTGGCTTGGAAACCAGCGCGGGCGCCTGTGCTGCCATTATCCACGCCTGTTGTGACAGAGCCGTTGAACTGGAAGGAGTCATTGAGGCGATAGGCTACGCTACCTGCAAAGGCTGTCTCGTCATCATAATAACCAAAACCACCCGACACAGCATAGGTATGACCCAGCGGTACATAAGCATTATCAAGGGCAAGAGCCGCTGCAATACCCGCACGGTTATCGATGATGTCATCAATGTTTGTGCTGATTTGATCCGAGTTGCTCTGGATAGAGGCTGAGTTCAAAGCGATGGCCGCACTCGCAGAAGCCAGGCCTGCTGTGTTTTGATTAATGGCCGTCGCATTGGCATTCACAGCGGCTGTATTTTGCGCAATACCGGCTGAGTTGTTGGAAATCGCCGCAGAGTTAGAGGCTTGTCCATTTTGCAATGTAAAGTCAGCCGCAATATTGCCGTCTCTATCTGTGGTCACAAGACCAATATCACCAGTTTGCGCGGCTGTGCTTGTTGCCGAGGTTAAACCTGCAAATGTGTAGGTGTTGGTCAGTGTCCCGACAGAGACTTGGTTTGTCCGCGTTGTTGCCGCGCCATTACCAATGGCAGTCGAGTTACTGAACGCCGCACTGGCTTCGTTACCAATGGCTGTGGCATTATCTGCGCTGGCTGTTGCGGCTTCACCTACGGCAAGGGAGCGAACGCCCGAAGCATTGGCCAAATGACCAAAGGCTTGAGCGCGTTCGGCTGTTGCCATTGAACGCCAACCAATTGCAGTTGCGCCTGGACCCATGGCCATAGCCTCGCCGCCGAGAACCGTCGTAGAATTACCATCAGCAACGGACTGCGTACCAATGGCGATGGCATCTACACCTGTTGCAGAGGCGACATTACCCATAGCGGTGGCTTGTTCGCCAACCGCGCTGGCGCCTTCGCCAACGGCAAGCGTTCTATCACCTTCTGCATTTGCAAGATGGCCTAAGGCATGGGCGCGTTCACCCACGGCGCTGGCTCTCCAACCAAATGATGTGGCGGCAATACCTGTGGCTCTGGACTCACCACCAATAGCCGTTGTCGAGTTACCGACGGCTTGGGCCTGCGTACCAAAAGCTGTCGCGTCGATGCCATTTGCAATGGATTGATTACCCACCGCTGTTGTTTGGTATCCTGTTGCAGCTGCGGCTTCACCGACCGCTAAAGCGCGTCCACCCATTGCTTGGGCATTATGACCAATAGCATGCGCGAAATCACCCACGGCGTCTGCGCTCCAGCCAAAAGCTGTGGCGGCTAAACCAGAGGCCAAGGCCTCTCCGCCCACGGCGGTTGTAGATTGGCCAAAAGCCGTGGATTGTGTGCCAATAGCGGTGGCGTCTAGGCCTGTGGCCCATGACTGGTTACCGATAGCTGTTGTTTGCTCGCCAATGGCTCTAGCGCCTTCACCGACGGCGAGGGCTCTTACGCCTTCTGCGCGGGCGATATGTCCAAAGGCCTGTGCGCGTTCACCAATGGCCATAGCTTGCCAACCAATAGCTGTAGCGGCTAATCCGTCCGCATTACTTTCTCCGCCAACAGCTGTTGTCGAATTACCATTCGCCGTTGAATCTGTACCGACGGCCAAGGCGTCTACGCCTGTCGCAGACGCATTCACGCCGCATTCTAGCGCTGTAAGCTCGCTGACATTCGCATTACAATCTGGTGTTGGATCTGCCAAAGCCGGTGTCGCCGTTAGCAAAGCCATCGCCATCGCGCCGCCGGAAATGGTGCCGAATAAAGTTTTCTGTGAATTCATTATACCCTCTTTTATGATGTTATAGCACTGGTGCTAAAACAGTTACGGAAGAGGGATGGAATTTGGTGCAGGGGCTTGGAAGTTTTTTTAAACCCTGACTCAAGGATTAAAAATCACGTTCCCATTTCAGGGATAACGCTTGTTCATTATCCGCGCGAATACGGGAACTAAGAGAGATATTTTTTCGGATTTCCCAATCAATTATAGCGCCCGTTTGATCGGGGCCCGCTCCTGAGAAAACCTGTAAATAAACATCTTTGGCCAAATATCGCCCACCCACCAATTGGGCGCTGCCGTCTGGGCTGAAACTTACGCTTAATTGCGCGATGCCAAAAGCCGAGCGTAATCCGCCGAGCAAATCAAACCCTCCACCAGCGCCTGAAAATTGCGCTAAGGCCCCAGCAAGCTGCGCGGCTTCTATGGTTGATAGTTCCGTCGCGGAGCGGCCAAATAAGAGGGCAGAAAGTATTTCGTCTTGTGGGCGTTCTGGCGTGCTAGAAAGTTCGATTTCAGGTTTGCTCACCGTTCCCCCAATTGTAACGCTCGCATCTAGATTCTGAGTTTCAGTGACGGCCGTAAAGTCCACACGGGCATCAGCGAGGTCCCCATCAAAGGTGATCGTGCCATCTTCAAAATCGAGCGTTTTCCCGGCAATTTTATATCCGCCGCGAATAACGGTGGCTTCACCTGTAAATAACGGATCCACTAATGTGCCTTTAATTGTGGCTTTTATGCCCATCTCTACATCCAATCCGCGGCTGCGGATATAAATGCGGCGAGGCGCATCAATATTGATATCAAGATCAATGGGCGTGGCGGGGTTGCGCGCCACAACGACATCATCTTGGTCAGGACGATTAATTTCTTCTACATCGATTTCAATGACGCTCATATTTCCACTGACAAATTGCTTTACCTCGGCTCGGTTTATCGTGATGTCGCCCGAGAGCTTTGCGCTCTTAGCTTCGCTTAGAAACTCAAGGGCGCCGCTCACTTTGGCTTCGACGTCACGGCGGTCTAGGCCGCGAAAGTTCTCTGCTGCAATGTCAAGTTTGCCAAGGGGTCGTCCGAGCTCCCCGAGTTTAAATTCACCCGCGCCTGAAAGCGTGCCATCTTCGGAATCTCTGACAAAGACATCTTGGACAGATACATTATCATTGGTGAAATTTGCGGTGAAGCGGCCTTCTCTTATGCGCGTGCCTAGCTCAGGTGCCTCAAAACGAATATCACGCCCACTGGCTTGTCCTTCTACGCGTGGGGTTTGGGCTGTCCCGCTAACAATTATCTTAGCCGACAGACTGCCGTCGAGTTCCGCTTGGCTTGGTGTGACCAAACCAAAAATGGCCGCCGCGGCCCCCGAAGCGGTGAAATTGCCCGTAAGAGGGCGCTCCATATCAAGCCGTGTTTGCTGAAGTTCGGATTGGATAATCAGCGGTAAACGTAAATCGCCATTTGCATTGAAGCCGTTCGGCGCGCTTGCTTCGAGCGTAAAATCGGCCTCTTGATTTTCAATGGCGAAACGTATGGCAGAGGTAAGTCCGTCGCCTTTATCGACATCAAATCCGCGCCAATCGGTCAAGTTCATCACGCCGCCGCCTTGTATGCCGGCCTGTGCATTAGAGGATAACTCTATTTCCGCGCTGGCCCGCCCGCGTGTATCCGCAAGGTTGCCGGGAAGGGCCAATAATGTGATGGGCAGGTTTTTCGCGACAAGCGAAAACTCTTCATCGGCGGCCTCACGCAAATAGCTTATATCAATATCGCCATCGGATAGGCTTAGCGGCGCTTTTATATCGAAACGGCCTGCCTCATATGTTGAGAGGATAGGGCCGCGGCTCGTTATTTTGATGTCACCATAAAAAGCCTCTGGAGATATTGAAGCGCTGTAAACAGACCCATCTTTTCGGTCTAGGCTAAAGGGGGCTTCAAATTTAAATTGCCGTGAAATTAAATCATCACCGCGTTGGCCTTGTGTCTCTATCGTCCCGTTTAATCCCGCAAGCGTCCCTTGGGCTTCGGCTTGTAAATTATCGAAACGAAATTCGCCCAAAGCGATTTCCTTTGCGTCTATTGTAAACCCAAGCCCTTGTTCACCTGAGGCATCAGAGAGGGTGAGTGCGGCGCGTGCATATTGTCCATCTTGTTCCGGCAGTCGCAAATTGAGCTGCCCAGATATAAGGCCCGTCTTGGCGCGTTTCAGAGCGCCGTTCACGGTTTGGCGGCCGAGGGTGATGTTGATGTCTTCGGCGATATAGCTATCTGTTGTCGAGGCGAATTGCGCACTGGCCATAAACGCACCTTGCGGCGTTTCAGCATCAATTTGCACAGGGCCTTTTGGCGCTTTTAAAATGTCAGAAATCTCTGTTCGCAGACGAATATTTTGCGCCGCATAATTTTGAAACGAGAGCCTATCTGTTTCCGCATCAAGACGAAGGGCAGGATTGTCAATTGGCCCTGTTACGGTAAAGCGGGCTTCATTCTCTTGACCTTCACGGCCCAGTGACACGCCTTTATACGCAAGGGGGCCAGAGAGCAGGGCTTCACCTGATATATTGAGGGTTTGGCCAATCGTCCCTGTCATGGCCGCTTTGGCTTTACCCGCCATGAGGCTTGCCTCGGAAAGTTGAACCCCGCCCGTCACTGGGTTCATTTTAATATTAAAGACGAGCTGTTCTCCAATAAGGTCGTCCAAAGGCGGGGTTAACTCTGCGCTTGGCCGAAAGGCCCCATTGGTTGAAATGGCCAATAAAGATTTAGGCGTTTTGCGCAGGGCAAATTCCGCCTTTAAAGCGCCAGATGTCAAGGTGTCAGAGGTTAAGGCGCCAGAGGCTTGGGCGTCATTTGAAATTATATCAAACGCGCCTTGCCCCGTAAGGTTTAAGGCCTGACCATCTGTTGTCAGGGACCCTTTGCCCTGCACTGTATTTGCGCCAGACGATAATGAAAGATTGGCCAAGGTCAGGCGGGTTGTTTCTGAATTATACTGCCCCGAAATTGAGAGCGATGTTTTCGGTGCGAGTTTAACAGGCAGACGCGTGTCTGTGTGTAAATTTCTAATATTGAGGTCAGTCTTGAAACTATAGTTGTCTTGTGTGTTTTGCTCCGCATTGAGTGGGCCTGTAATTGATTGTGCCTTACCATAGGGGGTGGAAAGAGTGTTGACCGTCAGCTTGCCATTAAACTTATAAGGCGCGCGTAGGTTCAATGTGCCATTGGCTTCAGCGCTGCCTGCCGCATAGCCTTCGGGCAGAGGGTAAAAGGCTGAGAGCTTATTGACCTTGGCATCAATAACGGCGGAATGCGGGCGGTACTCATCTTTGGGTAAGACGCCATTCATGCGCACAGAAAGACCGGGAACATTTATATCAGCTGAAAAAGGATACGGCGCCGTCCGGCGGTCAATATTTAATTCAGAGTCTAATTTAGGGCCTAATCTTTGCTTCACGGCCTCAAATGCAGGCCAGTCTTCAAGATTAATGACGGCGTTCCCTTTCAGCGCCTCAGGCGTCCAGAGCGTTTGCATCGCCACGGCCTCGGCGCCGCCGAAATAAACCGAAAGCACGCCTTCTCCATTTTCGGGTGTGCCTTTCAGCGTGCCATGGCCCTTCACCACCGACCCGATTGGCGCTTTTAATAGCTCCGCTATCGGGCCCTTATCTTGGCCTTCTAAATCAAAGACTCCAGACATGACGCCCACATCTGTGCGCGAGAAATCTAGGGCCAAGCTATCGCCTTCTCGGTCAAGGCGCTCGGCTTTTAATTTTACATTCACGGCGCCACTGGGCTGGGCAATAAATTGCCCTTGGGTTTCTAGGCTTACAAATTGTCCTGCCAATGCCGCGTTCAGGTCTATGGTTTTTATATTAAAACTTTCAATCGTGACCTTTGGTATGTCTCCCTCTGAATTTGATGGGTTTAAGTTAGGGCGTCTGAGAATTTGAGTGTTTTCAACGGCAAATTTTTGCACCCAGATATGGCCTTTGAAATAAGCAAAGGGCTTCCAGCTTAGCTCTATGTTTTGGGCTTCTAACCAGAGGCCTTCTTTATCTTTGAGTTTTATGGACTCAACATAGAGCGTATCAAGAGGGTCGCCCGACAGCCCCGAAATTTGGAGGCTTTCAATAGGGCCAAAACTGCGTTTATTGATTTGCTCTGCAATGAAATTTCCACCCGCCGCCGTGGTGATAAAAAGGCGCAGCGCAATAAGAAAAAGAATAAGAAGGCCGATGAGAGCCAACACCCCCCAATAGAGGCGCTTCACCCATCGCCTTTGTTTAGGCTTGATGTCGGGCTCTGTTTGCGGCTTGGCTTGCGGCGTTGACGTTTCCATTAAAAAGCCTGCCCGATGGAAAGGTATATTTGGAAATCATTATCCCCATCCCGCTTGTTTAGCGGTATCGCAATATCGGCGCGCAGCGGTGCAAAGCTGGTATAATAACGAATACCTAGGCCTGCGCCGTAACGCACATCTTCTAGGTTCGGTAAGTCATTGGGCACAACACTGCCGGCATCAATAAAGGCCACGGCGCCAAAAGGGCTGTCGCCGTGATAACGAATTTCGGCGCTGGCTTCGGATATAGAGCGTCCTCCAATCACATCATCATTTTCATCAATAGGCGAAATGGTTTGATAACCAAAGCCTCTGACAGACCCGCCGCCGCCGCCATAAAACCGCCGATTCAGAGGGATTGTGTCGAGGTCAGCGCCGAAAATAGTGCCCGTTTTCACGCGGCCTGCAATGACAAGGCTATCTGATATTTTTTTATAGTGACTGGCAGAGATTTGCGCGGTTGTGAAAAGTCCATCGCGATTACCAAAATTATAAGTCGGCGTGACATTGGCTTCGACAAGCACGCCTTTCACCGGATCAAGCAAGGAATTACGCGAGTCATAGCTCGCTGTCCCTAAACCGTCCAACAGATAGGCCGTCACATCTGTGCCGTCTTCTTCGTAACGAGAGGCTTCGAGTCCTACACCCAGACCGAGCTTAAAGCGTTCCGAAAATTTTTGTGTAATCAGGGCATTCCCAGACACCCTCTCTCCGGTGAATGCGTCTGTGTCTTCTTTGGCAATTTCAGACGAAAGATCCAAAGCGCGGTCAACACGAAACATATAAGGTATGTTATAATCAACGCCAAAACGGATTTGATTGGTTTTAACGCCTGCATTCAGCGTCAAAGTTTGGGCATATCCAATGAAATTGCGCCTTTCATAGGAAAGCTCGACCCCGCTGCCATCTGTTGTTGAATAGCCTATTTCGCCCGTGACAGTATTGATGTCACCTTGTTCCACATTCAATAAAATATTGCGTGTTACGGTGCCGTCTGCATTGGGCGTTTTGTCTGTGTTTAAGGTCGCGGTAGCGCTGTCAAATGCGCCTGTGGCAATGACGCGGCTTGAGAGCTTGTTTAATTTCGTGTCGCTAAAGACTTCGCCCGTTTCAAAAGGAGAAATCATTTCAGGCCAAGATTTAATTAAATAGGCAGACCCGCTCGTTTCAATTCCGCCAAAGCGCGTTTTGTCGCCAATTGAAAAGTTAAATGTCAGAGCCATGGTTTGGCTGTCATGGTCTACAATGGCTTTGCGCGGCTGCGTTTTCGTTTCAGGATATCCATGCGCTTTGAGATAATTCACCGCGCGAATTTCGGCGGCGACAATTTCCGCGGAAAGGGCCGGGGCGCCTTCGGCTAGCAAAGCCGTTTTATTGACGGCGTCGACAACGTCAGGCTGATTGTCGTCATACAAAATTTTGACAGAGCCAAAAGTAAATTGCGGGCCAGGTTTAATAACCAGAATAGGTTGAGGCGCTTTGCGAACCGATGTGTCTCCATCGGATGTGAATTCTTCGATGCGTGCTTTTATTTCGGCACCATAATAGCCTTGAGACCGCATAACGATGCGGCCTTGCTCTGCCGCTTTTTCAACACGTCTTCGGGCCTGCGCCAAAGAGCGCGGCGGCGCTCCAGCTTCGCCAATGACGCCAGCTAAAAGGGTGCGAAGCTCAGAAGGCAGCTCCCCTTCGATCTTCACCAATGGTGTTGCGGCCTGCGCTTGGACAGCCCATAGACTCGCGCCCATGCCAATCGTCAACATCAAGACATATCGTGTTGGAGAGGTCAATTTTGGCGTCAAATCCTATTCTTAAATTCAATACGCATTAGTCCCAATGACGTTCCAAAAATATTTCGCGTCCAAAAACACTTCACGGCGCGCGGGATGGGCGTTTCGAGATAGCCCAAGGGCGATAGGCTGTATAGCAGAGACTGCAGAGCAAAGGGCCTTGCAATCGCTCTGCGGTTATCGGTTTTGCGCCGTTCTTTTATTTACATCCACACAAGGAAAAGGATGCGCCATGAACAGGCCTCATAAATCTAAGGCCTTAGAGATATTTTGCAAAATTACATCCACGGTGGTTTGAGTGGCCATAGATTAAATCTGTTCTTTATGGCGGGCCTGATCGTACGTTGGATTGGCATAAAGATGATGTGCGTCGTTGAACGCTTTGGGCTGTAACGGGCCGAAAGCTATTAGGCGGCCTGATGCGTGCTATCAACGCCTTGTAATGAGGGGTCTTTTGGCCATCAGTGGAAAAACATGTCACCGTGTGGCCGTAGGGTTACAAAAATACTTTTCGCGAACCAGGGTTTCCCAGCCCGTAACCTAATGACCACACGGACGCCCTTTTCCATTCAGAGTAAAACATTAAAGAGAAAGATAGAGAGCAATTAGACAGAAGAATGAAACAGAGACATGCAATAAACAAAATTAAGTCAGCCAGATAATACCATATAAAGGTAAGCTGGATTGTAAAATGGCCAAGGCTTTTGCGGGGCGGGCGCCCGCCTGACCGTTTTATAACCTTGATAATTTGTCATGAACGCGCTAACCGCCGCGCCAATTACTTATGACGCCATGTCAGGAATCCCATGTTACGTTCTAGTCTCTCAGCCTTTGCTGATCGCATCTCTATTCCCGCGCGTCGCCGGTCTGGCCCGCTAACCTTTACGCCCAACCGGATTAAGGTCGAGATATTGGCAGGTTTAACCGTGGCCCTAGCGCTCGTGCCCGAGGCTGTGGCCTTTGCTTTTGTGGCCGGCGTTGAACCCTTAGTGGGCTTATATGCGGCCTTTATTGTCGGATTAATTACAGCCTGCTTTGGCGGACGTCCCGGCATGATTTCAGGCGCAACAGGGGCGCTGGCCGTGGTTATGGTGGCGCTTGTGGCCCAACACGGCGTTGAATATTTATTTGCGACAGTTGTTTTGATGGGCCTCATGCAAATTGCGGCAGGCGTCTTTAAACTTGGGAAATTTATCCGCCTTGTGCCTCACCCCGTGATGCTGGGTTTTGTGAATGGTCTCGCCATTGTTATTTTCCTTGCCCAAATGACACAGTTCCAAACGGCGCCAGCCCCTGCCGGGGAAAGTCACGGCCCTTTTAATATGCTACATGGTACATGGATGAGCGGTGCTACGCTCTATATGATGCTCGGACTTGTTGCGCTGACGATGTTTTTAATTTGGGCGACACCCAAAGTGACCAAAATTATTCCTGCGCCTTTGGCGGGTATCGGCATTGTGTCCATTTTGGTTATTGCGCTGAATATTCCTGTCCCAAATGTCGGTGATATGAGCTCTATTAAAGGCGGGCTTCCGCCATTCCATATGCCGCAAGTCCCTTTGAATATGGAAACCTTTGAAATTATCTTTCCTTACGCCTTAATTCTGGCGGCGATTGGTTTGATAGAAAGCCTACTGACATTGAACTTGGTCGGGGAGATCAAAGAAGAGCGCGGCGGAGCCTCACAAGAATGTGTGGCCCAAGGCGTAGCCAATACGGTCACGGGATTTTTTGGCGGCATGGGCGGTTGCGCTATGATTGGCCAATCTATGATTAATATTAAATCGGGCGCTCGCACGCGGCTTTCTGGCATTGCGGCGGCTCTATTCTTATTGGCGTTTATTTTGTTTGGGTCTTCAATCATTGAACAAATTCCTTTGGCGGCTTTGGTTGGCGTCATGTTCATGGTGGTTATCGGCACTTTTGCTTGGCAGTCTTTGACCATTATGCGCCGTATCCCGCTGACAGATGCTTTGGTGATTGTGATTGTGACCCTTGTAACGGTTTGGCATGATTTGGCTGTGGCGGTTGTCGTCGGTGTCATAATTTCTGCGCTGACATATGCGTGGAATAATGCGCGCCGTATCGATGCCGATATCGAAGAAACGGATGACCAAAAAATTTACAAAATTGAAGGGCCATTATTCTTTGGTTCTGCCGAAGGGTTTTCAGAGCTTTTCACACCGAACACAGACCCTGATAATGTTATCGTTGATTTCAGCCGTTCTCGTGTGGTTGATCAATCTGCCTTACAAGCGATTGAAAATCTTGCTGCTAAATATGAATCCGTGGGGAAAACGCTACAATTACGTCACTTAACCCATGATTGTCATAGGCTCTTGAATAAAGCAGGGCAGTTGATTGTCGATTCAGATGATGACCCGGATTATGGGCTGGCAGTCAATTACAATGTCAAAACAGGTGCCTTTGGCGGCGGTCATTAAATCCATCCTCGCCTATCACATTGATGTTAGCTTTGGTTTTCGGCCTTGATGGCACATCCCTTGGGGACTAGCCTAAGCTATAGGAGGAGGCATTTATGTGTGATGACATTACAGAAATTGAAAATCAGGGATTTTACGAAAAGCAAATAACGCGGCGCGACTTCAGCCTTATGGCAGGCGGGGCGGCGATTTCCGTTGCGTTTGCAGGCTGCGTGCCGGGCGAAGCCAAGGCGGGTGTGGCAGAACAAGACGTCATGATTGAAACGCCTGATGGCGTGGCGGATGCATATTTCGCCCATCCTTCGAGCGGGGCGCATGCCGCGGTTCTGATTTGGCCAGATATTGTGGGGCTTCGCCCTGCTTTTAAAATGATGGCGAAACGTCTGGCTGATGATGGTTATGCGGCGCTTGTCATCAATCCATATTACAGACAGGTCAAAGGGGCTCTGGTCGAAGTGGGCCAGACATTTAAAGACCCTGCCGTCAGAGAAAAAATTATTCCTTATGCGCGCGCCCTCACTCAAGAGACAAACCGCACAGATGCCCGCGCCTTTGTGGCGTGGCTGGATGCGCAAGCGGCCGTTGATACGTCGCGTAAAATTGGCACAACGGGTTATTGCATGGGCGGCCCCATGACGATGATTGCGGCGGCCGAAGTACCAAATCGTATTGGTGCGGGGGCTTCCTTCCATGGCGGCGGTTTGGCCACAGATAAAGAGAATAGCCCGCATCTGTTAATTCCGAAAATGCAGGCAGATTATTTAATTGCGATTGCGGAAAATGATGATGCGCGAGACCCTGAATCCAAAACGGTTTTGGCATCGGCTTTTGCGGATGCGGGATTAGACGCAGAAATCGAAGTTTATGAAGGGACGCAGCATGGCTGGTGTCCGCCAGACTCGGCTGTTTATGATGAAGCCGCGGCCAATAAAGCTTGGGCGAGAAAACTTGCTCTGTTCGAAAAGGCTTTAGCCTAGACAGCTATGCCCGTCACTTTGCAGGCATGAAGTCTACAGGCTGGAGTTAGTGACAGCGAGAATAGAAATTTAAAACGGCAAAGGGACAATCGCCCTTCATTGTTAAAGGGCTAGTCCTCTGGTGTTTCATTTCGCGCGGCGGCTTTGGCTTTCAGAGCCGCCAAGTCACGTTTGCGTGCCCGTCTTTCTTCCTCGAACTTACGTTTTTGTTTTGTATTAATACGCCATAAGCCAAAGAATAAGACAGCGGCCACGACTGTGATTAAGATTAGGGTGTTTTCACTCACACAAAGCTCCAATGGAATTGCTCATCTTTTAAAGATAGATGTATTTCAACGGGGTTCAAGTTGAAACGCTGTTATCTCTTTTGCGAATGCGGCGTTAGGCTAGCAGGGGCGCTACTCTGTGCGGGTGATCCAGCCCCCACCGAGTGTCCGCGCGGCTTGGTCGTCATTGGCATAGAACACGCAGGCTTGCCCCGGAGACAGGCCCATATCCGGAGTATCCAATTCAACAATGATATGATTACCAGACAGGCGCAAATGCGCAGGGGCAGGGGGACGCGTTGAACGGACTTTGACCTTGATAGCCATACCATCCAATTCGGGGCCAAATTCACCTTGGCCAATCCAATTAATATCTGTGAGCCAGAGTTGAGAGCGCTCCAGTGCTTTACGAGGCCCGACTATGACTTCACCTTTATCGGCGTCAATGCGAACGACGAAGAGAGGATCGGCGCCAGAGCCATCTGGCAGGCCGAGCCCGCGTCTTTGTCCAATAGTGTAATACATAACGCCGCGATGCGTGCCCAATACTGTACCGTCCATATGGACAATATTGCCTGGGGTGGCGGCCTCAGGGCGGAGCTTTTCTATCACATCTGTATATTTTCCTGTGGGAACGAAGCAGATATCTTGGCTGTCTGGTTTAGAGGCGACATTCAATCCCATTTCAGAGGCGAGCTTACGGGTTTCGGATTTATCCATAGCGCCCAAGGGGAAGCGCAAGAAGTCCAATTGTGCCTTGGTCGTCGCGAAGAGGAAATAGCTTTGGTCTTTGCCGCCGTCATGCGCGCGGTGCAGTTCTGGGCCATTTGGGCCTTCTACGCGGCGGATATAATGCCCCGTCGCCATGCAATCGGCATCAAGATCTTTGGCGACCTGCAAGAGGTCACGGAATTTAACGGTTTGGTTGCAGCGCACACAAGGAATAGGCGTGGCCCCTTGGAGATAGGTATCTGCAAAGTCGTCAATGACGCTTTCTTTGAAATTACTTTCATAGTCGAGGACATAATGGGGGAAGCCCATCATCTCTGCCACGCGCTGAGCATCATAGATATCTTGGCCCGCGCAACAGGCTTTGGCCTTTTGTATCGCTTCACCGTGGTCATAGAGCTGTAAGGTGACACCGACCACATCATATCCTTGTTGCGCCAATAAGGCCGCGCAGACAGAACTGTCCACGCCGCCGCTCATGGCAACAACGACCCGTGTTTCGGATTCTGGCTTGGCAAATCCAAGCGAATTCAGCTTGGATTTTTCGCCCGATTTCAACTTATTTGCGAGAGGAGAAGTAATTACGCGTTACCTTTTCAAAAAAATATCAATTAATTTTAGGTCTTTCAGAGGCCCATATAGTGAGGAGTTTGTTTCAAGTCGACACAAAGGCGCAGAAATATGCGCCAGAATCTCCTTTATGAATCAATATGTTGCCTGTTCTGTAAACCTTTCTTAACCGTAATGTCGATTCTGTTAACCTTCGTAAACAACTGATTTTGTTCGGTTTTTCCGAATCAATTTAAACTCTTTTTAACATCCGCGCGCTAGATAAATTTCATAATAAGAAGTCATATAAGGGCAGTAAAATGACTGACCAACGCGTGAAAAGAGAAAATGTTGTTATTGGACCCGAAGGGACGCCTTTAACATTAGCCGACCTTCCTAAGCCTGATACGGTAAGATGGGTCATTCGCCGCAAGGCCGAAGTTGTCGCCGCCGTTCGCGGGGGGCTTCTCACTTTGGACGGTGCCTTAGATCGATATGGATTATCGAGCGAAGAATTTATGGCGTGGCAGAGATCTATTGAGAGCCATGGCATTGCAGGGCTTCGTACAACACGGGTTCAGCAATATCGCTAATTTCTAATGCCTCTTAATTTAAAGCCGTCAATCGGGCTGCGAATAGTTGATAAGAGCGCTCCAAATATGATGAAAGCCGCTTCAATTTGAAGGCGGCTTTTTTATTGTCTGAATGTCAGGCCCAATATTCACCTATCCCAAGTTTCACCCATAATGAGGTGAAGAGGGGGCTTGAATTTTAGGCGGCGATAAGGCGATCCACTTCGTCAACCAATTGTCTGAGATGGACAGGTTTTGAGAGAACGGTGGTGTCAGCGGCGGCGGCATCCGACATGGCGACAGCGGCAAATCCCGTAATGAACATAATTTTGATGCCTGGTGAGAGCACTTCAGCTTGCTTCGCTAATTCAATCCCATCAAGGCCTGGCATCATAATGTCGGTTAAGAGCATATCGAAGGCGCCATCTGCAAATTTTAGAGCCCGTAAGGCGCGTTCGCCATCTTGGCACGCAATGACTTGATGCCCAGCTTTTTCCAAGGCCTTTTCAAAGAAACGGCGCATCGCATCATCGTCTTCTGCGTAAAGTATAGTAGCCATATTGCGTCCAGAGTTTATATATGTTCGATATTAGGTCAGTTTCGGCGGAATACTAGAATATATGCAGGTTTCCCGCCAAGTTTTATCTGATGCTCTATTGGAACTGTGATAGAGTTTATCCGTTAATGTTTATATAAGTCACACGTCATTTAGAAAGTTTGGATCCATCCTCAATGTCAAAAACGGCTTTAGAACAGGAACTGGAAAGTTTGCGGGTGTTATCCCCTGCCTTTACCCTTTCACAGCCTGCGCAATGGCGGGCAGGTCTTATTTTTTCATCCCCTCATTCCGGTCATATTTATCCGCAAAGCTTTATTGACCGTTCGGGTCTTAGCGTTGCCCAGTTACGCCGCAATGAAGATATTTTTATTCATAAATTGTTTAGTCCATGCGTTACAGCAGGCGCACCGCTTTTGGCGGCCCGGTTCCCGCGTTGTTATGTTGATGTGAATAGAGGAGAAGATGAGCTGCCGAGTGCTTGGGTGAAAGGCCCCTCCAAGCCGAGTGTGCGCGCGCAAGCGGGATTAGGGGTAATCCCAACCCATATGAGCGAATCCGTGGAGATTTATCGCCGTCCTTTGAATCTTGAAATTGCCGAATTGCGATTGGAACATCTTTACCGCCCCTATCACCAAGCTCTACAAGACTTGATTGACGATAGCGTTTCACGATTTGGACAGGCCTTATTAATTGACTGTCATTCTATGCCGGGCTTCTCGCCTATGGGGGCGCGCCGCCCTGATATTATTTTAGGGGATCGTTTTGGTAAATCCTGTCACCCCGATACGCTTGCCCGTATACAGGGTATTTTTCGTTCAGCAGGCTATACAGTCTCAACAAATTATCCTTATGCGGGAGGGTTCGTAACCACCCATTATGGCCGGCCAGAAACGGGTGTTGAAGCGCTCCAAATAGAAATAAATCGAGATTTATATTTGAATCCCGTCACTTTAGCCCCGAAACGGGGCTATGACCGCTTGGCAAATGACCTCGCGCGCATAATTCAAACAATAATCTATCAATCTATCCCTGATAGCCGTGCGGCCCAATAGAGAGACCTTAGCTTTGCACGAGTGAGCATTAGCAGGGCGATTGTCCCATTACGGTACAGAGAACTTAGGATTTCTCATATGTCAGGCGAGTAGTTGAAAATCTTTCGGTCATTTCTAAGGGGAAAAGGGAATTTTTCGGCCTTTTTTCACGCGAACAACCCTCAGGAGAATTAATTTAGTCAAATTTCGCCTAATTCCTGCTCTCTGGCACAAGGATTGCTGAGTAAGGAGCGTAATAAAAATAGATAGGGTGACTAAAATGACCAGTGAAATCGATCTTTATGTAGGGAAACGCCTTCGTCGTCGCCGTCGTCTTTTAGGCCTGACGCAGCAAAGTTTGGCCGAGCAGGTGGGCATTCGTTTTCAGCAAATTCAAAAATATGAATGTGGCGCAAATCGTGTGTCAGCGGCGCGGCTTTTTGAATTATCCGAAGCACTGTCGGTGCCAATTCAGTATTTCTATGAAGGTCTATCCTCTCATGACCCGCTTTTCCATGATCCAGATCCAGATGTTATCGCGCCTGATGTCTTGTCAAAGAAAGAAACTATGGATCTTGTGCGGGCTTATTACTCTATGGGTGAAGCGCCGCGTAAGCACCTTTTAGATTTAGCAAAATCTCTAGAAGCCAATACAAAGCCGAATTTACGGCTTGTATCGACTTAATCTATTTCCTCTCTTTTTAAGGTCATGTTAGGCTTGCCTTATGACCTTATCACCCCAAGCATTAGAGCTAGACATTAATGCGCGTCTTGAATTTATGGGCGCGCTTTCAAATGCGGCGCGGGCCATTACTTTGCCGCTCTTTCAAAGTCCCGAAGGTATAGTCAATAAGGCAGAAAAAACGGGTGTGACAGGCGAGGCCTATGACCCTGTAACTAAGGCTGACATAGAAGCGGAAATCGCCCTGCGCAAAATGATAACAGCGCAGTTCCCTCAAGATAGTATCGAAGGGGAAGAGTGCCCTGATTATGTCGGCGAGAACGATTTTTCTTGGACCCTAGACCCGATTGATGGCACGCGTGCCTTTGTCGCCGGTGTACCGGTCTGGAGCACGTTAATCGCCTTATCTTATAAGGGGCAGCCAGTCCTTGGGTTAATCGATGTCGCCGCGCTTGATAAATGTTATTTCGGCCGCACAGATGCCGCGAATAAATCGGCTTGGTGTATCCATAAAGGAGAGGCCGTGTCTCTCAAAACATCGCCTTGTGATGATTTAAGAGACGCTATTTTAGGCTGTACAGAACCTTTATCTATGTTGAAGCCCGGAGAATTAGCCGCCTATAATATTATTCGGCGCGGCGTGAAATTTTCTCGATTAGGTCTGGATGCACTCGGCTATGCGCTGATTGCTGAGGGACGAATGAATATTGTAATAGAAGCCCTTCTTAAACCGTGCGACGTCAGAGCGCTTATGCCTGTGATTGAAGGCGCGGGCGGGAAAATGACGAATTGGTATGGCGGTTCCCCTGTCGATGGGGGACGCGTGGTGGCGGTTAGTGATGCGGCTTTATTGCCAGAACTGTATACTTATTTACAGCGGGCTATGGACCCGAGGTAAAGCCATATTAGGCCGCGAAAATTTAAAGGGCTTGTTCTTCGAGGAATTTATCTATCAACGCCAAGAAGTGATTGCGATACGCATCTTTTTCTAAGAAGAGCTCATGTAATGCGCCAGGGATAACATCATAAGCCACCCCCGCATTTTTCGCGAATTCTTCGACCGAGCTAGGGTCCACAATCGGGTCGGCCCCCGCCGCGACCAAGAGGCCGGGGACGCGAAGGTTTTCAGCATTACGGTTTACATAGGCCATTGAAGAGAGCGCTGCGCTTATCCAGCCAAATGTAGGTTGCCCTACGCGTAGACGCGGGACACTTAAAAAATAGCTCGACCAAATCTTGTAACGATCTTTATCCGTCGTGAGTTTATTGGCCGTGAAGGAAACAGGCATGCCGTTTCGCTGTGATTGGAAAGGTAGGTTTTTCTCGCCTAATCCAACTTTTGCTAGCCCTGCAATGACCCAGCGCATAAGCGGCGTTTCAAGGTCGAAAAGGCCAAGCATGGGCGCGCTACAGATGACCGCAGACGGCGCTAGAACCCCGCTTAATATGGATTGTAGAACAATGGTTCCGCCCATTGAATGCCCCATGGCAATATGGGGACGCGGTAGATAGGCATCGAATTGTTTTGTCATATCAGACAAATCATCCGCATAGGTTTGGAAACTGTCGATATAGCTTTTTAATTTATCAGGTAATACGCGATCAGATAAACCTTGACCGCGAGGGTCAACCATAAATACACAAAATCCACGTGCAGTTAAATCGTGTATGGTTTCCCAGTATTTTTCAATAAATTCGGTTCGCCCCGGCGAGAATATAATAGTACCGCGTGGTGATTTTGTCTCGGGTTGAGCTAATAACACACGAAGCGTTATGCCGTCCTTTGTCGGGACGAAATAAGTCTTAGCTCGCTCATCAAGTCCGGTGGGGAGTGGGCGTCCGCCGGGTTGAATGATCTCAGCGGCGTCAAATGGCGGCACTACGCTTTGCATCATGAATGTGGCCGCGCCAAAGGCACGGCCAATCAAATTACATGTTTGAAAAGAGGCTTTGAAGGCCCATTGCAACTGACATATCGCCAGTGACTTTGAGTTTTCCTGACATGAACGCCATCATAGGGTCCAAATTGCCAGAGGCCAAAGCTACGAAATCGTCCTTAGAAACATTAATGACACAATCTGCATCATCATCAGAAACTTTGGCTTCTGTACCTTGTGCCCAAACAGCGCCTTCGCCGTCAAAATCAAATTTTACAGATTTATCAATGCCGCCGGCCTTGCCGAGCGCTTCTGTCATTTTTGCTGCGATTTCTGAATTTTCCATAAGGGTATCCTCTACTAAGTATTAGGTCTTATCTAGGGTTATGCCGAAAAATCGCAAGGGGGCTAGTCCTTTTTGCCCTATAGACGCGCATGATGACTATAAAGGCTTGCTATAAGGGTTTGCGGAATTTCAATGTTGCACGATCACTTTCACCGATATTTTTGTAAAGTTCCGCATTAAAATCAACGGCTTCGGGTGACCCAGCTTTTGGCGTAGCGGAACGCGGCGGCAAAGTCCAAACGCCCATTGGGTGGTCGGCCGTGTCTTTTGGATTTGCATTGATTTCGCTTGAGGCCACAAATTCAAATCCTGCTCGTATGGCAGCGTCTTTCATATAGCTTTCTTGCACATAGCCCGTGCGGCCATTGGGATCTTGTACGGCAGCTTCTGGCAGACGATGCTCAACTATACCCAGCGTACCACCGGGTTTCAGAGCCGCATAAAATTGGTTCATCGCTTGTTCGTAATATCCGCCGCCCATCCAATTGTGGACGTTCCGGAATGTCAGAATAACATCAATAGAGGCATCTGGTAAAATTGGCCCGTGATCTTTGTAAAAAGCTCCATACTCGATGTCGCCATATACGGATGTATCACTATAGGCCTCTTTATAGGCGGCAATGCGTTCGTCTAGACGCTCACTTTTCCCTTTAGGGTATAATACAGCAACGTAAGTGCCGTCATTTTCTGCGTAATAAGGGGCAAGAATTTTTGAATACCAACCGGGCCAGATTTCTGCGACTTTTTTGCCAGGCTCCACGCCAAAGAACTCCAAGGTTGGAAGAGGGTTCCGGAAAGCGTCGCGAGGGCGATCAGAATCACGGCGGGGGTTAGCGATAACCTCTGCGAGAGTGACAGGCGCAAGCGCTTGCGTTTCGGTTTCTGTGTCCACTGTTTCTGTTGAGACTGTTTCGCCAGAACAGGCAATGAGGGCTAATGTCGCCGCGCCTATGGCTGTTAGCTTAAGCAAAGAAGTCAATTTCATATTCGTCTCCGATAGATAGCCCATGAAAGGGAGCGTAAGTCCGCCTGTCAGTAGTTGAAGGCTTTTGTGACGGAAAGAGCGGAAGGGCACAATGACAAAAATTTCACACTTAGTTGACTTGAACCTTAGGATTTTAATCCCACCTTTCTCTTGCAAGTCGCCAATCGGGGCTTGTTAACTGAAACCAAGCCGCTTGAAAAAGGGCTTACATTTACATCGCTTTGAAAGGATGTCTCATGAGAACTTATGATTTTTCTCCCCTCTATCGCAATTTTGTTGGATTTGATCGCATGGCTAATTTAATCGACGCCGCTAGCCAAGCGAGCGCGAATACAGCCAGCTACCCCCCTTATAATGTCGCTCGTTTAGATGAAGACAGCTATCGTATTGAACTGGCCGTTGCAGGATTTGACACGGATAGTTTGGAAATACAGACCCATGAAAATGTGCTTACAATTTCAGGGAGTAATGCTTCTGACACGGCGAATGATGAGGTTGAATACCTCCACCGCGGCATTGCGGAACGCGGATTTGAGCGTCGTTTCCAGCTTGCCGATCATGTGCGTGTAACGGGGGCTAATTTGAATAATGGCCTATTGGTTATCACCTTACAGCGAGAAGTTCCGGAGGCATTAAAGCCAAGAACTGTCGCGATTACCAATTCTGACCAAAAATTAATTACACCGAAGCCTAGCGGTAAGGCTAAGGCTGCTTAAATAAAGTACACGCGACTACGTTAAGGCTTTCCCCTTAAGCGAGACGTAGCGTAAGAATGCGGTGTCATGTGTTAACCCCCCCTCCCAGTACGCATGGCACCGCTATTTCCTATCAAATCCCATATATCTTTACCGGACAGTTTTGGTGAGTAGCCTTTTTCAAAGGCAAGGTTTACGGCTTGTAAAATCGCTTGATTATGCGGGGCTGTCAGACCAATCGCCTCTGCTTGCCGAATAATTTCTCCTTGTAGATAGTCAATTTCAGAGACGCGGCCAGATTCAAGATCATCAAGCATAGACGACCGTGCTTTGGCATCCATTTTAACGATAAGCCGCATAATCAATTGATACCCCCAATTTGGAAGGCGCAATGTCTTCAGCAGAGCTGACGGTGTGCGGCCATTATAATGGCCAATCTCTATATTGTGGGCATTGGCAATTTTTAAGCCTTCTTCGACAATTGCGGCAAAGGCAAAACGATAGTGTTTTTGGGCAAAACATTCGCGTAAAGTCCCGCCATTAAGTGTGTTCAGGGCATTGTTTAAATTCACTAATAATTTGGCCCATTGATCTCCTTTAAAATTTCCACCGCAAAGATAGGCTTGGTTTGCCTCTGCAAAGGCCAGTTGCATATCGTGTGGGATATCCTGTTCAAATCGTATCGCGCCATCAGTTCCGCAATGATATTGCGCAGGGGCAGTGCGCGTGACGTTGAAGGGAATAATTGCGCCGGAAATGCGTTGAATTTTCTCACCCAATAGCTCTTGCAGAATGGGGACGTTACTGATGCCGTTCTGACAGCTTATAATATGGGCTTCGGGGAGAATGACCTGATTAAGTGACTTGGCCGCTAATTCTGTGTCTTGGCTCTTTGTACACAGTAAGATCACTGTGCGGTCTGACAGAGCCTCAACCGAGGTTTCAACGCGAAGCTGGTTTGGAGATAGGGTCAGTGCGTCACGGCTAAAATGCGAGAGTGTGAGTCCGTGATTTTGGGTGTCCTGTTGCAAAGCTTCGCGTCCGATAAAGACAACATCACAGCCCTTTGCCGCCAACATTCCCCCCAAATAACAGCCAATAGAGCCTGCGCCCAAAATACCAATTCGTGTTTTCATACTATGCAGGCTTGTTTCTAGTTGCGGGCCATAATTTCAGGCAGTTTAACGACGTGTATAAAGCCAGACCTAGGAAGTATGAACATGCCTGTCAAAGATACAGATAAACCCCTGGGTTTTCGAGACATTGCCGAAAGCCTGACCTTAACATCCGAGGGGTGGAAAGCTGAAATATGCGAAGGGTGGAAACAAGGCCGGACGGTGTATGGGGGATTGAGCGCTGCCTTAGCTTTAGAGGCCGTTTTTAGAAACCATAGTGATTTACCGCCGCTACGGTCTGCGAATATTGGTTTTATTGGCCCTGTTACCGATAACCCCGTTTATAAAACAGAAGTCTTACGCCAAGGCCGAAATGTCGTGACTATTGAAGCCAAAGGTTATGTCGACGAAGCTGTTGTCATCACTGTGACTTTTGCTTTTGGCGCGTCACGTGAATCAATTTTAGATGTGAATTGCCCCATGCCAGAGGCAAAAAGCCCTGCTCTATATGAGGCTTATACCCCAGAGCAAATACGAGCTTTCGTTCCTAATTTTTTCCATAACTTTGATACACGGCTAGTCGAAGGTAGCCGGCCTGTAACAGGGGCGGATAAAGGCTATATCCGTACATGGAGTCGCCATTTTGATACGGCCTCACGCGAGGGCATTTCTAGCCTGTTTTGTATCGCGGATGTGTTGCCGCCAGCGGCGATGCCAGTATTAACGCAGCCTGGGCCTGTCAGCTCTATGACGTGGATGTTTAACGTCCTAAGCGATAACCCCGAGACAGAAGACGGGTGGTGGCAGATTGAATCAGACTTAACCGCGGCGAAAAATGGCTATTCATCCCAGATCATGCGCATTTGGAATAGCCAAGGCGAATTAGTCGTTGAGGGGGTTCAAAGCGTCACGGTGTTTGTTTAATTAAATAGGAACTTAAATTGGAAGCGTTCCCGTGCCCAAGGCTGATTCATCATAAGATTCTTGTGTGTCCGTATTTTCAACCTCGTCGTCATAATGCACCCAAGCATATAAGGTCTCATACCCTAATTCGTCGGCGGCATCGGCAAGAAGTTCGGCTTCAACGCTATCAGTATCCGTGTTGAAGTTTTGCAGCGTTGAAAATCCTGCAAATCCCATAATCAGTGCCATTGCGGCCACTGCGCTCCATTTCTTCCAACGATTATCATTGGCCGCCGGGAGGGCCGTTTGTGCGGGACGCATAGCGGCCGCTTCGCGTAAGATACGGGCTTTTAATAGATCGCTAGGGGCTGGGGCCTGTAAGGTATTGAGGGTTTTATCGAGCGTGTTCATCTTTATCCCTTTTCTAAATCACTTCATTTTCAACGAATGGGCTCAGCGCCGTTTTTAAATTTTTACGCCCGCGAGATAGTAGGCTTTCATAAGCTTTTACATTTTGACCTAAAATCTCTGCGCCTTCTTTTTGCGAAACCCCTTGATAATAAGAGAGAGTTATCGCGGCGCGTTGTGTTTCGGGTAATTGTGCTAACGCTTGTTGTACATGTTTGGCAATGTCGGCTTGTTCTAAAGCGTCTAAACCATTGGGCGAAGTGTCATTTTGTTCCGGTACTTTATTCGTATAGATGGGGCCTTTTTTACGAAGCCGATCCAGGCAGTCATTTGTCGCGACGCGGCGCATCCACGTCAATAGATTTGCATTTCCAGATTGCCATTCAGGCGCTTTTTGCCAGAGCTTGAGAAAGGTGGATTGTGCCACATCTTCGGCCAAGGCAAGGTCGCCCAACATGTAAAATCCTATGGCATTGATAGTCTTCAAATGCCGATCCATCATGGTCGATAGGGCTGTCTCTTGCCCAGCCATAAGGCCAGGCAAGAGATCTGCATCTGGGTCAACTCTACCCATATTAACGCTGCGGCTTACCTTTGCGATCACCACCGCGCTTGCCCTTTTTATGGCCCTCGCCTTTGGTCAAAATGCCGTCACCATTAGCATCCATGCGTAAGAAGAGAGCATCAGACGCCGCCATATATTCGGCTAGGCTTACGAGGCCATCTTTATTCGCGTCCAGTTGGATGCGTTGTCCACGTTTGCGGTTCATTTTTTTGCGTTCACCGTCTTCGCTTCTTTCAGCTTTTTTCTCTGCCCGTTTAGCTTGGCGCGCCTCTTTGGCAGCCTGCTTTTCCGCATCACTGATAGTGCCGTCGCCATTTGTGTCTAAGCGCGCTTTGATTTTGTCTTTCATCGCTTCGCGGCGCTCGGTACGTTTTTCGCCTCGGGCTGCTGCAGCGGCTTCGGCCTCAGCTTCGGTCACAGAGCCATCGCCATTTAGATCCATTTTCTTAAATGTTTCAGAGCGGCGTTCTGCACGGCGAAGTTCACTGAGAGCTTTTAGCTCTTCCTTATCCAACATACCGTCAAAATTTGTGTCGGCTTGTGTGAAACGGGATTGTGCTTCGGCTCTGAATTCAGCCTGAGTAATCTGACCGTCTTGGTTTAGGTCCGCTTTGGGCGCAGCAAGAGCTGGCGCGATCAAAAGGCCCAAAGACGCTGCTGTGGCAAGAGACAAGACCTTAAAGCTTGTTTTACTTGTATTACGCATGAGAAGTCTCCTTATTGTTGCGTTCATAAACACAAACGGACTGGAAACCAAAATCCTTCGTTACATTACTGTAAGATATGTAAAGGCGTGATTAGGCGGCTTTCTCTGCGATCGCTTCACGTAATTGGCCGAGTAATCTGACGTCGAGGTGAGCGTCTGCGATATGGCCAGCATAGGGCGGCGGGGCGCCAAGATGGTCCCGCACCGTTTCAGAGAGCATTAACGCGGTTTCAACGGATTCAAGACGGTTCCCACAAGAAAGTATATGCGGATCAAATTCTGGGGCCCGTCTTCGGACGGCTTCTATCATCCAATAGGCTCTCATAAAGGCGTCAGACTTGGTGTCATAACCAATAAGGCAATTATCCCCTGCCGCGGCCAAGCGAATATGTGCATTGGTACAGCCGGGTTTGGCGACAACAAAAACCCAATCGAAATCCAAGGATAACGCCGCCAAACTGCCCAAGGCTTCATCAAGCGCAATATTACCAAGGCAAGCGACGTTATAATGCTCGTTCGCCGTGATATAAAGAGCGTCACGAAGCTGGGCTTCGCCCGATAGAACGTCTGCGAGTGTTTTATTGAAGACAACACCTGCACGGCTCATGGCATTGCCGCCCGTACAATCAAGGATAAGAACTGTTTCGCCATAGCTCGCGGCTTTTCGCCCTAAAGCAATGGCTGTATCAATGATTTGATCGCCAACTGGATTGGCCGATAATACTGGAATAAGGCGCCCGGCAGGTTGATATACATCCGACGCCGAAGGCGCATTTTTATTACTTAATTGGGCCACGATATAGTCCTCTATTCACCTAAAGACGGCTCTTTTGAGCTCTATCATTGTGGCGTTTATAGAGGCGGGGTGTTTAAGTTTCGCAAAGAGGCGTGGTAAATTTGGCTTAAGAGGTATGACCAGAAATTAACGCCTAGCGCGAATTTTCTGGCTTTTTATGTTGCAAACCTTTGCGCCGTAATGAGCAAACAAGTTCATTATTTTGATTATAAGCGCGGTGTTCAAATGTCACGATTCCTTGCATGGGGCGGGACTTAGATTCGCGCAGGGCGATGATTTCTGTCTCAACATGTATTGTGTCCCCAGCGAATAATGGCTTAGGGAATTTCACATCATCCATCCCAAGATTGGCCACGGCCGTACCCATTGTCGTTTCATGAACGGAAATACCAACAATGAGGCCAAGGGTGAAAAGACTATTTATAAGAGGCTTTCCAAACTCTGTTTCCTTGGCACAATAATCCGCATCAAGATGCAATTGAGCGGGGTTATGAGTCATAGATGTAAACAGAATATTGTCTGTTTCCGTCAGGGTTCGACGAATAGCATGTTGAAAAACCTGCCCGACTTCGAGTTCATCAAACCATTTGCCCGCCATTAAGCTGTCTCTCCAAAGAGTTCGCGGCCAATAAGCCAGCGGCGAATTTCTGATGTCCCTGCGCCGATTTCCATCAGCTTGGCATCACGCCACATTCGCCCTGTGGGTGTTTCGTTCATATAGCCCATGCCGCCCATCATTTGTATGGCATCGCTGGCGACCTGCGTAGATTTTTCGGCGGCGTAAAGAATACAGCCTGCCGCGTCCTTGCGGGTTGTTTCGCCGCGGTCACAAGCGGCGGCAACAGCATAGACATAAGAGCGCGCCGTTGAGAGCGTCACATACATATCGGCGAGCTTGCCTTGCATGAGTTGGAACTCGCCAATGGATTTACCGAATTGCTTACGCTCATGGATATAGGGAAGAACCACATCAAGACAGCCTTGCATAATGCCGACGGAAATCCCCGCGAGGGTCACGCGTTCATAGTCTAGGCCGCTCATCAAAATTTTAATGCCCTGACCCACTTCGCCCATGACGTTTTCGTCTGAAACGAAACAGTCTTCGAATACAAGCTCACACGTATCAGAACCGCGCATGCCCAGCTTGTCGAGTTTCTGCGCGGTTGAGAACCCTTCCATATCGGGCGTGATGAGGAAAGCCGTTACGCCTTTGGAGCCCGCGCTTGGGTCAGTCTTAGCGTAAACGATAAGGACGTTCGCTGTCGGGGCATTGGTGATCCACATTTTATTACCGTTGAGGAGGTAGCCGCCTTGTTGTTTTTCGGCTTTGAGTTTCATCGAGACAACATCCGACCCCGCCGAGGGTTCGGACATGGCGAGAGAGCCCAGATGTTCACCTGAAATTAATTTAGGCAGGAACTTGGCTTTTTGTTCAGCATTTCCCCAGCGGCGCAGTTGGTTGACGCAGAGATTTGAATGCGCGCCGTAAGACAGACCAATAGAGGCCGAAGCGCGGCTGACTTCTTCGATCGCTATAGTGTGGGCCAGATAGCCCAAATCAGAGCCGCCATCGGCCTCTTCGACGGTAATGCCGTGTAAGCCCAGCTCGCCCATCATCGGCCAGAGGTGACGCGGGAATTCATTTTTACTGTCAACGTCTGCAGCGATGGGCGCAATGTGATCGCGCGCAAAATCGGCTACCATTTGGCGCAGCATTTTAATTTCATCAGAATGGTCAAAGCCAAGTGTGGGGTAGGTTGTGGTCATTACTTTGTCTCTTTTTCATCTTCGAGGGTCAGCAAAATTTCGCCGTCACTGACAAGGGCCCCCATTTCGAAATTCACTTCGGCGACGATACCGTCTCGCGGGGCCTCTAATGTCATTTCCATTTTCATCGCTTCCATAACGATAAGCGGATCGCCCGCTTTAACGGCGTCGCCCGCTTTGGTGTTAACAGCGATAATTTTCCCGGGCATGGAGGCCGTAAGCGTATTGCCGCCTATAGCGCCGCTAGAGGTCGCCGCCATGTTTTCTAGCAGGTAAGTGAGCCCATCGATGAAGACGACGTCCCCTTTAGGAACGCGGCGGCGTTTGATGTGGCTTTTCAGCGTTTGAGAGCTAGGCTTGAAATTTAAGGCAATTTCTTCCCCGTTCAGCATACGATAAAAGGTCGTACGGAAAGGTTGGTTGAGACGCCAGCCATCACTTGCGGCAAAGTCTGTGCTTTCAACAGATGGGGCCATGGCAAAGGAGAGGCTCTCAAGGTCTTCACTTATGGCGTTTTCATAAAACAATGTTTCAGACTCTTGGGAAATGAAATTTGTCGAGACCTCACCTGCCACAAAGCTCGGATGTGACAGACAGTTCGCGAGAAAGCGGGCGTTGGTCTTAATGGGGTAAACGCCTGTACCTCGACACATATCTTCTAACGCAGAAATTGCCTGAACACGGTTGTCTGCAAGCGCTATAAGTTTGGCAATCATCGGGTCGTAATAAATGGAAACCTCACCGCCTTGTTCAACTCCAGTGTCAACGCGGTTAGCCTTAGGCATGTTCAAAAGAACTAAATCTCCG
Organism: Litorimonas taeanensis; assembly: GCF_003634015.1. Classification (NCBI taxonomy): domain Bacteria; kingdom Pseudomonadati; phylum Pseudomonadota; class Alphaproteobacteria; order Maricaulales; family Robiginitomaculaceae; genus Litorimonas; species Litorimonas taeanensis. The sequence continues at coordinate 920,506 of NZ_RBII01000002.1, forward strand.
ACACTCGGCAAGAAATCATTGGCTGGGTCTTCGGCATAAAGTCTGGCTTCGACGGCATGACCTTTTAATGTGATTTTGTCTTGATCTGGCAAGGCTTCACCCTGCGCCACGCGGATTTGCCACTCGACCAAATCGAGGCCCGTAATCATTTCAGTGACAGGATGCTCAACCTGTAAACGGGTATTCATTTCCATGAACCAGAATCCGTCCGTGCGGAGTTTTCCTGACCCGTCGACGATAAATTCCACTGTGCCTGCGCCGACATAATTTACGGCTTGAGCGGCCTCAATCGCGGCTTTGGTCATAGCGGCGCGTACGTCCTCGGTCATGCCGGGGGCGGGGGCTTCTTCTATCACTTTTTGGTGGCGGCGCTGGAGTGAGCAATCGCGCTCGAACATATGGACGACATTACCATGGGTATCGCCAAAGACTTGCACTTCGATATGGCGCGGGCTTTGGATGTATTTTTCAATTAGGACATCGTCATTGCCAAAGCTAGACTTGGCTTCGCGTTGACAAGAGGCGAGGGCGGCTTCGAAATCGTTCTCAGCTTCGACCTTGCGCATGCCTTTCCCGCCGCCGCCTGCGACGGCTTTAATTAAAACGGGATAGCCAATCATACTCGCTTTGGCTTTCAGCAGTTTCGGGCTCTGGTCTTCGCCGTGATAGCCGGGCGTCGTTGGTACGCCTGCTTTGTCCATTAACTTTTTGGCTGCGTCTTTCAGGCCCATGGCTTCCATAGATTCGGCTTTGGGGCCGATGAAATTAAGCCCCGCTTTTTCGCAGGCGCGCACAAATTCGGGGTTTTCAGACAAAAAGCCATAACCCGGATGGACAGCGTCTGCGCCTGTCTCCGTGGCGGCGGCAATGATTTTATCTATCACTAAATAGCTTTCATTGGCGGGAGAGGGGCCGATATGCACGGCTTCATCCGCCATGCGGACATGCAGAGCTTTGCGGTCAGCATCGGAATAAACGGCGACAGTGGCAATGCCCATTTTACGCGCCGTCTTCATCACGCGGCAGGCAATTTCCCCGCGATTAGCAATCAAGATTTTTTTGATACTGTTCATTACATACGGAACACGCCAAAGCGTGTCTCCTCTAACGGCGCATTGGCCGCCATAGCGAGCCCAAGCCCCAAAACGCGGCGCGTATCGCTGGGGGCGATGATGCCGTCATCCCAGATTCGGGCGCTGGCAAAATAAGGGTGTCCTTCGCGCTCAAACATTTCACGAATGGGCGCTTTAAAGGCCTCGCGTTCTTCGTCGCTCCAGTTTTTAGCATCGCGGTTCACTGTGGCCAAAACATCCGCGGCCTGTTCGCCGCCCATGATAGAGATACGGGCATTAGGCCACATGAAAAGAAGGTTCGGATCATAGGCGCGTCCGCACATACCATAATTGCCTGCCCCATAAGAGCCGCCAACAATAATCGTGAATTTCGGCACTTTGGCACAGGCCACAGCATGGACCATTTTCGCGCCATGTTTGGCGATGCCGCCCGCTTCAGCTTTCGAACCGACCATGAAACCCGTAATGTTCTGAAGGAATATGAGTGGGATTTTACGTTGGCAACATAGCTCGACGAAATGTGCGCCTTTGACGGCGGACTCGCTAAACAGCACGCCATTGTTTCCGAGTATACCCACTTTATAGCCATGAATTTCTGCAAAGCCGCAGACAAGCGTTTCGCCATATTCTTTCTTGAACTCGTGGAACTTTGACCCGTCTGTAATGCGCGCGATAATCTCGCGGCAATCATAGGGCTGGCGCAAGTCCGTAGGCACAATCCCGTTTAATTCATCAATGTCATAAGCCGGAGGTGTATGTGTTTCGTCGGGGACATAAGCATAATTCGCTTTTCCTAAAGTCGCGACGCTATCTCGTGCCATTTGTAGCGCATGCGCATCATTCGCGGCGAGGTGATCTACCACGCCTGATGTGCGGGCGTGAAGCGCGCCGCCGCCGAGGCTCTCTGCATCAATATCCTCGCCTGTTGCTGCTTTTACGAGGGGCGGGCCTGCGAGGAAAATCGTGCCTTGGTCAGCGACGATAATGCTCTCATCCGCCATTGACGGTACATAAGCTCCGCCGGCTGTACAGCTCCCCATAACAACAGCAATTTGCGCAATGCCTTCGGCGCTCATATTGGCTTGGTTGAAAAAGCACCGTCCAAAATCATCTTTCCCGGGAAAAATTTCCGCTTGATTAGGGAGGTTTCCCCCGCCGCTATCCACGAGATAAATACAGGGCAATTTGTTCTTTTGCGCTATCTCTTGTGCCCGGGCTTGTTTTTGACACGTAATGGGGAAATATGTGCCGCCCTTCACCGTTGCGTCATTGCAAATGATCATGACCTCGCGGCCAGAGACGCGCCCAATTCCTGTAATCAGTCCTGCGCTCGGCACTTCGTCATTATACATGCCATAAGCTGCCATTTGGGAAAGCTCTAGGAATGGCGTGCCTGGATCAAGCAAGCGTTCCACGCGCTCCCTTGGGAGTAATTTGCCTCTGTCTATGTGTTTTTTCCGCGCGCGTTCAGATCCGCCTTCGGCAATTTTTCCAACCTTTTCTTGCAGGTCGGCAATCAGAGCTTCCATCGCTTCGCGATTGGCGCGGAAGGCTTCGCTATCGGTGTTGATTTTAGATTTAATCATGGCAGCCTATCATTCTTTTGACTTTGTGTATATAAATTTGAACCTTGAGTCAAATTTATTTCTATGGTAGAAAAGCGTGTGAATATAAAGGCCGACATAAAAGAACCGTTTGACCGTGAGCGGCAATATGCTGCAAAGCGCCGCGCTGTTATTCTGGCTGCAGGGAGTGCTTTTCGTAGAAAGGGCTACCACAACACCTCAATGGTTGAGATTGCGAAGACTTTGGGCCTCACCAAGGCCGCCCTTTATTATTACGTAAAAAACAAAGAAGAGATTTTGTTTGAATCTCATATCATGGCTTATGATTCTATGGATGATATTCTCAGTCGTCCTGTCGAGGCTGGCGTGAGCGGCCTTACACATTTAGAATTAATCTATCGAGAGTTTGTGAACCTTCTCACCCAATCTGGCGTATCGCTTTTGACCGATGTCGCCAGCTTATCAGGTGAGCGACAAGCGCAAATCCTCGCACGACGAGAACATATCGAAAAGCGAGTGACGCATTATGTTGTCATAGGGCAAGACGATGGCTCGATAAAAAAAGGTGATCCCAAATTGCAGGTTTTCTTCTTTATGGGGGCCTTGAACTGGTTGAACGCATGGTATGACAGTGAAGGGCGATTAAAGGGTATCGATATTGCCAATCATTTTGTTGAGCAAATGAAACGGGGAATTGAGGAACGAAAATGAAAAAGGTTTTTAAGACAGCCGATGAGGCTTTATCGGGGCTCTGTGTCGATGGCATGACGGTGATGAGCGGAGGATTTGGACTTTGCGGTATTCCAGAAAACCTTATTGCCGCTTTGCGTGATAGCGGTGCGCAGGATTTGACGGTTATATCAAATAATGCGGGTGTTGACGGATTTGGTCTGGGGCAATTGCTTGAGACAAAACAAATCAAAAAGATGGTTAGCTCTTATGTTGGAGAGAACAAAGAGTTTGAACGTCAATATCTGGGCGGTGAGCTTGAGCTGGAATTTAATCCACAAGGTACCTTGGCTGAACGTATCCGTGCGGGCGGGGCAGGTATCCCGGGCTTTTATACAAAGACCGGCGTGGGGACGCTGATTGCCGAAGGCAAAGAGCATAAAGATTTTGATGGAGCGACTTATATTATGGAGACAGGCCTTAAGGCAGATGTTTCTATCATCAAAGCGTGGAAAGGCGACGCAGAAGGCAATCTCATTTATAAAGCCACGGCACGCAACTTTTCGCCCATGATGGCAATGGCGGGAAAGATAACAGTAGCCGAAGTAGATGAAATCGTGCCGGTTGGTTCTATTGATCCCAACTTCATTCATACACCGGGCGTGTTTGTGCAGCGCATAATCGAAGCGCAATGCGAAAAGCGTATTGAACAGCGCACTGTACGGGAGGCATAAAATGGCGGATTTGAAAACAGGTTGGACGAGAGACCAAATGGCAGCGCGGGCTGCACAGGAGCTTGAAGATGGATTTTATGTTAATCTGGGGATTGGCATTCCGACATTAGTTGCGAACCATATTCCTGACGGCGTCAATGTGACGTTGCAATCAGAAAACGGCATGTTGGGCATGGGGCCATTCCCCACCGAAGAAGAGATTGATGCAGATCTTATAAATGCCGGCAAGCAAACTATTACCACCCTTCCGAAATCCAGTTTCTTTGACAGCGCCACAAGTTTTGCAATGATACGGGGCGGTCATATTGACCTCTCTATTTTAGGAGCGATGGAAATTTCAGAAGAGGGCGATATCGCCAATTGGATGATCCCCGGGAAAATGGTCAAGGGCATGGGCGGAGCTATGGACCTTGTGGCCGGAGTTAAGAAATGTATTGCTCTGTTTGACCACACGAATAAGCGCGGAGAGAGTAAATTCATTAAAACATGCTCTCTCCCTTTAACCGGTCAAAAATGTATCCATATGGTTATTACAGATTTGGGCGTATTTGATCGCGCCGAAGGGCAAACACGCTTCCGACTTCGCGAGCTAGCGCCCCACGTAACGCTTGAAGAGATTAAGGCGAAAACCGAAGCTGAGGTCATCTGGGAATAATGAGGTCAGAATGCTCTGGTTTTTAATTTTATTCGGAATGGGTTTGGTGGCTGCGGCCGCTTATAAGGCGCGGAATGACACGAAAGACCGCAAAGATAAATTAAATCGAATACAGGCTGAAATTGCCCGCCGAGAGGCGCTTGAACACTTTAAATCTAAAGAAGGTTAAATATGTCAAATTCTAAAAATGATCCGGTTGTAATTGTTGGGATGGCGCGAACGCCTATGGGTGCGTTCCAAGGCGCGTTTTCATCTGTTTCTGCGCCTGAACTTGGCGCTGCGGCTATCAAAGCGGCAATGACGGAATCTGGCGTAAAGGCCGAGGCAGTCGAACAAACTCTTATGGGCTGCGTTCTACCTGCTGGACAGGGCCAAGCGCCAGCCCGTCAGGCCGCGATTAAGGCTGGATTAGGTGAACATGCAGAGGCAACAACTGTCAATAAAATGTGTGGTTCAGGTATGCAGGCTGCAATTATGGCTCATGACGCTATCAAAGCGGGTTCTATAAATGTAGCGGTTGCGGGCGGCATGGAAAGCATGACCAATGCGCCTTATCTTTTGCCAAAAGCGCGCGGCGGCATGCGTATGGGCGACCAGCAAGTCGTGGACAGCATGATGTATGATGGCCTAACGGATGCTTATCAAGGGAACGCCATGGGCGTTTTCGCAGATATGATTGCCAGTGAATATCAATTCACCCGCGAGCAGCAAGATGCCTATGCTATTGAATCCGTGAACCGCGCACAAACCGCGGCGAAGGCAGGAAAATTTGATAGAGAAATCGTGCCTGTGACTGTAAAAAACAGAAAAGGCGATATTGTCGTGAAAGAGGATGAGGGCCCGAATAATGCGCGTCCTGAAAAAATTCCAAGTCTACGACCTGTCTTCAATAAAGAAGGCACAGTGACCGCCGCCAATGCGAGTTCAATTAATGACGGCGCGGCTGCGCTGGTCTTAATGCGCAAATCACAGGCTGAAAAAGGCGGGCATAAGGTCTTGGCCGAAATCGTTTCTCATGCTGCCCATGCGCATGCACCCGCATATTTCACAACGGCTCCTGTTCATGCCATGAAAAAGGCCTTGGCTAAGGCGGATTGGAAAGCCGAAGACGTAGACCTTTGGGAAATCAATGAAGCCTTTGCTGTGGTCCCTATGATTGCGATGCAAGAATTGGGGTTAGACCACGCCAAGGTCAATGTGAATGGCGGCGGCTGTGTGTTAGGGCATCCTATTGGGGCGTCTGGCGCACGTATAATGGCCACCTTGATTGCTGAAATGGAAAAGCGCGATGCGAAAACTGGTGTGGCTTCTCTGTGTATTGGCGGCGGTGAAGCTACGGCTGTTTGTCTACAGCGTAGCTAGGCTATATTATGGCGCTTCGCTCTCAGCTTTTTGTTCCCGGTAACCGTCCTGACAGATTTGAAAAAGCGTGTCAGACAGAGGCGGATTTAATTTGCATCGATTTAGAAGATGCGGTTGGGCCAGGAGATAAAGAGAGCGCTCGCGCGGAAACTTTGGCGTGGCTCGCGGCCACGCCTCATAAACATGTCGCCTTGCGCATTAATCCCGTCGATACAGATTTTGGTCAGGCCGATATAAAAGCCTTAGCTGATAGCGGATTGTCCCTGCCTTTTGTGATGATACCCAAACTTGGGTCTGCCGAAGATGTGGCCGTATTAGACTCTGCCCTGCCAAAGGCGCTGGGTGTTTTCTTTGCTATCATTGAATCCGCAAAAGGCGTGGTGAATTGCGGCGAAATTTTTAGGCACCCGCGGGTGAAAATGGCAATTTATGGGGCCATAGATTATGCAGGGGATGTGGGCTGTGATAGGTCTTGGGAGACCCATCTTTTTGCCCGTTCGAAACTGGTGGCCCATGCGGCCGTCAATGATGTCATTTTATTTGATACGCCGCATACGGATATAAAAAATCTAGAAGATTGCGAGGCCACGACACGGAAGGCCAAGGCTTTGGGGATTTTCGCGAGAAGCGCGATACATCCTATGCAAATCGGCGCTATTCATAATGCGCTGCGTCCATCCGAAGAAGAGTTGAGTTATGCCAATCGAGTTATGGACGCTTTCGAGGCTGCCGACGGCAATGTGGTCGTGCTTGATGGTAAAATGATTGAAGAGCCAATTGTGAAGTCGGCACGACGAATTTTGGCCTTTAAAGGCTAGAGGGCTTTATCCCCCATTAGGGATTAATTCTGTCATCTGAGCGGAATATCGTTCTAGGGTCTGGATGAATTTTTCGGGCATGGGGCCAGTGTCAAACAGTTCTATCATCGTTCTATTCAAATGCCCGGCTATGTCGGTGTAAACGCTTTGCCCTTTATCTGTGGTATCCAGACGAGATCGTCGTTTATCCTCTGTGTCCGCCGTTTTGACAATCATTTCCAAAGTAATGAGCGAGCTAACGGCGCGGCTGACAATTGTTTTATCCATTGGCGTAATGGCGGTGACTTCGGCGGCGCTGCGTCCCGATTTCTCAGCCACGGCGGCTAAGACACGCCATTGGCTTAGGTTTAACCCGGCTTTGGTTTTGGCGACGCTAAGTGTGTGGCGGCTAATTTGGTCGGCGAGTACAGCGACCTGATATGGCCAGAAGGTTGAAAGCTCGATGTGAGGGGGCGCAACAATATCCATAAGGCATATTTGCAAGATAATGGTTGCAATTGCAACAAAAAAGGATTAGTTGTTATCGCAACAATAATTTCATGGGAAAGAGACAATTATGGCCGACCTATTTGAAAACCCCGCAGGATTAGATGGTTTTGAATTCATCGAGTTTTCTGCCCCTGAAAAGGGTATGTTAGAACCAATTTTTGAAACTATGGGATTTACGAAAGTTGCCCGTCATCGTTCTAAAGATGTCGAATTATGGCGTCAGGGCGGCATTAATTTAATTACGAATTACGAAATCAATAGCCCCGCTTTTTTCTTTGCTCGTGAACATGGGCCAAGCGCTTGTGGTATGGGTTTCCGCGTTAAAGACGCGCGAAAAGCCTATGACCATTTAATTGAGCAAGGCGCTGAGCCTGTGAAAATGAAGACAGGCCCAATGGAACTTTGTATCCCCGGTATTCGCGGCATTGGTAATTCAATCATCTATCTGATTGACCGCTATGATAGCGGTAAGGATGAACTCTCTATTTATGATATTGATTTTGAATATATTGACGGTGTTGGTCGTCATCCCGAAGGCTGCGGTTTTAAACTTATCGATCATTTGACGCATAATGTTTATGGCGGCCGTATGAAATATTGGGCCGATTATTATGAGAAGCTCTTTAACTTCCAAGAAATCCGCTATTTCGATATTAAAGGGGAATATACAGGCCTGACGTCAAAAGCGCTTACGGCGCCAGATGGCAAAATTCGTATTCCGCTGAACGAAGAAGGTAAAAGCGGCGGCGGCCAAATCGAAGAATTCCTCCGTGAATTTAACGGGGAAGGGATTCAGCATATTGCTCTGATATGTGATGACCTTGTGGCATGTTGGGACAAATTAAAAGCCAAGGGCGTGCCCTTTATGACAGCGCCTCCAGAAACATATTACAAAATGCTTTCTGAGCGTTTGCCTGGACATGGCCGAGATGAAGCGGCCTTAAAAACACGCGGTATCTTGCTGGACGGCACGACTGAAAATGATAGTCCAAGGCTTCTATTGCAAATTTTTGCAGAGCCCCAGATTGGCCCTGTCTTCTTTGAATTTATTCAACGTGTCGGGGATTATAAAGACGGTTTTGGTGAAGGTAATTTCAAAGCTTTATTTGAATCTATCGAGCGTGATCAAGTAGAACGAGGCGTCTTAGAGGCGGCTCACTAATGGCTATTCAAACAGACGGGTTTCATCATGTTGCCTATCGGTGTCGAGACGCCAAAGAAACGGTTGAATTTTATCACAATCATTTAGGGATGGAATTTCAGCTCGCCATTGCCGAGGATCATGTACCCTCAACAGGGGCTTATGACCCTTATATGCATATTTTTCTTGAGGCTGGAAATAATAACGTTTTGGCGTTTTTTGAACTCCCAGAACAGCCAGATATGGACCGTGATCGCAACACGCCTGAATGGGTACAGCATATTGCTTTGCGTGTTGAGAGTATGGAGGCTCTATTATCCGCCAAAGAGAGTTTAGAGGCGGCCGGAATCGATGTATTGGGCCCCACCCATCACGGTATATTTAAATCGATTTATTTCTTTGACCCCAATGGCCATAGGCTTGAACTTGCCGCCGATATTGGGACAAAGGAACAAATGGCGAGCCTACGCGCTGTAGCCCCTGATATGCTTGAAGAATGGTCAAAGACGAAAAAGGCCCCTCGCCATGCGGCTTGGCTTCATAAAAAAATCGCAGAAGAAACGAAATAGATAAAAGAAAATATTATGAAACTTGCTTCCCTTAAAGATGGCCGTGATGGTCAACTCGTTATTGTCTCTCGCGATTTAACGACGGCGACTGATGCGGCCGATATTGCGCTAACACTTCAGGCCGCCTTGGATGAATGGGATGTTGTCTCGCCGCAGCTTGCCGCGCGCTATGAGCTCTTAAACGCGGGCTCTATCGAAGCGACATTTCCATTTGATCAAACGGATTGCGACTCTCCACTGCCGCGCGCTTATACATGGATGGATGGTTCGGCTTATTTGAATCACGTTGAGCTTGTACGTAAAGCCCGCAATGCAGAAGTGCCAGAAAGTTTCTATTCTGATCCGCTTATGTATCAAGGCGGCTCTGACACATTCATTGGGCCGCGGGATGCTATTCTTGCCATTGATGAATCGCACGGCATCGATATGGAGGCCGAAATTACGGTGATTACGGATGATGTGCCTATGGGCGTTACGCCCAAAGACGCCGAATCGCACATCAAACTTGTTATGCTTGTAAATGACGTATCCTTGCGCGGCCTTATCCCAAATGAACTCCGCAAAGGCTTTGGCTTTGTGAATGGCAAGGCCTCTTCGGCTTTCTCTCCAGTGGCCGTCACGCCTGATGAACTCGGTGAGGCTTGGTGTGATAACACCATCGATTTACCCTTATTGGTCGATTATAATGGCAAGCCATTTGGTAAGGCGAATGCCAAAACCGACATGACCTTCAATATGGCTGAACTTGTCGCGCATGCCGCGAAGACACGGGATTTATGTGCGGGCTCCATTATAGGGTCTGGTACGGTATCGAATAAATTCGAAGGCGGTGAAGGTAAGAAAATAGAACATGGCGGTGTTGGCTATAGTTGTATCGCTGAAATCCGTATGATTGAGAAAATTCAAACCGGTGAATTTATTACGCCCTTTATGCGCTTTGGCGACACGGTTGGTATCGAAATGAATGATGCCAAAGGGCAGTCAATATTCGGGCGTATTGAAAACAAAGTCGAAAGATACGAAGATTAAGCCATGATGACACTGCATGGATATTGGCGTTCCTCAGCCAGCTACCGCGTAAGGATTGCCTTTGCGCTAAAGGGGGTAGAGGTCAATCACCATGCGGTGAATTTGCGAACCGGCGAACAATCAAAAGACACGCATCTCGCGCGTAATGTGCAAGGCTATGTCCCTGTGCTAGAGCTCGAAGACGGAACACAGCTAACGCAGTCTCTCGCCATAATGGATTACCTTGATGCGACCTATCCAGAGCCGCGATTAATGCCGCCAGAACCCATTTTGCGCTCCAAAATATTAGCGGCGTCATTGATTATTGCTTCTGATATTTCGCCCATTCAAAATCTCTCGGTTTTAAAGTTCATTCGCGCAGAACATGGTCAAGATGATGTGGGCGTTACAAAATGGGCGGCGCATTGGATAGCAAAAGGGTTCAAAGCCTTGGAGCTAATCGCTCAGGCGCATGAGACAGAGTTTTTAATGACTGACGCTCCGGGGTTTTTTGAATGTTGCCTCATTCCGCAAGCGTATAATGCCAAGCGGTTTGGCGTGGACATGACACAATTTCCCAAACTCTCTGCGATTAATGCGGCCTGCCTACAGCGCCCTGAATTTGAAAAAGCGCGGCCAGAAAATCAGCTGGATGCCGTGTAAGCGTTCTCAATAAAGTGATGGGGTGAAAACGCGGATGTCTGCTAATGGGGCGGAATGACCCCAGCCTATAAAATATTTGCATATACAATATTGGCGCTTCTTGCCTTTGCGGCCAACTCAATCCTGACGCGACTGGCTTTGATAGAAGGTGAAGCAGGGCCGTGGGCTTTCACTCTGATCCGTATTTTAGCCGGGGCATTAATATTAGCTTTGCTTATTGGCCCGCATAAGGCTCTGCAAGAAGGGAGCTGGAAAGGCGCCATAGCCTTACTCATTTATGCTCTCTTCTTCTCTCTGGCATATCTTATGCTTTCTACGGGAACGGGCGCACTCATATTGTTTGCAGCCGTTCAATTCGCCATGTTGGGCTGGGGCTATGCCAAAGGAGAGAGGCTCTCTCATTTGCAGTGGGTGGGTTTTATCTTGGCGATGGCGGGGTTAATTTATCTCTTAAGCCCCGGCTTAGAAGCGCCGCCCTTAATAGGTAGTGTTCTGATGATACTCGCCGGATTTGGATGGGGCGCATATTCCATTATTGGTAAAGGCGCTGGCAATCCATCTGCGCAAACCGCTGGAAACTTCATTCGGGCCGCCTTGTTAATCACGGTCGTGGTGATACCCGTTTTACTGTTATATGAAGAACCCAATATATCTGTGAAGGGATGGGCTTTAGCCCTCGCATCTGGCGCGATTACCTCTGGGCTTGGATATGTTATTTGGTATAGCGCTTTGAAAGGCCTTTCCGCCACGCGGGCCGGCTTGGCGCAACTCAGTGTCCCCGCCCTAGCGGCGCTCGGCGGGGTGTTATTTGTATCAGAACCTCTTACGTTCCGTTTTGTCATGGCCTGTGCGATTATTTTGTGCGGGGTGGCTTTGTCCACTTTGCCGCGCGCAAAGATTAAATCACCCTAGTCCAGAGCTGCAATTAACTGGTTGAGCTTCATAGCGGCAGGCATGGCGTTATGTTTAAGGCGTTTCATTACGGCTTTTTTCTCTGCGTCTTCGGGTTTTATGCCCGCGACCATACGCGAAAATCCGTCTAAGCGATTATTAAATAGCCAGTCCCGGATGAGCGGCGTTTGGCCCCATGTGTACTGATTCATCATAAAGGCGGCTGTTAAACGCATGAAATCGTCTTCGCCATTTGGTAAGGGCACCACGCCGCAAAATTTATTTTTCTCAGCGTCTTCACCATAGGAAGATTCAACCATAGCGATAAAGGCGGCGCTGAAAACAGGTTGGTATGATCGAACGGTTTGGGGCGTAATCAGGCGGCCATTAAATATGGGTTTTATCTCTAGATTAGAAATAGCCGAAGCCGAACAGTCAAGATGAATGTGCTGTGGGCTGGTTGGGATTGCGCCTTTGTTCAATGTAATCGTGTCAGAGCTAATATGCTCAATACGGCCTAGGCGCACAACATTCTTAACCCGGCGAAGCTCTTCAAGTTCTAATGGGCTTACGGTGGCGCCGTGAAACATAGTAGGGCGAACCTCTGGATCAAAACGCAAAAAATATCCACATTCATTAAGACGGTCGAACATATTGTCTTTGTCCGTGGCTGCCGCAATGGCTTCGAATTGCGCGGCTTGTGCTTCCATCGTGTTGAAGAAGAAATCTTCTGATGGCTGTGTGTTCTCTCGATTAAGGAGCCAGCCATCTCGTGATTTCACCCATGTAATTTTGTCGGGGTCCACATGATTTTCAAGTAAGAATAAAACGCAATCAATACCTGTTTTACCACCGCCTATGACAACGAAACCTTCTGGAGGTGTATCAATTTTAGGGACATCATTAAGCGGCATGAAGCGCACATCTTCATCATAAGTAAAGTTAGGCGTATGGGTGGAGGGTACGGTCGTTTTCAAATAGGTGGCATCGACGATTTTCTCGGCTTGAACTTGGTAGATATCACCGTTTAGGCAATGCCTAAATTCGACAAGGCCGTTTTGGGTTTGTGCAGAGTCAATTTCGCCTTCGACTGAACAAAGCGGAAAATACCGAACACGCCCAGAGGGTAAGAAAGTGTGACGCATGACATCGTCAAAATAGGCTAAAATGGCCGACCCTGAAGCTAAATCACCTAGCCCTTTGTTCAGGCCAACTTGATCGCGAAGACCTTGGCTAAGCTCCTTGGAACTAACGCCATAAAACTGAGAGGGTTGATGAAGCGTAACAAATGGATAGGCATTATTCCAATGCCCGCCGGGCTTTGCAAAACGGTCTACGATTATGATATCAGTGTCATCAGATTGTAAGAGAAGCTCATCGGCAAAGGCCATGCCTACCGCTCCGCTACCGATAATTAAATAGTCCGTTTTAAGTGTTTTCATCAAAGCTCTCCCTTAAATAATCTATAGAGAAGCCTTTCATAAATTAAAGTCGGCGGGATATGACGTTCGTGTTTAGCTTATATGCAAAGGCTTATATTGCGCCTTTGACGGGCTTAGTTCAGCGCGGCCTATCCCAGTCGTTTCTTAACAGCGGAAGCGAGTTTCTTTGCGCCTTCATTCTCGCCGCCTTCGCCATTTGCAAAAGTTAAATAGAGATAAGGCTCTAACATTTCGAGCTCGATGAGCTTTAATTGTCCATCATCCCCCCGTAGTAAATCAACGCGTGCGTAAAGCGGATTAAAGTCAAGAGAGTCTAATACTCGGCGCGCCGTTTCGCGTTCCTGCGCTGTCGGCTCATAAGGTGCTTCGCTTCCGCCATAGAGAGATTGAATGCGATAATCGCCTTTTTTGGGGGTTTTGTTCACTGCATGTGAAAACTGCCCTCCAAAATATAGAAAACTATATTCGCCTTCGGTTTGAACGCTGGGTAAAAAGGCTTGGATGAGAGCCGCCTCTGGGGGTAGTGTGTCTTTGCTAGGGAAGGGTTCGCCTTTATTATAAAGAACTTGTCGCCAAGCTCCTCCGCCGACTTGCGGTTTGATAACCAAGGTTTGCGTGTTCAATGTTTCAAAGGCTGCTGCAACATTGCGTTCTGTCACACGCTCTACCGTGAGTGTGCGAATGACAGGGGCGCCTAAACGCTCGAGCCCTTCTAGATAGTCTTTAACGGCATTCCACTTTAATATTTTATAACTATTAAAGAGTTTGGTTTTGGCATCAACCTTGGCCATTTCGCTCAGGAATTGGGCTTCGTTACCTTCAAAGTAATCCCAAACAAATAATGGGAGCATGGCGGCATAATTTTCAGCTTCTTTGGCGGCATCGCGCCAGCGCACAAGAGATAATTCCATGCCTTGTGCCGCAAATGCGGGGACGAGTTTGCCCATTTGCTCATCAAGTTCAAAACGGTCCAACCGTGCGCCCTCAGCATCAGGCAACATATTATCAGAAACTAAAATTGCGACAGAAATCATATTAATCCAGTCAAAACGCGAATGGGAATTGAGTTTTGCTCTTTTATCTAATAACGGCAGGGCCTCAAGCAAATATAGCCGTTATTAAAGGTGTAACTGTGAAGACAGATTTTGATGTTCTAGGAATCGGTAATGCATTGATGGATGTTATCTTGCCCGTCGATTACGCCTTTCTTGCCGATTATAGCCTGCAAAAAGGCAGTATGGCATTAATAGATAATGACCGTGTTGCCGTTCTTGGGCAGGCCTTTCGCGATGTTGAAGCTACGCCTCGAGAGATTGCGGGCGGCTCTGCGGCGAACACGATGGTCGGCATTGCCGAATTGGGCGTCCGCGCGGCCTATTTGGGTAAAATTGGAACCGATGGTGTGGGGCGCCGTTTGGCCAAAGGCTATCAAGAGGCAGGGGTTTATTTCCAATCAACGCCGTCTCGTTCTGGGGCGCCGAGTGGTCAATGTTTGATTGCCGTCACCCCTGATAGCGAACGGACAATGAGCACGTGTCTGGGTACTTCTGCTGAATTTTCAAAAGCTGATGTTTTAGAGGCAGATATAAAGCGTGCCCGTATCGTATATATGGAAGGATATTTGTTTGATAAAGTTGAGGCTAAGGCCGCTTTCATCAAAGCCGCTGAGATTGCCAAAGCGCATGGCCGAGAGGTCTCTCTGACTTTATCTGACAGTTTTTGTGTTGAACGTCATCATGAGAGCTTTGTGCATCTTGTACGAAATCACATCAATATTCTTTTTGCAAATGAGGCCGAGATGTTGGCCTTGGCGAAAACAGAGGATCTAGATGCGGCAATTGATGCCTTTACACATGAAAATTTGACGATGTGCATTACGCGAAGCGAAAAAGGCTCTCTTATTGTTGACGGGAAAACACGTCATGCCGTGCCGGCTATTCCCGTGACGAGTATTGTAGATACAACAGGGGCGGGCGATCAATATGCGGCGGGTGTTTTGGCTGGCCGAGCTTTAGGCCTAAGCTGGCCTGACGCCGGTTATTTAGGCTCGAAAGCCGCCGCCGAAGTCATCACACATTATGGCGCAAGACCTGAAACTTCGGTGATTCCGCTTTATTAGCGTCAACGCCTTTGGCGGTCTTCTTTCGGTGAATATTAAGAGCAGAGAGCCTTAACGAATGTTTTGGCCTTACCACGCATTAAGGCTAACCAATTTGTAATTTAAAAACACTGCTTTGTTCAGCTTGGATTTAAAGCCTTGCAGCTATAGAGGTCTCATGCAAACGCCCTTTATGGAGACGTAGAATGAAAAAATTATGGTTAGCCGCAGCGGTCTTAGCGATTTCCGTTCCCGTTTTTGCGCAAACATCACTTACTAACGCGCCGTCAGTTCAAATGGCCGCCTTTACAGACCCTTCAAATGTGCGGGCTGATTTAGCCCGAATAGACGCGGCTATGAACGCGACAAAAAGCTTCTCGGGCCGATTTGTACAGTATTATTCTGATGGCTCTGTGACAGGCGGTAAGGTTTATTTAAGCCGCCCTGAAAATTTACGTTTTGAATATGATGACCCAAACCCGCTTTTGATTGTCGTAGATAATGGCATGATGGTTTATCATGATAAGAAACTGGAAACCTACGACCGAGGTCCCTTATCGGCCACGCCGCTTTCATATTTTTTGAAAGAGGATTTGAATCTTGCAGAGGATACCGAAGTCGTGGCTCTGCAAAAAACAAATGCGGATTGGCGCGTTACGGCGCGCGATGGTTCGGGCAATATGGAGGGCGCCATTACGATGGTATTAGACGCGCAAACTCTGGCTTTGAAAGAGTGGATTATAACTGACGACTTTGGCGGAGAGACACGTGTTGTGCTTTCTGACCTCAGTTATAATGCTCGGCTTGACCCGCGCTTGTTTATTTTGCGCGAAGACAGCAACCGACGCGACCGCCGATAAATCATAGCTGTCCATTATTTTTGGGCACTTTTTATCAGTTCAGGTGTAGAGTGACTTAGAAGAGGAAGTCTATGCCTGAAAAACCCGTTATTATTTGGTTCCGACGCGACCTCCGTCTGTCTGATAACCCTGCGTTATCTGCTGCGATAGAGACGGGGCGGCCGCTTATTTTACTTTACATTGATGAGACAGATATTGCTCGAAAAGATGGGAGCGCGAAACGTGTCTGGCTGCATCATAGCCTGAAGGCCCTTTCACGCTCTATCAAAGAGAAAGGGGCTTCTCTGACAATACGCCAAGGCGAAGCTATGGCTATCTTAAATGATATAGTTGCAGAGACACAATCCACTGCCATATTCTGGAACCGACGATATGAAGCCGATAGAATAGAGGCGGACAAAAATATCAAGTCCGAACTCAAAGCCAAGGGCCTACACGTAGAGACGTTTAACGGGGCATTGTTAACCGAGCCCTGGGAGGTGTCTCCGAAATCTGGGGGTGATTATTATAAGGTGTTTACGCCTTATTGGCGGGCGGCTTGTCAAATAATTGAACCCAATATGATTGACTATGTACCGTATCCTGCGCCCGAAACCTTACGTGGCCATTCTTCTGTGCTGCGATCTGATGCTTTATCTTTGTTGCCAAAAGATCTGGATTGGGACGATAAAGTCATGCAAGGCTGGGAGGCAGGAGAGGCCGCCGCATGGGATCGCCTTGAGGATTTCTTAGCGTCATCGGTCGCTGATTATCCAGAGGCCAGAGATATTCCATCTAATAAAAGCGGCACATCACGGCTGTCACCCCATTTATCTGCGGGAGAAATCTCTCCGCGCCAAATTTGGCATGCTGCGCGGGCTTCGAATAAGAATGTCGATAAGTTTTTATCAGAAATTGGTTGGCGTGAATTCTCTTATGTCCTGCTCTATCACAATCCGAAACTAGCCAGTGAGAATTATAAGGTGGAGTTTAATGCTTTTCATTGGAGGGTTGATGAGACGGCGCTGAAAGCATGGCAAACAGGAAAAACAGGATACCCATTTGTTGATGCTGGATTACGGCAACTCTATCAAACTGGGTGGATGCATAATCGTGTTAGAATGGTTGTGGCCAGTTTTCTGATTAAGCATCTACTGATTGACTGGCGAGAGGGAGAGGCGTGGTTTTGGGACTGCCTCGTTGAGGCCGACCCCGCATCCAATGCAGCGAGCTGGCAATGGGTCGCTGGAAGCGGGGCTGATGCCTCGCCTTATTTCAGGATATTCAATCCTTTCACACAGGGGCAAAAATTTGATCCGCAGGGAGACTATGTAAAGGCGTTTGTTCCTGAGCTTAAATCTTTGCCGAATAAATATATTCACACCCCTTGGACAGCGCCTAGCTCGGTTTTAGACGACGCCAATATTTGCCTTGATACGGATTACCCAAGGCCGATGGTCGACCATAAAAGCGCACGAGAAAGGGCTTTGGCGACCTATAAACAAAGCCGCCAATAATTAAGGGCTATTACTTATTCTTATAAATGATGCCGCCTTTCATCACGAAATCAACATCTAAAAGTTCTTCAATATTGTTGAGCGGGTTTCCATACACACCAATCACATCAGCATATTTTCCGCCCTCTAGCGTACCGATTACGTCGCCAAGGCCAATATGTTTGGACGCTATCGTGGTCGCCGAAGCAATCGCTTCTTGCTCGCTCATGCCCGCCTTGATGAGATATTTAAATTCTTGGGCATTATCGCCATGTTTAGACACGCCTGTATCCGTTCCGAAGGCGATTTTAATGCCATTTTGATAGGCGATACTGGCCATTTCTTGCATTTGCGGGCCAACCTCAAGGGCTTTTTTCGCTGAATTTGGGGGCAACCAATCAGAATTATTGGCCCAGTCCACGACTGTCATGCCTGCCATAATGGTTGGAACGAGAGTGGCATCATAACGCTTGAAAAGGCGGGCGGTTGTCGCATCTAGATAGGTTCCATGTTCTATGGATTGTACGCCTGCTTTTAATGCCGATTCTATACCCGTCTTACCATGCGCATGGGCTGTGACTTTACGGCCCATCTTGGTGGCGGCTTCAACGATTGCTTTTAATTCATCATCGAAAAACTGCTGCCCTGTGCCGGCATTTGTATTGGATAGCACGCCGCCTGTTGCTGTGATTTTAATGACATCTGCCCCGTTTTTAACAGCTTGTCTTACAGCGCGGCGGCAATCGCTCGGCCCATCGCAAACGGTTTCAGAGCGCATCATGTGAAGGAGGTCATCCTTAAAGCCATGCGCGTCCCCATGTCCGCCAGATACGGAAATGGCGGAACCTGCCGCTTGGATATGCGGCCCCGGAACAAGCCCCGCATTAATAGCGCGTTTCAACGCAAATATCTCTTTTGGGCCGCCCACGTCTTGGACGGCGGTGAAGCCCGCCATTAGCGTCGTTTTAGCATGTTTGGCCGCTTGGAAAGCTCTGTCTCCAGCTTCCATTGTAACGGGTTCCCAGCGTGAGGTTGGTGACCATTCACTACGTAGGTGAACATGGCTGTCGATGAGGCCGGGCAGAAAAAACATATCCCGTTTATCAAGAATTGTAGCGTCTTCGTCGTCTAAAAATCCTTTTTCAACACCGACGATTTTTCCCTTATGGATGATGATAGTCGCGTCTTGAATAGGCGCCTGACCCGGCACGGCCAAAACATGCCCTGCGTGTATGAGGGTGTAATCCTCATAGTTTTCTTCGTATTTAGCCTGAGTATCATTTTGGGCAAAGGCGTTAAACGCGACGCCTATCCCCCCAATGAAAAAGGCGATAGCGGCGGCAGAGGTCAAAAGCGTACGATAGGTCATGATTGACCTTTAACACATTCTTAACCTTTGCGAAGGGGCTTCCCCTGAAAGGTGATTATTGTCCCCAAATTTAAAACGAGTGAACTACAGAGCGTGATGGGCAATGTCGCGTCTGTAAAATCCATCTGGCCAATCAATGGCTTCATCAATGGCTTTATAAGCTTGCTCCACAGCTTTTTCCAACGTCTCGGCTTGGGCGGTTACAGATAAGACGCGCCCACCAACGGCCTGAAGATCGTCTTCTTTACGTTTTGTACCCGCATGAAAAACTACGACGCCGTCCATTTCATTGGCAGTTTCAAGCCCTTTGATAGAGGTGCCTTTCTTATAGCTTCCGGGATAACCCTTGGCAGCCAAAACGACGTTGACTGTGGGTTCATCAAACCAAGCTGGAGCTTGGGCTTTGTCAAGCGTGCCAGATTCAGCCGCGACAAGAATTTCCATCAAATCACTTTGTAGGCGGCGCATTAAGACCTGACATTCAGGATCGCCAAATCGCGCATTATATTCAATGAGCTTTGGGCCTTCATCCGTCATCATCAGGCCGGCAAATAAAACGCCAATGAAAGGGTTTCCGTCTTTAGCCATGCCGTAAACTGTCGGTTGGATAATTTTATCCATGACGGTTTTCATAGCGGCATCATCAAAAATTGGAGCAGGGGAGTAAGCGCCCATCCCGCCCGTATTTGGGCCTTTGTCTCCGTCAAAAGCGCGCTTATGATCTTGCGCGGCGATGAGAGGCATAGCGGTCGTGCCGTCTGAAATCGCAAAGAAACTGGCCTCTTGCCCTTGCATAAATTCTTCAATGACAACTTTGGTGGAGGCGTCTCCAAATTTACCTGAGAAAAATTCATCAAGTTCGGCTTCGGCGGCCTTTAAGGTTTCAGGGATGACGACGCCTTTACCTGCGGCCAACCCGTCTGCCTTCAAAACATAGGGCGCTTTCATTGTTTTCAAATAGGCCTTGGCCTCATCAATATCCGTAAAGACGCCATACCCTGCGGTGGGAATGTTATATCGCGTGCAGAACTCTTTGGTGAAGGATTTGGAGGATTCTAATTGGGCGGCGGCTTGGGTGGGGCCAAAGACTTTTATGCCATTCGCTTGTAATTCATCAACAAGACCCAATGCGAGAGGTTGTTCTGGTCCCACGACGACAAAATCATATTCACCGCGTTGAATAAGACCTAGTAATCCAACAATGTCATCGGCGGCAATATCAACAATATTGGCAATTTCTGCCATGCCGGCATTGCCGGGGGCACAGGTCAAATCTGAGACCAATGGGCTTTGCGCTAATTTCCAAGCAAGTGCGTGCTCGCGTCCGCCTGAACCAATAAGAAGTACATTCATGTCTAACCCTCGAAATTCGGGCGCTCTCTACCCTATACAGACGATGAAATCCATTCTATTTCCCAACTCTTATGACCTCAAACACGCCAGAATATTCCGTCTCTGAACTCGCTTATTCTTTGAAGCGTAGTATCGAAGAACAATTTGGGCATGTGCGCGTACGTGGAGAGTTAGGCCGCGTGACCATCGCACGGTCTGGGCATTGTTATTTGGATGTCAAAGACGACAAGGCCGTGATTAACTCCATTATATGGAAGGGGGTCATGGGGCGATTGTCTATGCAGCCCGAAGAAGGCATGGAAGTTGTCTGCGAAGGCAAACTCTCGACCTATCCGGGGCGTTCAAATTATCAACTTATCATAGATAAAATGGAACTCGCAGGGGCGGGAGCCTTGATGGCGCTCTATGAAAAGCGGAAAAAAGCCCTCGCCGCAGAAGGCCTGTTTGATGCAGGCCGTAAAGTGCCTCTCCCTTTCATGCCCAAAACGATTGGGGTTGTGACCTCACAAACTGGGGCTGTTATCCGAGACATTTTACACCGTATTTCAGATCGCTTCCCGAGCCATGTCTTGGTGTGGCCAGTTCTTGTGCAGGGCGATAAAGCCGCAGAGCAAATCGCTGCCGCTATCACAGGGTTTAACCATGCCGCGGGGTTTCCAAAACCTGATGTATTGATTGTAGCGCGGGGCGGTGGCTCCATGGAGGATTTGTGGTGCTTTAACGAAGAGGTCGTCGCGCGGGCGGCAGCGGCGTCTACTATTCCTCTGATTTCTGCGGTTGGACATGAAACCGATTGGACATTGATTGATTATGTTGCGGATTACCGCGCGCCCACCCCAACTGGGGCGGCGGAGGTCGCCGTCCCTGTAATGGCTGATTGGGTCGAAACTTTAGCGGATTACGGTCTTCGCCTCAGCAGAGGTTTACGGCGTTCGGTGACAGAGCGTCAAAACCGTCTAAAGGCGGCCCGATTGCCGCGTCTTGAAACAGTTTTGGCCCCGGCTCAGCAAAGATTAGATTTAGCCTCCGCACGGCTTCCATCTGCTCAGCGATTATATGAGCCACAGCGAAATGCCCTCGCCCTGCAGCGGCTCCCGTCTATGACGCAAATCCTAGCGCGGGCTTCTGAACGCTTAATTCAAAGAGAAAAAGCGCTGCAGTCAGCCATGCGTTTTGCGAAAACTCGATATGAGACAAAACTCAAACAGGACGCCGTCACTGTGTCTCGGTTAGGGGAGGAGACAAACCGTTCCATCTCGCGTTATTTTGAGAGCCAATCTCAACGCCTTAGCCGCGCGAGTAAATTGCTAGAGGCTTATAGCTATCAAGGCGTTCTTGAACGCGGATATGCCTTGGTTCAGGATGAGAATGGCAAAGTGGTTCGCAGCAAAGAGAGCGTGAGTGCGGGGCAATCCATAAATCTGACATTTGCAGATGGCAGACGACAAGCCGTAATTGCTGGCGGAGAGGTAGTTGAGACAGTGAAACCCAAGCCTTTAAAAGCAAGAAAACCCAAACCCACGACCCAGCAAGATTTGTTCTAAATCACGGCTGGCTCATAAATCCTCCCTAAATGCATTTTTGCAGCTTGGTCATATAATTATGTCTGATGGTTGAAATAGGGAAACCGCCTTCCTACTTGCCGCTGATGTTATTTATTTTCCATGTGTCGTTCTTATAGGGTGTGACCAAGATAGAGCATTGATGCAAGTCTGATATGCAAATCCTCATCTGGTTATTTTTCATCCGCTAAGTAAGGACACATTTGGCGCACACGTGTTTAAAGAATGGTCGGATACTCATGCCTTTTTCCCCTAAGCAGATTTCATTGAAAAAACTACTACCGAGCAGCGCTGCTGTTCTGTTTTTGGCGGCTTGCGGCACGGAGAGCGTTACCGCCCCGCCGCCCGCGCCAGCGCCTTTGTCGGTGCAGGTTCATACAGTAAAGCTTGAGCCTATTGATAATATCGTAAGCTTGTCTGGTCGAGCGCGTGCTTATCGCGAGGCTGAAATTCGTCCAGAAGTCTCTGGTCTTATTGTCGACCGTTTATTCGAAGAAGGGCAAGAAGTCTCAAGAGGGACAGCGCTTTATAAAATTGATGATGCGCGATATTCAGCCGAAGTTCAAAGCGCCAAAGCTGCATTGGAGCGGTCGAAATCGGCGTCTCAACTCGCGGATGAGACCTTGGCAAGGTTTGAACGCTTGGCCAGTATTCGCGCGGTGAGCCAACAAGAATATGAACAAGCTCTTGCAACAGCAAATCAAGCAAAGGCCGATATTAATATTCAACGGGCTGCGGTTGACCGCACGACAATTGATTATGAGAAAACAGTCATTCGGGCACCTATTAGCGGTCAAATTGGTCGGTCATCTGTAACAACAGGTGCGCTTGTTACCGCTAATCAGTCACAATCTTTGGCGCGTATTCTACAGCTTGATCCGATTTATGTGGACATGGCTATCCCAAGTGTGCGTGTGGTGGACTTTAACAGAAAAATAAAGAACGGCGAAATAGAGCTGGACGATAAAGACACAGTCGAAGTCGGGATCATCATGGAAGATGGTCAGCCTTATGACTATCCGGGAAAAATTGCCTTTGCTGAGGTTAGTGTGGATGAAAATGCCGGCTCAGTCACATTGCGGACTACCGTGCCAAATCCAGACGGAACTCTTTTGCCAGGTATGTATCTTCAAGCAGAGGTTCCAGCCGGTCGATTTGAAGCGGCTGCCACTGTCCCCCAAGAGGCTGTGACAAGAACGGCCCGCGGCGAGGTTGCTGTGTTCGTTTCAAATGCTGACAATATCGTTGAGCGTAAGAGCATTCAAACTGTCGGTAATTTAGGCAATTCATGGATTGTTACGTCGGGTCTTAAGACGGGCGATAAAATTATCACATCAAATTTACAGGGAATTAAAGAAGGCATGGCGGTTACGCCAATGACGACATTTAATTCTGGGGCTCAGTAAATCATGGCGCGTTATTTTATTGATAGACCCGTTTTCGCGTGGGTAATCGCGATTGGTATTATGCTCATGGGCTTGTTGGCTTTTCGGAGTTTGCCTGTTGCGCAATACCCAGAAATAGCCCCGCCGACTATTACTGTTACGGCAACATATCCTGGCGCTTCGGGTAAAGCGGTTGAAGATTCGGTCACGCAAGTCATCGAACAACAAATGACAGGTCTGGATGGACTTGATTATATGTCATCGACCTCAAGCTCATCAGGGGTTGGTACGACGACTTTGACGTTTAAATCCAATGTTGATGCGGATATCGCACAGGTTCAGGTTCAAAATAAACTCTCTTTGGCGACGCCGCTCTTACCGCAAGATGTGCAGCGTCAGGGTGTGACGGTGACAAAGGCTGGCGCAGGTTTCCTTATGGTTGTGTCGCTCTATTCTCCAAATGCGCAATATAATCAGTTTGATCTTGGGGATTATATTAAGAGTAACATTTTGGATACGGTGAACCGAATTCCAGGGGTCGGTAGTTCCCAGTTATTTGGTTCTGGTTACGCCATGCGAATTTGGTTGAACCCCAGTAAATTAGATCAATTTGGCCTTATGCCCAGCGATGTCATTGCGGCTATTCAGGCGCAAAACTCTCAAGTTTCCGCTGGGTCACTGGGGGATGCGCCAACATCAAAGGATCAGAAATATACAGCCACAGTCACATTGCAGTCTTTGATGCAAACTCCCGAAGAATTCCGCGCACTCGTGCTCCGCACAACAGCGGGGGGGCGTACTTTGACCTTGGGCGAAGTGGCTGATGTTGAGATTGGCGCTGAACAATATTCATTTGGGGCTACATATAATGGGCACCCTGCGGCTGGCTTTGCAGTGTCTCTTGCATCAGGAGCTAATGCTCTTGAAACGGCTGAAGCCGTTCGTGAGCTTGTCCATGAATTAGAGAGTTCGCTCCCAGACGGCATGTCGATTGAGGTGCCTTATGATACGACCCCCTTTGTGGAAGAGTCTATTCATGAGGTTCAAAAGACATTGGTTGAAGCCGTGATCTTGGTCTTCATTGTTATTTTTGTTTTCTTACAATCCTTACGCGCGACCTTCGTACCTATGGTGGCGATCCCCGTGGTATTATTAGGGACGTTGGCCATTATGTCTGTGGCAGGGTTTTCGTTAAATATGTTGACCTTATTTGCCATGGTGCTTGCTATTGGTCTTTTGGTTGATGACGCGATTGTTGTCGTTGAAAATGTCGAACGCGTTATGGAAGAAGACGGGCTAGGCCCACGCGAAGCCGCCAAAAAGTCAATGGATCAGATTTCAGGCGCGCTTGTGGGTATCGTTGTTGTGTTATCAGCGGTTTATATCCCTATGGCCTTCTTCCCCGGTATTACGGGCGTTATTTATCGTCAGTTCTCTGTGACGATTGTCTCGGCAATGGTATTGTCAGTGATTGTGGCGATTGTTTTATCACCTGCAATCGCAGCGAATTTCTTACGGCCCAAAGCCGAAGTAAGAGGCCCTCTCCACAAACCGGGTGATCTTTTCAATAAAGGGTTCGACCGCCTTAGAAACGGATATGAAGGTATCGTTGCGCGTATTTTGCGCCGCCGCTGGATATTTATGGGCGTTTTTGCCGTGATTACAGTCGTGATGGGATTGGGCTTTCAATCCCTACCCAATGGATTTTTGCCTGATGAAGACCAAGGCGCTGTTATTACTATGGCGACATTGCCGGGTGATGCCTCAAAAGCGCGAACAGAAGCGACTATGGCGGATGTTGCCAATCATTATATGCAAAATGAAGCTGAGAATGTGAAAGGTGTTTTCGCTGTTTCAGGTTTTAGTTTCGCAGGAGCAGGGGCCAATCAGGGGCTATCATTTGCGCCGCTTAACCCTTGGGATGAACGAACAGATCCAAGTCAGGCTGCGGCGGCAATTGCGATGCGAACGACAATGGCGATGCATAATCACCCAGATGGTTTTATCTTTGCTTTGACGCCGCCGGCACTTCCTGCCCTTGGTCAGGTGAGTGGGTTTAACCTCTATCTTAAGGATGAAGCGCAATTAGGACGCGAAGCGTTGATGAACGCACGAAATATGCTGCTTGGACAAGCGGCGCAAAGTTCGCTCCTGGCCAATGTCCGCCCAAATGGGCGTGAGGATGGGCCGCAATATAATCTAGAGATGGATTATAAAAAGGCGCAAGCTTTGGGCGTACAAACTAGCGACCTAGCTTCTGTTCTATCCTCTGCAATGGGGTCTAATTACGTAAATGATTTCCTAGATCGTGGCCGCATTAAACGTGTCATTTTAGGCGGTGAAATGTCAGCGCGGATGCAGCCTGATGATATTTCAAAATGGCGTGTGCGAAATAGCAATGGAGACATGATTCCCGTCGATGAATTGCTTAGCGCGGAATGGGGTTTTGGCTCTCCGCAGCTCGAACGATATAACGGTGTTCCGGCCTTTAACATTCAAGGTGCGGCTGCCACTGGGTTGAGTTCAGGTGTTGCTATGGATGAAATGGAGCGCCTGATAAATGCGCTTCCAGAAGGTATAGGTTTTGAGTGGACAGGCGTGAGTGCTGAAGAACGGCAATCTGGCAACCAAGCCTCAATACTATATGCTTTATCCATTCTCTTTATTTTCCTCTGTTTGGCGGCACTCTATGAAAGTTGGACTGTCCCCGTTGCTGTATTGCTCGTGGCGCCCTTGGGTGTTGCTGGCGCCGTTGCGGCCGCGCATTTCCGTGGATTATCAAATGATGTGTTCTTCCAAGTGGGGCTTTTAACGACCGTTGGTCTGGCCGCTAAGAATGCAATTTTGATTGTCGAATTTGCAAAAGATCTTGAAGAAGAAGGTAAAGAATTAATTGCGGCAACCCTAGAGGCGGTTCGCATGAGATTACGTCCTATCTTGATGACATCTTTGGCGTTTGGATTTGGTGTTTTGCCTTTGGCGCTAGGCACAGGCGCAGGGGCAGGTGCCCGTGTGGCAATTGGTACGGCTGTTCTCGGGGGGATGATTTTCTCGACCGCTTTCGGGATTTTCTTTGCTCCGCTATTTTATGTCTTCGTAAGACGTTTAACTGGCAAGAAAACCGAGAAGCAAATTGAAGTCGAGCAAAGCGCCGCGTCTCAGCCTAATTTACCTCAACAGGAGGCGTAAGAAATGACGTATAAACATGTAATTTTGACGCTTTTATCTGGTAGTGTTTTGACGGGGTGCGCGAGTCTCTCTGAAGTGTATTCGCCGCCTAGCTCTAGCGTAGAGACGGCTCTGAGAATGACAGATGATTCCGTTCCCTCAAAGCCTCTATATTGGGATGAACTGGTCACTTCGCCTGAGCTTAAGGCCTTGATTGAAATGGGGCTCGATGAAAATAGAGATCTTAAAGTCTCGGCGGCTAATGTCCAATTAGCGCGCGCGCAATTAAGGCTCTCACAGGCTGACCGCTTGCCCACATTATCCGTAACAGGGAGCGCAACAGAAGGCGGCAGAATTGCCGGCAATAGAACAACAGCTTCGGCTTTCTTTTCTGATAGTACAGTCGCTCAAATTGGGGCTTCATCCTATGAGCTTGATTTCTTTGGGCGGCTTGAAAGCCGAGAAGAATCCGCTTTCCAGCAATATTTAGCTACAGAAGCTGGTGAACGCAGCGTGCGTATTTCGGTCGTTGCAGCCATTATGGACGCATGGATGCAGTTGGGCGCGGATCAGGCCTTACTTAATCTTGCCCAAGAAACAGCAAGCAATCAAAAGGTTAGTTTAGAGCTTACCCAAGGTCTGTTGGATGCCGGCGCCGCGAATGAGCTGGATGTGCGCCGTGCCTCCGCCTCTATGCAATCTGCCTTGGCAGATGTTGCGCAATCACAAGCGCTGATCATGCAAGACAAAAACACGCTTGAGCTATTGGTGGGTAGTAAAATTCCAGAATCAATTTTTACCGCGGTGCAGCTTACGCCCTATCCTGTAAAAACTGATATTCCTGTTGAATTGTCTTCCTCAGTTTTACTTAACCGCCCTGATATTATTGCGGCTGAGGCCTCTTTGAAGGCCGCGAGTGCTGATATCATTGCAGCGCGGGCCGCATATTTTCCAACGATTTCTTTGACGGGGTCTGTCGGAGAGGCAAGCTTAGGGTTGAAGAATTTGTTTGATGGTGGCGGCGCTTTGGGATGGAGTTTTGGCCCAACTCTTTCATTGCCTATATTTGACGGTGGCCGCCGTGATGCGAATTTAGAGGGGGCAAAGGCCTCTGAAGCACTGGCCTTGGCGCAATATGAACAAGCCATCCAAACGGCCTTTAAAGAAGCCTCTGACGCCTTGGCCGTTGCGAGTACGATTGATGCACGCCTTTCCGCTTTAGACCAATTTACCGAAGATACAGGGGTGACCCTCTATTTGTCTCGAGAACGGTTTAAAGAAGGTCTTGATGATTATTTATCTGTCTTGGATGCGCAGCGCCAAGATTTCACTGGGCGTCAACAACATATACTTGTTCAGCTTCTGAAAGGGCAAAATACAACGGCCCTTTATAGAGCGCTGGGCAGTTGGTCTGAATAAGCCTGTTTAAAGAGTTTGCAGAGTATTGTTGCGACAATCGCGACATATTATTTAAATACAGAGCCAAACGGCTCTGTAAGTGAAAAATATGAGTCCGCTAGACTATGGCCTCTATTTTTCTCATTCATGAAATAAGTAATCATAGCCTTACACCTGATATTCGCATTAATTCAGAACGGAGATTATGATTATATCTATTGATTGTTAAAGGCAGGAACCAAAAAAGGCCGAAGATGTACCACGGCCTAAATGTGCCTATCGCACTATTTAATTTGAAAACGCCCTTCCGTTCTTATGTAAACCAAGCAAGCCGTTTCGATATTACAGCTAAGGGTGTGGGGTATGTTCTCTGCTGATGCGAAATAGCTTCCTGCATTGATGTCGGTGGGCGCTGTAACTCCAGCGACAGTATGGGTAACATTACCCTGTATGATGACGGACTTAAGCTCTCCGCCATGTGTAGAAAGATTAGCTTGGTAGCCGGGTGGCAACCTAATCATTGAGCCGCTTAAGGCGCTCTCAGATAAATTACCCCAGAGCAAAGTAACCTCAGGCCCGTCCTCTATATCATCAACCTTAATCCAATTCATTTGGTCTGCGTTCATCCAAACCATGTTTGAACTTTCTAGATTAAGAGGATGCTCGCCACTTTCGAATGCGAGCTCACCGGGCTGTACCAAATAAGGCCCTTCTAATATTTCAAGGAATCCTGTCCCGCCTACACCAGACTGCGCAGAGGTTATATGCACTTCGCCCGCGGGCTGTGTCCAAAATGTTCCCGGCCCCATCCACATATTTGCGGCGTCAGGGTCATCATTGTGGATTGCCCCGCTGATAACTATAGCCCGATAGGTGATGTTGTGAATATGGGGCGGGGACGAAAACCCGTCAGAGAATTTCAAAACCATACCAGACGCGACATCTTTGGAGATATCTCCCCAAAGCACGCCCGCCTGCGGACTGGCATCACCTCTGGCTGGATTGAGCGGTTGATATGAGACATCCTCTGCCGTCATAAGGGTGATGCTGTCTTTTTGTGTCTGGGTATAAGTTGTGGGTTCTGCCCCAGAGCAAGCGCCAATGACGACAAAGAAGGGCGCAATAATTCGTGATTTTAAATTTTTCATTTTTTGCTCCTCTGCTTTTAAATTGATACGACAACTTTGCCAATGGCTTGGCCACTCGTAAGGCGATCATAGGCTGCGTTAATATCTTCTAATGTAAACGCCTCATCATCAAGCCGCGGCGTTAGCGCGCCCGCATCAATAATTTTGGCAAGTTCAGCAAGAATCTGGCCATGGACTTCGCGCTCATGATTGTGAAGCATCGGAATAAGCATAAATATAACATGAAGCGAGAGACCTTTAAAATGGGCAGGACTTAGGTCTAGCTCGAGCAAAGACACTGTCGTTGCAATATGGGCATTGAGCGCTGCGGCTTCGAATGAGTTTGTAAGGTTTTGTCCGCCCACAGAGTCAAAAATAATATCAAACCCAGCACCATCGGTATATTGGGCCACATAATCACTCACGGCTTGACGTTTAAAGTCGATAGCTGTTGCGCCGTAACTTTCAATGAGTTCCATGCGTTTGTCGCCTGTATCCGTTGCGAAGACTTCAGCGCCCATATGTTTGGCGAGTTGTACGGCAAGGTGGCCGACGCCGCCAGAGCCGCCTTGAACCAAGATTTTTTGTCCAGACCTTGCGCCCGCGCGTTTTAAGCCTTCATAAGCGGTAATGCCTACCAGTGGAATTGCGGCGGCTTCGCGCATAGAAAGTGTTTTCGGTTTATGCGCAATGAGCTTTGCATCAGCGTTAATTAGCTCTGTTAATGTGCCCTGCAAACCAATGAGGCCGCCTGCGCAGCCATAGACTTCATCACCAGGAGCAAAGTTTGTCACGCCTTCGCCAAAAGCCTCGACCGTACCAGCAAAGTCCATGCCGAGAATGGCCGGCAGGTCAGGCGAAAGCGGTAATTGTTCCTGACCCATCTGGCGGATCATCGTATCTACTGTATTCACGCTACTCGCAGCGATGCGGAC
This sequence comes from Litorimonas taeanensis, assembly GCF_003634015.1. Lineage (NCBI taxonomy): Bacteria > Pseudomonadati > Pseudomonadota > Alphaproteobacteria > Maricaulales > Robiginitomaculaceae > Litorimonas > Litorimonas taeanensis. The sequence continues at coordinate 950,315 of NZ_RBII01000002.1, forward strand.
TAAGACGTGACCATTGGTAACTGTGGGTTCGTCAATATCAGCCAGTTCGAACTTTGCAGTCTCACCATATGATTTTAGGGACATTGCTTTCATGGGGTAACCTCAATTATTGTTTGTGTTGAGGTTAATTAGATTGTGCTCCTTTTAATGATAAGCGAGCTAAAAGGATAATCAGTTTTTAGAATTTCTATATAAAACTATTGTGTCCAGACGGGCGGTGTTCCGATTTTCTCTATAAGAAAATCTATCATCACTCTTACTTTGGCCGTCAGAACATTTGATTTTGGATAGACGAGCCAAATGGCCGAGCCATCATCGACTCTATATTCAGGTAAGACTCTGAGGAGTGAACCCTTTCGCAATTCCTGATGGATACTCCACATGGAACTCATAGAGATGCCGACCCCTGCCAAGGTGGCAAGGCGTGTGCTTGCCCCGTCATCACATTGCACGCGGGTTTTGGCTTGGCTTGGTGGAAATTGGTGAACTTCACCTTTCGGACTTGTCAGATCGCGCTTTAACCCGCCAAAAACGACAAGGCGGTGATGGGCAAGGTCTTCTGGTCTTTGTGGCGTTCCATGTTCTGCTAGATAATCAGGTGAGGCACATAGCACACGTTTATCATCTGCGAGTTTTCGTCCCATCATTGCGCTATCTTCAAGGGCAAAGTTACGCAAAGCGAGGTCATACCCTCCTTCAATCAATTTGGCTTGGGTATCTGAGAACCGCAAATCAAGGCTTATCTCTGGGTAACGGGTTAAAAATTCTGGTAATATAGGGGCGACATAAAGCTGGGCGAAAGTACTGGAGCAGGCAAAGCGGAGCGTTCCCGATACTTCGGGATTTCCTTTGCCAAGGGCGACGAGCCCTGCCTCTTCTTGTGCAATTATTTCTTTGGCAAAAGGCAGGAATTCTGCGCCTTCCAATGACAAAGAGACTTTCCGTGTTGAACGGTGCAAAAGATCGGCGCCAAGCTGATTTTCTAATTTAGCGAGGCGCGCGCCGGCGACAGCTGGCGCCAGACCTAATTGTCGGCCAGCTGCGCTGATATTCAACATTTCAGCGGCCATAACAAATAATCTAAGGGCTTCCGTATCCATAGCTTTATTATATCCAAAAACTAAAAACTGTTTCAAAATATAGCGCGTTTATTTTCATAATTCAATAAATTATCTCTAAATCAACAAAACGGCCATGACGGCTTAAATTGAATTGGAGTTGGAAAATGCAAACCAAAGCCCGTGTAAATTACCACGTCAAAAAGAATATTCCGCAGGCTTTTGTCCTAGATGGAGATGGCATGTCAGGTCAGCTGATTGCGCCTGAGCTTGCATCGACTGAAGTGCAAGTCGATGATTTGCGCTCAAGTCATAAACCTCTAAATTTCAATGATGATGGCGTATCATTTGTAACATCTCCTACCAAGGTGTCTCGCTTTAGTGAGGGTGAAAACTGGCGTGAGCCATATGAGGCAGAGCTCATCAATCTTTTGAAGCAGACCATAGGCGCAAAAGAGGTGATAGTTTTTGACCATACTGTTCGTGTCGATGAGCCAGAAGCGACGCGGCGCCCCGCGCGTAATGTTCATAATGATTTCACCCATGCCAGCGCAGAGCAGCGATTAGATGAGCTCTTGGGGGAAGCCCGTGCTGAAGACTTCCGTAAAGGTAAATTCGGATTTGTGAATGTGTGGCGGCCCATTGAGACTGTCGTTAAATCTTCCCCTCTTGGATTCATTAAACCCGCTTCTATGCAGGCAGGAGATTGGATGGACATTAATGTCGTTTACCCCGATCGTGTGGGCCAAGTGCTTGGTGTTGCAGCCAATGATAGACATGAGTGGTTCTATCAATCTGAGATGACACCCGAAGAAGCCATAATCTTTAACATCTACGATAATCAAGATCGTCCTCACATCGCGCATAGCGCCCTCGATATTTTGAGTGAGAGCGACGTTTCCACACCGCGTAAAAGCATCGAGAGCCGTTCTCTTGTGCGATACGAGTAATTCCTGAAAGGAATGAAAACCATGTCGACAACTTTATTGACACAAGCCCGCACAGTTTCCCGTCCAACGCGGCAAGCCATGTTGCAACGTGACCCTAGCGTTCATGAATTTTGGCATGAAAACGCAAAAATTTTCGAGGCAGCCTGGGCAGAGTGGGAGGAGAAAGAAGGGAACAAGCAATTCGTTTTGGATGCCTCTTTGTATGCGCCCGCGCTTCGGCGCGCGATTGAGCAAAGCTGGAAAAACCCAAATAAAGAAATCGCCGTCAAAGACCTATGGACAGAAGTGTTTCCAAATGTGTTTGAAGCGCAATTCTTTGACCCAGAAAAACTCCATATTTTAAGAGCTTATCTCGACAAAGTATTTGAAGCCGATATTCCCCTACGACCTCCTTATGGCATTGTCCTTAATCGAAGAGGCGCGATGCTTGACCCAAGATCCGAAGGTTATCTGGCGACTCCAACTTTTCAAACATTCTATCATGAATTGATCAACCAATATATGCGGCCCGTCTCTCGGTTATTACTCCCGGATACCTATGGGTATGATAGTCAAAGTTTTGGTTTTTCAATTGCCTGGCAAGCAGGAAAAGATACGACCTTGCGACCACATACCGATGCATCAAGCGTGACGCTCAATATTAATTTGAACCTACCAGAAGAATCCTTTGGAGGGTCCGCTGTACGATTTATTGATCCGGTAAACCGAAAAGTAGAGAGCCTGAGCTTTAAACCAGGGACGGCTTTAATCCACCATGGCAATGTCGCGCACGCATCGGAGCCTATCACAGAGGGAGAGCGGCATAATTTCATTTTATGGCTTTACGGGGAAGGGGGACAGACGCCTTATCCGCACGGACCAGCCTCGATGCCCATCAGCGCGAAGGAAAGATGGACAATACCCGATAACCGCCCAGATGGTTTTGCGCCCTTTTAATGACTGAGACAATTGAAACCGATATACGCTTAAGGACAAATATCATGACAAAGACGATATTAATTACAGGGGCCACTGATGGCATTGGCCTTGAGACTGCCAAGATGATGGCCCCAGAAGGGCATACACTTTTGCTACATGGCCGAAACACAGACAAGCTGAAGTCGGTCAAAAATGTCATCGCCTCCGTGAAAGGAGCCGGCGAAATTAAAACCTACAGAGCGGATCTTTCGGTGCTGACCGAGGTTGAGGCTTTGGCCCGCAAGGTGAAGGATGATTTTGATACACTTGATATCCTAATTAATAATGCCGGCGTCTTCAAAATGTCGAACCCCGTCACTGAGAGTGGATATGATGCGCGCTTCATCGTCAATGTTGTGGCGCCGTATCAATTAACGAAAGCCTTACTCCCTATTTTTAATAAAAATGGACGGGTTGTGAATTTAGCCTCAGCAGCTCAAGCGCCTGTTAATGTGAAAGGCTTCCTAGATAAGCAGGCCTTCTCTGCTGGTGAGGCTTATGCTCAGAGCAAGCTCGCACTGATTATGTGGTCATATGAGATGGCCAAAGCGCTTGGCAAGAATGGGCCCGCCATAATTGCCGTTAATCCTGCATCATTTTTAGGCAGTAAAATGGTCAAAGAGGCTTATGGTCGTATCGGTCAGGACTTACGCATTGGCGCAGATATATTAACGCGCGCGTCATTAAGCGATGCTTTTGCGGATGCGTCTGGTCGCTATTATGACAATGATCGCAAGGCCTTCACAGAGCCACACCCTGATGCTCTAGATTCCGCAAAAAACAAACGCCTCATCAAAGCCATTGAAGGCGTGATTAGCTAATCCGTTAATCTCTCTACATCCCTGCATTCCAGATTGATTTTATCCATCTGGTTTAACCCCGCGCTTTCGAGCGTGCTCTCTCACTGTGTCCAAAACAAAGGAAAATAAAATGAAATATGAAGGCTTTACAACATTCGCGGTCGATCAAGTCGACGCCATCATGACGGTGACTTTTGACTTCGGAACTGTCAATCTTCAAGGGCAGGAAATGCTTGCCGATTTGAACAGCTTAGCCATGCGTCTCGAACGCGACAGACAGACAAAGGTCGTTATCTTTCAATCTGCCAATCCTGAAATCTGGGTTTGCCATTATGATACCGAACTCCTTAAGGATATGTCCAATGAAGCGGTCTCTAGAGCGGATGCAAAGTTATTGGACCTGCAAACCATTTGTGAGCGAATAAGCAAAGTGCCACAGGCCACAATTGCTAAACTCGAAGGATTCGCCAGAGGTGGTGGTCATGAGCTAGCACTTGCGCTCGACATGCGTTTTGCCGCGCGCGGTAAGTACAAGTTTATGCAAATGGAAGTCGGTATGGGTATCTTGCCGTGCGGCGGCGGAGCCTCACGTATGGCGCGACAAACGGGACTTGGGAAAGCTCTAGAGATTATCCTTAGTGCACAAGACTATGATGCTGATGATGCCGAACGTCTTGGCACAATTAATAAAGCATTAGAGCCCGATGAAATCGGTGACTATGTCGATGCTCTTGCAAAGCGCATCGCGCAATTTCCAGCCGAGTCCATTAATGCCTGTAAGCAGATGGTTTATGAGAGCATAGATAAACCCATTGAAGAGGCATTAAAAGCCGAAGCCTACTGGTTGTATCAGGCCACAAGCAAGACGCCTGCCCTCAAACGCTTTCGTTTAGCGGATGAACAAAGTCTTGAGCATGACATTGAAAACCAGCGTAATTGGGGCAAACTTGTTATGGATGTTCAAGATATCAATTAATTACGATTGAAATTTAGCAGATTCATGAGCTTGCAAGCAGAGAGATTGTAATCTTCATGGGCACTGAGTCGGGCATAGGCCTGTGAAGATTACGCAAGTCAAATCACTGCGTAATAAATTTATAAATTAAATCATGGCTTCGTATATTCATGTGGCATGGTCTCCTTAAATTTAGTGGTGTTCCCTAATGATGACAAAGATGCTATAAGAACTGAGATTGTTTATCTGTTGTGGTGGTCAGTGGGGCCCGCCAAAGTATACGCACAAGCCCTTTTGAGCTCTGCGAGGCATTTGGCATATTCAATACGGATTGCAATCGGGGGCGATCCATCATGCTAAAGTTTCTATCAAGACGTAAAAAGTTATCACTGAGCACAGCGGGGGTGTCGCTAATGGCGGCAGGCATGGCCTTTGGCTATGCGGGCGAGGACATATTAAGCGGAGCCCCCTTTCATCATTTCGATATTTCCCTTCGAGCGCTAGCGGGCGATAATGCCATTAAAGGCCGCACTGGTGGTGATACATTTCCGGGAATAGGCTTTAGTCCAGCAGCCGCAACAGCGATTGGTTGGCACGCAGATTACATTGATAGCTATCTATATAGTCCTATTTGGTGGGCGGAAGGTTTTTCAGATGCGGGTGGTTTGGCAGACAAGGACAACCGATTAAAAGCCTCATTGGCTCAGTTTCATCACCTAGAACGCTTGCATTTTGATGACCTTTTTACCGTCAGTGGTGTCGAAGATACTTGGAGACGCTATGGAGGGGGCACATTGGCCGGACTCGAATGGGCGGCTTCGCAAAATGACGTAGCGGCTGCCTATAATATTTTGGGGGTTTCGGTTCACGCTGTACAGGATTTCTATTCGCATTCGAGTTTTATTTCGACAGAGGCCAATCGAAATAAAACTTGGCAATGTTCAACGCCCTCTCAACGCCGTAATAATCTCTATACAGGGGCCTATGAGACACCAGAACGGGCGGCGCAGCACCATCATGGGAAGGTGTCTTTAGAGTGTTCTGTCTTCAGGACAGCGCAATATAAGCAGATGGAAGATTTTGCTGATATCGCCTGTAGTGGTGTCTCTCCTTATAATCAGTCAACCTTTTGTATTTCATATAGGCAATGCCCCACGGGGAACACAAACCTCGATGTTCAATCCGTTGCGGGAAGAATACCTAGTGCGCTGGTCCTTAATCCAAAAGGCATTGCGCTCGATTCATCATACCTTGCAAAGCCTGGTGGGATTACGCGTGGACTTTTGAATGATAACGGTCGTTTTATTACGGGGAAATCAAATAATTTTGTTAGTTTAGAACAGTGTGACCTAATCTCTAATTTTGGCGTGTCCTGTGATGAAGGCGCTGCGCATGCACAGTCTTGTCCTGTTGAGACCACGCGAAGTTGTGCATCAGACCATGAGCGTATCTTTGCAACATCAAAATTATTAGCCACTGAATCCACAGCGCAATGGGTTAAGTCCATTGATGGATATATGTCCGTTCAACATCCCTCTTTTTGGAACAGAGTTAGATCGGGCCAAACGAAGGATGTCAGTTTGAAAAGCCGTACCCAGCAATTTGAAGATTTCTCCCAAATGCCTTTTCAGTTTCTTTCGGCGGGGCCTTACCCCGTCAATAACCCAAGGCTTGGGACTCACACATTTGAGAAAAGCGCGGATGGTTGGTATTTACGTCTCCGTCTAAAAACGGCTGATAAGCAAGGGGCGGGGACAGACGCGGATATTATCGCCTCGGTCAAATCCTCTGCTGGGACTCAAGATTTCACTTTAGATTATATGCCCATAGGGTCGAATGCCTCGACATCTTTGGCGCTTACGTCTGTGCAAAGTGACACTCCAATGGGGCGCGCCCTAGCATATAATGATTTCGAGCGCGGTGATAATGATGTTTATACTATTGGTCCGATTAAGGGGGCGCCCATATCACTGACATTGAAAAGTAAGGCGGCCACAACGGGCGATGCCGTCGAGGCCGTGTTTAATGATGTCGGCGAAAAAATTAAAAATTTTTTCGACCCTTCAAAACTTGCCGTAAATTTTGGGTCAATAGAAGATGTCGTGGGTAATGATGTCAAAACTATCAATTTTTCTGAGCTGAGAGGGGCGTCGAATAAAACCTATACGCTGGTTGGTGATGGAAAAAGTGAAGGCAAATATAGCATATCCGTGAAGATAACGGATAAAGGCACATCTGGATTAGATAATCAGACTAAGGCTGCTGGCCATAGAAATTTCGAAATTGTGCCCCAATCTCTTAAAGTCATCAGAGAATCTGATGTGGACGGGTTTCTGAGCGACAGTGATGAACCTTTTGCATTTGGATCATTCACCGCATTCAATGGGAGTTTGACTCAGCAAGAACAATTCGTTCATTTTCCTGTGAAAATCAGGGTGCGGCCACAGCTTAAAGATCAATCTTTTTCTTATAAAATGGACCCCGTAAATGACGGGATGGATAGCGGTGATGTGAAATCACTGACTTGGCCAACATTGACTGCGACGTTGGCGCCAAACGGAGCCGTCGTTCTGGCCGCTGCGTTTTTTGAGAGTGACGAAGAAACGGATGCGGATAGAAACCGAAGCTTCAATAATTTTGTTACAGGTGTCGAAAAGGCAGAGCCTGCGCCTTTTTCAAAAAGCTTATCGACAATTGGCAGCGCAGCTGGCTCTGAATGGGCATTGGCTGAAATTGATGTTTATGGGTTTTATCGTAGTGATGTGGTCAAAACCAAATCACTTTATTCGTCGCGCCAAGGCTGGACAATTCCAGGCAATGGCACACGAACTTTTCGGTTAAATACATCCGCCCCACGGACGATAGGACGTGTTGATGATATCTTTAAGTGGACAAAGGGTTCTATCAGTACTTTGTCTGGCGGGGCAGAAATTTGCGGAGGGCCACAAAGCGCCCAATTTAGTCAGAATGAGAACACTGTATCCGATCAATTTTCTCGTACAGAGAATGCAGCCCTGAGCGGTTACAACGACAAAACATTTAACAATTACACAGTTGCTCAGTGTCAATCCGCCTGTCTGAATGAAAAGAGTTTCTATTGTAAATCTTTTGATTACGGCAAGGAGACAGGTCGTTGTGATTTGAGCAAGAATGACGCTTCTGGAAAGACCTCTCTAAAAAGAGATTATCCTGGAAACCCTTATGATCATTATAAAAGAGTTTCTAAGGCGTCTCAGGCAGCCATAGCGGAGAAATTCTCTCATACGCGAAATGCTGCTTTAAGCGGATATAATCATAAATCCTTCTCAAATTATACAGTCGCGCAATGTCAAAGCGCATGTGTGAATGAAGACAGTTTTTATTGCAAATCTATCGATTACAATAAGAATACGGGACAGTGCGACCTAAGTAAAAATGATGCGTCGGCTGGTCTTAGTTTAAGCACAGACTATCCTGGGAACCCTTATGACCATTATAAGAGACTATCAAAATAGACGGGGTTGTCTTTCATTTGGCTGAAAGGCGCGCATATGATGGGTTCAGACTCGGTTATCAGAATGCGTACTCTGCTCAGTGTCTGTGCTCTCCGTTCTGTGCTCAGAGTTCTGTGTTCAGTGCTCTGTGCGGTTTCCACGGCCTATTTTATCAACGCTAAGGCGCCGTCTTTGGCGTCTTTCATTATATCAATATCTTCACGTGATCGCGACATGATCCGAAGGCCCGAATAAACCGACAGCATCATTTGCGCTGTTTGTTGAATACGTTTTTCTGGCCATTCTGGCCGAATTTCATATATCGCGCTTGATAAGGCCGCACTGAGTTTTCTAAAACTTCTTTGTACCAAAGCCCGCGTTTCTTCATCTGAGGAAGCGCGATCTGCAGATGAGTTGCAGAGGAAGCAGCCTTTATTGGGGGCGTTCACAGACATGTTCTTTATGGGGGCTGAGAGAAACTCATCTAGCCGCGAGATAGGGTCATCTGTTGATTTCAAAGAAGTAACAGCGGAGTCCACATAAATTTTCTCATATCTTTCGAGTGATTTTAGATAAAGATTATGTTTGCTTTCAAAGGCTTTATATATGCTCCCTTTGGTGAGGCCAGTTGCTGTCAGAATGTCTTTCAATCCTGTGCCTTCATAACCTTGCTTCCAGAACAATTTCATGACGGCATCAAGTACGTCTTCTTCAACAAATTCTCGGGGCCGCCCGACCGGTTGCGAGGGTTTTTTCATATCACGCGTTTGTGAATTCATAATTATTGACCAATCGGTTCCTATTGTCTATATCAACTTCACCGCAGCCAGAAGGCTGCTTAATTTATAACTAAATATAGACCAGTTGGTCTATAAATCAAGGACTACATCATGACTTCGACTGCAACACTTTCTAATAATAAAATTGCTGGATATTCTGCTGGCCAAATTAATGCGCTTGGAGACCGTATAAGTAAAATCGGTTTGCACTCACTTCGTTTTACTGGTGCCGCTGTCTTAGGTTGGATTGGCGCAATGAAATTTACGGCCTATGAAGCGGGTGCTATAGAAGGCCTCGTCGCCTCTAGCCCGCTTACTTCTTGGCTCTATAGTGTGTTCAGTCTTCAAGGGGCGTCTAATTTAATCGGCACGATTGAAATTTCTTTGGCAATTATAATCGCCTTAGGGGCAAAATTCCCAAAATTGGCCCTTGTCGGTGCACTCGGGGCGTTAGCGACTTTCCTTGTCACATCGAGCTACCTTCTGACAGCCCCTGTTTGGGAAGCCAGTCTTGGCGGGTTTCCTGCGCTCTCTGTCGTGCCCGGGCAGTTTTTGCTCAAAGATATTGTTTTATTGGCAAGCGCGATTTTTCTCACGGGTGACGCGCTTAAGCGAGTGGCGCGCTCTGCGTAATTAAACTTTTGATCAAACTCATATGGCTAGCTTGATACTATTCGGGTGTCAGGTCGGATGTCAGGCGATGCGCCTGCCTAAGCTCGCTACACAAGCGGAGGCAGGCGCGTTAGGCCCGCCTCTGGCCGACGAGGGAAAAGGCAGAGCTTTCATTAATTGTGATGTCAATGCCGCCTTTTGGGAATGACTGAGAACGCATACTTATGGGATTAGTAGGACGGCATGTGCATACAATTAGTATTAGGCACATTTTCATCAGTAAGCATTATGCTGGACGCGTGATAAGACATTGGGGCGGTATTCTAGAACGGCCCGATAGGGCTGGTAGATAGATTGATTACCTGCCTCTGTGGATAGTCAATGTCTAGATAGAAATGGCTGTTAATATGACGAATGAATCTACCTTGCAAAAGTTGGAAAGTATTAATCAACGGATATGGGATATCATTTCAGATCTACATGATGATGTAAGTATCGAAAAAAAATCTATTAAGAATAGCCTAATAAGGACAAGCGGCGACCTCTGTGTAGAGTTAATAATACCTCTAGAAAAAGCTATTACTAAAGACAAAGTTGACTGATAACATTTGGAAATGTGACGAATGTCTTGATGCGGAAACCGTGATTAGTGGCGCTTTAGGATCTGCCGTCGGATTTTCGGCCCATTTGAAAGAAAAGATGGAAAGCTTGGTTTGCGGGCGGAGGCCCTTCAGGGGATAAGACATCTCAGTTTAGTAGACTTTGTCACGTTAACTGTGTCGAATGAGTTCTTCCGCATTCTGCATTCTTACGAGCACAATGATGCCATCGCTAAGTTCCATTCTAAGTTTGCCTGATGTTTGAACTTTCGAAGTGTTGATCGGGAGATGAGGTGGCGTCGGTGATTGAATAGGTTGTAGATTTGACCGTGGGCCGAGAGTAGTTTTTGAGCGTTCTTCACCGACCTGAATTTTTGTGATTTTCGTTATCTTCGCCGGATAGGAACGTGTGAGTATTCTGCGCGATTATTGTTTCTTCCTCCCACGTCTTGCAAATGTTTCATGCCCAGTTCCTTTAGTGCTGCGTCATATGATCCGAGTTTATCTGTAACGATGCGCTCTGGCTAGACGCCTTGGTTTCTAAGGAGTTTCCGTAGCAAACGTGTAGCTGCTTTTGCATTACTCCTTCGTTGAACAACAACATCCAGAACCGTTCCCTCGTTATCGACGGCTCGCCAAAGGTAAACCATCTTTCCACCAATCTTTGCATAGACTTCGTCCAAATGCCAAACAGGAGAGGGGTCTTCAGACCGACACTTTATGCGCTTTGCATAAGTCGACCCAAACTTATCGACCCATCTACGTATCGTTTCGTAAGATAATTCAACTCCGCGTTCGGCCATGAGTTCTTCCACGTCCCGGAAGCTGAGGTTGAACCGGAAATACATCCAAACAGCACGTCGAATAATGTCCGAATGGAAGCGATGGCGAGAATAGATTGAGGTTGTCATCGCGTATGCTTAGCAGAATGTCTGAAAATTGATATTAATGTGACAAAGCCAATCAATGTGCGGTCGTCTATTTGCCTGACTGCTTTGGGCACGCGCCGCACATAATGCCATATATCACCGCGTAACCGTAGGTATTGGTCGGGCCGTCTAATCGCTTTCATCCTGCCATCTCCTGCGTCCGCCTTTTGTAAGGCAAGAAGTGAGGCAAATCACGCGAGTTACCGTGTGGAAAGTACAGGGAAGAGGGATTTTCCGAGACTTTTCAGAGGCATACGCAACTTGCTATGATAGGAAAATGGTGCCCCCACACGGACTCGAACCGCGGACCCCCTGATTACAAATCAAAAAAAACAGTTCTCTCCACATCACTCATTTTCACTGCGCGTCACTAAGTGACTGTATTCATTATATAAAATTAGTGCTATTGTTCATCCGCGTACACAGGGGTTCTTTCTGAAACCTCTGCAATTGGTCCCTATTTGGACCCTTGAATTTGAGAGTGGAGGGTGGAGCTATTATGGCGAAGGGCAAAATTACATCTCGGAGTGTCAGTGCTTTCAAGGGTGAAGCAGGTAAAGATCTGTATCTTTGGGACACAGAAGTCAAAGGTTTTGGATTGCGGGTGCAGCCTTCCGGTCGTCGATCTTATATCTATAAGTTCAGAACGCCAGACGGCCGCAGACGAAACAGGAAGATAGGTTCCCCTGAGACACTTACAGCCGAGGCCGCTCGTAAAACGGTTCAGGGTATGGTAGCGAATGTCACTCTTGGAAAAACAATTGTAGAAGACCGCCCCAAGAAAAAAGCGATCACGATGCGAAAGCTATGTGATATGTATCTAGAGGATTATGCTCGGTTACACAAAAAGCCACGCAGTATTGAAGATGACGCGCGATATATCGAAAAGGAGATTAAGCCGCTACTGGGCTCAAAGAGTCTCTCGGAAATTCGCAGTAAGGATATTGTGAGAATTCACAGCTCAATGAGCGCAAAACCCGTGAAGGCAAATCGCTTGCTCGCCTTGCTATCTAAAATGTTCAACCTTGCTGAAGAGTGGGAGCTAAGAGATGCAAATACGAACCCCACTCAGCATATCAGAAAGTATAAAGAAACGCCTAGGGAAAGGTATCTGTCACAGGACGAAATAGTCTCTCTTGAGCAGACTTTGTCAAAAGCACAAAAAGAACACTTGGTGTCTCATTCGGTTATTCATGCGATAAGAGTTTTACTGATGACAGGAGCAAGACTTCAAGAAGTTTTGACCATGAAGTGGGAATATGTCGATATCGAAAATGGCAAGATCAATTTACCGGATTCCAAGTCGGGAAAGAAAACAATATGGTTGAGTGACAAAGCGCGGGATTATATCGAGGCCATTCCGTACAAGCGTGGTAACCCATATATATTTGTCGGACAAAGAAGTGGCTCGCCTTTGGTAAATTTGCAAAAGCCGTGGAGAAAGCTACGTGCAATGGCGGGCATTGACGATGTGAGAATTCATGATTTGCGTCATACCTATGCAAGTTTAGCGGTATCACAAAACTTGTCACTTCCGATTGTTGGGAAGCTTCTGGGTCATAAGAGCATCAAGTCAACTGAACGATATGCCCATCTCTATGACGACGTTATGCGGGATGCAGCGAATTTTTAGTTTAAGATTCGTTCAAAGAAATATGAATTTAGTGGTCTCGTACAAATCCATGTAAGTTGTATTTTTTACTATGCAATTTAACTGGGCAGACTAACTCTCACAAGCTAAACTCACTTTATGGATGAGTCGCAAGCTTATTTTTAAGCCCTTTAAAGTTGAGTGCGTGTTCAGTAATCATTCATTAACTAAGACTATATCCTACAATCTTGCTTTTGGGAGGGAGTTCAATTGGTGGGGCAAACATTGACATTTAGTGTTCTTAAAGCTCGGCATAGAGAAATACGAACTTCAAAGGATTATCCCGAAGCTCTCTCTTTAAGGGTGCATCGCGCTTTATCCTGGCTCAAACCTGCTGAAATTGAAGATGACTGCGATATAAAATTCATTCTCTATTGGATTGCATTTAACGCGGCATACGCCAAAACTGTACCCGAGCACGACGCTTCATCTGAGAAAGACCAAATGAAATCATTCTTCGACCGACTGGTGAAGCTAGATGCAAGCAAGGTTATCTATAAATCAATTTGGTCCGAATTTTCGGGGTCGGTTCGCATTCTCCTCGAAAACAAATACGTCTTTGCTCCGTTCTGGCGCTATCAGCAAGAAGTGGTATCGAAGAGCGAATGGGAGATGTGGTTTGCTGCATCCAGAAAGCTCACGCAAAAATCGTTCATGAAACAAGATACAGTCAGCGTGCTATCCAGCTTGTTTCCACGTATATACACGCTCAGAAATCAAATTATTCACGGCGGTGCAACATGGCAAAGTGGAGTTAACCGTGACCAAGTCCGAGATTGCATGCGAATATTGGAAACACTCGTTCCCGTTTTCATTAGCCTGATGATGGAAGACATTCATGGTGATTGGGATATGCCTGCCTATCCTGTAGTGAGCGCGTGAGGTGTTGTTGCATTCAGCTCTTGTATTCAGTCATTTTTATTGAGGGAGCATTTTGCGAACGCTTGACAACATAAACGATCTCTTTGGGGACGATCTCAAAGGCAGAATAAAAAAAGGTTCCAAACTGCAAATCGCGGCGTCCTGCTTTTCTATCTATGCTTATGAGGCCTTGAAAAAGGAGCTAGAGAAGGTCGACGCGTTGGAGTTTATTTTTACGGCTCCAACTTTCGTTCCAAATGAGCAATCCGACAAAATCAGGAAAGAACGACGGGAATTTTCTATTCCAAAACGCGACCGCGAACGTGGCCTTTACGGGACGGAGTTTGAAATCAGGCTCAAAAACCAGCTTACCCAAAAAGCTATCGCCAAGGAATGCGCAGACTGGATAAGGCGGAAAGCGCGATTTAAATCCAATACAACCTCTGCGCCTATGCAACAATTCGCGTGCATACCTGGAAATGATGCGATGGCTTATATGCCAATTCAGGGCTTCACGGCTGTAGACCTTGGGTATGAGCAAGGCAATGCGGTTTCTAACATGGTCAACTGCTTGAATGAGCCGACTATGGCGAAAACATTTCTCGATTTGTTCGAGAATATCTGGCGTGACCCTACAAAGCTTCAGGATGTCACGGAACAGCTCTGCAATCACATTGAAAATATCTATCAGGAAAACGCGCCAGATAAAGTCTATTTCCTAATCTTATATAATATTTTCAATGAGTTTCTTGAAGACTTAAGTGAAGACGTCCTTCCCAATGACCTGACTGGATATCAAGACAGCGTGGTTTGGAATACACTTTACAATTTTCAGAAAGACGCGGCTGTTGGTCTCATCAATAAGCTTGAGACTTATAATGGCTGTATACTCGCCGACAGTGTTGGTCTGGGTAAAACTTTTACTGCTCTTGGAGTTATCAAATATTACGAGCTACGTAACAAGGCTGTACTTGTCCTTTGCCCGAAAAAACTCGCGGGAAATTGGCAGACCTATAACAGCAATCTAAAAACAAATATTCTAGCCAAGGACCGCCTAAATTACGACATCCTTTGCCACACGGACCTTAGCCGAACGAGTGGTGAAAGTCTTGGACTTCCGCTCAATCAGGTCAATTGGGGTAATTACGATCTGGTCGTTATCGATGAGTCTCATAATTTCAGGAATAATGAAGCGCTCAAAGAGAAAGAGACACGATATCAAAAACTGATGCGTATGGTTATTCGAGAAGGCGTCATGACCAAAGTCCTTATGCTCTCAGCTACACCGGTGAATAATCGTTTCACGGATCTACGCAATCAATTGGCTCTGGCCTATGAAGGAGAATCCTCCACGCTTTCTAAAAAGCTCGGAACTGAACGACCCATTGAAGACATTTTCAAACGGGCGCAGGCCGTTTTTAATGACTGGTCAAAACTGCCTACAGAAGAGCGCACGGCGGAACTTATCCTAGAGCGCCTTGATTTTGATTTTTTCAAACTTCTCGATAGCGTCACTATCGCTCGGTCTCGCAAACACATCACAACGTATTATGATACGGCAGATATTGGCGATTTCCCGAATAGACGACAGCCTGTTTCACATCGTTGTAAGCTGACCAGCCGCACGGATGTCATGAGCTTCAACGAAATCTACACGGACCTCAGGCAGGTCAAAATGTCAGTCTACGCGCCAATCAGCTATGTCCTGCCGAGCCGTCTCAAAAAATATGAAGAGATGTACGACACTGAAGTTCGCGAAGGCAAAGGCCGCCTCACGCAAATGGACCGCGAAAAGGCTTTGCAAAGCTTGATGACTGTAAATTTGCTTAAGCGTCTTGAGAGTTCTGTCCACGCGTTTCGGCTGACACTCGAAAAGCTCAATAACTTTTATCTCTCAACGCTTGAGAAAATTGCCGCTTACGAAGCCACTGGTAAAATGGAGTCTATCGATAATATAATCGATGACCTTGATCCAGATGATGATGAGCTCCCGACACCTGAAGAACAATTGATTGGTGGAAAAATTAAAATAGATCTTGCCGATATCGACCTGCCGAGCTGGAAACACGAGCTCCAAGGCGACCAGCATCTTCTTTCACATCTCTTGCTGGAAATGGAAAAGGTCAGCCCTGAAGACGACTTCAAACTTCAGCACTTGATTCAAAGCGTTAAAGACAAAATCTTGGACCCGTTCAATCCGGGCAATAAAAAGGCGCTTATATTTACGGCCTTCTCTGACACTGCAGATTATCTGTATAAACATCTCTCTGCAGAAGTGACGGATCAGTTCCAGCTCCATTCAGCCTGCGTAACCGGCGGATCAGGCAATCCGAAATCGACATTGGGAACATCTTATGACTTTCAGGAAGTCATGACATTATTTTCGCCGCGTTCCAAAAAGAAAGACCTTATACTTGAAAATGAACCGCGCGAGATTGACGTACTGGTCGGTACGGATTGCATCTCCGAAGGACAAAATCTTCAAGATTGCGACATCGTCATCAACTACGATATTCATTGGAACCCTGTGCGAATTATCCAACGCTTTGGTCGGGTTGACCGAATAGGTTCCACAAATACGGATATACAGCTGGTCAATTACTGGCCGGATATTTCACTTGATGAATATATCAATCTTAAAGACCGTGTAGAGTCGCGCATGGTTATCGCCGATGTCTCAGCGACGGGGGATGATAATGTCCTCTCTGCTAAAGCCAATGACACAGAATACCGTAAAGAACAGCTTCGCCGCCTTCAGGACGAAGTCATTGAGCTAGAAGATTTGAAGACTGGCGTATCAATCACTGATCTCGGTCTAAATGACTTTCGAATGGACCTGGTCCGCTATCTCAAAGATCATCCCGATATTCCTAAACTACCCAATGGAATTCATACAGTTGTCACTGCGGCACCCGAAAAAGGGCTCGTCCCGGGCGTTATTTTCGCTATGAAAAACATCAAGGCGACAACACCGGATATTGGTGGCCATAACAGGCTCCATCCATTTTATCTGGTCTATATCGGGCATGATGGAGAAATCATCGCCGAGCACTCTCGGGCAAAACACTTACTCGATTTGGCCAGAGCGGCATGTAAACCTTATCCAGAGCCGATTGCAAAGGTCGTGGAGCATTTCAACAAAAACACCAAAGATGGCCGTAATATGCAGGCCTATTCAGACCTTCTAGATAGTGCCATCAAGTCTATGATCAATGTCAAAGAGGACAAGGACATTGACAGCCTCTTTACTGGAGCGCGCACAACCGCGCTTCTCGACTCCATAGCTGGTCTGGATGACTTTGAACTGTTGGGTTTTATTGTTGTATATGGTGAGACTTAATTGAGTGCCCTCTTCGCATATCCAAAGCGAGCGAAGTTTGACCGTATGGTCTCCAAGACCAAGCTGTTTTCATATGAGAAAGCAACACCGCGTATTCGAGACCTATTCTCCGACCAAGTGGAGCAAGTGCGTTGGATTTATAAACTAGCCCCTGAAACGATCAATCTAATGGCCTCAAAAAATGTGCCTGAAATTCAAATTTTTAACCTTAGGCTTAAAGGTGAAGAATTGGATGATGATGTTCTCAGACATATAGACAAAGCCATTGCCTTTCCGATAATTTTTGAATTGGCATATGGCGACAATCGTAAAGCTGTCGCTTCGCCAAAATGGCAGGGCGGCAAGCCAGGCAAACATTATTATGCCTCTAACTGGGTGGCTGAACAGAGCGAGAGGCAAGTCTTACCCGTCGCCACAAATCTAGAGGGACTTTACAGCCAGCTATTACAAAGCTTGATGCCCTATAAGGGACGTGACTATGAAGGTCTATTCGAGCTTAATGCCCGCATTGAAGAGATAAGATCACTCGAGAAAAGATGCGAGTCCCTTCGCTCTAAGATAGGCAAAGAGAAACAATTTAATCGTCGAGTGGAATTTAATCGGGAACTTAAGAAAACGTCCGAACATCTTTCGGAGTTGATCCATGGTTAGATATGTATGGTGGTGCGAACATGAACGGCTTTGTGCTTCGGGTGTTATAACGAGCGTACGGGGTCACTTTAAAGGTCTACAGAATGCTCTTCCTGATATCCGAAAGCGCTATGATTTTGCTAAGCTGGTTGCTGAAAAAGGATCCAATTGGGGCGATCAATTCATAACACGTGGCGCCCCGTGCCCACAATGTGACAGGCCAACTTATTATTATTCACGAGAGAAACATGAGCATGCATGGTTTGATAGGGTTGGCTATAAATGGGTTACGCATAAATGCATGTCGGATATCATTACGGAATGCCAACCCGCAAAAGCTGCCCAAAAATACACCCCAAGGGCTATCCCTGAGAGACGTCCTTTAATATTAGTGCGCAAGAAGAAAAAAGCACATATAGCGCAAAATTTGAAAATCATTGAAGAGCAAAAGCGCAGCCCAATTCAGACCAATTATATTTGTCCTGACTGCAATAGTGCGGTTTATAAGTTTCAGTCTTCAAATGGCAGACAAGCTTTATTTGATACTTTGGAACCAACTTGGTCAAAGCATGCTTGCCTTACTTCCAATACGGAGCCAGTAGGAGCATCGTCAGAACAAACAAATATAAAACTTGCCGATTTAAAGAGCATTTTTGAAAAACCCGGCACCACTCCAGAGATTGGCTCGACCCTAGAAAATATGACGCAGCTTGGCCTACCTCATGTCTTGTGCAAGGTAATGAAAATTACGCGCTATCAGAAAGGTTTTCGAATACGCCTAAACCCTCTGGCTCTCCCCAAGGTTGACATCGTTATTTTTGGTCGTTTTTTAGAAAACCAGATAAATGGTTTGAATTTCGTGTATCTTAAAGAGAATCATATCAAGTTTCTTTCGCTTCACAGCCTTTTGCCAATTGAAGCTGAAATAGAATATCATGACGTCAGACAAATGTAGGACCCTCCCGTGGACAATAAACAAAATATAGAAAAACTGGATATGACGACGCCCAATATCACTGATGCCAATGTCGCGCGGATTGCAGAACTGTTTCCGAATGTCGTGACCGAGGGCCGGGATGAAAATGGCAAGCTCACCCATGTCGTCGATTTTGATGCGCTGAAGCAGGAGCTCTCTGATTCTATCGTTGAAGGACCGCAAGAACGCTATCGTCTGGATTGGCCCGGCAAACGCGAAGCTATGCTGGCGGCCAATACGCCGATTACGAAAACTTTGCGCCCGGTCCGCGAGGAGAGTGTGGATTTCGACACCACCAAAAACCTGTTTATCGAAGGCGATAATCTGGACGCGCTCAAACTCTTGCAGGAAACCTATTTGGGCAAGGTCAAGATGATCTATATCGATCCGCCCTATAATACGGGTAAGGATTTTATCTATAAGGATAATTTTACAGGCGATAAGCAGGACTATCTTGAGGATAGCGGACAGGTGGATGAAGAGGGCGGGAAATTAGTCGCCAACCCTGAAAGCAATGGTCGCTATCACTCTGATTGGCTTTCAATGATGTATCCGCGTTTGAAGCTTGCGCGGAACTTACTAAGGGATGATGGCAATTTCTTGATTAGCCTAGATGAAAATGAAATAAACAACGCCAGAATTATTCTTGACGAAATATTTGGAAAAACTAATTTTGTAGGAACAATAGCTTGGGAGTCAAAAACTAAGTCTCAAAATACCCAAGGCGCATATAATAAGCTACAGCCAAAAGTAGAGTATATTCTCCTCTATACTAGGGCATCGGGAAGAAGATTTAATCTGAGAGTTGCAGGGGAGAAGGCTTATCCCGAAATTGATGAAAAAGGTAAATATCGACTGCACAGACAGGAAGCAATGAGCGCCCAAGGAATACGAGGTCGCGAAACGATGATATACGACATGCTAGAGATATCTCCCCCAGAAGGACGACAATGGCAAGTCGGGAAAGAAACCTATGAGAAGTTTTTATCACGCGATGATGTTTTTTTAGATGGACAAACACCGGTGTTTAAGATGCGCCCCGGTGACGAAAGAGGCTCTATAACAGAACCGTTTTGGGGTTTTTTTTCAAAAGATTGCGGAACAGCGGAAAGTGCGAAAAAAGAACTCTCAGGTCTCTTAGATGGAAAAATTCATGCATTTGATACTGTGAAACCGACTCAAATCCTTAGCGACTTAATCTTTCACTGCACCAAACAAGGAGACATAGTTTTAGATTTCTTTGCGGGTTCGGGATCAACTCACAATGCATCGTTTGTCGAGTCTACGCGATCTGGAGAAAGAACAGTAATTAGTGTTCAGCTTGGGAATGCATCAACAAATGTTGAATTAAAAGAGGCCAGCGATTTTGACGACGTTTCTCAATTATCCAAAGAACGCATTCGCCAAGCGGGTAAGAAAGTTTTGGAAGAAAATTCTGACCAAGCTGGGACGTTGGACGTAGGTTTCCGTGTCCTAAAAATCGACAGTTCTAATATGAATGATGTCTATTATGCGCCGGGCGAGCTTGAACAAGGCAGTCTCTTGGATGCTGTGGAACACATTAAGCCTGACCGTACAGCTGAAGATCTTTTGTTTCAGGTCATGTTAGATTGGGGTGTGGATTTGGCACTGCCCATTACACTAGAGGTGATTGACGGTAAAACCGTTTATTGGGTGGGCGAGGATAATCTGGCCGCCTGTTTTGATCTGAAAATCACCGAAAACATCATAAAAGCTATGGCAGAACGAAAGCCTCTTAGGGCTGTTTTCCGAGATGATGGGTTTGGATCTGATGATATGAAAATCAATGCCGGACAGCTTTTTGCGCAAATGACAGATGGTCATACGGACATGAAAGTTATCTAGGCCTTATGACCCGTCAGATATTCAAACATATGGCCTATCAGGGCGAGGCGGTGGACGCTGTCGTCGACTGCTTTGAAGGCCAGCCACGCGAGAGCGGGTTTCGTTATCGCATGGATCCGGGCCTCATAAAAAAGGGCGAGCGCCTGCGGCAAGACTATGAGCTGGAAGCTTTGCGGAACACTGAAATCCGCCTCACTGAAGGCGATGTATTAAAAAACATCAATGGGGTTCAACAACGCGGCATTGCCAAAAACCGCGCTATGACCCGCGAGGGCGCTCTACGCGATGCCTATGGTAAGGACTGGTTTAATGGCGGGAAGCTCGCCGCGCCTAAAATCTGCGGGATTAATCTGGATGTAGAGATGGAGACAGGCACGGGTAAAACCTATGTCTATATTAAAACCATTTTTGAGCTGAATAAGCGCTATGGCTGGAGCAAATTCATCGTCATGGTGCCGAGCATCGCTATTCGTGAGGGCGTCTATAAAACCTTCTCTGACACGGCTGATCACTTCCAAAGCGATTATGAGACGAAAGCCAATGTCTTTATCTATAATTCGCGGCATCTGGATAAGCTGGAAAGTTTCAGCTCCAATGCCGGCATTCAGGTCATGGTTATCAATACGCAGGCTTTTAATGCGACTGGCAAGGATGCCCGCCGTATTTTTATGGAACTGGATGAGTTTCAATCACGTCGACCGATAGATGTGATCGCCGCCAACCGTCCCATTCTTATTTTGGACGAACCGCAAAAGATGGAGGGAACAAAGACGGTTGAAAGCCTAGCGAAGTTTAATCCACTTTTCACTCTGCGTTACTCTGCAACCCACAAAACGGTTCATAATCTGGTGCACCGCCTTGATGCGCTTGATGCCTATAACAAAAAGTTGGTCAAGAAGATTGCCGTGCGCGGGATAACTGTCCGTCACTTGCCGGGGACGAGTGATTATCTCTATGCGGAGCAAATCCGTGTCTCCACGACTAGGCCACCGCAGGTGCGCTTACGTATTGAGAGTAAAACCGCTAGCGGAACCGTAAAACGAAAATCTATCTGGGGCGATAAAGGCACGAACCTTTCAGATGCTTCTGGCGGGATTGGTGCGTATGGGGATTATGTCATTTCGGATATTCGCGCGGATCGGAACGAGGTACATTTCACGGCAAAGGACCCAATAAAGGTCGGACAGGTTTATGGCGATGTCACCGAAGATACACTGCGCCGCATTCAGATACGCGAAACTATCCGCGCCCATTTGGAGAAAGAAAAGCGACTATTTTCTCAAGGTATAAAAGTGCTTTCTCTATTCTTTATAGACAGTGTCGCTAAATATCGCATTTACGGGGATGAAGGCGCAACGGGCGGTGAATATGCCCATATCTTCGAAGAAGAGTATAAACGCGCCGTGGATGAATTAGGTGTTTTAGATGACCCCGACTATATGGCTTATTTGGCCCGTGATGAGGCTTCGCAAATCCATCAGGGTTATTTTTCTGTCGATAAGAAAGGTAAGCTCAAAGACCCGAAGGAAGCAAAAAAGGGGGAGTTTGCAGGCCATGCTATGGGCGAAGATGCGTCTGATGCCTACGAGCTTATCCTGAAGGATAAGGCACGGCTTTTATCTATCGAGGAGCCTGTACGTTTTATCTTCTCTCATTCGGCTCTGCGCGAAGGCTGGGACAATCCTAATGTCTTCCAGATTTGCACGCTCAAACAAAGCAGCAATGATATTTCAAGGCGTCAAGAAGTCGGGCGGGGTCTACGAATTTGCGTTAACAAATTAGGCGACCGCATGGATGACCCGGCTATTGTCCACACTATCAATGTCCTTACCGTTATCGCCAGTGAGAGCTATGAAGACTTTGTCGACGGCTTTCAGAAGGAAACTCGGGAGAGCCTTAAGGCGCGGCCCAAACAAGCGAATGAAGCTTATTTCAAAGGCAAGATATTTGAAATTGAGGGCGGTGATAATGTGCTGGTTGATGAGGCCATGGCCCGCGCGCTTTATCGCTACCTCATCAAGAATGATTATACGGATGATAATGATCATCTCAATGAGACCTATCAAACCGATAAAGAGAATGGAACTTTGGCGGCCTTACCGGAGACAATTGAGCCTTATGCAGTACAGGCCTTTGCTCTAATCGATAGCGTACTGTCGGATGCCAGCCTGCCATCAATTGATGACGACCTGGCCAAGCTGGAAAACAAGCGCCACGAGGATAACTTCGCTAAAAAAGAATTTCAGAAGCTCTGGAAAACTATCAATCGCAAAGCGGTCTATCTGGTGGATTTCGATACGGATGAGTTGATCGCTAATTGCATAAAGGCCATCGATAAAAATGTTCGTGTCGTTGCAACAACCTATACCGTCAAAAAAGGCGAGCAAAGAGATAGCTTCTCAGCAGATGACCTTCAGAGCGGTCAAAGTTTTGGAAATGAAGTGCGTGAAGATCAAGCCGCATTTGGTGAAAAATCGTTAGGGCTTTCCAATGTACGATATGACCTCGTCGGAGATATATCAAAGAAAACCGCTCTAACACGCAAAACTGTAGGTCGGATTTTGCAAGGAATTAGCACTGCTGTTTTTAGCACATACAGGGACAATCCTGAGATGTTCATCTCAGAAGTGTCCAAAGTCGTTGATGACGAAAAGGCCACGGCAGTTGTCGAGCATATCAGTTATAACCTTCTCGATGAAACATTCAGTGACGCTGATATTTTTACTAAATCCACAATCATACCTGACGGATTGAAACGTGCAAAACCTGCTAAGAAACATGTCTATGAATATGTAATCAGCGACTCTGGTACAGAGCGAAAATTCTCAGGTGAGCTCGATGCAAGTGGAGACGTCGTTGTCTACGCCAAGCTTCCAGGCGGCTTTTATATTCCTACGCCTGTTGGCAATTATAATCCCGATTGGGCCATCGCTTTTGAAGAGAACGCCGTAAAACATATCTATTTCGTCGCTGAAACAAAAGGTTCAATGCGCTCTATGGATTTGCGCCAAAAAGAACTTGGGAAAATAGATTGTGCCCGAAAATTTTTCGCGAAGATGCAGTCCCCAAAGATACAATACGACGTGGTCGACAGCTTTGATAAGTTAATTGATGTTGTGCGGAAATAAGACGCGAGTGGGGAGAATATAGACATGGTTTCGAAGGCCAACAGGTATGAATTGTGGGATGAATTTCTTGAAGCATGGCCTGTTGAGGCTGTAGAGACCCTCACTTTAACTCAGTATACAAGTAGTGCGGATGACAGATTAGGTGATAATCCTGAATACCCTTTTACCTATTGGTTGGAGTCCATAACTAATGATCTCGGGTCTATATGGGGTGGGTCTGCTTTCAAATTTGGCATTTTCAAAAGAGCTAAAAAAGAAGAGAAAACAGCAGATAAATCACGGTCCTACTCAGACGATTATGGTTGGTATGCCAAATTTGGGGACGACCCAGAAACAGCTTTTAAAAATGTTAAATCTGCGATTTTGGAAATTATAAAGAATGTAAAAAATGGCCGTCTGGACTTAATTGATAAGTCGCCCATTGGTGACGTCGTTTCCTGGAAAGTAGCTTTTTTATATCAGGATCGTAACAAGCCAATAGTTGTTCCGATTTATGCGGCACGTTCAATTCGTGATACCCATCCAAACATTAAACCGAGCACGCCACTTAGCCGATGCCATGAGATTTTGATAGGTGAAAGAAATGGTGTCGACATTTTCGATTACTATGATCAGCTATTACAACATAGCGAAGCTCATGACGAGGACTCTAAAGAACAGCTAAAGATTACTATAAACAGCTATCCTAAGAACCTCATATTATATGGCCCTCCTGGGACAGGCAAAACATGGACAAGTTCAGAAATTGCAGTGAAAATTTGTGATGGACAGGCTCCCGTTGATCGTGGTGCTCTGATGGATCGTTATAGAGACTTGGTTAAATCAGGACGTATAGCCTTTACAACATTTCACCAATCAATGGGTTATGAAGAATTTGTGGAGGGCTTACGGCCGGTCACAGATGGAGACACAGATGAAGGGGCATCTAGTGGGGGCTTTCGTCTTGTCGCACGCAATGGCTTGTTTCGTAATATTTGCGCTCTTGCTAAGCAAAGTGGAACCCATAACTCAAAAATTGACATTAACCTTGATAAGCATGCGATCTTTAAGATGTCGCTTGGGAACGCAAAGACCGAACCGCATATTTATGCTGCATCATTAAAAAAGGATTGCATAACTCTTGGATATGGAGGGCAGTTTGATTGGTCTGATCCTAAATTCAATAAGTATGACAAAGTAAAAGCTCAATGGGATTCTCTTGGCGTAAATGGGCAAGATATGACGAGTGGGATAAGGGAGTTTCGCAAGTTTCGGTGTGACATGTCTATTGGCGATATTGTAATAGTCTCTGATGGGAATTCTGCCTTTCGCGCAATAGGGCAAATAATTGGTAATTACGAATATGCAGAACCTAGTGACGATGGGGAAGACCCTTTCGATGAAGGTAATTATTACCATCACCGAAGAAAAGTAAAATGGCTGAAGATTTTAGAAGAGTCATTGCCTGTAGAAAACATTAAGTCGGGAAAGTTCACCCAATCGAGTTGCTACCGACTAGATAAATTACAAATAAATTTTGACGTTCTTGAGCGCTTAATCTCTGCTGGCGAGACAGGTAAGTCCAATCTCGCTAATAATGAAGTGCAAAATTATGTTCTTATTATTGATGAAATAAACCGCGCTAATATATCAAAAGTTTTTGGTGAACTAATTACGCTTCTTGAGCCCGATAAACGAATTGGTTCAGGGCCTAATGCTCTACAAGTCACTCTGCCGTATTCCAGAGACAAATTCGGTGTGCCACAAAACCTTTATATCGTTGGAACGATGAACACAGCGGATCGTTCAATTGCGCTTTTGGATACAGCGTTACGGCGGAGGTTTAGTTTTAAAGAAATGATGCCGCGCTATGATATTCCCCCGATTGATAGAAAGGTCGAAGGCATTCATCTAGGAAAATTTCTGAAAGCAATTAATGCCCGTATAGAATGGATGTTCGACAGGGATCATCAAATTGGTCACAGCTTTCTAACAAGCGTTCAGACTCAAGACGATTTAGACCAAGTAATGCGCGACAAAATAATACCCCTACTTACGGAGTACTTTTATGAAGATTGGGAAAAAGTATGTGTCGCGCTGAATGATAAAGGCAATCAGTTTATAAAGAAGAAAAAACTTATTGCTCCAACAATGCAAGGCTCTGAGGAAGAAGAAAGATTTCGTTACAAAGTTAAAGTTAAGCCCTTTCCTTTAGAGGCTTATAAAACGGTTTATCAATCGTGAGAACGCTGACGATCTTTGAGCACGCTTATGTGAGTATTTCTGATAAACCTGCCGAGGGGCGTCTGATGCAAGCGGACGTCGAGGCATTAGACCTCGCTCAAAAATCCATGGGAGCGAATGCTTTTGCGTGGGACGGACGCAACAGGATAAAAGCATCGCAATTTGTGGGTATCATTGCCGCACCCGGAATCAGGCTTGAAATTCTGCCAAAGATTGACAAAAGTGAAAATATAGAGACACGCGGCACATTGATAAAAATGATTGCTGCGGCACTATCTATTCCAATTTATGACGGTGATATAACGCCTCTCAATTCTCAAGACCAGGATTTTCTTGAAATCCTTGTACTTGTATTTGCGCGCCGATTAGCAAGCGAAGTTCGAAAAGGACTGACCCGTAATTATAAACGGCAGACTGATGATTTGGCACGACTGCGGGGCAAATTGGATGTGACGCGTCAGTTCACAAAATTCGCGGCTACGCCTCAAATTCTTGCTTGCGAATTTGATGAGTTTAGCGCTGATAATGCGCTGAACAGGCTCTTGGCGTGCGCGACGTCTCTCTTGATGAGAAAGACTAATGTTGCCACCACTCAGCGTCTCCTAGCGGAAATTGATGCTCACTTCGCCGAGGTTTCGCCAGTGACAGTTCAGCAGGCACTCCAAGAACCGATAATCCTGGATCGCAAAAACCAAAGATGGAGTGTGTGCGAGAAACTCGCGAGGTTACTTCTGCAATCTTTGTATCAAACAGTTCATGGTGGGAAGCGCGAGGGTGTGGCCCTGCTCTTTGATATGAATAAACTGTTTGAAGCTTATGTAACTCGCCTTGCGCAAAAGACCTTGAGACCGATGGGTTACACTGTTTGGACCCAAAAACCGCAAAAAGCCTTAGTGCATGACAAGGAAGGGCGACGCGCCTTCATCACCAAACCTGATATCTATGTGAAGGGGCATGGCGAAGTAATAATAATTGATACTAAATGGAAGACGCTCGATTTCTCAAAAGGAAACTTTGGTATTTCGCAAGCTGACGCGTACCAAATGCATGGATATGCAAGAGTCTATGATGCCACAAAAACTATTCTGCTCTACCCACAAATGCATGATAAATCGGGTGCATTCGCAAGTTGGACCTTTGAGAATTCGGATACCCAATTACAAGTGGCTACAATCGATATTCTAGACGAAACAAAAATGGCGGAAAGCTTATTGTCGATAGTCCAGCTGCAAGGCAATTCGCTTAGTGGGACCGAAATCTCGCAAAGGTACGATCACGCTAGTTTAGCTGCGCAGGTATAAGCAAAGTGTATTTATCTTCCGGACAGCTTGTATTTTCACCCTCGGACCTCATCACATTCATGGAGTCAGAATATGCTTCTGCAATGGAGCGGTTGAAGCTCGGAGATGAGTCTATCGCTGAATTGATGGATGCCGAAGATGTGGTGTTGGCGAGCTTGCAGCAAAAAGGTTACGCCCATGAGGATGCCTTTACGGAGCGGCTCAAGACTCTTGGCAAGGATGTTCTGGAGACGAAGCGGGCCACGCCTCAGCAGACCTTTGATGCCACTTTAGAGGCTATGAAAGCTGGGCAAGAAGTTATCACGCAGGGTTACCTCTCTTTAGGGCAATTTGGTGGGTTTACGGATTATTTGGTCCGCGTGCCTGGGGCCTCTAATTTTGGCAATTATCACTATGAGGTCTGGGACACGAAGCTCTCTAAAAAGCTCAAACCTTATTTTGCCATTCAGCTCTGTTGTTACA
The DNA here is from genome assembly GCF_003634015.1 of Litorimonas taeanensis. NCBI lineage: Bacteria > Pseudomonadati > Pseudomonadota > Alphaproteobacteria > Maricaulales > Robiginitomaculaceae > Litorimonas > Litorimonas taeanensis. The sequence goes on from NZ_RBII01000002.1 coordinate 977,865, forward strand.
TTGAAATGCTGGAAGCCATTCAGGGGGTAAGACCCAAGCAGATGGTTGTCGTGTTAGGTGACGAAACAGAAGCCCGGCTGAATGTCGATAATTACTTTGCCTATTATCAGAATTTGAAATCAGCATTTTTAGCATTTCATGCGGAGCCTCCGAAAGGCTTGCCGGACCCAAATATCAGTAAGAGCTATGGCCGCTGGAGTGACCTTGCCCATGAGCAGCTTGTTGAGCGTGATCATCTTTCCCTCGTGGCTAATATTTCTCGCTCGCAAGTCAAGAATTTAGAGAAAGCCGGTATTTTCACGATGCAGGCTTTAGCGGATAGCGAGCTTACGAGCATTCCCAATATGAGCGGCAATGTCTTTGCACGGGCAAAAGCCCAAGCCAAATTGCAAATCGCGTCGAGGGGTAAGGAGATACCTGATTATACTATTCTGCCGCATGAAACGGGCGCGCAGCGCGGTCTTGCGATACTCCCGCCCCATAGTGGGAATGATGTGTTCTTTGATATTGAGGGCTGCCCCCATATTGAAGGCGGGCTCGAATATCTCTGGGGCAATACTTATTTTGATAAAAGCGGCACGAAACAGTTCAAAGAGTTTTGGGCGCACGATTATAAGCAAGAAAAAACAATATTCACCGAGTTCATTGATTGGATTTACGGCCTGTGGCTCGAAGACCCAACCATGCATGTCTATCATTATGCCAATTATGAGATAGCGGCCATACGCAAGTTGATGGGACGCTATGGCGTATGCGAAGAGAAGGTTGATAACCTTCTGCGCAATAATGTCTTTGTCGATTTGTATAATGTCGTGCGCCACGGCATCATGATTGGCGAGCCGCGTTACTCCATTAAAAATGTTGAGCATATTTATCGCGGTAAACGCGACACTGACGTCGCCTCCGGCGGTGAAAGTATTGTCGTCTATGAGAACTGGCGTGAGGATCCAGATGGGCTGACATGGGAAACTTCGAAAGTTCTGAACTCTATTCGGGATTATAATATTGATGATTGTGATAGCACACAGGAGCTGACTGTCTGGCTGCGGGATGAGCAGGCCAAGCATAATATTGCCTATCTTGTGCCCGACGGCGAAGGCGAGAAAGAGGTGCCTGAAGAGGTCACAGACATCACCCAATTACGAGACCGTTTATTAGAGGCGTCTGAAACGCAAGAGGATGTGAAACGCGCGGCGCTGCTGGATGTTTTAGCTTGGTCGTTGGAGTTTCATCGCCGTGAGAACAAGCCGACATGGTGGCGACTCTATGAGCGGCTTGGATGGACGGAGCCTGAATTTTTTGATGATATGGACTGCCTCGCAGGTCTGACCCGAACGGCTACCGAGCCTTATCTGCCTACATCGCGCGCGCGTAATCATGTCTATGAATATGCTTACGATACGAACCAACCCTTCAAAGGCTCGGGTAAGAAGTTCTATGTTCTGGGCGAAGAGAATATGAAGATCTCCCGCTATGCTTATGACCCCGATGCCGGATTGATTTCCTTCCAATATAAGGAGCCTTTGCCCAATAGATTGAGCATCCTACCTGATGAATATGTCAGGCCCGTGCCTATTCCAGGCGCGATTAAGGCCGTCATCGAAACACTATTTGAGACTGATTTTGAGCCTTGCGCGATTGTGGATTTTTTAACCCGCTCTCGCCCCCGTATTACTGGTTTTTCAGGCGGTGACATTATCAGGACTGAGGCTGATTTTATGGCCGAAATCATTCAGGCCGCGACAAATCTGGACAATAGCTATCTGTGCATTCAAGGACCGCCAGGCGCAGGAAAAACCTATACCGCTAAGCATATTATTGGTGAGCTCCTGCGCCAAGGCAAACGGGTAGGCATTTCGTCTAATAGTCATAAGGCGATTATCAATCTGATGAAAGGCGTGGCTGAATATGTTGATGGCGAGAGTATTGATTGCAGCATAGTCAAAGCGGGCGGCGATAAAGAGGATGAAATCTTTGACAGGGACAATGTAAACTATGTTGCCAGTGTAACAAAGTTCACACCGAAAGATGGATGCTGCTTTGGCGGTACGGCATGGGCTTTTAGTAATGAGCACGTCAAAGACAGTTTCGACTATCTATTTATTGACGAGGCGGGCCAAGTCTCTGTCGCCAATATGATCGGTATGAGCCAATCCTGCAGCAATATCATTCTCATGGGTGACCAGATGCAGCTCGGCCAGCCTATCCAAGGCACGCATCCCGGAGAGAGCGGGATGTCTATTCTGGATTACTTACTTGAAGATCATGCCACTATCCCATCCGATATTGGTGTGTTTCTGCCAAAGACGTTTAGGATGCATCCGAATGTGTGTGATTTGATTTCACGGCAAGTCTATGAGGGTAAACTGTCATCTGACGAAGTGACTCATAAGCATATTGTAGAGACTTCTGGGCCGTTAATTACGCAGCCATCAGGTGTCTGTTTTGTCCCAGTTGCCCATGAGGGAAATACGCAAGGCAGTCCCGAGGAAGTGGAACACATTTCAGCCATCGCCAATGAACTTATCGGCAGTCCTTATTGGCCGGACCCTGAGGGGAATGAACGGGTGATTGGATGGGGCGATGTTCTATTTGTTGCGCCATATAATTATCAGGTTAATTTACTGCGGGCGGCACTGGGAGACAGTGCGAAGATTGGCAGTATTGACAAATTCCAAGGCCAGGAAGCGCCTATCGTTATTCTGTCTATGTGCGCCTCAGATGCCGCAGATAGTCCGCGCGGTATAGATTTCCTGTTTTCTAAGAACAGGATGAATGTGGCGATATCGCGAGCGCAAGCTTTAGCGATTGTCGTGGGGAATCCGAAGCTGGCGCAAACCAGCGTCAATAGTTTGAAGCAGATGGAACAGATTAATTTTTTCTGTGATATTGTGAGGTAGGCCCAAGATGAAAAACAAAACTTACCGTAATCTGTTAGCGGATGTTTTGGATAGCCTTGAAGGTATTAAAGCTGCCATTTTACAAACATCAATAGACGAAGTGCGGCGAGTGAGGGTGAACTCCACAAGGGCGCTTAAAGGACTCGTCTATGTTGGCGCAACCAGTTCTACATTAGGGATTGTCACTTTATTTGGCACAGCCGGTACTGGGACAGCCATATCAACTTTAAGCGGGGCGGCCCTCACGAGCTCGCAATTGGCGTTTCTAGGGTTTGGCTCCATGGCAACAGGAGTTGTGGTTTTAGGCGCGATCGGCTTTGCGACCTGCCAAGCCGTCGGTTGGATGTATAAGACAACGGTTTATGGAAAACCCCGCAAGTTTAAAACGCTCTCGGATAATGAAGTGTCTATTCTGAGTATGATTGATAGCCTAGTCGCGCCTCTGGCAGATGCGTTGGAAACTACATCTGAAAATCACGCATATTCACGAGAAGATATTTTTCTATATGCTTTTGATGGGCTCGCACCTTTGCAGGATTTATTGGAAGAAGAATTTGGTTCGAATGTCTTTATCGATGAAAAAGTCGTTCAAGATGTCAATAACTCAATAAAACTTTCATTGGCGTCAAGAGCTGCTTTAAAAAGAAGGTTTTGGGGACTTGTACAGGCCGTTGAGCGCATCACAAATCGCGCCTTAAATGACGTTATGACGCGATTGGAGGCAGGTGTCGCGCCAGCTAGTTCTCCGGTCCATAATCTCGTAGTTAAAGCGCTACGCCAAAGCGTTGCGCCGCAGGAGGTAAGTGATCTAAAACTTGCCGACTGCGTAAGGAGGTTTGACCGCCAGAAAAATGAGACTGTTAAAGGTCAAGCTAAATTGATTTTACTTAAACAGTTGGAACAACTCAAACAGCCGCATGCTCTTGAAAAGGTCGAAGGAGCTGTCATCGTCACAGTTGACGGCGTTTCAAAAACTATTGGGACGCACGGCAAGAAACTTATCAAAACAAGCACTGAGAAAATGAGGCCAGCGGTGGGCGTATTCAAAGACGAAATGGCGCAGCCGCGTTGGGATCGCGTCCGTGACCATAATTTATTAAAACCGGAAGGTAGACTCGCGACGGCGGTTACAAGTGCGGCTCCAAAAATTCAGAACTTAACGGGTAATGCAAAGGGTCTGGGGCGTAAAGTTATTGGAGACTTTTGGCGAAAGACTAAGATTGCTAGAGATAAGCTTGAAGATGCAGCGGCAACAAATGTCTTGGAGTACAACTCAGAAACATCTTATAGTGAACCTCAATCCCGGTTAGCTTCTGTCGTCATTGCCGTGTGCGTCGAGCGCTTGATGAGTAATAGGCTGCGGTACTGGACGTTGGAAGAAGATCTCGTGCTTCAAGCTCTTAGATTATCTATCCCAGATTTATCAGAGGCCGATATTACGGAACTCTCTTCATATTTACGAAATAGTGATCCAGCCCAAATGCGGGGTGTCCTTGCGACAACGAAAGGAAAATATCATGAACTTATTGTTAAGCAGGCTGAAAATATGGATGGGGACGAGGTTTCGGCGAGGCTTTTTGAAGACCTGAATCATCCCGGAAGTGACATTGAATTTATCGTGGATGGGCAGGTCATTGAAGAAGTTCAGTTAAAGGCCGTCGTTTCAGAAGCGCTGATAATTGAGCATCAAAGTAAATATCCTGATATTACAATATTGGCGACAGAAGAAGCTGCCAGCCGTGTTGATGGGGTGGAAAGTTCAGGGTTTTCTAATGCGCAATTGCAGGCCGATGTTGAAGAGAGGCTAAAGGAGCTTGAAGGTGACGGAACTCTTGACAATATGGGTGATGCCTTTGTTGTGTCAGCTCTAAGTCTTGCGGCTTTAAACGCAAAGAAAATTGCCAAAGGGGATGTTAGTGCGGATGATCTGCGTACATCTGCAAATGACATTGCCGCAGGGCTCACAACATCAATTCTGTTGGATATGATATTTTGATTAAGTTTGCGTACTTGAAAACACCTGAATATTCAACGGTTTCGGTTCGTAGAAATTGTGATAGTTAGGAGTTGGGCTTCGTTTAGTCACTTTCACTCGAGTATTTACTCATTATATTTCTAATTTTTCCTCATTTACTTACTCTAAAATTTCCTCGTATAGTGGATGCATGAAAAACTGATGTTGCTAGTTATCAATACGTAACTGGAGAACAACATGACTAAACAAGCTTTAAATCTAACAAAACACGTAACAACTCGTATGCAACAACGTGGAATTAGAGGCATATATATGGATTACCTCTTTAAATATGCTGATCGCTACGAATATGCAGGCGGCGGAAGTGAGCGTGTATATATTTCAACTCGTGAATTTAATTCCTTAAATACTGCGGGTGTTATTCCGGCGGATATCTTGTCCAAAATTCGAAATTTATGCGTCATTATTAAGGATAATGTTGTGGTTACGGCCATGCATAAAACCCAACGCACACGTCGTTGCAATTAATCAGGAGGTCAGCCATGACAAAACAAAGATCAGATGGTGTTAAAACTGATACCTGGGATAATGTTGAAGGCACCCTTCATTCAAAATTATCCTCTGCGGATGCATGGCAGATGGCTCAGAATCTAGGGTTTTTTGTTTCAGAAAAAAAAGGAAGCATGTCACCGCAAAAATTTATCAGACGTATTTTTGAGTCTGCGTATGGTGACCTAGCGGAGTCAAAAATAAAAAATAGAAAGCGTTGGGTCGTCTTACCTGAGGAAGTCAAGGGGCGCACAGTCCGAGATCTGAAAAACAACGACTTAGCTAAGTCAGGAGGTGATTTTAAGCGACTTGCGCAATCACTGGGATTATCGCGAGTGGACTCTTTAGCTATGTTGGTCAAAGAAACGACCCTAGAGCCCGCTTATCTAAAAGTAGCCATTTTAGAAAACTCTGGCTTCAATTTGGTAGAAAATCTTTGCGCATCCATATCGAAAAAATATAACTTAGTTGATTATTATAAAACCCTTGTAACTTATGGCGTAAGTTGGAAGCATTTAGACCCTACTGCTACTGATGAGGAAACCATTCAACGCGCACTTCCTCGCATCAACATTGATGATGACGTTAAACTTAAGTCATATGAAAAAGGAGAGCTAGCACAGGTAAATAAATATGGGTGGCCTGTAGGGTTTTCACTTTCCGGTAATAAGAATAATTACGATAGCTTAGAAGAGCATTTATCTTTTAAATACTCCATGAATGATTCTGACCTGATAGTTCTAGCGCCGACTGTTTTTTTAGGAAATTTATTTTTACCAAATCCCATCTTTAAGGTTCAGTATCCTAAAGAGGTTGGGTTAAAAAATTGGGAGATGGAAGAGCCTGCGTCTTGGACTGAATTTTCAGATAGTTTGAAAACCCAATTTAGTCACTTTCCTTTTTTTGAAGAGCCATCGGAAGGAATAAAAATATATGACCATGATTTTAAATATGAGCATTGTAGAAAAGAGTATGAAGGCTGGTCCAAACTTATAAAACAGCAAGCTAGCGACATGAAAATTAGCTTTGCAGCGGGATATTCGTTTCACCGAGTGTATATGAGTTTATTACCGAGCGCTGATGGTTCTGAGGTCATACCGCATATCATCATTTCGGGTGACCACACGATTGGTGGAACTTATTATTCTGCCTTTCTACCGGAAAAAATTAAGTCTTATTCCTTCAATGGTAATCGTGACATTCAATTTGTGGATCACGGTCGTATTGGTTTTTTTGCTCTCTACGATGAAGCCGAATGGGAGAATGATTTTTCGAAATTTTCACCGCTTATTCAGACCGCTTTTCCTTTAAAGTCACGCTCAGCGAATAGTCTGTTCGCTCATCGTTGTGATAAAAGCGGAAGCTGGCTGAAAGAAGTTGAGGTCAGTGATTTGTATGATAATTATAATCCGGTATTTCACCCAAGCTTTCAATATTCGGAGGAGACGTTAGTCAATTCTGTTGAAGATAGCATAATTGGGAAGCTTCATCGTCATTTGTTGACAATAAAACCTGAAAATTGTGTTTTGGCTATCCTTGATGAGGAGGCAAAGTTGTTTACCGAAAACCTAAGTTATTTCTTGAAAGACATTCGCCAAAAAAACTCAGAAATAGAAGATAATTTAAAATCATACTTTGATAGAAAGTGACTTATTTTAAATGTTAGAGCCTTATGACGTTCTGATATAATGAGGTGATTTTAAATTTAAAAGGCCTGATTGCGATTATGCTAAGATTAGCTAGGCGCTCAACATGAGGCGCCAAAGCGGCATTTTTGCAATAAGACGCGCTTCAACGCCTTCATTAGCGGGTCTGGTTTCATGTAAAAAACCGGACAGCATTAAGGGCTCAATGACGCCGTTATAAAAGTGGTATAGCTTGTGCTGGTTTCCTGTAAGCGTTCAATTTATCGGTCGGGCCGTAAAACTCTGTATGAAGTCTATCAAGTCTGGCAGGCGTGTCTGCTGCGCGATGTAAAACATTTATCCATATATCCCAATTGCCAACGGGACTGCTGCGCATACGGGAAAAGGCCAAATGATCGACTTCAAATAAGTAGGCCGGAATTATCATGTTATATAAAGCGCTTATGTTATTGCATAAGCTCTGGTCTATTCTCGTGAGCTTTAGAGTGCCTTTAAAATGGAGCACTAATTTATGATGACGCAAAAGTTCATGCACTATAATAACAGGTGGAAAATCATCGGCATTCATGCCTGTTGAAACGGCGTAATACTCCTCAATATAATAATACGGTCAATCATATTACCGAGCTAGTGGGTCAACATATTTGCGCTTTAATCGTCCCGTTTGCGTCAGTTCTATGCCGTCCTTCTCTTTGCAATAATTTAGTGTGAGGTGGAGCGCCCGCGTAAGGGCCGAGTGCTTAAATGTGGCCTCGGCCGGGATAATGGTATCCAAATTAAAAAGTTATGACTGTGCCATATGCGACGAATAGATAGAGTTCTCAGACTTTCAAAGTGTTTGTAAAGATCCGCTTGTTTTTTGGCTTATGGCTTTGGTATCTTTGTTTTGTTTTCATGCGTGAAAAACTCATACAGGTTGAATTTGAGAATTTTGGCGAGGTATTCATATTCCACCACATCAACACGTCTTAGGCCGCTTTCCATGCGGGCGACGAAAGATTGATATTCGCCAAGCGCTTTAGCAAGTTCTGATTGGCTCAGTCCGGCGTCTTTGCGCTTTTGCGTTAGAAACGCGATAAGCGCTCTATGGCGTGATGTTCCTAATGTTTTACTCAAGTTACCCTCTGGACACATGTAGAGGGGCATCAGGTAATCTGCTTTTTAGATTATCTTAAATTCAGATAATCTATGGATGGCTGTCTGTATCTTGCGTAAGAGCGTTTGTCTTGATATCGGTAGCTATGGAGAGAACGTGGAATGAAGATTGGATCTTTGAAGGTTATGAAACCTTACTCAAAGCGCATCTGAAATCTATTTCATCTTATTACGTCTACGCGCTTTGCCGCCCAAGTGGCGAGCCTTTTTACATTGGAAAAGGTAAAGGATTGCGGGCTTTGAATCATATATCTGAGGCCAAGCAAGGTCCGCGATTATTTCAGAATAATCCACATAAAAATAACATTATACGAAAGATACGCAGGAATGGTGAGGCTGTTTATTATAAACTTGCAGATATATTTGAAGGTGAAGATGCGTGCTTAGATTTCGAGCATAGATTAATTGAGCATTATAAACGATTTTGCGATGGCGGATGTCTAAGCAATCTAGATCCTGGTCGAGGCTCGGCGAGAGGGCCAGCGCCACTGTCCAAGGCCCGTCATGGAGCGACCTTATCAGGCGCGCCACAGAATAATCCGAAGCGAGCAATACTCAATCGTTTTTTACAAAGCATCGGAGGCGTTGAAAGCGTTCCCATTAAACCGTTTGGTCAGATAAAATTGCAACACTCAGTGCCGCATACACAAAATCGAAAACCGACAAAAAGGTCAGCTTATGCATTAATTGCAAGTGCATCTGCACATGAACTTATCCTTGAAGAAGGCGTCGTAATACCAAGACACTTTGTTTTTGAAGGTGTTGAGGGGATTTTAGAGAATGGCGTATGTCGGGATATTTTGAAATCGGGTATGGCTACATTAAATCCAGCCAAGCATCCCAAGGATGAACACTTTATATTAGCGGCAAAGCAGATTGAAATACTTGAGAGGCTCTACGGCGCTGAAAGATTATCCGAATTTGGGTTAGTGGTGGGGTAGAGTAGTTGGCTTCAAGTTGGTGCATCAACTATCATTTGGAGTAAAACAAGGAATAAAATGAGCAACATATATAAACCCACGCGGGGAGCCGATGATTGGCGTGATTTTTTAGCTGACCCCATATTGCATTGGAAGACTGGGTATTCGGCCAAGTCGATGGCTTATGCTTGGGAAGAGAATGCAGGGATGCCGCCGCGTATCCAGCAGGCTTTAAGCTCGGCCTTTGAGGGCAAAATTGACCCATTAATCGTAATTCCGGAATATAAATTTCCACTTCCGAGCGGCCGGACGCAAAGTCAAAATGATGCACTTGTATTGGCTTGAACTGGGAATCAAACTGCGGTTATTATGATAGAAGGAAACGTGGAAGAACCTTTTGGGGATCCGATTTCCATATTGTTTGACCCGGCGTCAAAAGGAAAGACTGAGCGACTGACTTATTTGACGAAAACACTGGGTCTATCCGAAAGTCCGCCTGTTCATTTATGCTATCAGCTCTTTCATAGAACGGCATCAGCGTTAATAGAGGTTGAAAGGTTCAAGGCGGATATGGCGATAATGCTGGTTCATAGTTTTTCCCAAACACATAAATGGTTTGGTGATTATGCGGCATTTGCAGATTTGATGCGATGTGATGGAGCCTATTTGGAAAATGTGATTAAGAGTGATTTAGCAACCGTAAAGACTCTTTATTTGGGATGGGTGACTGGGGATCTCGTATATCTAACGCGTTAGAGAATATTGGACTTATTATGAGAAAACCTGGATCAGTAAAAAGCCTCACGGATTTAGGGCGTGTTCAATTATCTCCCTCATTCTTCATGCGGGACATGCTTTATTCGGAAATTGCAAACTTCCATGGACTTCCAAATATTCCCAACAACCCGGACCTCGCGATCGCTGCAGGCCGAAAACTTTGCACAGAGCTGCTGGAACCCTTACAAGCCAAATTTGGTAAGGTTTCGATACGTTCAGCTTACAGAAGCCCAAGTGTAAATAAATTTGGGAATGAGAATAAATTAGCCTGTTCCCGCAATGAAATTACTTTAGCTGACCATATATGGGACTATAGGGATAAAGAGGGGAATATGGGCGCAACCGCTACTGTGGTCGTGAATAGCTTCATTCCATATTATGAAAGAACGCAGGATTGGGAATCTATGGCGTGGTACATTCACGACAATTTACCCTATTCAGGATTGGAATTTTATCCGAAGCTAGGCGCTTTTAATATTAGATGGCGAGAGAATCCCGAAAAGCGAATTTACAGTCGTTGCCCTCCACGTACGGGTTATCTGACAAAAGTTGGAATGAGTAATCATTCAGGAGATCATTCGCATCTGTATTCTCAAATGTTGTCTGAGGTTTGTAAAAAGCCATAAGTTATTTGGTTGGGCGCCTCCCTGCGCTACCGCTTCGGGCTAGGCTGTTGTGAACCAAGCCCGCTTCGCGGTCTCGGCCATGCGGCGGCCATCCTTGACGCATCCCGCTACCCACGGGTCTATTTCAGGCGTCTGCTTCTCAGCAGACAATTCCGCATTCCGGCACAGGCTTACCCAGTGACTTTTGGAGAGAGCCACTGGGTCGATCACCCGCCGCTCATTCCAACGTATAGACGGAGATGACTCAGCGCGTGCTCTAAGCCGCGACGGCCTGCGGACCTACGCAGCCTTTGAACTGCATCCAAGGGCCGCTATGACAGCGTGATAGCATACAGCTCGATAACTTGCCTGGCTCCGACGGCCAAGGTTTTGCGGGCCTGAAAGACAAAGTGGATCGCCATACGTGGCAATTCATTAAAGGCGCGGCCTTATCATCTCTTCTCTCGGTAGGGTCTGAGCTTGCGAGTGATGACGGTGATCGTCTGACTCGCGCGTTGCAAAATGCGGGGCAGGACACGGCCAACATTGCAGGACAGCGAATTATTGACCGCAATCTGAATGTTCAACCGACCCTGCGCGTTCGGCAGGGCTGGCGGTTTAACGTCATCGTCTCCCGCGATCTTATTCTTAAACCTTATGGAGAAAGCCGATGAGCCAACCCAAAATCAAACTCGATAAGCTTCCTAATATGAAGCCCGTTAAACACACGATTACAGTGATGCCTGAACTAGAAGCGGATTTGAAGGCTTATGCCAAAGTCTATGAAAAGGCTTACGGCGAGAAAGTAGATATCACCGCCCTTATTCCGTCAATGCTTGCAGGATTTCTTGCCAGTGATGCCGGTTACAAGAAGGCCAAGCGTGAGCTGGCCTAATCCCCAAGAAGCCAGAGAAAGGAATTATTATGGCAACCATTGGAACATTCAGCCCTACAAAAGCCGGAGGCTATGAGGGCACAATCACGACGTTAATGACAAGCCGCAAAGTTAGGTTTGTCCCCAACGACAAAAAGAAGACTGAGGCATCACCGGATTTCTTTGTGAAATCTGGTCGCTGTGACATCGGCGTGGCTTGGAATGAAACGTCCGATCCGCAAGATGACAGTGAACCTATGGACTATATCAGCGTCAAACTTGACGGGCCTGAAATGAATAAGCCAATCAATGCGGCATTGTTTGACCGCGAAGACGGCGCTGACTTGGTTTGGTCTCGTCCGAAGGCTCAATAGCCCTATACGAAACGCAATTCTGCGCGTTTCCCTAAGGCCCGCGCCAGCTTCTTAATTGTTGCTGGCGTGGGCCATTGACCGCTTTCGAGCCTTGAAACTTGGGCTTGCGTCATACCGGCTTTCTCGGCGAGTTCAGCTTGGGTAAGACCAGCCTCGGCGCGCGCTTTAATCATGGCGCTTGCCACAGCATATTCCGGAGTAAATTCATCATAAGCGACCTTGTTCTTGGGATCCGCCAAAAACTCTGATTTCATATCTTTGAAAGTGTGGGTCTGTGTACTCATGGTTCAAATCCTTTCATGCGGTTTCTAGCTTTAATCAATTCCTGCTTAGGCGTTTTCTGCGACTTCTTTACAAAGGCAGAACAAACAACAATGCGTTTGCCGACGACTGTGAAATAGATAGCGCGTGCTATACCGCTTTTTCCTTTCATTTTCATTTCCCACAAGCCGCCTTCAAGATGACGCACATGCGGCATGCCCACTTGTTGTGGGCCGTGTTCAGTGAGCATGTCGCCAATTTGGAAGAAACGCGCTTGTAGGTCGCGAGGTAGTGATTTAACTTCGCGCCTTGCAGCGGGTAGGGCTTCAATTGTCCACTTACTCATATATCATATGTGATATAATGTAAAAGTGCCGTTTTGTCAATTCATCTCTGATGATGGACTGAATTCGATGTGTTTCGTTATTGACTATTGAAACAATATTTAATATTGTTTCAATAATGAATATTGTAAAAAGGTAGGTTATCATGATTTCAGGAATTGATGGCAGCAATTGCATTCTAGAATCTATGGCTAGAATCAGAGTTGAAAAAAAAATGATTGATAGGGCTAAAATCCTAGGGAGTAAGGGTGATTATACAATTGAGTTTCATGGGTCATGTTCGGAATGGGAGGGGCAACAACTTGTTCTTTGCAGCTCACGAAACCCTTATGAACCACGATCATTTAAAAGTTTAGATGGAGCGGTATCTCAACTTTCTAGAATAGGCTTAGCTAGTCTATCTATCATAGTTGAATAAAGGAAATTTCATATCCAGCGTGATTTCAAAATACTCAATGGATGACGTTACTGATTCTCTGTGAAATTGGAGATTTCAATGGCTTTCTTGAGAAGTCTTACAGAGCTTTAATTTTAAAGAAATGCACCACGATACTGTAGATATCACCTGCAATTGGTCCCTATTTGGTCCCTTGAGTTTTTCGGTTCAAAATGACAATTGTTAAAAATCGTCTAAGTTATTGATTTTACTGAGAAAAATGGTGCCCCCACACGGACTCGAACCGCGGACCCCCTGATTACAAATCAGGTGCTCTACCAGCTGAGCTATAGGGGCACTGGTAGGATGGCGCGCCTCTTAGCTTTTGCGTGGCGTTGTGGCAAGCGGATTATTGCGTCTTTTCTGTAAAAAATGAGAGCTTTTACATTTCCGTGAAAACTCTCATTGAATTTACGTGCTATGTGTCACCGACTGTGACTTTGTCTTTACCGCGAAAAGCCGCATATATGGCTGCCATAATTAGATAACCGACCAAAAAATGGCCTAGATCGATGAAAAATCCATTCAGGGGATATCCGCCATAAACGCTTGCATATCCCAAGAGGGGCGCGACAATTGTCACGACTAACCAAAAGGCCGTTTTTAAACAGGCTGGCAAACGCTTAGCGCCTGCCAAATGAAGCACCATGAGGACGCCTACGGCTTGACCCAAAGTGATGAGAATGGCCGATACTAACCATTGTGCCATACCCATCTCCTCGAGTCGGGCCGTAGCCATGTCTTCTGTGATGCCTTCGGCCACCATCCAAGCCTCGCCAAATATTGGCCCATACCATAGCCACCCCAGCATAAAGAAAGCGATGGTCGCTAGAATGACGGCGAGCCAGCTCGTGTTGAAAATTGTTGGCATAGTGTTTCCCCTTATATTAATGGCCTTTTGGCCTTAGATAGAAACTACTCTGATTTAGAGAGATTAGCAAATTTTTGGAGTTCGATCCGTGCCAATACTGTTTTGAGCGCGATTTACGCTTGCACGCTGAAGGCGGCACGGTAGAAGCCATCATTATGGCTCGAATTCTTATTACATCTGCATTGCCTTATATTAATGGCGTTAAACATCTAGGTAATTTGGCGGGGTCAATGTTGCCCGCCGATGTCTATGCGCGCGCCATGCGTTTAATGGGGCATGAAGTGTTATACATATGCGCCACGGATGAACATGGCACTCCAGCAGAGTTAGCGGCTCAGGCGGCCAATATGCCCGTCGCAGAATATTGCGAACAAATGCATGCAGCCCAAAAAGAGGCTGGTGCACATTTCGGATTATCCTATGATTATTTTGGACGGTCATCGGCGGCGTCCACAGCAAAACTGACGCAGCATTTCGCAACCGTGTTAGAAAACAATGGTTTGATTGAAGAACGGGTTTCCAAACAAGTCTATTCAAATGCTGATGGGCGGTATCTACCAGACCGCTATGTAGAAGGGACTTGTCCAAATTGTGGGTTTGAAAAAGCCCGAGGTGATCAATGCGATAATTGCGGTAAGCTCTTGGACCCTGTTGATCTGATTAATCCATATTCGTCCGTATCCGGCAGCCATGACGTCGAAATCCGCGACACAAATCATCTCTATTTATTGCAATCGAAAATGAGCGACAATTTACGGAATTGGGTAAATGAAGCCACGGGGTGGCCGCCATTGGCAACGTCAATTGCGATGAAATGGCTTGATGAAGGATTGCGTGACCGCTCAATAACACGCGACCTCGACTGGGGTATTCCCGTCGTCAATGCAGATGGCGCGGTTCGGGAAGGCTTTGACGGGAAAGTTTTCTATGTATGGTTTGACGCTCCCATTGCGTATATTGGTGCCACGCAGGATTGGGCCGCAGAAAATAACAGTGACTGGGAGCGTTGGTGGCGCACTGATAAAGGCGCTGAAGATGTTCAGTATGTGCAATTTATGGGCAAGGACAATGTCGCTTTCCATACATTGTCCTTTCCTACGACCCTTAAAGGGAGCCAAGAACCGTGGAAGCTCGTTGACCAGTTAAAGGCCTTTAATTGGGTGACTTGGTATGGCGGCAAGTTTTCTACGTCTCAGGGTCGCGGCGTGTTTATGGATCAGGCAAGCGAGTTAGCACCGGGTGATTATTGGCGCTGGTACCTTATGGCGAATGCGCCAGAAGGCTCGGATGCGGCATTTACTTGGGAAGAGTTCCAATCTTCTATTAATTCAGATCTTGCCAATGTTTTGGGTAATTTCGTCAATCGCATCACAAAATATTGTGTCGGTAAATTTGATGGAAAAATACCAGAAGGCGGCGCAGCGGGAGAGGCGGAGGCCTGGATAATTGCTGAGCTTCAGACACGTTTGCCACAGCTAATCGCTTATTACGAAGCGCGCGAGTTTAGAAAGGCCATGGCAGAAACCCGGGCCATTTGGGCGGCGGGAAATGAATATTTAACAAAAGCAGCGCCGTGGACACATTATAAAACGGATATTGAAATGGCCGCAATTGGCGTACGGACCGGGTTAAATCTTGTCGTACTCTTTGCCATTATTGCTCAGCCTATTATACCCGATACGGCTGAGAAAATTCTAGCGGCCCTAAATATTCCTAAAGAAAATCGGAAATGGTCGTTTGGAGATGCTAACGGAATTGCTGAGCTTATCGATGCACTTCCAATCGGTCTCGAAGTGGCCGCGCCAGAACTTCTGTTCTCTAAAATAGAAGATGATGACGTCGCTGCTTGGGCAGAGCGGTTTGGCGGTGGGGCAGATAAAGTATAAAGGCACAATTTTAATATGTGTCTAAGACGCAAGTGATACAGAAGCGTTTATCACAAATTTGAAAGGGAAGAGTTGTGGGATTTACTGAGGCTATTAAGACATTTTACGCCAGATACACAGATTTTTCGGGTCGTTCTAGTCGTTCGGAATTTTGGTGGGTTCAGCTTTGCTTGGCAATTTTGACATTCCTATTTTACTTTGGTGTCGCTATTTCATCTGAGTCGTCTATTGGTGGTGAAATCAGCGTAACACAATTGGTGTTGATTGGAGGACTGATATTGATCTTCTTGGGGCATTTAATTGGTCTGATTGCCTTGCAGGTAAGACGGTTTCATGACTTGGATAAGACAGGCTGGTTGGTACTTGTCTTCGGAATATTAAGTTTAATTCCACTGGTTGGTACCTTGGTCAGTATTGGACAGCTTATCTGGTTTTGTTTTCGTGGAACAATTGGCGGAAATCAATATGGCCCAGACCCATTAGGCCCCAATCATGCCGAAGTTTTTGATTAAAGCTGATATATCCTCCCCTAGAGTCTTTCTTTAGGGTTTAGGGAGTCAAATTAAAGTTATAAACCGTCCCGATTCATTCGAGGCGGTCTTTTTTATACCATCTGATCTCTTTTATACTATCTGATCTCTGGCATTCAGAACGCTAGCCTTCAGATTAATCTTCAATCTGTGTTGTCTCTCTTGCTTGAAAGTCTCGTACATATGTTTTGGGCTTAAGTGTTGAAGCCGTAATGATGGAAACTAAGCCAATCGTTGATGCCCAAGCTATTAGAGTTTCGCCTTGGGGGTTGAAGGCGTGTTTTATAATCAAAAAGGCTAGGCCCCAAGCGATTGGAAAGGCGAAGGCACGGTTCGCTCCACTGTTCCTAATGAAATAGAGCGCCCAAGCCATAGCTAATGCAAGAATCAGAATATTCATAATAAGAAGCGTGTTGGACGAATGGACGAACCCAGTTGCAAGAGGTGCCCAGTTTAGGAAAAATGCCAAGGAGACCCAGCCTGCTATCAAGCTGATTGGCACAAAGACGCAAACTCTCTCACTTGTCTCTAAAGAACCATAATGTTGACTCAGAATGCTCATAGCTTTCACGAGCGATATGAGGGCAGGCACAAAAATAATAGCTGTGGCCCATTGGGCCAGATCGCGCGGGGCAAAGGCTGATGCGAGAGACCAAACACATATACTCCCAAAGCCAAGGGCAGTCCACCAGCCAATCCGCTGATATAGAGGGTGAGTGCGTTTAGAGGGCAGGGTTTGAATGACGCCATAGGCAATACAGCCCACAAAGATTGGAAACCAAATCGAGAAAGCAATACCCAAAGGGACGAGAAAAGATTCGTTTATCTCGGATAGTTCTTTTGGGCTTCGCGCAGAAGTCATAAACACTGAAAGGCTAGAAAGAACCCACATAAGAGGGGCAAAAAGAAAGTTTAATGCGATACGAATAACATCCTTTGGCATTGTTGAGTCCGGCTCTTTATTCAGTGGTTTTAATGGTGATGACATTCTGTTTATACGCTCTAAGAGGCCATTTTGCTCCCGTAATATGGTTAGATATTATAGACCATATCCATATTTTTATCTTTAAAAGCAGTTTTATGGGAGTCACGCCTTATTATTTGTGCTAGCCTTGGGATGTTAAACACTAACGAAAGGTCTATAATGCAAATTCAAATCGTTTCTAAAGGTATTGATGTTTCACCCGCGCTCCGCGAGCGTATCACAGGCCGACTAGACGAGATGATGGACAAGTATATTCACCGCGATGGTGAAGCCCATGTTGCGGTCAGCCGCGAAGGGAGTGGTTTTCGAACGGTATGTTCAGTGCATTTACCAAGTGGAGCCACGATGGAAGGGCAAGGCGAAGCTCAGGAAGCCTATGGCGCCACGGACGAAGCCCTTACGCATATGGAAAAAAGGTTGCGGCGATATAAACGTCGACTGAAAGACCATAGTCAAAAAGCCAAGGCGAAAGAAATGTCGCTTTTCGTTCTGCAAGACCCTTCTGGCGATTACGACATTGACGATGAAAGTGATGCCAATGCGGAAATCGCTGATGAACCTATGGTGATTGCTGAACGTCAGACAAAAATCCGTACTATGACGCCCTCTATGGCTGCATTAGAGTTAGGACTCGCGGATAGCGGTGTTGTTGTTTTTCACAATGCCCGCCATGGCGGATTGAATGTCGTTTTCAAGCGGCCTGACGGTAATATCGGCTGGGTCGACCCAGAAGAGGCGTCTGCCTAAGCAAGTCTCAACATTTTTAATCAATGAGCGTACTGAATGCGCTAATTGACCTTTTGAAGCGCCTCCTTTATGGGGGCGCTCATTATTATGCGTTAGAGCATAAGTTGAATCCGATTCCGAGGGTAGATTTTTAGGGTAATCGGATAGTTTAAATGAGTATATTATGACAACCCCACCGCTTTTTAGTGCGGATAGTGTTCTGTTTGATGTGAACGCTGGAAGCCAGAAACAATTGTTTCAAGAAATTGCGACCAAGCTGATTAAAACTCAGAACTTGGAAAGCAAAGGTATAGCTTGCCGGGATATTGTCGCGGCTGCGGTAGAGCGTGAGCGTTTAGGGTCAACCGGTGTAGGAAATGGTGTGGCATTGCCGCATGCCCGTTTAGACGGTGTGGAGCATGTTAGCGCCATATTTGCAAAACTAAGCCAGCCCTTGGAGTTTGATTCAGTTGATGACCGCGATGTAGATCTTGTTGTTTTCCTTTTGGCTCCAGGCGATGCTGGCGGAGCGCATTTAAGAGCACTGGCCAAGGTCTCTCGTTTGTTACGGCGGCAGGAAATTCGGGCTCGTCTTCGCGCCGCTCCGAATGCGGAAGCTTTGTTTACAATATTGACTGATTTATCGGATGCTAAGGCTGCGTGATTAACGTCTCTCTTGGCATTCATTGTCAAATAATATTCATCTCAAACTTCTGTCAATTTTAAATTGGTCTGACTAAAAGACGCTATGACAGAAAAAGCAACATCCCGTTATTTCAACCGAGAGCTCTCTTGGCTTTTCTTCAACACGCGTGTGTTAGAAGAAGCGCAAAACCCTGCTGTCCCCTTATTGGAACGCGTACGGTTCTTATCGATTTCAGCTTCTAATTTGGACGAGTTTTATATGGTGCGAGTCGCTGGGGTGCGAACGCAAATACTGGCGAATATGACGACACCTTCGGCCGACGGTTTAACACCAGAGCAGCAAATATCAAAGATTGGACGCCGCGCGGGTAAGATTGTGAAACGTCAGGGTGAGTGCTGGTCGCAATTGGTCGAAGAACTTGCCAATGAAAAAATCTATATTCGGAAAATGTCCGAGCTAGATGAGGTCTCAAGAGAAGCTGTTAAATCGCGGTACGAGGAAAATGTTCTGCCGCTTCTTTCGCCCTTAGCTGTTGATCCAGCGCACCCATTCCCTTTCTTACCAAATTTAGGGTTCGGAATGGCTCTGTCTATGAATGTCGAAGGCCGAGATGAGCCAATGTATGGCCTGATTATTATTCCATCCTATGTCGACCGGTTTATGGTTGTTCCCGATAGCGGGAAGGGCCAAAGCTATGTTTTGATTGAAGATGTGCTTGAGACATTTGCTCAGGATCTCTTCCCTGACTTTGCGATTAAATCAAGCGGCTTATTTCGCATTACGCGAGACAGCGATATGACCGTTGATGAAGAAGCAGAAGATCTTGTGAGGCATTTCGAATTTCTATTGAAAAAACGCCGCCGGGGCCGTGTTATACGTTTGGAAACGGGGACAGGTATTGCGAATGATTTACGCGCCTTTTTAATTGATAGTTTCGAATGTTGGGATGAGGACATACAGGACGAGAATAATATGCTCGGACTGTCAGATGTTTCGGAGATTATCTCGAGCCAAAAACCTGAACTTTTATTCCCGTCATTTACAGCGCGTTTTCCAGAACGCATCAGAGAATTTGACGGCAATTGCTTTGCCGCTATTGCTGCCAAAGATATTGTAGTTCACCATCCTTACGAAGAATTCGATGTGGTGATACAATTTTTAGAACAAGCGGCTGCGGACCCAAATGTTGTAGCTATAAAACAAACCTTATACAGAACCTCTGATGATAGTCCGATCGTGGCGGCGCTTATTAACGCGGCAGAAAACGGAAAAATTGTAACCGCTTTGGTGGAACTAAAGGCCCGGTTTGATGAGGCGACGAATATGCGCTGGGCGCGTGATTTGGAGCGGGCAGGGGTCCATGTGGTCTATGGGTTCGTCGGTTATAAAACTCACGCCAAAGTATCCTTGGTCCTAAGGCGTGAAGATGACACCTTACGTAGCTACGCGCATTTAGGAACGGGTAATTACCACGCACAAAATGCAAAAATCTACACTGACCTCGCATTGTTTACCGCAGACCCCGAAATGGGAGAAGATGTAGGGAAGTTGTTTAATTATGTTACCAGCTATTCTCGGCCTCGCGGTTTGAATAAACTTGTTATCGCACCTATGGGGCTTAGGGATGCCCTCTATGAACATATTGATGCAGAGATTGCTTTTGTAAAAGCAGGAAAACCAGGTGGTATTTGGGCGAAAATGAACGCACTCGTCGATGCTGATATGATTGAAAAACTTTATGAAGCGTCTGCCGCAGGCGTAGAAATTGATTTAATTGTGCGGGGTATTTGTTGTTTGCGCCCTGGCGTTCCAGGGTTGTCTGAAAACATAAGAGTGAAGTCAATTGTCGGCCGTTTCCTAGAACACTCACGAATTATCTGTTTCGGGAATGGCGCCGTAATGCCGCATGATAATGCAAAGGTCTTTGTTTCAAGCGCTGACTGGATGCCGAGGAACTTGGATCGCCGTGTGGAAACCCTGATACCGATTGAAGACCCTACTGTGCATGGTCAAGTTCTAGATCAGGTAATGGTTGCCAATTTGATTGATACGGCCAATAGTTGGCAATTAGAGCCGAAAGGAAAATACACACGCGTGAGTGCTGAAGCTGATAAAGAACCTTTCTCTGCGCATGGGTATTTCATGCGCAACCCGTCTTTATCTGGACGCGGCCAAGCCTTGAATAATGATGCGCCTCTACCGCTTGAGACTCTTTTTGCTGAAAGGCTAAGGGAGAAAAAGTGAAGGGGACAAGACGTTCATTAGGGAGAGAAGTCGGGGTCGTTGATATCGGCTCGAACTCGGTTCGCCTTGTGATTTTTGATATATTTGGTGCGCATTTCACACCAATTTATAATGAGAAAGTTCTCGCTGGTTTGGGGCGTGCATTAAAGAAAACGGGGCGCTTATCGGAAGAGGGTAAGGTTCTTACGCTTCAAGCCCTGCAAAGATTTGTACGCATTGCCAAAGCCAGAAACCTTCCGCCCTTAATCATTGGGGCTACGGCAGCATTGCGAATGGCCGAAGATGCGGCTGATTTTATCAAAGTGATTAAGCGCAAAACCGGATTAGATATTTCTCCCATTAGCGGGGATGAAGAAGCGCGCTTAAGTGCGATGGGGCTGATATCTATGCATCCTCGCGCGAAGGGATTGGCGGCGGATTTAGGCGGGGCGAGTTTAGAGTTGGTCGAAATTTGCCAAGGCGAAAGAGAACCCTCTGTTGGCCGCCGAAAGTCATTGCCTTTGGGCCCATTTGATTTGATTGGAGATGACCTCACAAAAATGGGGCCAAAACAAATTGAAAAGGCGAGAAAAACTATACGGTCATATTTAGCCGAGCACACAGATTTAATTAAACAGGGCAAAGGAGCCACGCTTTACTTAATTGGGGGGGCCTGGCGGAATCTGGCGGCGATACACCAAAGTTATGTCGACTATCCTTTACGGACTTTACAAAGCTATACTCTCTCGCCATCCGTAGCGCGAAAACAAGCGAAATGGGCTTATGGAGATGGCCGCGAGGCTGTTCTGAAATGGCCGGGACTACGCCAAAGACGGGCTGAAACATTGCCATATAGTGGCTTACTGTTGGATATCTTACTGGATGTCGTTAAACCCGCCCAAATTGTAATTTCTCACTCAGGGTTACGCGAAGGCCTTGTGCATAATGCTATTCCCAAAACCCAAAGACAACGCGACCCATTGTTTGATGGTTGCCGTGCCTTTGCAAAAGGTTCGTTGCAAACTGTAAATTTTGGCCGCCCACTTTATAGGTTCATTTCAGCTATTGAACCTTCTTTGCCGACAGTTTTTAACACCTTGGATGATGCCCGGCTTTTACAGGCGGCGTGTTTACTGGCGGGTATTGGCAAGGACTTGCACCCTGATTACCGCGCCGAGGGTATTTTTGCGGCTATGCTTTATGCTCCCGTCGCAGGACTATATCACGAAGAACGTGTCTTTTTGGCGCTTTGCTTATTTCGATCCTACACGGCGACGCGTGAAGTGCCTTCGCCTGATATCATTAAGGCATTACTGACCCCTGAACAGCAAAATACGGCGAGTATAATCGGAGCTGCAATGCGGCTAGCGGCTGTCGCGACAGGACAATCTTCAGAGTTATTAGATGCCTTTACGCTGCGCCAGAAAAAGGGTGTGTTGACCTTAAGCGTGGTGAAAAAAGAAAATGATTTAATTACAGATCAAATCGTCTTTCGACTAAAGAAGCTCGCGTCAAAATTAGATTTAGATTACGCAATCGAGTAAAGATCAATTAGAACGCTTGTCTTTTGTGCGGCTTTTTTCGGAGTCCATGATAGAGATATCTTCACCGTTTTTCTCATCATCTAGTGATAATGGTTTATAATCTCTGATAATGGTTGAGCCCACGTCAAGGCTTGAAGCGCCCTCAAGAGTACTGGCCAGGCCGATTTGGCTGCCTTCGATTGTCGATAGTAGAGTGGAAGGCGGCGTCGTCGAAGCGGGTTCATCGGAAAGTGGGGGCACGGGGTTTGGTTCGTCCAATGGTGCGGCTGTCGGTGCAGCTGAACGCGTCACCCGATAAATATCGCCGTTAAATGCATCCGTTACCAGCAGGCCGAGGCTATCAATGGTTAAGGCCGCAGGCGCTCCCCAGGCTGTTCGGCTATTCGCGGGAAAAAAACCTGATAACAAAGGATAAGCCAGAGACTGTGGTTGGCCAAACTTTGTGGGTATAATCAGGACATCAAATCCATCTGGTGCGCGGCGTGATACCAATAAACTATTTTCATCAATTGGGTGGTTCGCAGGTGCAGGCTTTTGGCCTCGTTTAAAGTAAATGTCGGGGACTGGACTTATTCCCGCAAAAGACAGGTCATCGCGGAATTGATGGCTATTTTTTATTGTGGGGCCAAACTTATCCTTTTGTAAAACCCATGGGTATTGGGCACCGATATCCACAAGCGCTAGAATGGGTTGATCGGATTTCTGTGTTTCAACTAATTCGGCCGTCCCCGTTTCCGTATCTATTGATAATAATTTTACTTCACCTTCATTTGTTTGCAGGCCTAAAAACAATGTCAGGCCATCAGAAGAGAGACTTAAAGGGTGGGCCATCGCTGTTGAGTTGGCGGCTCTTAAACCCGCTAATATAGTGGGGGGGTGGTCGCCTTTGACGCGCCAAATGGCATTCCTATCAGCGACGAAGAGTATATCTGAATGGAGGGCCAAACCCGTTGGATTATCAAAACGATGAGCAAGGGCACGTTTCTGATCAACCCGTCCGTCTTGTGCTCTGTCCGGCAGATGCCATATTCGCCCGCTTTGCTGGTCCGCTGCGAATAAATTGCCCTTCATATCTGTCGTTATGGCAGAGAGGTTTCCTAAATTCGAAGCGATTAGCGTTGTCTCGAAACCCTCAGCCGTCATTAAATTATTCGCTCGTTTACCTTTGCGTAAAGCGGGAAGCGTTTGAAGCGGAGCTTTTTCAACTAAATCAATAACGGGCAGAGGTTGACCACCCATTTGTGCCTGAGGTTGTTCCGCAGAGAAACCGAGTCCGAGAACGATTAGTGGTAATATAAAAACGAATCGCATGATTGTTTATGCCGTTGAAAACTGAGTTTGACGATTGAACTTTACAGAAATTGGGTGAATTCAATCTGAAAGGTAGTTTTCAGAGTGAAAAACGTACCAAAAAGGGTTGTTTTTACACGAAGCTTTCTTCTGCTTGTCATCGACCTGTCATAGGGTTTACTTATGTTAAACTTATTGAGCGCGGAGAAATCAGTTTCAGTAACCTCAAATATGAAATATCCCGATTAAAGGAATGGCTGTGCCCAGCCAAACCAATAGCTTGTATTGGTTCCTGTAGCTTTTTGTTTGATACAGAAACAACAAACCCTTCATCAAATTCCTTACCAACTCTCTGCTCTCCCTTCAGGTTTTACTTTCTAAATCATTTTGAGAGCGTTTTATGAGTCTTCAGGCGGTTGATTTTTCCGAAGCTAAACCGGTCGCACAAGGAAACTATCCTTGTTTGATCTTAAATGCGGATTTTCAACCCCTTTCATATTTCCCGCTTTCTCTTTGGTCATGGCAAGATGCGATTAAAGCTGTGTTCTTAGATCGCGTTAATGTTGTTGACCATTATGAGCAATGCGTGCGTTCTGCGAATTTCGAAATGCAAATGCCGAGTGTCGTCGCGCTAAAAGATTTCGTTCCGCAAAATCGCGCTCCCGCTTTTACACGGTTTAATTTATTTTTGCGCGATGGTTTTGAATGCGTTTATTGTCACAGTGAAACAGAGCTGACGTTTGACCATGTCATACCTCGCCGCCTCGGTGGTAAAACCAGCTGGACAAATATTGTGGCGGCCTGCTCCAGTTGTAATCTAAAAAAAGGGGGGCGGCATCCCGATCAAGCAGGCATGCGACCCCTTATAAAACCTTTCCAACCTACAATGCATCAATTGCAGGCCCAAGGACGACGCTTCCCGCCCAATCATTTACACGAGAGTTGGCTTGATTATCTTTATTGGGATATTGAGTTAAAGGATTAGGCGTTAATCTCTCAAACGAGGCTTTCTGCCTCGGCCTTTATCCGAGCGACCATGGCTTGTAATCCATTTGAACGCTGCGGCGATAAATGTTCTGAAAGCCCCAATTTCTCTAATATAGATCGGGCCTCTAATTTTAAGATTTCTGAGGCGTGACGTCCTGAAAAGATTTCCAAAACGACTGCGACAAGCCCTTTTACAATATGAGCATCGCTATCGCCTTTAAACTTCAAAACAGGGTTCTCCTCGCCACTGCGTTCGCTAACAAGCCAGACTTGGCTGACACAGCCTTTCACTTTGGTAGCGTCCGTTTTTAAAGCAGGTTCTAATGGGGGGAGGGACTTACCCATATCGATGACATGCATATAACGGTCTTCCCAACTGTCGAGAAATTCGAAGTCAGAAATAAGATCCTGAATGTTTTCAGGCATAGATTCAAGCAAAGCATCATTCATTCAAAGCAGATAGGCATAAGAATGAAGAGCGGCAAGGGTCAAAGGCTATAAAGTGTTAGCGCATGCCCCCTGCGAAAACCTCTGGAAAATACCCCTCAGATGGGAAAAGACTGGTCACATCACGTGAAAAAGTGATTTGTTTTACTTTGTTATGTTTAAAGGATGACTTTGACACAAATGCAAAATTGGCGTGCCACCTTTATTCCTTGTCTAATTTGGATAGGGGTCGTTACGGCTGCCCTTATCGCAGGTTTGGCAAAAGGGCTGTCCTTGCAGGACTTAGCGCTTCCAGCTGTTATACTGGCGATACCCGGCATATTTGGCGTGTGCCTAAGTCCTATTATTGAACGTGAATGGGCGCAAATTGGCTTAATTTTGGCCTGGTTAGCCCTGGCTATTTGTGTGTGCCTTTTTGCTGGGTATTATCCTTTTGCCGTTTTATTCTTGGCGGCCCCGGTTATCGCGTCTTTGTTTAAACGAGAAAAAATTGTCGAGTCACTCATTTTAGCCACTGTTTTTGCGGCGCTTATATATTTTGCCTTTGTCAAAGGGGCTATTCCTGAATCACCACTTAATGATGTGCAAAAGCTCTGGATGAGCCAAGCTGGTATTATGGGGCTGATTTCTCTGGTGATCAGCACGCTGTTTTCTATAGCGCAGGAAAGAGTCGAAACAGCCGTACCCTCATCAGCAGGGATAAGCACAGACGCTATTGAGGTCAGAGGTGATAATAGATTTGTTTTGGATAGCGATGTTATTGAGACCCTTAACGGAAGTGTTATGCGGTTCTCAAAGTCAGGCGCTTTGATGGCGGCAAATAATGAGGCGCGCTCTAAGTTTCATTTTAATGCACTGGGAATGACCACACTAAACTCTGTGATGTCAGGTAGTCATTCTGTTCAAGAGACGTTCTCAAACGCGGTGAAGAAGAGTTTAAAATCAGATCAGCCGGAAACAATCCGTATCGCTTTGCCTAATCCTTTTGATGCTCAGTCTATCAATAGTTTTGACGCTACTCTCTTGCCGCAAAGTGATGGCGGCGTTTTAGTGCATGCAATTGATCGTACAGCCGAAGAAACGCAAATTGAAGCGCTTCGTCAGCAAGCTGTGATTCTTGAAGGTCGTCCAGATGAAAAGACACTCTTCTTTGCAGGTGTAAGTCATGAGCTAAGAACGCCTTTGAATGCAATTATTGGTTTCTCTGATATGATGCGGTCGCGCCTTTTCGGACCATTGCCTTCGAAATACGCCGAATATGCAGATTTAATTCACGATAGTGGTCAACATATGTTGGACCTTATCGGAGATGTTTTGGATTTATCTAAAGTCGAGGCTGGAAAATATAGTTTGCAATATGACACCTTCGATGCCTCTGATGTTGTTAGAAGCTCTGTGAAAATGTTACGTCCCGCAGCAGATGCAGCAGAAGTAAAGTTCGAAGTGTCAATTGATAGCGATGATAGCTTGCTTGTTGAGGCGGATAGAAAGGCTTTGCGTCAAATCCTATTAAACTTGCTCTCTAATGCGGTGAAGTTTTCGTATAAAGGTGGGCAAGTACTGGTTAAGGCGCAGCATAAAAATGAATATTTGCTTTTAGTCGTCGAGGACCAAGGGGAAGGTATAAGCGCTGATGAGTTAGAAAGGATTGGGACGCCGTTTACTCAATCCCAGAGTGGATTAAATAGTAATGAACGCGGAAGCGGCCTTGGCTTGTCTCTGGTAAAGTCTTTGACAGAATTACATCAAGGCCAGTTTTCTATACAAAGTGAGTTGGAGCAAGGCACGCGAGTTACCGTGGCCTTGCCTTGGTCAAGACCTATCACAGAGCTTAAATAAATCTCACTGAGAAATGTGTTTTAAGTTGGTTTAGTACTGTTTTCCATTCCGGCTTTTCGGGGAAGACGCCCCCAATAAAAAGGCCAAAACACCCACAGCCAAGATTAAGAGTAAAGCCGCTACGCTTATACTTTGATTCGTCCAGTTCTTTTGAGTGGTTCCAAAACCAGACAGCCGTGAAGAATCTGAACGCCAATTTTTAGCGATAGATTGAGCAGACTTTTGCATGTTCTGAACGTCTTTTTTAGGTCTCCAAGCTGATATCTTTTGTTTTATAGTCGTCCAACTGTTCCCAACCCAGTTAAGGGCCGTGTTAGCAGGCGTAGTCGAGACATTAGCCTCGCGAATGGTAATCTGACTATCGGGAAGTGCGGCCTCTAAGAAGCTTTGGCTTTGTGACGGTGGGCTCGGTGCGTCAAATTGAGGTGAGGCGGCGGCCTTCCTTAAGTAATCGCTATAATCCAATGGTAGAGTGGGCTGACTAGTTGTTTTAATTCCGGCATCGGCTTTAGCTTCAGCATATTCTGCTATGGATATGTTAGGCTTGGTTGATAGTGTCTCTGTTGATGGTGTCTCTGTTTTCCAGAATGTGAGTTTCTCTAAGATTTCGGTTCCGTCAATATTGGGGAGCTCAAAATCAAATTTTGGAAGTGAGGCCGTTATCGAACTAAGGTCAGGCAAGCTGACCTTGGGCAGATCCCAATTGGGTATTGCGAAATGAGGCACGTTAATTTCTGGCAGATCGAAGTTTGAAAAATTCAGACCCGATTTTCCCGATGAGGCAGAAGGGGAAATAGAGCGGGAAAAGCCAATGAGAGGCGCTGAGAGTTCAGCCATAAAGACGCTTTTATCGCTCCATCGCGCGACAGAACCTTCAATAGCATTCCAGTGGTCTTCGGTAAGAAGTGACTGCAAGGTAGATGGAAATGATTGACCAGGAACATTCGTAATGACGCCGACCATTTTATCAGATTGGTATGGTGAGCTATATAAGGCTGCGACGCCGCCAAGGCGCACTGAATTTCTCTGCTTTGCCTTTTGGGCAATCGCTTGATAAGCCGCCTGTGCATTTGTTCCGGCGTATTGCTCGCTCTTCACTTGTAATAAATCTTGGCCTTCATACCGATGGCCGCGCAAAGCTGAGCGCACAGTCTTGGGGGCATTATGCTTTGCTATAGAAGGCAACTCTGTAGAGGGTAAAATAAAGAGGATATTTTTATTGTCTTTATATGCCTCTAGCTTGGCTGTGCCTCTTATAAATTGTGCTTGATTCCATCCCTCTGCTTGGCTTTCAGCAAGCTTGGCAATGACAGCGAGGGCGGCATTATAATCTGAATTATTGCGGGGTAATATGATGAGCGTATCGCGGCCATTCGCATCCGAGAAAGGCGCTCCCGTGGCGGCAAAGCGTGAAAGGTCGCTAAGAGGTGTTTCATTATTTGATGTCAAAATTAATTGAGAATTGGATTTTAGATATACCCCTGGGGACGCCAACCCATTGCAGGCTTTTTCAGCGTCTGCGTTTAAGTCTGCGCTGAGGCGTAGTTCATTTTTCTGGCCCCTCAATAGTCCAGACGGAATAGAGAAGCTGGCAGTTTTTCTAGGTTGATCCAGACGTGTGTGGCCAATCACATGGTCATTTAATCTAAGGCTAATGGCATTATTGGCAGATAAAGCTGTTTCGGAGCTTGCTAGCTCTAAAGTGACTTGCCCCTCGCTTGCTGCAGGGTCGGATAGGTTGAATTCATACACTTCATCTGCAGGATTCCATCCCGCTTCAAAGGCTGTATTGCCAAGAGCCGATAATTTGGTTTTACCAGATATGCGAGGCGCCTTTTCGGAAAACCTTTTTTGCATGTGGATCTCACCAATCGTCGTTGAAAGGCGTTTTGTACGGGGTAATTCATATTGAGAAAAAGCCCGCGCAAGGGCCAAGACTTCTGCATCTGTGTCGCCCGTGAATATAAGACGAGAAGGTCGTCCTTCATCAAAGCCCAGTCGTGCGCCCGTTCCTGCTAGAATGGATTTATCTTTAACAAAGGATGAGATTTGATCGCGTCGTCCTGCAATGATCTGAAAGTCACCTTTGCCTTTCAAAGTGGTGAATTTCGGCGCGGCTTTCATTCGTTGTCCTACGCCTTGTGCAAGTAAGCTTTGAAGTGCGGTAACGTCTTCACCTCTCGTATATAAGCTAACGGATTGGGGAGTAGTAAGCGGGTTGCCCAATATATTCTCGACATCACCAACTTTCAGGCTTTGACTTTTAGCCTGACGGGTTAAAGCGATTTTTGAATTGTTTAGGTCAACAACCCATGCTGAGTCATCATGTGCCGCGCAATTCGCGTCTGTGGGGGCTTGGACATATAGACGAATTGTATTGTTTTTCGTCTTCATTTTCGCGGTTTGCAGCTTTAACTGCGCATCGAATCCTCGACCCGTGGATTTAATCTCGGTTGGTGCCTCTTGATTAAATTGAATAAAGAGAGAATGTCCTCTCGCATTATTCCGTGAGGGGTCTGCTGATAGAAAAAGTTTTGCTGAGGTGATGAAATCCGTATCGGGGGCGTCAAACGTAATTGTTTTCGACGGGCTTCGCCAATCGATAACAAATTTTTCCGCTTTGGATTGAAAAGCCGATAAGGGAGCAGAATGTGTCTGGGCCATCGACCCAGAATGATTTGTGCCATATACTGCATTGGCAGAAGCCGCTGGGGCTGTTGCTGATAAAATGGCAATAATCGCGACAGTTTTTAAACTATTTAGACGAAATTGGGACATTGTCCTTGGCCTCATGAATAACATAAGGGTAACCAAGCAAGCGGGATGCCAACATGCTGTATAAGGGGAAACTAATTCTTATTTCTCGCAGTATGGGCGAAGTTTAAACAAGAAAGGGGGAGGCAATTACTCCGAGATTGAAATCAGAATTTTGGGTCCAAGCCCTTCTCCGGCGCACTCAATCCGAGGGAGGTTTTGCGTCTGTCTTACGAAGAGGTGATGCAGATGCAGGTATTGTTTTGATAATTTTCCGCGAGAGGAAACAGCTCACCCTCTTTTCGCCAGAACGCAACTTTGAAGGTGAACGGGTATGGCACCCTGAATTTATAGATAACCAAGCCAGTTTAGATTCAAAAGTTAACAAACGTGTTGACTATGACCCAGACCTTTGGATTTTAGAGATTGAGTCAACGCTCTCGCCAGAAAGGCTAATCGGGGAACCTATCGCGGGGTTGACGGCAGAGCCTGATCCCGCCGAAGCTGCTGCACAAGCCTTATTCCGAGGGCGATAAAGGCGGCGATTAATCCAGCCATAAGGCCATACCAGACGCCTCGCGCTCCGAGAGGTGTGTAAAAGGCTAAGTAGTACGCGACCGGAAATCCTATCACCCAATAGCTGACCCCTGTTAAAAACATGGTCCAGTTCACATCTTTTAGCCCGCGCAAAAGTTGATTGCAGGCAACTTGGGCCGCATCAAAAAAGGCGAAAGCGGCCGCGATGGGAACGAAAGTTAAAATAAAGGCCATGACCTTTTGGTTCTCTGGTTTATTTACATCTAAATATAAAGCCGCAATTGTTTCTGGGGTAATGGCCATAGGGACGGCAAAAATGCCAATGGCAAAAATGGACGCGATTATTGTAGTTGTGGCCGCGCGCTTTTGGGCGGGCAAATTGCCAGCACCGCGCGCTAAGCCGATGCGCACAGCGCCTGCCATACTCATACCATAAGAGAGCATGAAGGCGAGAGAGGCGATGTTTAGTCCAATTTGATATGCGGCTTGTTCGATGACGCCAATAACACCAACAATCAATAAACCTGCATTGAACAACATGCCTTCAAACATCATCGTGACAGAGATTGGCCAGCCCAGACGAACAACATCTTTTAGACGCTCCCAATCTGGTTTTAAAATATTCTTGAAAATGTCAAAGGTTTTGGCACGGCTATCCCATTGGATATAGGCAATGAAAAGACCAAAGCCGAGAATGGCGGATAGGGTTGAGGCTAGGCCCGCTCCGATGAGTTCTAGTCTGGGGAATCCAAATAGACCGAATATCATTACAGCGTTGAAGAAGGCATTTAAGAGCGTCACGAGGACGATAATGATAAATGGAATAAGGGTCTTATCTAAGGCGGCTAGGAAATTTCGTAAGACCAACGTGCCTAGAGTAAAGGGTAAACCAATGCCGACAGCAAAAACATAGGTTTGAGCGCGACGAGTCGCTTCCGGGTCTTGCCCTAGAGCGAGTGCAACGGGTTTCGTTAAAAAAAGAACAGCAAAGATGAGGGGCGTTAATCCAAAAACGGCCCACAAGCCCATCCTTACGGTACGGCGTACATCTCTTGTGTCATTGACATCTGCGCCTAAGGCTTGAGAGGCGAGAGGCGAGACGGCGATGGCGGGCCCGCCGCCAATCATCCACATCAAAAAGACGATAATACTACCAATGCCTACGGCGGCGATATCGACAGGCGAAAGTCGACCAATCATGACAGCATCCACAAAGTAAATTGAAAACTGTACGAGCTGGGTCAGCGCCATAGGGATGCCTAAACGCAGAAGCGCGCCCATTTCTCCGCGCCAAGTGTCAGGAAGTTTTGCCGTTTCCTGCGCTTTGATATCATGCCCTGCGTTCATGATGTGGGCCATAGGGGGTTTTTACAAAAAGGTGAAGTCGCATTCTCGGCAGCCTCACCGATATATCTTAGCGCGCGATTGTAGCGGCCCCTAAAATTCCAATATTAATCATGCTTATCTCCAACGACTACGCAGCGTCCGTTGCGTAGGTTAAGGCCATAAAGACATCTTCAAGGTCAGGTTCTTCTGTACGCAAATCGCCAATAGACAATCCAGCCTCTTTAAATTGATTAAGCAGTCCAGAAATAGAGTCTGTTCCCGCTTGATATGAAATGACCAAATCACCTTCTTCACTGATCTCGGCGTCAAGGCTCTGTAATGACTGAGGTATTGTCGTCAGGTTTTCTGTCGGCGTTATGACGAGCTTACGTTTATCCAATCGGGACAACAGGGCTGTTTTGGATTCATTTGCTGTAATTTCGCCGTTATGAATAATTGCAATTTGATCACACAGCGCCTCTGCTTCTTCCAAATAATGCGTTGTGAGAATGATAGTGGTGCCGCGGCGGTGAAGCTCTTTGACATAGGTCCAAAGCTGCCTACGTAACTCTATGTCGACACCTGCTGTGGGTTCGTCCAAAATCAAAACGGGCGGGTTATGGACTAAGGCTTTCGCTATCAATAGTCTGCGTTTCATACCGCCTGATAATTGACGAACATAGGCGTCACGTTTGTCGAGTAAGCCAAGTGCCTCTAGAATTTCTTCTGTACGTCTTTGCGATTTTGGCACGCCATAATAACCCGCTTGAATTTCAAGGGCTTGATATGGTGTGAAAAACACATCCATTGTGATTTCTTGCGGAACAATGCCAATGGATGCCCGTGCTTGTCGTGTTTGGGTTTCAATGTCGTAACCACAGATTTTCGCTGAACCAGAGCTTTTGTTAACAAGCCCCGCCAAAATATTAATCATAGTTGATTTGCCCGCTCCATTGGGACCTAAGAGACCAAAAATTGACCCTCGTGGGACAACAAGGTCGACGCCTTTTAAAGCGTTTTTCGCAGCGGCTTTGCGTGAAGCCTTATAGGTTTTTTGCAAGTTTTTGATTTCAATCGCAGCGTCGCTCATGATTTTATCCTAAATTCTTGTTAGAGAAGCACAGTAGGGGGAAACTCGATGATTTCCGCCGTTGACGAGTCACTCCTGCAAATTTACACATGTTTCCATATATCTTTCATAGAGGCCTTTACATGGCAAATTCTAATCAAAATGAAGTCATTATCGTCAGTCAAACCCGTATTGCCTGTGATGGTGGCGGAGGTGCGCTTGGGCACCCTAAAGTCTGGCTAGATATGGGGCAGGATAATACGGTTCGTTGCAAATATTGTGATCGTGTTTTCGCACTCGATCCAAATGCTGTCACAGTCGCGCATTAGGTGAAGCTTAGCGCGTCTTATTCGGGCTCGAACCGAAAGCGCTTAACAACTCCAAAGACGGCAACTGGTTCTCCATCAACGATTTTGGGATAGTATCGAGAGCGCAGGGCGGCTCTTTCGGCCGCGCGTACGAAGTCTTTTTCATAACGCTCGGCTTCAATGCTGACGAGTTCTGTTGAATCGACGCGGCCTTTCTCATTTATATCTAATTCTAATGTTACGACGGCGCCAATGTTTCGGCGCATAGCATTTCTTGGATACACGAGTTTTCCATTGCTTCTCACTCGGAGAGGTGCGTTTTCCGCTGTTTCTTCATCCTCTTGTGGCGTGTCTAGGGCGTCTAAGGGTTCAGTTTCATCATCTTCATCAAATTCATTTTCAAGATAAGAAGGGCCGCCGGCTAAGACCTCGTCGGGAATCGAATCGGGAATAGGACTCTCAACATCCTCTAAACGTCGGTCAGGAAGTTCGTTTATCTCTACAAGGCCTATGATTTCGCCGCGCAGACGATCAATGTCATCTTCTCGCGTTCCTAGGTAAGAACCGCCCCAATCCGCTTCAAATAAATTTAGGGCTTCAAGTTTCTCATCTTTAGTGAGCGCGGGTGATGAATTGCCAGATTCAAAGGTATTATAAACTTGGTCTTGTAGTTTTTCCCAATCTGCAATTTCATAACGATTGATCACGTCAATTTGTGCCAATACAGCCATTTTATGCGGCCCATCTTTTACACTGTTCAAATAATCATTCAGTCTAGCTCTGCGTAAAGCGGGATTGGGCTCAGAGAGCGCTTTCCGATAGAGTAAGTCGCTGGCTTGTTTGAGGTCAATTTTTACTGATGTATCTGGCGCATCCAGCTTAAGTGCGAAAATAGCACCCCAAACACTGCCTGCAAAAACAATGCCGATGATAAAGGGCCAAGGACTTAGGCGTTTCTTTTTCGCATTCTCCTCTTCGGGCTGAGTTTCATCTATGGATTGATACACGGTTTTGGGTCTTCTTTATCAGTTTAAAATCTAAAGGTTTGCTTCAGGCTTTTGATTGTGCAGCCGTAATACGTCTTTCTGCGTTTGTTTATAATAGCCTTAGCTTACTTTATACAAAGGAAAGCCTAAAGTGCTATTGAATTTCAGCCCTCTTCCCCTCAAAACTTGTTTCAAGGCTTAGGCCCGGAAACTTGAAATAATAGGTTGTTATGTCTGTTGCCATTAAAACAGTTGATGAAAATTCCCATGTCGTCCTTGTCGATGGTTCTGGATATATTTTTCGGGCCTATCATGCATTGCCCCCGCTTACGCGAAAGACGGACGGATTGCCCATCGGTGCCGTGGCCGGGTTTTCCAATATGTTGTTTAAACTCCTGCAAGGCCAAAACAACGAATCTCGTCCTACCCATTTTGCGGTTATATTTGATGCGTCTAGTCAAACTTTCCGTAATGATATTTATGACCTTTATAAGGCTAATCGGTCGGAACCACCCGAGGATCTACGACCGCAATTTCCGTTGGTTCGCGATGCAACACGCGCTTTTGGCGCGCCTGCTGTTGAAATGGAAGGATTTGAAGCGGATGATTTGATTGCGACTTATGCCAAACAGGCCGAAGCTCTGGGCGCGCGTGTCACGATTATCTCTTCGGACAAAGACCTGATGCAACTCGTATCTGAAAAAGTTCGTATGCTCGATACAATGAAAAATAAAGATATCGGTATTGAGCAAGTCATCGAGAAATTCGGTTTACCTCCTGAAAGCGTGATCGATGTTCAGGCGCTTGCTGGGGATTCAGTTGATAATATCCCAGGGGTGCCTGGTATTGGGGTCAAGACGGCGGCTTTATTGCTGACGCAATATGGCACGCTTGAAAACCTTCTCGATCATGCCGAAGAGATTCCGCAAAAAGGCCGCCGTGAGAAGCTTATGGCCAACAAAGAAATGGCGCTTTTATCCAAAGAGCTCGTCACATTGAAAACAGATGTGGATGTTGATGAGAGCCTAGATGATTTCGTCGTGGGTGATCCTGACGTTGACGTCTTATTCGACTTTCTTGAGCTCATGACATTCCGTACGCTGACAGCAAGAGTGCGTGCGCAGCTGGGGGAAGGCGAAACAGATGGCCTTCGCCGCGACGATGATGTTGGCCGAGGTGTAGAGAGCCCTGCGGAGGCCCGCGGCCCAGCTAATGTTATTTTTAATAAAGAGAAATATGTCTGTGTCCAAGATGTTGAAACCTTGAATCATTGGGTTCAGCGAGGATTAGAAGCCGGCGTTGTTGCTGTTGATTTAGAAACAGACAGTTTAGATAGTGCGGCCGCCAAAATGGTCGGCGTTTGCTTGGCAGTTGCCGATAATGAAGCCTGTTATATCCCGCTAGGCCATGTCGGCGCCGATGGCGGCGGCGATATGTTTGGGGCTGACGCCCCCAAGCAAATACCGCTGAATGAGGCTGTACGCATATTAAAACCCCTACTTCATGCGAAAGGTGTCTTAAAGGTTGGACAAAATTTCAAATATGATTTGGGTGTGTTCCAGCGTTACGGTCTATATCCGGCGCCCTATGATGATACGATGTTGATGTCTTATGCTTTGGGGATGGGGCTCCATAATCATGGTATGGATGCCCTGTCTGAAATGCATTTCGGTCATAAACCGATTGCATTTAAAGACATTGCAGGGACAGGAAAATCACAAAAAACCTTTGACCAAATTGAGTTGGATGTAGCCACACCTTATGCGGCCGAAGATGCAGATGTAACTTTACGGCTTTGGAAGTTTTTAAAGCCAAAGCTAGCCGCAGAGCATGTTTCGACAGTTTATGAAACTATGGACCGTGGGCTGCCTGCTGTGCTTGCGCAAATGGAGAATCATGGTGTGAAAGTTGATAGGGCAGAGCTATCTCGCCTGTCTGGTATGTTCGCGCAGAAAATGGCAGAGCTTGAAGATGAAGCTTATAATCTTGCTGGGGCCAAGTTTAACATGGGGTCCCCAAAACAAATTGGTGAAATATTGTTTGACCAAATGGGGCTTGAAGGCGGTAAGAAAACGAAAACAGGGGCCTGGCAAACTGGTGTTGATGTCTTAGAAAAGCTAGCTGATGCAGGTGAGGCGCTACCACGTACAATTCTGGATTGGCGGGGCTATTCCAAATTAAAGTCCACCTATTCTGATGCCTTGGTGCAGCAGATTAATGCGGATACAGGCCGAGTGCATACTAGTTTTTCTCTTGCCGCGACAACGACGGGACGGTTGAGTTCTTCTGATCCGAACCTTCAGAACATTCCCATACGTACCGAAGAGGGGCGTAAAATACGGGATGCATTTGTCGCGGAAACTGGCCATGTTTTAGTGGCGGCAGATTACTCTCAAATTGAGCTGCGAATTTTGGCGCATGTTGCTGACCTGATGACGATGAAGCAAGCCTTTGCAGATGGTGTGGATATTCATGCCCTAACCGCTAGCGAAATGTTTAATGTACCGCTGGAGGAAATGACGTCTGAAATTCGCCGCAATGCGAAAGCCATTAATTTTGGCATTATCTACGGCATTAGCGCTTTTGGTCTGGCGAAGAATATCGACATTAGCCGTACAGAAGCGAGCGACTATATTAAAAAATATTTTGAGAAGTTTCCCGGTATCAAAGACTATATGGAAGAGACCAAAGCGCAGGCACGCGAAGAGGGGTATGTGAAAACTATATTTGGCCGCAAATGCCACATTAAAGGTATAGCCGATCGCAATCAAATGATGCGTGCCTTTGCAGAACGCCAAGCGATTAATGCGCCTATTCAAGGCGCGGCGTCTGACATTATGCGACGGGCGATGATCCGCATGCCAGAGGCGATATCAAGTGTCGAAGGTGCACGCATGCTTTTACAAGTGCATGATGAACTTGTTTTTGAGGTTCCTGAAGGCAATGCAGCGGCGCTTATCGGAGTCGTGAAGCCGACAATGGAAAACGCCGCCATGCCCGCTGTAGATATTAGCGTACCATTGGTCGTTGAAGCGCATGCCGCGAAAAATTGGAATGATGCGCATTAAACCAGGTTAGACAAACCGTATGGGGTCATTTTTCCGATATGGGCAAGTTTACTTATTGGTCTTAGGTTTGGTCTTTGGTGCCAGTTTTGTTGCCTTGGCAGTAGAAATGAACCAGATGGGCATAGCCTCTAACGCACGAAGCCCTGAGAGAAAATCTGAGGGCTAAGAGAGGTTGAGTGCCTTCGAAAATTAAGCTAGCTATCACTCGATTTTCTGTCCTCTGGCGTTTGAAATCATGATGCGCCGTATGGCATGTTCAAAAGGAATATATAATGACTAAACTCATCCTCGTTCGGCACGGGCAATCACAATGGAACCTTGAGAACCGCTTTACGGGGTGGGTGGATGTTGACCTGACAAAGGCCGGAGTTGCCGAGGCGAAAAAGGCCGGTAAATTAATTGCCAAAGAAGACATTCAATTCGACGCAGCCTTTACGTCATATCAAAAGCGCGCGATTAAAACTCTTTGGCTGGCCCTAGAAGGCATTGATCAAATGTACCTGCCCGTCACGAAAGACTGGCATTTGAACGAGCGTCATTATGGCGATCTTACAGGGCTGAATAAACAAGAAACGCGCGATAAACATGGTGACGAGCAAGTGCATATTTGGCGCCGTAGTTTTGATGTCCCACCGCCGCAAATTGATATGGAACATGAGTTTCACCCTTCCAAAGAAGTGAAATACCAACATATCGACCCAAAAGAATTACCCACTGGCGAAAGTTTAAAAATCACTACGGAACGTGTTCTCCCATATTATAAAAATCAAATCGTGCCTTTTCTAAAGGCTGGGTCAAATCTTATTATTTCTGCGCATGGGAATAGTCTTCGTGCTTTGATGAAAGAAATTTTTGACGTGGCCGACGGAGATATTCCTGGTTTTGAATTCCCAACAGGTAACCCTTTGTTGATTGATTTAGATTCTGAAACGCTCAAGCCTAATTCAGCGAAATATCTCGATAAAAAACGCGCAAAAGAACTGCCAGAGATTAAAGGCTAAGCTGGACAGGGACAAAAATCGGACATTATTCGCAGAAACCCGTATAGAATTGAGGCGTTTAATCCTATCAGGGATCAAAGGCTTCAATTTCAATCGCGCGACAGTCTGTTTGGCGTAAGCTCATAGTGTTAATATCTATGAGGAGCTTATCATGTTTGTTGCATACGTGATTTTGTCAGGTTTAATTTTTAACCGTTAGTTCAAGTTAGAATTGCCAGGGGTAACTGGCAATTCCTTTACTCTGTTTCAATTGGCGTTATGTCTAGGATATGACGCAAAAAGAAACCTATATGTTGCGCGCACTGGAATTAGGCGCCGCGCAAAATGGCCGAACGGCGGAAAACCCCGCTGTTGGGTGTGTTCTCGTTAAAAATGGCGAGATCATTGGTCAGGGCGCGACCGCGGATGGCGGGCGGCCTCACGCCGAAACAATAGCCTTAATGAGCGCTGGGGCGGATGCGCGCGGGGCTACTGCTTATGTTACGCTAGAGCCTTGCTCACATTACGGTCAAACAGGCCCCTGCGCCAATGCGCTGATAGAGGCCGGTATTGTCGCTTGTTATATTGCTGTGATCGATCCCGACCCCCGCGTCCATTGGCGCGGGGCAGCCATCATGCAAGAGGCGGGTATAGATGTACAAATAGGGCTGTGCGCCGAAGAGGCCTTTAACGCACATGCCAATTTTTTTGCGCGGGTGAGTTAGCTCTCTAAGCTTGCCTTTAAGGCATCTTCCTGAGGCATGCCGATGGCGTGGAAGCCGCCATCTACGTGATGCGTTTCGCCCGTACAGGAGAGGCCCAAATCAGAGAGCAGATATAGCGCTGCGCCCGCGACGCCCATTGGGTCTGTATTGTCCTGCATAGCTGCGGCGGCTTTGTTAAAGCGGAACATATGGCGGCCAGAGCCAATACCAGCAGCCGCAAGCGTTTTAATAGGGCCTGCGGAAATAGCGTTTACGCGAATGCCGCGCGGCCCAAGATCGGCGGCAATATAGCGAGTGGAGGCTTCGAGTGCAGCTTTGGCAACGCCCATCACATTATAATTAGGGATAACACGCTCTGAGCCAAGATAAGTGAGAGTCACCATTGAACCGCCATCATTCATGATTTCAGCAGAGCGCCGCGCCGCATCAACGAATGAATAGGCTGAAATATCTAGGGCTGATTTGAAGCCTTCCCGTGTTGTATTATCAACGAAAGAACCAGCTAGCTGATCTTTGCCAGCAAAGGCAATCGCGTGCACAAGAAAATCAATTTTACCAAATTTTTCTTTCAGAGTAGCAAAAGTGCTATTCATAGTGGCGTCATCCGTAACGTCACATTCACATAAAATATCAGAACCAATGCTCTCGGCCAGTGGTTTCACGCGGCGAAGCAGCGCATCACCCTGATATGTGAACGCAATTTCTGCGCCTTGAGCGGCGAGTTGGCGAGCAATTGCCCAAGCGATAGAGTTTTTATTGGCAACGCCCATGATAAGGCCGCGTTTCCCCTTCATCAAAGTGCCTTGGG
Source organism: Litorimonas taeanensis (assembly GCF_003634015.1). Lineage (NCBI taxonomy): Bacteria > Pseudomonadati > Pseudomonadota > Alphaproteobacteria > Maricaulales > Robiginitomaculaceae > Litorimonas > Litorimonas taeanensis. Next base: position 1,017,216 of record NZ_RBII01000002.1, read on the forward strand.
GAAAGTTATCAAGGGGAGAGGTAGAATCAGACATGGATGTTCCTTACGTCAATCTAAATACGTCATTTGAGGCGTATTCTATAAGGCGTGTCTGTTATGTCGACCAGAAAACAATGTTTGGCCAAAAGATATTCGCGAGCTTGGTGAAATTACTATAATTTTTAATTGCATAGAGGGAAAATTCCCCTCATATTCTTAAAAAAATAAACCGACGTGGGGCACAAGTCGAAATAATTAGTCGACTTAAACAGCTATTATGCATCCAGAACAGTCTTTCGATCTGAATCGACTCGAATCTTTCATGAATCAAATACAAAATGCAAATACGGCTCAGGCTGTCTTTGATAGTTTTTGCGATAATGTGGCACCTTTTGGGTTCACATTTATTTCAATGGGCCGCCTTTTGCCGCCCTTGGAGGGGGCGCAGTCCGCCAAGAATATTCCGCGCCAATTTCACCTCTCGCGTGGCGGAGAGGATCTCATTGAGGAGCTGGTAACAACGGGCGACCTCATGACAAAAAGCCCGCTTGTATTGCATGGCTTTCGAGTCTCTGTTCCCTTTAGGTGGCGTGAAGCTTTTCAGGTGCTCTCTGAAGAGCAAAAAATTCATGTAAAACGATCGCAGTCGCATGGACTAAAATTCGGTATTTGTTTTCCAATTTTACAGGTGCGTTCTGCTCCAGGACTCATGTCGATGGGGCGTGACACTGATTTCAATCTTTCTCTCCAGGAACTTGTTGCCTTAGAGGTCTTGGTCCGAAAGGCTTTTGAGAGAATGCATGAATTGACAGAGATGCCAGAGGATTTGGGCTATCTTTCAATCACCGAGCGGGAGCGTGAAGTTTTATATCTTGTGGCGCGCGGAAAAACGAATTGGGAGATTGGCGCCATACTAAATATTTCAGAATATTCGGTGAGAGACCACCTTAAAAGTGTGTCAAAAAGAATGGCAACGTCTAATCGTACTCATACTGTGACCACGGCCATCCGAATGGGTCTAATTTTGCCATAAAAATGCCCTTCCCCTACATATGTAGGGGTTAGAATCTTTGGAATTTCATAGATAAGCATCATGTAGTGGCGCTTTTGATTTCGCACTCATTTGACACCTCAGTGCCCCGAGATGTCTTCAACAAATGGGGGGGCAAGAGGGCCATTACATCCTCTATTTTCAATAGAAAAACGCCTCAGCCATTTCTGGCTGAGGCGTTGATTTTATTAAGAATATTTGAGTTTATAATTACACCTTGGCAAAAATAACACTGCCATTTGTTCCGCCAAATCCGAAACTATTCGACATGGCGGTTTTAAGCTCTGTATCCACACGTTCACGCGCAATATTCAGTGTTGGAATTTCAGAATCCATTTCTGAAATGTTTATGCTTGGGGCGACAAATCCTTCATCCATCATAAGTAACGTATAAATGGCTTCTTGTACGCCCGCTGCGCCGAGGCTGTGCCCGGTAAGGCACTTAGTCGCTGAAATATAAGGGCCCGTTTCACCGTCTTTACCTTCGACGAAGACACGGTGAATAGCTTTTGTTTCTGCGATGTCGCCAACAGGTGTCGAGGTGGCATGTGGGTTGATATAATCAACCGTATCCAAGCCTGCATCCTCAAGCGCCATACGCATGGCGCGCTCTGCGCCCTCGCCATTTGGCGCGACCATATCATAGCCGTCCGAGGTGGCGGCATAACCAATGATTTCAGCGTAAATTTTTGCGCCGCGTGCAACGGCATGGTCATAATCTTCGAGGACAACCATACCTGCGCCGCCTGCAATGACAAAACCATCTCGTGTAGCATCAAAAGCGCGTGAGGCAGTTTCCGGCGTGTCATTATATTTGCTGCTCATTGCGCCCATGGCGTCAAAAAGAGATGACATGGCCCATTCTACTTCTTCGCCGCCGCCAGCAAACATAATATCTTGTTTGCCCCATTGAATTTGCTCTGTCGCAGCTCCGATACAATGTAAAGACGTCGTACAGGCCGAGGTAATGGAATAGTTCACGCCTTTAATTTTAAAGTGCGTCGCTAAGGTCGCCGAGACGGTCGATGACATAGCCTTCGGTACGGCAAAAGGCCCAATGCGCTTTGGAGAATTATTCTTCCGTGTAATATCAGCAGCCCGAACAATCTCGATAGCAGATGGGCCGCCAGAACCAGCGATAATGCCCGTTCTGTCGTTAGAGACTTGGTCCTCAGTTAATCCCGCATCTGAAATAGCTTGATCCATAGCCACAGCGCTCCAGCCCGCAGCATCTGCCATAAAGCGCATAGAGCGTTTATGTATATGGTCTTTTGGGTCTAAGTCAGGCCGACCTGAAATCTGGCTGCGAAAGCCAAGTTCTGCCATTTTTTCATCTTTAGAGATGCCGCTTTTGCCTGCTTTTAAGCTCTCAGAGACGCTGGCTTTGTCATTTCCAATACAAGAGACAATGCCTAAACCTGTAACAACAACGCGGCGCATTATGCTTCTCCATTCTCAGGGATAAATAATCCCACTCTTAGGTCTTTGGCTTTGTAAATAAGCTCATCATCAGAATACATGCGGCCATCCGCAATACCAAGAACGAGCTTGCGACGGATGACACGTTTTAGGTCGATTTCGTAACGTACTTTCTTAACGTCAGGGGTGACTTGTCCCGTGAATTTGACTTCGCCAACACCTAGAGCTCGGCCTCGGCCCGGAGAACCTGTCCAGCCAAGCCAAAAACCTACAAGCTGCCACATAGCGTCTAATCCCAAACAGCCTGGCATGACAGGGTCGCCTTTAAAATGGCATTCAAAGAACCAAAGGTCCGGGTTTATATCAAGTTCGGCAATCAACTGGCCTTTATCATACTCACCGCCATCTTCACTCATATGAGTAATTCTGTCGAGCATTAGCATAGGAGGCAAAGGCAATTTTGCATTGCCAGGGCCGAAAAGACTTTTCTCTCCACTGACAATAAGATCGTCATAGTCGTAAGAGGGTTTTATTAGTTTCATGAAGCCATCTCTTATAGTAAATTCTTAAGAGGTCTTGGTAAAGCCTTGGGGTTTAAACTCAACCTTTAAGTCATTCGCGACTCTGCCAAATCGCATCCTAGATGTATTTTCTCTCAAGAATTTAGTGTTTTGGCGGTAAATATAAAGCGCTATAAGAATTTCGGTAAGATAAAGGCAGAAAAGGCGCCTATTGCCCAGACAATGAAGCCTAGCGCTAGTATGATTCCGCCTAAGGTGCGTAAACGGCTACAGAGCTTTGCTTGCTTAGGGTCTGCGGGGCAGGGCATGTTGCGCGTTGCGAAGCGAACAACCCAAGCGCAAAGTAGCAAAATAAAAGAGCCGCTGAATACGAGAGGTTTGTGCGCGGAGAGCCAAATGAGTTGTGGCACATTTGTTGTTAGCGTCGATAATGCGGCCCCCATTCCCAATGTGATCATCACGGCGGGTAGAGTACAGCACACTAATGTCGACAAACTTGTAACAAGAGCAATAGCAGGGGCTGCTGTTTCACGTGTGGCTAATTTCATTCGGCTCATGAGAGTCTCAGTATAAAATGATTAGAGGCTTTTGACAGGTTTGCGGGTGATTTCAGTCACGGAATACCCTGCTTTTTTTACAAGTTTTGTAAGAGTGGCATCATCTAGTGAATGCCCCTCTTTGAAAACAACGGACAGTATTTTGGTGTCCAAATCCACATACGTTGCTGCGACGGCTTTGTTCTTCTTGAATGTTTTATTTAGGGCGATGGAGCAAAAGTCGCACACCAAACCGTTTAAGCCGACTTGGACATCGGCGGTCTCAACAATGACGGCTGGTGCCATATCTTCTTTGGCATGTACCATAACGGGCGCTGCGAATAACAATGCGCCTGTTAAACATAAAGTTCGTAAAATCATGACTGTCTCCTTAAAAACGGTGAATATAATTGATGAGAGGTTCGCCTTTGTCGTCAACACCGAGTTCCAAGAGGCTTGGACCTTTAAAGAGCCGAACAATTGCTGATGCCCCCGTTTTATCTTGGCTTTCGGGGCGATTATGCGCTTCAATCATCAACCATGTATGAAGGGCCCCCGTATTCGCTATATATGGAGCAATGCCCAAACGGCCATGATAACTAGAATAGTCGCCATATTGCCCATTATCCCAATATTCAGCGCTAGCAGAAACAAAATATCGACGTGTCTCCCAATCACCAGATACACCTAAAAATAATGCTTCATCATCCTTTTGCGCGATTTGTGAGGGTTTTTCATCTTGTACTAAGCCTAAAGCTATTCGCCCATAAATATTAGCCTGACTGTCACGTTTGTTCCAGCGCTTCATTAGACGATTGGCTTGCACGCCAGTAAAGAGAAAGTCGCCTTCTCGATCATATCGTAGACGCAGCCCAAGACTGTGTTGTGTATCAATTGTATAATGTGCGTGAATACTATTTTGGTCAGAATCGTTTTTTACCATTAAGGTCCATGCATCAGGATAAGAAACGGGACGTGCTTGTGCCGAAAGGGCTGAGGTCAGGCACAAACCGATTCCAATCAGAGGTTTATAGGCGTTAATAGACATACCCCCCTATGGTATGTTATAAAGCAAATATCAACTCACAAAATTGTTAGGATGACAGATGGATAAATGCCACAAATCCCGTTCCGAACGCCGTCAAGGCTGTCGTAAGCGGTTAGCCCGCATAGAAGGGCAAGTCCGTGGTCTGCAAAAAATGATTGATGAGGACCGGTATTGCATTGATATTTTAGTGCAAACTAAAGCGGTTATTTCCGCGATTGCTCGGGTCGAAGGGGAGCTCTTAAAGGATCATATCGATCATTGCCTAACAGAGGCAATAATGAGCGGTGATGATAACGAAAGAGACGTAAAAGTCGCAGAACTCGTTGATTTACTCTCAAAACGCTAAAATCTGGAACTTTTCTCTAAGGCAGGCTTATTTAGATTATGACCCAGAAAGCCGTTCTTTACCGTATGACGAAACCTGTTCATCTTTGTCCCTTTGGATTGAAATCCAAAGATCTCTTGAGGCGAAAGGGTTTTGGAATTGAGGACCATCATCTGACGACCCGCGCTGAGACAGATGAATATAAAGCTGAAAATAATGTAGAAACGACACCGCAAATTTTTATCGATGGCAAATGCATCGGAGGATATACGGATTTGAGGCGATATTTTGGTTTGCATGTCCGCACCGATGAGGACACGAGCTATCGTCCAATCCTTGCTATATTTTCTGTAGCCGCCTTGATGGCGTTGGCTTTGTTTTTCGGTAATGGGCAACCGATATCCTATATAAGGCTGATTGAGCTATTCGTCGCCATTTCTATGTGTGTTTTGGCCGTGCAAAAACTCCAAGATTTACAAAGTTTTTCAACAATGTTCCTAGGATATGACGTCTTGGCCAGAAAATATGTACCTTATGCCTTTTTCTATCCCTTTGCTGAAGCTGGCGCTGGGGTATTAATGTTGGCTGGCGGACTGTTCGGCTTAATCGCCGCGCCTTTTGCTTTCTTCATAGGAGCGATTGGAGCCTGGTCGGTTTTCAAGGCCGTATATATTGAGAAACGAGAATTAAAATGTGCTTGCGCAGGCGGCAATAGCCAAGTGCCTTTAGGATTCGTATCGCTTTCAGAGAATGTGGCGATGATAGGGATGGCGATTTGGATGGTCGCCAAAGCCTATGTTTATTAGTTAAATAATGCCGAGCTTTGTTAAGGTTGGCAGCACTCCTACCGTCCTGTCAACATGATGCGCGGTGATACCGAGTTTTTGCGCGGCTTCGACATTCATAAGTGTGTCATCGAAAAAGGTTACATCCGCAGCGAGAACGCCCATGCTTTTCAACGGAATAATATAGCTCTCATCATCTGGCTTGGCGGCAGAAATTTCATGGGATGCAAAAGCATAGTCGAATATGTCTGATAAATTAAACATAGCCTTTAAATGTTCCCAATGAAGGGCGTTTGTATTTGAAAGGCAGGCAATGATATATTTTGATTTTAACGCCGCGAGTGTCTCTAGCGTATTATGAAAGGGTGGGTGAACCCAACTATTCCACATTGATGCAAAGTTTTCGGGGCTTATGTTCATATTGAAGAGTTCAATCATTTCCTCAAGAAATGTTTCGTCATCACAGGCGCCTATTTCATAAGCATGAAATATTTCAGAGGCGGATAACTTTGCGATGACGGCATCCCGTGTAAGCCCGTGGTTTTTAGAAAGGGCATCCAGCCCAACCCATGGTACGACAACGCCGCCAAGATCAAAAAGAAGAACATGTTTGTTCATGCGGGTTACGGCCATTTCACGACGGGCGGCATTGAACTGAGTATTGTTTTCACATTACCGCCAGTTTTAAGGCCGAACGTAGTACCGCGATCCCAGAGTAAATTGAATTCAACATATCGGCCGCGGGTAATCAGCTGTTCTTCACGTTCTTCTTCGGTCCAAGGTTCGTGTATGCGCCCACGCACAATGGCAGAGTAGGTTTTTAAAAAGTGCCGACCCACATCTTGGGTAAACGCGAAATCCTCTTCGAAATTACCACTATTTAGGCGGTCATAGAATATTCCGCCTGTTCCGCGTGGTTCGTCTCTATGCTTTAAGTAAAAATATTCATCGCACCAATTTTTATAGTGCTCATAGTCAGCGACATTATGTTTGTCACATGCCGCTTTCATTCCCGCATGAAAGGCTAAAGCGTCTGGAGCGTCTTGATGTCTATCTATAGCCTGTGTTGGCGTTAAGTCGCCGCCGCCGCCAAACCAGTCTTGTGTCGTAACAATATAGCGCGTGTTCATATGTACAGCGGGAATGCGTGGGTTTCTTTGGTGGGCGATCAGCGATATGCCAGCGGCCCAGAATCGAGGGTCTTTATCCGCGCCCGGCGTTCTTGCGGCCATTTCAGGGGTGAACTCACCTTTGACAACAGAAATATGGACCCCGCATTTTTCAAACAATCGACCGCGCAGCATTCCGCCCGTACCGCCGCCGCCATTTTCGACTTTTCTTTGCCAGTCTTCATATTCAAATTTACCGGCTTCACCCGGATAAAGCGCGTCTGGGGCTTCGCGTTCTAGGGCTTCAAATTCTTTGCAAATTTGATCGCGCAAAGTTCTGAACCAATGCGCTGTTTTGTCTTTTCGAGTATCAAAATCAGTCATAATAATGCTTTAGGGTAAAGCCTTTGTCTGTCGCAAGGCTTCAAAGAGCGTGATTGCGACGCTGGTTGCAAGATTAAAGGACCGTGCATTAACGGCAATGGGTATAATAACCCGGGCATCAGAAGCGGCATGAACTTCATCAGGAACGCCCGCGCTTTCACGGCCAAACAATAATGTATCTTCGTCTTGAAAAACAAAATCAGAAAGCGGCGTAGCCCCTTTCGTTGTGAGAAGCACAGTGCGCCCTTTAGAGGCGTAGCTTTCCCAAGATGTAATGCGTTGCAATCCACCTGGCGGTTCATAGTCCATAGCCGCGCGGCGAAGGGCTTTTTCAGATAAAGGAAAGCCGCAAGGTTCTATCACTGATAGAGGGATATCAAACCCTGCGCATAGGCGCATTATCGCGCCCAAATTGGCGGCTATATCAGGTTGGTAAAGCGTAACATTCATGAGGGACTTATAACGCGGCAACGGCGCGGCACAATCAGGGCCATGCAAATTATATTATCATGCAAATTATATTATAGAGTGGCCCGACTAGCCTTATGTATCTGTTGAAGATTCTGCGGAGCTGAGGGTATGAGCGGGCTCTTAAGGGTAGGTTTGAAGGCGTTCCTTGGTCAATTTAGTGATTATGAGAATTATTTGCAGTGATGAGGGGCGAAATTGTGGAATCCATGACAATAAATCTGTGAATTGCGTCGACTTGCCGCGAATATTCTGTGGCATTACTAATTATAAAGGGTTAGACACCGGCCAAACAAAATTATCGACTGAAGGAGTGGACAGACTATGTCCGATACGCTCGACACAAACGAACACATTGATGAAGAAAAGCGCGATTTCATATTTATCGCCACGGGCGCTGTCGCAGCGGCCGGAGCGGCCTCTGTAGCGTGGCCATTGGTGGCGCAAATGGGCAAGGCGGCTGACACGCTTGCGGCAGGCTCTATTGAGATCGATTTGACGAAAATCGCAGAAGGCCAACAGCTTAAAACCTTATGGCGCGGCAAACCTGTTTTTGTGCGTCATCGTACAGCAAAGGAAATTGCTGAAGCTGAGGCAGTACCTTTGTCTGACTTAAAAGACCCGGCAACAGATGATTCACGTCTTGTGGCTAACCCAGAAGGTAAAGTTGACCCGAAATATCTCGTAATGGTTGGCGTTTGCACCCATTTTGGTTGCGTACCTGTTGGTGAGGCTGGCGATTTTGATGGTTGGTATTGTCCGTGCCATGGTTCACATTACGACACATCGGGTCGTATTCGGAAGGGGCCAGCGCCTACAAATATGGCGATTCCCCCTTATGCATTTATTTCCGACACAGTAATCAAGGTAGGTTAATATGTCAGGACACCCTTCAACATACGAGCCGAAATACGCTGCAACAAAATGGATGGATCAACGCCTACCGATTATTCGGATGGGTGCAGATTTCATGACGTACCCGTCTCCAAGAAACCTGAATTATTGGTACACATTTGGCGCTATCCTTGCGCTATGTTTAGTTGTTCAAATTATTTCAGGCATCATTTTGGCGATGCATTACGTGCCAAGCATTGACGGTGCGTTTGCCTCTGTTCAGCGTATCCGTCGTGATGTGCCATTTGGATGGCTATTACAGCCTATGCATGCCGTCGGCGCGTCTATGTTCTTCTTGGCTGTGTATATGCATATGTTCCGCGGCCTATATTATGGATCTTATAAGGCACCACGTGAAGTCCTGTGGATTGTGGGTTGCTTGATTTATCTTGTTATGATGGCGACAGCCTTCTTGGGATATACACTACCTTGGGGACAAATGTCTTTCTGGGGAGCTACAGTTATTACTGGTTTCTTTGGCGCCGTTCCGATTGTTGGCGAGAGCCTACAGCAATGGCTGCTGGGTGGCTATGCGGTTGATAATGCTACGTTGAACCGTTTCTTCGCTCTGCATTATCTGTTGCCGTTCATCATTGCGGGTCTTGTTGGTTTACATGTATGGGCTTTGCACCATGTTGGGCAAAATAACCCTATCGGCGTGACAGAGAAAACAAAGTCAGATACTTTGTCTTTCCACCCATATTACACTGTAAAAGATGCCTTTGCCGTAGCGGTGTTCTTGCTGATTTTTGCTTTCTTCCTGTTCTATCAACCAGATGCGTTGGGACATGCGGATAACTATATCGAAGCCGACCCAATGAAGACGCCGGCTCATATTGTACCTGAATGGTATTTCTTACCGTTTTACGCAATTTTGCGGGCTGTTCCTGATAAGCTTGCGGGTATCCTATTGATGGGCGGGGCGATTGTCGTGCTATTCGTGCTGCCTTGGCTCGATACATCAAAAGTGAAATCCTTACGCTTCCGTCCGGTTGCGCGCGGGTTCTTCTTAATCTTTATCGTGATGTGTTTTGTCCTCGGTTGGTGTGGTGCAGGTACGCCTGATGATGTGGCACTGCCATTTGGTTCAAAGATGGTTGATGGTGTCTCTGTAGATTCAGGACTGACATTCTACCGTCTCTCACAAATTGCGACGATCTATTATTTCGCTTACTTCCTTATAATTCTCCCCGTATTGGGCTTAGTTGAAAAACCCATTAAACGACCTGACTCTATTACGCAGTCAGTATTGGGTGATAAGAAACACGAAAAAACGGCGTAACCATGACTTCTAAATTACTTAAATCTTTATTTGTCGCTGCGGGCGCGGTCGCCGTAATAGCCACAGGTGGCGCATTTGCGGCAGGTGGCAGCAGTGACTATAAAATGGAGCACAAGCACTGGCACTTTAATGGGCCGTTTGGGACCTATGATAAAGCGGCAGCGCAGCGCGGCTATCAGGTTTACCGTGAAGTTTGTTCAAGCTGTCATCAGCTTAAGTTCCTCTCCTTCCGTCACCTCGGTGATAAAGGCGCGCCCTTTCATATGGAAGACTATCCGAACCCGAATGATAACCCATATGTAAAGAATTTCGCCGCTGATTGGACGATACAAGATATCGATTCAGATACAGGTGATGTTATTGACCGCCCAGGTATTACTGCGGATAATTTCCCGCCAATTTATGCAAATGATGCGGCGGCACGCGCTTCTAATGGTGGGGCGTTGCCCCCGGAGCTATCTGTAATCGTAAAAGCACGCACTGGCGGTGCAGATTATGTTTACAATCTTCTTACAGCCTATGATGCACATAAGCCTGATGATGTGGAATTAACGCCTGGCCTTTATTATAACCCTGTTATGGAAGGCGGTAAAATTGCTATGGCCGCTCCCTTATCAGAAGGTATTATAGAATATGCTCCCACAACAGATGCAGAGGGCAATGAGATAGCTGCGCCCGAAGCCACAGTGGAGCAAATGGCGGCAGATGTGACAGAGTTTTTGGCTTGGTCTGCTGATCCAAAGATGGAGCAGCGTAAAGGCACCGGTATCATGACGATGGTCTATTTGTTCTTGCTTTCGATCTTATTGTGGTTCTCTTACAAACGAGTCTGGAGACATGTTGAGCATTAGTTCAACGCATATTTCTCTTTAAAAAAAGCCCCGGTGATAATCCGGGGCTTATTACATTTAGGGATAGAGATGTTACAGGATCAATGTGAAGCGCGAGCCATCTGGTAAGGGCTGATAATGAATGTCACCGCCAATGACATCTGCACTTTGTTTCACCATATAGAGTCCTAATCCGGTACCCTCGGCAGCTTTGGTATGAAAGCGTTCGAACATTTCAAAAAGACGATCTCGGTAGGCTTCTTCAATGCCCAGGCCGTTATCTTGGATAAAGAGTACCAAATGCCCGTCCGCATCATATGTAGAAATTTTAATTGTAGGCTCGGCTTTGCTCATATCTCTATATTTTATGGCATTAGAAATCAGATTATTAATAATGAGGGCCAGCCGAGTTTTCTTCGTGCTAATGGGCCGAGAAAAATTTAAATCTTTGATAACTGTGATACTTTCCATGCCGTCCAAGTGACTTAAAAGAGACAAACTATCATCTATGAGGTGATCCACTAAGAGGGTTTGGTTACATTCCTTTGAGAGCTTAGTCTGTGTTAAAGATAGAATATCATCCGCTAGGCTATAGAGCTTTTGCAAGGATCTAAGCGATATATTTCGAAACTTATTAGATTTTTCTATATTGCCGTCTTCTGCAAATTTCTCAGCTAATTGGAGCATGCTTATTGATGAGCGGAGAGGGGAGCGAAAATCATGCGAAATTTGGTAGGATAACCGTTGAAGCTCATCATTAGCATTCACCAAAGCTTCTTTGGCATCTTTCTCTTCGGTGATATCTTGAATTTGGGAAATAAAATAAAGAGGTTTATTATTGTCATCTCTTACAAGTGAGACTGTTAGTAAAACCCAGATAATTTTTTTATCTTTACGATAATAGCGTTTTTCCATTGAATAGGTTTGTATCTCGCCAGCTAAAAGGCGATTTACATAATCCAAGTCCATAGCCAAATCATCGGGATGGGTGACGGTCTGGAAGTCAATATTCAGTAATTCTGATTCTGTGTAACCTAGAATGTCACAAATTGCCTTATTGGCTTTGAACCACTTTCCATTGGGAAGCAAAAGCGCCATGCCAATGGCTGAGTGTTCCATGGCAAGCTTAAACAGATCATAATCTTGTAAATTTGTCGTTGTTTCAGACCTGAAGTGTTGAGTGGCTAAAGTGCTGTTCAAAGGTCGACTGGGAAAAGGCGTTACACTATTGTTTTTCTCAGACATAATAAACCAGTAAAGACGATGAACTCAAATACTACCTAAGATATCTTAATATCGTGTTATCCCTAATCAATAGCGCATTTCATTCTCATTCTAGAGACGTAAACACAAAGGCTTCACCCAGTTCAGGAAATTGAAACGTCCAGAATGGATATAGAAAAAGGTTAAGTCGTCAAAAAATGCCCATGGAGTGTGGCAATAGGAGAGTCAAAATTCTCCTGCCAAGCTCTTACGCGAACATTCGCAACGCGGCTACCTTGTTTGAAAATTTGAGCGCGTGCATAGGTCTCTACGGGTTTTCCTCTGCGCAAATAATCAATATTGATGCCGATCGGTTTAGGGTAAGTACCTTCAGGGTTTGACATAATCAGCTGCGCAATGGCGCAAACTTCCATCATTCCGCCGACGCAACCGCCATGTAAAGCCGGCAAGGTAGGGTTCCCAATATTATCTTGCGAGTATGGCAATATGAGGGTGAATTCTTCGCCCATGAAAAAGGGCTTTACGCCAATTGTGACGGCATAAGGAATAGATTCAAGTAACGCACGTACATCGGGGAAGCTCTCAGAAGGCTTTGTTGATTTTGGGTCTACTCGGCTCATGCCATATCCTCCGCCGTAACTCTGGGGCCTGTGGCCATAAAGCAAGCTTGTGATGTGGCAACAGGGTCATTCTCATCGCCTTGATGTGCAACGGCTCGGATGAAGGCCACATGTTTTGTAGCTTTATAGCAATGCGCTTCGGCAATGATTGTCTTTTCAGGGGTTGCGGCCCGCATATAATCAATACGCAGGGAAAGCGTTGCTGTTGCCCCGAGAGTATCAAAGCCAGCAACCGCCGCGAGGCCAGAGGCTTGGTCGAGTAATGTCGTAACCGCGCCGCCATGAATAACAGCATTTTTTTTATCACCGACAATCTCAGGATTATAAGGGAGTGACATTGTTGCACGCCCTTTATCAACGGCCACAAATTTCATACCGAGTTTTTGAGCATGGGGCGTGCCGGTGATAAAGCCAGGGGCCATTTCCCATAAGCGTTCCAGAAATTTGTCACTCATTTATTTGTCCTTCAATGAAGTGCCCGTCTTTAGATTCGTTATTTAAGCTATCACAAAGCAGAGTAGACGGCATCAATAATGCGTCTTGGGCGTTGATCGCCTAATAGAGAGTTTTGTTGCCTATTCATAACATAGGCTCCGTGAAGCCCAGTATCGGGATCTGCAAACACACAAGATCCGCCCCATCCGCTGTGTCCGAGGGTTTTCTCACCTGTTCCATAAAAGTAATTAGGTGGATTATACATTACGCCGGCAGCAAAGGTCAGGTTAAAGGGTAAGACTAAGTCAGGGCCATTAATGCGCGGTTTTCTAAAAGCCTCAAGCGTGTCTTCGCTAAGAATATGGCTTTCGCCGCATCGCCCATTTATAAGAATTTGCATTAAAGTGGCGAGGCCCCTGGCTGAGGCATGACCATTAGACCCAGCCATTTCAGCCTCGCGCCAAGCTTTGACACTGACCCCGCCCGAAGAAGACCAGGGCTGCAGAAACGCAGCCCGCGTCGCGGTATTAAGCTCGCCTAAATCAGGAAGCTTTTTAGGTTTCATCATTTGGGCACAACGTTCATGTTCACTCTCTGGCAACCCAATCCAGACATCAGCGCCAAATGGTTCTGCTAATTCTTTACGAAGTATCGTCCCTAGGCTTCTTAGGTCTTTATCAGCAAGCCGCGCAATTTCACCGGCAAGAAAGCCATATGTGAGAGGGTGATAGCCAGATTGCGAAGTGGGTGGAAAAATAGGCTTTTGTGCCGCTAGTGTGTTAATCGTTTTATCCCAATCAAGCCAATCAGTGGGTTTGAAAGTGTCATCTGTTATGCCTGACAAGCCGCTTTGATGAGACATGACTTCTGCAATTGTCAAATCGCCTTTGCCGTGTTGAGCGAATTCAGGCCAAAGCGTTGCTACGATTTGGTTATAGCCCAAGCGGTCATTTTCAGCGAGCCAAGCAATGACAAGCGCTGCTAATGCTTTCCCCGAAGAGTAGACACTGAAAAGCGTTTCGGAGGTGACAGCTTTGGTTTTAGCCCGATCTGTCCAACCCCCTTTTAAATCTAGTAAGGTTTCTCCATCTCGCATTAAGCAAAACTGTGCCCCTAACTCATCGTCATCACTGAAATTAGTTTTAAAGGCGCTAACTGCAGTTTCTAATCCTGCAACAGCAAAGATATCAAAAGGTGTGTCGGTCATGTGTTAATTACTCGGCTGCTCAGATGCGGCGCATTAATTAAAGCGTCTTGTGTTTCAATGAGAGGTAATTCTCTGCGCCCCGATTGGTTGGAGGTCATCGCATTGGCAGCTTTCATGATGGCAAATATTGACCCCACAGCCCGTTCGGTTGCAGTGATTGATGATAAGCCAGAGAGCTTATGCCCCAGCACCGTCGCGGCAAGCGCGTCACCGCCGCCATGTGGGACTGTACTAAAGCGCTTATGGGAGACTTGAACAACGCTGTCTTGATTAGTCCAAATAGCGCCAATTTCGTCATGACTATCATGGGATTCAGGAGCAGAGGTAATAAGCGATTCTGGCGCTAAACTGCGTGCGGCTTCAATCATATCTTTATGGCTGCTAAAGTTTTGTCCGACAAGATATGACAACTCCCAGACATTCGGCGTAATCATGTCCGCTAAAGGGATGAGAGTCTTGGCAATAGCCTCGGCCCGCGTGGCTGGAATATAAAGCGCGCCATTATCCCCCATGACTGGATCAATAAGAGTGAAGGCGCTTTTATTGTTTCGTTTGATTTCCTGAATGATGTCTGCGCACAAGTCTATATGGCTATCTTGTCCCAGATAGCCCGATAAGACTGCGTCGAACTTGATATCTTGTTGACGGATTGCGGACCACATTTTTCGTAGCACATCCGCTTCGACACTGCCGCCTCCTGGGTCACCCCACCCAGGGTGACGACCCATAAGCGTTGTAGGCAGGACGATGGCTTCTATGCCCAAGCGCCGTAAGCAAAACGCGGCTGCATTTGCGCCGACCTGACTGGCGGCAACAAAAGACGATATAATAAGAACCGTTTTCAAGGTTTATACTGTGTCCTATACATGCGCTGGGCCCTACTCATCTTGCAATACATGGCCCCTCTTGACCTCTACGCAAGGGCGAGGCAAGGCGCAGAATTGAATAGTCCGCCATTAGATGTAAGAAAGATGAAAATATAAACGATGACGCTTACAATTTATCACAATCCTCGATGTTCAAAGTCTCGCCAAACATTGGCAATAATTGAAGCCGCGGGGCAATCGCCCGAAATTGTTCGTTATTTAGAGAACCCGTTATCAACCGAGGAGATTAAAACCTTACTTTCCAAGTTAGGGCTAACGGACCCTCGAGATATTATGCGAAAAGGCGAGGCTATTTATAAAGAGCTTGGTTTGAAGTGTGAGACGGATGCGCAGGCCTTGATTGAGGCCATCGCAAGTCACCCCAAGCTCTTAGAGCGTCCAATTGTTGTAAAGGGGAGTGAAGCCATAATGGGGCGGCCCCCTGAGAATGTTAATAAGCTTTTACCGTAGACGGTTAAAAAAGCATGTAAAAACCCAAAGTTTAAACGGCTTGTTAAGCAAAACACGTCATTCCTTTCGTTAACCATGGTTGAATTTCCGCGTTTGTGCGGTGGTTTGCGAATTCAGGGGATGTTACATGCGTCTTGTTTTATGTGCCGTATCTACGATTGCCTTATCGGGCTGTTCTTGGTTGGGCGGCTATACGAGCGAAGGATATCAGAGCTATAATAAAGGTCAGGCGCAATCTGGCGCCTATGCCTATAATCAGGGTGGATACCAAAATTCTGCAAGCCGATGCCAAATTCAAAGTCCTCAGCAGCCCATACCACGCGGCTGCGATCCAGCCTCGGTCACATTAGCGACTTCCGCTTATGGCGCTTCGAATAATTACGGCGCGACAAACGGTTTTCCGCAAAGACCGCAATTTGGTCAACCCACTCAGACCTCGGGCAGTTATGGCTCGCATGCTTCAGTCGCTAATCAACAGGGTTCAAATTACAGACGTCAAAAGTCCGCACTGCGAAAACCAAAGTTTCGCGGGACTTTGAGCCTCGGCGGAGAAAAAAGCTTTAGTGGTGACGCATTTGATTATGCTGACTTCCCAACTATCCCTGCCACTGGCCTGCCATCTGATCCTACTATAAACTATATACCAAATGTGTATGCGGAAGGCAGCACATCAGGTTCTGTGGCCTCAGGTCAAACCGTCACAACGAATTATACGGCCGGGCCGAGAGATGCCGCTTCGCCATTACTCTATGACCGGAAAACCGCCAAATCCAAATCTTTTGATGACGTTTGGTCAACACCAGCCCGCATTGCTATTGGTGGAGAATATATACTTTCACCTAAAAATACGGTTTTCGTAAATGCAGCTTACTCAGCGGCAGAAGGGAAGTCAGGTACGGCAGCCTCCGTCGTGGCGACACTCTTTAGAACCGAAACCACACAAGCCTATGATGATATGAACATGGCAGACGGCCCAGCCTCGGTGAATACGTTTTTTATCCCCGATGAGGAAATCGCGACTTTCTCTGCCGATTTTTCAGATATGAAACGATATGATCTGGAAGTGGGCGCGCGTCATTATTTTAACCCAATATCAAAATCTGATGGCCTCAACACAGTCACACCCTTTGTTTCAGCTTCTGCTGGGGCCTCTCACTATAATGCTGTGTCATATAAAACCGACCAAAAGCAGAGGTTTTATGAGCAAGCCTTTAACGACCCAGATGGTGAGTCCACTCAATTTTACAATATAGATGGCCAGGAAACCAAGGTTGAGCTCTATGATAGCCAATGGGTTCCATCAGGGCAGTTAAATGCAGGTGTTGAGTGGCAAGTGACGCCGCGCACAGGTCTAGCCTTTGAAACAGGTGTGCGTGTTGAAGGTGCTCGGAAGTATTCAAATGATGAGAAGGGTGACACCAACATCGCTATCCCATTCACAATTCGCGGTAGCTATAATTTCTAGCCATCAACCCACCACACTAACAGTTAACCCTATAAAAGCTTGAAAATTAAGGTTTTGTTTCCGATTTGAAAACGCTTTCTTAAACATAATCTGTTTTTATTTGAGACAAGAAAAACGCTTAACGAGAAAATGGAGACCGAAATGCGGCTCACAATTTGCGCATTATCAGCAGTATTACTATCCGGTTGTTCTTGGCTCGGTATGGGCGGCAACAGCTCCCATTATAGTTATGAGAATGGCGCAAATTGCGGACAATCCGTAACGGGCTATAATCAAGGCGCTTATGGTTTCCAAGCCAGCGCGGCTGCTCAGGGTTACGGATATGGCGGTTGCGGCTTCGGCGCGGGCCAAAGCGGTGTTTATGGTCAAAATGCTTATGGCGGCATTTATGGACAAACTGGCGGCGGCCTGTATGGACAATCTGCTTATGGTCAGGCTGGCTATGGACAAACAGGATTTGGTCAAGGTGGATTAGGTCAAGCCGGGTTAGGTCAAGCCAATGGTGGATTTGGCCAAGGTGGTTATACTCAAGGTGGATATACCCAAGGTGCATACACTCAAAATGGACTAGGCGGCCAAATGGGTTATGGTCAAATGGGTGCTGGTAGCTATGGCGCGCAAGGCATGAGTGCCGGACTGGCAGCTAATGGTGTTGGCGGATCATATAACGCCTCAGGTTTTAGTACGACGACGCTTGGCACAGGGGCGCCTTACGGTTCCGCATATGCGAGCAATGTATATGGCGGCGGTCAATATGTGAACGGCGCCTATGTGCAAAATGTACAAGGCAGTGCAATCTACGTCCCTCAGCCATATCCAGCATATTACAGCACTAGGGCATATGGGGCGTCATCGCAGTTTAGAGGGGCATACGGATCCTCATATGGTTATGGCGGCGGCTATAGCGGCGGGACAGCTCTTCCTTTTGGTTTCGAAGTGGGTGCAGGTACATCCTTTGATGTAGGGGGGGATATTTTCACGCCAAAAGGCGCAGGCCCTGCATTGGGGGCTCCATCCGTCAACACAGGTGGGTCAGATGGCATCAGCTATAGTGACGCATTTGGTCAGTCTAAGACAATTGGCGGTGCTTTGACATATGATGTGTCGCGTAACACAACCTTGTTGGGCGGCGTTGAGTATTCAACCGCAAATGGCCAGTCTGTAGAGAACTACCAGACTGTTGACGCTCGCGGATCATTTGAAGGCCTAGATGCAGAATTCTCTGATTTAGATCTTTGGACAATTGAAGGCGGAATACGTCAGTATATTGGCCAAAGCCCTGCGCTCCGTCCATATATTGGTGCGACGGCTGGTTTCACGCACAATAATGATGTGACAATGAACAGAACATACACGTCAGATGGCGCAGCGTATGACGCAACGCCATTAGAATATGTCGAAGCCGGGTGGAAGCCTACAGCTTCTGCGGTGATTGGCGCCGAAATGGCTGTTGGCTCGCGGGCGGCTATTGGTGTCGAATCGGGCGTTCGTTGGAATGACAATATGGACACAATCTTCCCGTCTGAAGACCGCTGGAGTGTCCCTGTTAAGTTACGCGGGCGCGTTAGCTTCTAATTCGGACACACTATTTCTGAAAACACGTTTTCAGATAAAGACGATTGAAAACCCAGCTTTCCGGCTGGGTTTTTTAATTTGTTAACCCTGATGTTTGACGGAATCTCAGAAAAGTTCACTTATTCCTGCCAAAGATTGGTCTTGGCCCCGCTTTTGCAAAGCCTTGTACCGACACAACTATGTGTATGGCAATTGTGCCACATTGGAACACAGGGATGAAAGCAATGCGAATTCTACTACTTGGCGCAGCAACGGTTGCGCTTTCAGGATGTTCTTTCCTCGGCCTCGGCGGCGGAAAAAACTATGACCACCATGATGCAAATACAGGCTATTATGGAACAGAGCCCTCACACAATACATGCGCAAGCGGTCAATGCTTGTCACGTTGGAATATTGAAGGCGGCCTAGGAATAGGGGCGGATGTTTCAGGTGATATCGTTTCAGGATCAAATGTAGCTGCAGCAGGTACATTTAATGACGTAAGCTTTAACGATGCATATAACCCCGCTTTCCGCGGTGAAGCAGGCGTTTCTTATGCTTTGAACCCAAACCGTAAAGTAACAGCGACAGGCTTTTACAGCAAAGCTGAATCGTCTGGCACACGTGACCTAGGTACACTTGCAGGCCCTGCAGGTAACTTAAATGGTGAGCTAACAGATCTCGAAACTTATGGTGCTGAACTTGGTTTGCGCCAATATTTCAAACCTCAACAAGGTTGGTTGCTAAAGAGCTACCGCCCTTATGTTGAAGGCCGCGTTGGTGCGACACACAATAATGATGTTGCGCTTACTAACCTAACAACTGGCGGCGCAGCTTATGCTCCAGGTGACATCGCTCTTTACGATAGCGGTTGGAATGCGCATGCAGCCGGTCTTGCAGGTGTTGAAGTGCCATTGTCAAAATACTCAACACTCGCGCTTGAGACAGGTGTACGTTACACACAAAAATTCGATCAGTCATCAGCAACGCCAGCAGCCTTTAACGGTATTAATGACGGCGATGCACGGATTGTTGTGCCTGTCACACTCCGCGGTCGCTATCGCTTCTAGGGCCTGACTTTTCAGTCACGCTTAAAGCATTAGGCTTTAATTTATACAGGCTCCCTACTTTTCCAAGTGGGGGGCGCTAAATTTACTCTGATGGATATGCAAATGTCAGTCAGACAAGACACGTGTCTTGCTACCTCATTTATTTGCTCATCCCATATAAATGTTCTGAATATGAAAAAGCCCGCCAAGATTTGGCGGGCTTTTTTATTTGAAATGGGAAGCGGGGGCTATCCAATGCGGCGTTGCATTGCTTTTTCAGCTTTTGCAGCCAAGCGGCGGGCTCTTACACGTTCGAAACTATCCAAGGCGTCGAGGGCAATTCGAAGATCTGCAGATAAAGTCTGCGTTTGCTCGGTAATGTCATCGAGTGAACGTCGAATATTGGCTTTGCGCGTGATTACTGAGTTGGCATATGAGCCATAAGCGACATAACCCTCTTTTTGTGCGTTTGGATCGACTTGGTCTTCTGGCACACTATCATTAAGTTTGCGGATTTGACGTTCTAAATCTTCGCGTGTCGCTTCTAATACGCTGATGCGTTTTTGTAGTTCTGAAATTGCAAACCGCGTTTTCTGCACGGATTTATCCATAGAATGTGCCATTCATGTACTCCCAATCATTTTCACCCGGGCCAATTTCAGCCCAAAATTTGCAAAAAATGCAAATGAGATAACCTCGTAAACCTATTTTGGCTTATCGCTTTTATCTCTCCTACTGAGCTTGTTAGAGCATTAGGCTTTCGATTCTATGAAAAGACAGGGTTAAAAAAAATTAGGACTTTTTCAGATTATTTTGGCGATTCAGTACGAATTTAACGATTTTACTGCGGTTTATCGCCCTTTTCTGTCTAATGATTAACGCTGTTAACATTTGCTTTACGGGATTCCCTTACCGCTAGAAGTCCATTAACCATGTCTCTAAGGCTAAGAGACAGTGATTCGCCTGGGAGGGAATTATGCGCGTTCTTCTAATTGAAGATGATAGTGCGACAGCACAAGGCATCGAATTGATGCTAAAAACCGAAGGGTTCAACGTTTATACGACGGACCTTGGAGAAGAGGGTGTCGATCTTGGCAAACTCTATGACTATGATATTATCCTACTTGACCTGAACTTACCCGATATGCCGGGCTTCGATGTTCTTAAGACGCTACGTATGGCAAAGGTCAATACACCTATCTTTATTCTATCGGGTACAAGCGATATCGATTCAAAAGTTCGCGGTCTTGGTACTGGGGCTGATGATTTCATGACAAAGCCATTCCACAAAGACGAATTGGTGGCGCGTATTCACGCTGTTGTCCGTCGTTCAAAAGGCCACAGCCAATCTGTTATCACAACAGGCGATATCAAAGTGAACCTTGATGCTAAAACTGTTGAAGTGGGCGACCACCGGGTTCACCTAACGGGCAAAGAATACCAAATGCTAGAATTGCTTTCTTTACGTAAGGGAACAACTCTGACGAAAGAAATGTTTTTAAACCACCTCTATGGCGGTATGGATGAACCAGAGTTGAAAATCATCGACGTCTTTATATGTAAGTTACGTAAGAAGCTGGCCTCTGCGACGCAGGGCGATCATTACATCGAAACTGTTTGGGGACGTGGCTATGTGCTTCGTGACCCTGCTAAAGATAAAATGAGCGCTTAAAAAGCCATTTGAGTAATAAATGCCGAGGATCGGCATTTTTGCGGAGAGGACCTCCCACTCTCGAATTCAACCCCGCTTAGCCAGCGGGGTTTTTTATTACAGACTGCGCCCTTGCTTTACGCAGGTTTTCCCCCACATAACGCGCATGACAAAATCATCCCCGCATATTGCTGACCTTGACGCTCAATCTGATAATGAAGTCACAGTTTTTCAACTGCATGAACAACCCGTGCGCGGCAGAGCTGTCCATTTAGGGGAGGCCTTACATCAGGCCTTAACAGGACCAAATGGCGAGCCGCGCTATCCAGATCCGATTGCACGCTTGCTGGGCG
Organism: Litorimonas taeanensis; assembly: GCF_003634015.1. Classification (NCBI taxonomy): domain Bacteria; kingdom Pseudomonadati; phylum Pseudomonadota; class Alphaproteobacteria; order Maricaulales; family Robiginitomaculaceae; genus Litorimonas; species Litorimonas taeanensis. The sequence goes on from NZ_RBII01000002.1 coordinate 1,038,742, forward strand.
AGGCGATGTTAATTGGCGCGCTCGTGACGCAAGCTCTAAAATTTAAGGGCCGATTGGTTGTGCAGTGTCACGGTACCAATAAAGGCGCGATTAGCCTTCTGATGGCAGATTGCACAACGGAAGGTGATATTCGAGGTTATGCCCGTTGGGATGAGGCCACGCTGAAAGAAACTTTGCTTGATAACCGTAATCCGGGGGCGGATGTATTACTGGGCGAAGGGACATTTTCTATGACCATCGATCAAGGTCCAGACATGGACCAATACCAAGGATTGGCCGCTATCCAAGGACAGCGCTTATCAGAATGTGCCGAACATTATTTTAAACAGTCAGAGCAAATCCCCACGGCGATTAAGCTCGCTGTTGGGCAGGTCCAATCTACTGAAGACGCTCCGACTTGGCGAGGCGGTGGCATGATGATCCAAAAAATTGCGAATGATACGGCACGTGGCGATACAGAAAATGCTTGGGCTACAGCACAGTCTCTATTCGCAACTATCAGCGATGCCGAGCTGATTGACCCAGATTTGGCTCAAAATCGTTTGCTTTACCGATTATTCCACGAAGATGGTGTTCGTGTCGTGGAAACGCACAAAATTTCAGGAAAGTGTAGATGCTCCCGTGAACGACTGGAAACAACTTTACGCAGTTTTGACGCCGCCGCGTTGAAAGATATGGCAGAAGACGGAAAAGCGATTAAGGCCAATTGCGAGTTCTGCGCAACTGACTACGTGTTTGAACTCGCAGATATTTCTGGTTAGGCTGTCTTAAGTCCGCCAAAAAGCGGGGTTTAAAATTACGAGCGCGGTAATAATTTCAAGGCGGCCTACAATCATGGCCGTCATCAGCACCCATTTGGCTGAAGCTGGTAAAGATTGGTAGGTACCCGCAGGCCCAATAATCTCCCCCAGCCCGGGCCCAACATTGGCCACAGCGCTGCCAGCCCCTGACCAAGCCGTGATTGGATCTAACCCAATGAAAGACAGGGCTATGGCCGTAACCGCAAAGGTTAGAAAAAATAAAAAGAAGTAGCTTAAGATGGAAAATACCACGGATTCCGGTAAGGGCGCGCCTCCGTAGCGTAGAGGCGAAACGGCGTGATTACGGGGCATTTTAAACAGATAGGCTCTTAAGGCTTCAAAGGCGACCTGATAACGGAATATTTTGATAGAGCAGGCTGTGGAGCCCGCGCAGCCGCCAATAAACATAAAAACAAAAAAAGCGCCTAAGGCAAAAGGCCCCCAACTATTATAATCTGTTGTGGCATAGCCCGTGCCAGTAACAATAGAGACCGTGTTAAAGGCGGATAGACGGAGCGCTTGCCAGAAGCTTGCTCCTTCTGCCGCACTATATTCTGATCCCGCCCAAAGCCCCAATGTAACCAGAGCAATCAAGCTGATCATAATACCAACAAAAGCTCTGACTTGGGGGTCTCTGAGAGGCGCTTTAAAATCTCCGCGCGTCATCAAAAGATACATGCCAAAGGGCATACCGCCGGCCATCATAAATGCGATGCAAACAAGGTCCGCGCCTTGATCCATAAAGCCGCCCATTGACGCATCAGATGTGGAATACCCTCCAGTGGCCAATGTTGTCATTGCATGGGCAATGGCATCAAAACCGCTCATACCCACAACCATGTAAAGAACAGTGCAAAGAATCGTCAGTCCCAAATAAATGAGGGAGATAGCCATAGCGATAGAAGCGGCGCGAGGGAGGATTTTTTCTCCCATATCAGAGCTTTCCAATCTGAAGAGCTGCATCCCACCAATTTTCAGCATGGGAAGAATGGCCATAGCCGTGACAATAATGCCGATACCACCAATCCATTGCAGCATAGCGCGCCATAAAAGCACGCCGCGAGGCATATGGTCTAAGCCTGTTAATATAGTTGAGCCCGTAGTCGTGATGCCAGATGTGGCCTCAAATATTGCGTCAGTAATAGAAAGGCCTATTGGCTCCATTAAAAAGGGTAGCGAAGCAAAAGCTGATAAGGCCACCCATGAAGATACAGTCAACAAAAAGGCGCCCCGAGCGCCAAGGTCGGGTTTGGGTGTATAATTCGCCAGAGCCATTGAGACTCCGAAAAGAAAGCTGAGAATGCCTGAAATGCCAAAGCCCCGCCAAGAGAGGCCATCATGATACATGTCTACAAACATCGGAATGAACATTATCAACCCCAATGCCGCGACCATTAAGCCAACAACGAAAAATACGGGTCGTAAATCCAACATGAGTGAAGCCTATCCCAACAGAAAAAAACTGCAATGCTTAAGCGAAAATTTGCCCCCTCCTTTGAGAGGAAGAAATGGTTTTCTAAGGGTTTCCGCAAATAGCTATAGCATTACCAGAAAAATATATGAGAATAACTTGAACCTTATGAACGCATGATATTTAACGGCGTTAATTCTATATGGTTTTGACCTATAACCTCTGCGAGTTCGCTCATGTTCAATTTTCGACTAACGCTTTCATCCATCATGGTTTTGTCAGCACTGAATTTGATTTCAGCCTGCGCAGAAAAACCTCAAACAGATAAAACGGATGAGACAGCCCAGCCCGCCATCGAGCTAGCGCCCGTTATAAACGCTACGGATAGTTTACAGGCCGCGGCGCAGCAGGCGCAAACACAAGACAATAAACGCAGCTATTTAACAGAAAATCCTGGGTCGGGGTTTTTAACTCCAGAGATTATAAATCGTTCGCCAGCGCTCTCAGGCAAAACGCTCTCAAGCGTTAAGATTGCCCCCAATGGCGAATTTATTACTGTATTGCAGGGCCGCGAAGATGATGCACAGCAGCAAGATTTATGGGCTTATGACCTGACGAGCGGTGAAGGTCGATTATTGGTAAGTTCAACCGATATTCTTGGTGAGCCAGAAGTGCTTTCGGAAGAAGAAAAGAATAGGCGTGAACGGGCCCGTGAATACGGTAAGGGTATTGTTAGCTATTCTTGGGTTGGTGACTCATTGCTTTTATTCCCTTTGGGTGGAGATATTTATCTCTATGATTTGGAAACAAAAGAAAGTCAGCAAGTTACGGCAACAAAAGGGTATGAAACTGACCCAAAAGTTAGCCGGGACGGTACAAAAGTTTCTTATGTCCGTGAGAACGAATTATACATTAAAAATCTCAAAACAGGTTTGGAGCGACAACTCTCTGACGGTGCGACTGACACAATTCGCAATGCGACGGCCAGTTTCGTAGTTCAAGAAGAATTAAACCGCAGAACGGGCTATTGGGTTTCGCCGAAAGCTGATCGTATTGCCTACACACAAATTGATGAATCAGGGATAGCGATTGAAAACCGTTTAGACTTCGGCGCTGATGGCGTTGTCAATATTGCGCAGCGTTATCCTTTTGCAGGTACGACTAATGCCACAGTTAAACTTGGAATCGTGAGCGCTAAAGGCGGACGCACACGTTGGCTCGATTTGGGCGAAGACAAAGATATATATTTAACACGCGTTGTTTGGTCTGCTGATGGTGGTTCTGTCATTGCGGGGATTTTATCCCGAGATCAAAAAACACATATTTTCAAAAGATTTAATGCTGCTACAGGGCAGGGCGAGGTTATTTACACTGAGACGTCTCCGACATGGTTGAATATTGGGTCTACTCTTAGGGCGCTTAAAGAGGGTGGATTGCTCTGGAAAGCACAACGCAATGACAAAGCTCAGATTTTTAAAATAGATAATACAGGCGAAGTCGTCGCTTTAACGCCTGACAATCTGAATGTGCACAGCTTGTTATGCCGAAACTCTGAAACAGGGGATATGTTTGTATCGGGTTGGCAGGAAACGCCGCTTGAGACTCATATTTTTAAGGTTTCACCACCTCAAAATGATAAACCAAAAAGCGCTGAATCGTCAGATAAAGCAGGTGATGAATCAGCAATTGATGTTATCACAGAAGCGACTTCAACATCAGGTGAAACGACGGTGGAGGCAGAGACTGAAACTACCGAGGCAGCCCCTATTGTGACGCAAATCACAACACGAGCGGGACAACATTCGGCGCGTTTTAACAAAGACTGTTCGCGGTTCATTGGATCTTTCTCTGGATTAAATACACCGAAGCAAACACAAGCATTCGAGGCAGATGGAACACCATTAGCATGGCTGAATAAAAATAGTCTGGATGAGACACACCCATATGCGCCTTATATGGATAATCACATCACACCTGAATTCGGCCAAATCAGTGCCGAAGACGGAACGCTGCTAGATTATATGTTGTTTAAACCGGTTGACCTCCGTCCCGGTGAAAAGCGTGCGAGTATTACTATTGTTTATGGGGGGCCAAATGTTCAACGTGTTAAGCGCGATTGGAGAAATCAATTTGCGCAAATGCTCGCTCATCATGGGTTTGTTGTGTTCCAGCTTGATAATCGCGGGGCGACAAATCGAGGCAAAGCTTTTGAAGACAGCCTTTACCGATCAATGGGGACGACTGAAGTCGTAGACCAGGTCACGGGCGCTGAGTTTTTACGGAGCAAGTCCTATATAGATCCTGATCGTATGGGAGTTTATGGCTGGTCATATGGGGGGTATATGACCCTGCATATGCTGGGACAAACAGAACTTTATAAAAGCGGTGTCTCTGGCGCGCCAGTTACGGATTGGAGTCTTTATGACACAGCATATACGGAGAGATTCTTAGGAAGCCCTGTAAAAGACTCCGCAAATTATACGGAAGGGGCCTATGAGAACGGTAATGTTTTGGCCCATTTGGAGGGTATAACAGAACCGGTTCTACTTATTCACGGTATGGCCGACGATAATGTGGTATTCCGTAATTCGATTATCTTGATGGATGCTATGCAGAAATCAGGAAAACAAAATTTACGGGTGATGACTTATCCGGGCGAAAAACATGGTTTCCGCAATCCTGCAAATAAAACACATCGTGACCGACAAATATTAGAGTTCTTCCTCGAGACCCTAGATATTGAGAAGTAAACCGTTCTCAATTCTTTAAAGCATAGATGCAACTTTTGAAACTGGCTCTAATTAGAAGCCCCTCTTCGGGCTTCTTTTATTCTGCCGCGTAAAAGTGCCGTTTCAACACTTTCAGGTGCTAGCGTGAGGGCTAATTCAATGTCTTTAAGTGCGGCGTCAAATTTGTTTTGTCGAAAACGGGCATCTGCTCTGTAACGTAGGGCCGCCACATTTTGGGGTTCAAATTTAAGCGCGTAAGTTAAATCTGTCTCAGCATATTCATAGCGTTCGCGCATCACATAAGCTCGCGCACGCGCAATACGCAAATCTGTTCTGGTTTCATCAATATCTAGCCCTGCTTTCGCTGAGGCATAAGCTTTATAACTATTCTCGGCAGCGAGCCAAAAGTTAGAGGCTTCTAGATAAAAATTGGCCCGCATTTCTGGTGAGCCTCCATCAGAGGCTTGCGCCAATTGATCTAGACGATGGGCGGCTTCATCCGCATGTCCTAGGGCAAAAAGAGCCATAGCCTCACAATGTTTGGCGCGCCTACCGCCGCCTTCAGAGCGCCAAATCATTGCTTCTTCATAAGCTAGATCTGAATTTTCAGCGATGCGTTCTAAACAGGTTTTATGTTTTTCATCAAAAGCCGAGGTTAAATTTCCGCGTTTGGGCCCATCAATTCTTTGATCAAGGCTGGGCTTATTTTGAGGCTCAAGATTCTGGGCCTTGGCATGGGTCAGAAATAGCGGCAAGACTAGAATAGAGGCAGACAATAGAAAAACAGGTTTTAACATAAAAGGCCTTTAGCAAGGGGAAGAGTGAAACAGCAATGGGGACACGCATTAATTTGCATACAGGGAAAGCGGTGAGCGAGAGGGTAGAGCGGCCCGTCGCGCTCCTTTTGGGCGCAGGTTATACCGCGCGGGCTTTGGCCCCCGTTTTGACAGCGTTGGGCTATAGCTGCGTAGGCACAACACGTACACCTGCAGAGGTGAAAGCGCTCGAGGCGAACAACATTGCGCCTATAGTCAGTCAATCTTTAGCCAGTTCTGAAATCTCGGATTGCTTCGAAAAAGCAGAGATTATCATAAGCTCTATTCCGCCTTGTAAATCTCCTGATGCAAATGGAGTATATGATCCAGTCGTTGCCCAGTTCGGAAGCTTGCGACCCCGTGCAAAGTGGCTTGCTTATCTATCTGCAACGAGTGTTTATGGAGACCGACAGGGGCTGTGGGCGTTTGAAGGGGAGCCAGCTAATCCACAGCTTAAAAGAGGGAAAGCCCGCGCCGAGGCAGAGCTTGAATGGCTTGAGACGCTCTGGCCTGTTCATATATTTCGGCTGGCAGGGCTCTATGGCCAAGGCCGCGCCCCTTTTTCAAAATTAAAGTCAGGAACGGCGCGCGCTGTGATTAAAGACGGACATGTTGTGAATCGAATATATATTGACGATTGCGTCAGTGCGATTATCGCGTCTATTTCTCGTCCAAATCCACAGCGTATTTACAATATTGCAGACGGGCATCCCGCTCCACCACAAGATGTGTTGGATTATGCAGCAAAGCTTATTGGTGTAGATTCACCGCCTCGGGTCGGTCTAGAGGATGAAACTGTATCTGACATGGCGCGAACCTTTTATAGTGAGACCAAACGTATAGATATTAGCCGGGCAAAGTTAGAACTTTCATGGATGCCGAAATACACGGATTATAAGGCTGGCTTACGGGCGATATTAGAGCCGTGCACTCAGAGTCATGACAATAAGGTTCCAGAGCAAAATATTGATATATGAATTTGTCTCAAACCTTACATATACTATGCCAATCCCTATATTTATGCTTTACTGAGCTTTGGTCCTTAAAAGAGAGAAATTTGCATGGTTGGAAATAAGCCTGAAACAGCTGCAAAATCTAAATTGTCCCGGTTGGACCGTTTGGCAGAAGCCGCCGAGACCTATGGAGACCGGAGTTTTCAGAATTACTCTCAGGTTCGCAATGTGGCGGAGACTATCAGAGATTCCTTTTGCAAGTTCTTGGATGAAGGCAAACAATGCGTTTATCTTGTCCCTCCCAAAGGCCCGTTTGCTGCACAAAATTCAGGCTCTGCTGCTTTTTCAGCCTGGGGAAAGGGCTTTTTGCCACTTGAACCCATAAGTTTTGGGTTGGCGGTCGCGATTTCGAAAAAACAGGATTATATGCGTCTTGTACTGACCTGTCGTAAGGAAGGGAATCAAGTATTTCTGTCTATCGAAAAAGGACGAGAATTTGAATTATCCTTGCCAATCAATGATGTAGAGCTTGGTGCCGTACTCGAAGGTTTATATGAGCACCTTTATGATTATTTCCAAGACCAAATTGATGCCTTTGATAATGGGCATTACGGGAAAAACGATATCGGGTTTGATATTCACCGCGTCTCAGAATAGACTTCAAACTGTAGATAGAATCATACGGACAAAACCACAGGTTTTCACAGATCTTTTATATAAGGGTTTTCCCCACGCTGAGGCAATTATGTCCGCCTTAAAACAAGTAATATTCAAAATTTGAGAAAACATAACATGATGAAGGATAAGCATGGCCGTTGATATTGCACATCATGCAGTGAATGCATTGCCCCTAAAAATTGCCGTTATTGGTGCCCTTGGAATTGGCGCGCAATGGCTTGCTTGGCGTTTGCAACGCCCTGCGATTGTCTTAATGGCGATTGCAGGACTGATATTTGGGCCATTATTTGGTTACTTATTAGGGTTTAACATGCCCGCGCCTATTGCACATTTTCTTGAGCAATTAAGGTTGAATCCCGTCAATGACTTCGGTGATCTATATCGGCCAATGATAGGATTGGCTGTTGCGATTATCCTATTCGAAGGTGGGATGACATTGCGCTTCAAAGATTTGGGTGATTCTCGCCATGCCGTTGGGCGTATGGTCTTTGTTGCGGCGCCCATCGCGTGGGTTTTAGGGGCTGCCGCATGTCACTATATTGTTGGCTTGGCATGGGATATATCCGTCATGGTTGGTGGTTTGTTCGTTGTGACAGGCCCTACGGTGATTATGCCGTTGTTAAGGCAGGCCCATTTAAAATCCCGACCTGCTAACGTGCTGAAATGGGAAGGTATTGTAAATGACCCGCTTGGCGCTTTATTTGCCGTGGGCGGATATGAATTTATTCGTTTTTCTCAGACTGAAGCGTCTATGTTCTTTGTATTCGGGAAGCTCGCCTTTGCCGCGGCTTTCGGTACTTTAGTCGGGATTGTTTCTGGTGTTGGTATGGCTTGGGCCTTCCGTAGAGGGCATATTCCTGAATATTTAAAAGCGCCGATTGTATTGGCTTGGGTGCTCTTAATTTATGTCATCGCCAACCGTCTTGCCGAAGAAACGGGGCTATTGGCTGTCACAGCGTTAGGCATGACGATGGCAAATACGAAATTTGCTGCCATGGTTGAAATGCGTCGTTTCAAAGAAAACATCGCCATCATCTTGGTTTCAGGCGTGTTCGTTATTTTAACAGCGACTTTGACGCCTGCTATTTTGATTGAATTTGTAACGAATTGGCGCGTTCTGGCCTTTGTCTTTGCCATGATGTTCTTAGTAAGGCCAATTGCGGTTATGCTGTCTACTTTGTGGTCAGGATTAACGTGGAAAGAAAGCCTGCTCATTAGCATTATTGCGCCGCGCGGTGTAGTCGCTGTGGCTGTTGCAGGTTTGTTTGCTGCTGAACTGAATGCGCTGGGCCGTCCAGACGGTACATTGTTTGTGCCCTTGGCTTTTGCCCTTGTATTCGCAACCGTATTGTTTGCAGGTTTCTTGATCGGGCCGATATCAAAGGCGCTTGGTCTGGCTGCGGGCGGCGGTCACGGCGTTATGATCGTCGGGGCTAACCCTTGGTCTCTTGGTTTGGCGAAAGCTATCAAAGATATGGGCGTGCCCGTCACTGTCGCGGATACAAATTGGCGTCGTTTACGCGGCGCTCGTCTAGAAGGGCACACGACCTTCTATGGTGAAGTGCTGTCCGAAAATGCAGATTACTCCTTAGACCATTCTGCCTTTACTTCACTTATCGCTGCGACGCCAAATGACGCGTATAACTCATTGGTTTGCGTCGAGTTTGCACCAGAACTAGGCCGTCATCGTGTCTTCCAAGTTCCGGGATCTGATAATGATGAGAGTGACAGTGATACAATTGCCTTCACCTCTCGGGGCCGAACGCTCACCTCGCGTGGCCGTAGCTTTGACTCATTGACCCGAGACTGGTGGGGTGGTTGGCGTTTCCGCTCTACTAACTTATCTGAAAATTATACATTGGATGATTTTTATAAAGACCGCGGTGATGACCTCGACTTGATTCTGGCAAAACGCGCAGACGGTACGGTTGAGTTCATTCAGCCCGGTCAAGAAGCGCGTGCAGAGGGGGCAACTGTTCTAAGCTTCTGTCCTGCTAAGGATACAGAGTTAGGCCGTGGTGAGGGCGCCAAGAAAAGCGGTGGTCTATCGGGGCCAGCGAACCCGCTTCCGACATAAACTTTAGGGTTTCATAGACAAGAAAAGGCCATCATTGATGGCCTTTTTCATTTCAAAGAACTGTATTTCAAATCCAATATTAAATGCCCCTTAAAGAGTTTAAGGCAAGACCACACTAACGCCTTATTAACTGTCTTTAGTGGAAACATGAACCTAGTCGATTTGACATCGCGATTTAGAAATTTGCGATTGCCGCCTTTGAGTGGACGGGCAAAGCGTGTTTTGCGCCGCGGCGTTATTTCTGGCCTTATGGCGGGTTACCTTGGCGGCATGGTTGGCTTTGGTGGGTTTGCCATTGCGGCGAAAGACCTGCCCGACCCCAAGCAATTATGGGATAATCAAAGGCCCGTCAGTGTTCAGATTGTCGATAGGCAGGGACGGGATATATTAGTAAGAGGCGCGACCGTAGCACCGCGTGTGAAAATTGAGGCTTTACCGTTTCATGTTCCGCTCACCATATTAGCTGTCGAAGATAAGCGGTTTTACAATCATATTGGTATCGACCCAGAGGCGCTTTTGCGTGCGACAGTGCAAAACATAAAAGCAGGGAGTTATGTGCAAGGTGGCTCGACCTTAACACAACAACTCTCAAAGAATGTTTTTCTTTCGCCAGAGAAAACTTTACGCCGTAAGGCTCAAGAAATGCTTATGGCTATTTGGTTGGAACGCAGTTTCACAAAGGATGAAATCCTCGAGCTATATTTGTCTAAAGTATATTTCGGTAGCGGCGCTTGGGGATTAGAAGCGGCTTCAAAACGATATTTCGATAAACCCGCCGCCCAGCTTAATCTTTCCGAGACAGCGATGCTGGCGGGTTTGTTGCGTGCGCCATCAGCACTAAATCCTGTGCAGCATCCCTCACGCGCGGCGAAACGTACGGCTGTGGTTTTAAACCTGATGGAGCAACAAAACTTAATCGGTTCTGACATGCTAGAACAGGCCTTAAATTATCCTATTCGTATCCATAGGCCACAATCTGATAATTCAGCGCAATATTTTGTGGACTGGATTTGGCCACAAATTGAGTCTGTACTAGGGGACACCCCCTCTCAAGATTTAGTTGTACAAACCACCCTAGATCGACAGGCGCAGACCTTAGCGCAAAATGCGGTTATTAAAAATTTAGACCCTCAAAAGGGCGCCGAGCAAGCGGCCTTGGTGACGCTTGATGGGACAGGGGCTGTCTTAGCCATGATTGGCGGTGCCTCCTATTCAGATAGTCAGTTTAATCGATCGACACAGGCAGAACGACAGCCCGGTTCTGCTTTTAAACCCTTTGTCTATTTGGCGGCGCTTGAGGCGGGAATATCGCCATGGGATGAACGTATTGACGAGCCGATTACTCTGACTAGCCGTATTGATAGTTGGACACCAAAGAATTTCAGCAAAGAGTTCAAAGGCGTCATAACGGTAGAGGAGGCTTTCGCCCAATCTATCAATACAGTTGCTGTAAAGCTCGGAGAAGAGGCCGGCCGAAGCTCTGTCATGGCTGTGGCGAACCGGTTTGGCCTCGAAGACTTATCCCCTATACGCAGTTTAGCTCTAGGGTCCCATGTCACGACGCCTTTGAAATTAACACAAAGCTATTTGCCATTTGCCAATTTTGGCCGAGCGGCAGAGCCATATGGTATAATTTCTATCTCGACGGCGAATGGTACCCCGCTCTATGATGCCGCATTGCCGCCGCTAGAAACGGTCATAGCGACCGATAAGTTAGCGCAAATGAACCGTTTGATGACGCGGACAGTGCAATATGGCACGGGTCGCCGCGCCCAAATTCAAGGGCGCGATATTGGCGGTAAAACTGGGACGACTAATGATTTTCGGGATGCGTGGTTTATGGGTTACGCCCCCGACATCGTCACGGGAGTTTGGACGGGGAATGATACAAATGCACCGATGAAACGTATAACAGGCGGTAAGATTCCGGCGCAGATATTTCAGGATTATATGTCCGAATATCTGAAAGACACTCCAGTCTCTAAATTAATAATCGCGCAAAAGCCACAGATCCAAAAAGAAGATCGTGAACTTGATAGTCTGTTAGACCGTATCGAAGAAGCCTTGCCATAAACACATGAAAAAACCCGCCAAATTGGCGGGCTTGAGAAATTTAAACTTATATCTTTTCGGGGTAGATAGGCCGAATGTCATAGGGAATATCTGATAAATTTCCGAGTACGGTTTCAGCCGCATCGTCCAGAGTTAGATAGTCATCTAAAAAGGCTTTGGCGCCATCATAACGGCCATCGCCTTGGATGCGAACGACTTTACCTGTTAAGTCAGAAATAGCTTGTTCTAATTTAGCAAAATCAATACGGAAACGCTCTTGCTCCGGTAGCCATTCTACAGCGCCAACTTCGCGGTAATAATTATACTGGAAAGCGGCACCTTTTGCATGGGCCGCACCGATACCAAAGCGCATAGATCGAAATTTTCCTGAAAAATAAGTGGCGAGGAAGGCTTCTTTGTCTTCTGCCGGTAATTCTCCGCGGTCCATCATATACAGTATATTATAGGCTCCCATGACGTCGGCTTTGCCTTCTTCAAGGCCAGACGCCAGTTCTTTCAACTGTGCATTCACAGTCGTCTCAACCCCATCAACTGTGATTGTGCCGGGCCCTAGTGAATGGGAAAGTTCATGGAAAAGCGTATTATAGCTCATATATTTTTTTGTCGTTAGCTTAGCTTGGTCTTCGATTAACACTCTCTCCCCGATTGGGGCGAGGATACGGTCATATTTTGCGCCGAGCACGTTATTCAAAATAACTTTCTTGGCGCCTTTTGCTTCGCGCACGCGCTCATCATTGGGTAGGTTAAACGCAATTGTCTGCACGCCATTTTCATTGTCGCCGCCGCCATGAACTTGGTAAGTTACTGCAATGGGACTCTCAAACCCGCGAGCAAAATTCTTATAGCTTTCTTCAACAGGCAGGTTCTTTTCCATGTCTTTGAGATAATGCTTGTATTTTGCAAGCGCTGCAGATTCTTCTGGGTTTTTAATTGTCAAAAAGCTCTCATACGCGGTTTTATATCCGAACAAGCCATCATCATAGACTTCGTAAGGTCCGATAGCGACTTCGATATTTCCATCAAGATCCATCCACGCCATTTCTGACTCAAAATAATCATCCGTAAGGAATGATTCTGCCCGCATGGTTAGGAAGCGTTTTAGGCTTTTATTTTCTGAAATTTCGGCAGCTTCGCGCAAAAGGGCCGCTGCTGGCTCAAGGTACTCGGCATATTCCACGTGGTAGGGAACTGCTTTTAATCCGCCATCATCAGTTCGGCGAATGACGGTATAGCCCGAAGTAAAATCAGATTTATCAGCCGGATTTGCCGCTATATGAGACTCAAATTCTTCACGGGTCATATCGGCAGGATAGAAACCGCCGCCTTTGGGGCAGGGCGTATCACCGTAAAAAAGTTTTCCATCTTCTAACCCATCACAAGGCCCAAAATGTAAATCAAACATGGCCAATTGAATGGCAGTGCCATTTTCTTTGATCTCTTGGCGTAGGGCTGGATAATTTGCGCCGCGTTGTAAGAGATAAATTTTGGATAGATATTCGCTCGCTGTAATCAGCTTGTTCACGACCGCTTTTTCAGAGGCGCTAAGAAAACCTGTATCAACGTCTATTTTGATTTCGGCAAATTTCGCATATTGCGCATCAATATTATAACCATTTTGCTCTGTTGTTGCCGTAGGTTCTACTGAAGAAACTGTCGATTGCTGCTCTGTATTGTTACAGCCAGCTAAGAGCGCGGCAGTTGATATTGATAGGAGGAATAAACGCATAGTCAGTCCTTTTTAAAGAGATTTAAAGTTTAAAGCTTTTCAGCAATTTTTTGAGCCAGAGCTTTTAATTCGTCAATATCGCCCATTTTGGCTTCGCCATGACCCGCGAAATTTTCACTGTCAAACTTTGGAATAACATGAACATGTAAATGGAATACGCTTTGTCCAGCGGGAGCGCCGTTGAACTGTGTCACCACAATTCCATCTGGTGATAAGGCTTTGTCAACGGCCTGGGCGACGCGCTGAACCGTTCCAAATAAACGACCCACATCTTTGGGCGCTAATGCCAGTAAGTTTCGGACTGGACGCTTAGGGATAACCAGACAATGTCCGCGCGATTGCGGAAAAGCATCCATAATAACGAGGATGTGTTCGTCCTCATATACCCGCGCTGCAGGCATGTCATGCGCCATGATTTTGGCGAAAATGTTACTCGGATCGTATTCAGCGTGAAGCGTCATGTTGTTGTCTCAATTTTGGCAGGGCAATATATTTAGCGTGGAGTAACATAAGTGGAAAGAAAAGCCAGATGATTGCAAGGGTTTGACCTTTCATAACGCCCCAAATGATAAAGGGTATTGCGAAGAAACATAATAATTCTGGGGTCAAAAAGATAAAACCAACCATCAAAAATGCTGTGGAAATGCTACCAAAGCCAATGGAGTAAGAAAGACACGCAAACAGCACGCTACGCTTCCACATACCATATTTGCGTCGAATAATAGGGTCAGATTCTTGCAGAGGTTGTTCTCGAATTTGTGCAAGATAGGCTCGGGCGCCTTCAACTTCATTATTGGGTAGCTGGAGAATAATTCCACCAAAAGCGAGGATATAAAGCGCCACTAGATTCGCATGATTATAATTTTGAAAGTTTGGATGAAATCCTCCTGCTTTTAAACATGAGTAATTAACGCTCGCTTCGGCTAAATTATTATGAGTAGAAAAGTTAACGAGGCTCATCTGATGTCTTTTTAAACGGAGTATGTTGATCCAGAATTTCTATTTCACGCTCTACCGCTGAGCGCTCATGTTCAAGATAGTCTTCTACGGCGTTTTGTAGGCTTTCATGGGCAAGGAAATGCGCGCTATGCGTCGCTATGGGTTCATAGCCACGCGCCAGCTTGTGTTCGCCTTGTGCACCGGCTTCGACACGCGGTAAACCGCGCTCTAAACCGGCTTCAATCGCTTGATAGTAACAGAGTTCAAAATGCAAAAAGGGTTTATGGACTAATGCCCCCCAGTTGCGGCCGTATAGCGCTTCTGATCCAATATAATTGAGGGCTGATGCAATCGGTGTCTCACCATCAAACGCCATAACCAGACAAATATCTTGTCTCATGGTTTGTTGCATTAAATCAAAGAACTCGCGGTTTAGATATGGCCGTCCCCATTTGCGTTCTCCAGTATCGAGATAACAGGCATAAAATGCATCCCAATGCTCATCTTTCAAATCATCGCCAGAAAGTCGCTTAATTGTGATGCCATCTTGTGCGGCGGATCTTTCTTTTTTTATGTTCTTTCGTTTGCGACTTGTCAGGCTTGCGAGAAAGTCGTCAAAAGTTTCATAACCGCGATTAATAAAGTGAAATTGCCTGTCTTCGCGATGTGCGAAATTCAGATTATCCAATACGGTTCTGTCTTCACCTTCTAGAAAGGTAAGGTGCACCCCTGACATCCCCCATTGATTGCAAGCAGAGAGCATGGCGGTGGCAAGGGCGCTTTTATACTCGGCGTTTGCCGCCATAAGACGTGGCCCAGTGGCAGGGGTAAAGGGTATAGAGGATTGAAGTTTCGGGTAATACTGTCCGCCAGCACGCTGCAGAGCATCCGCCCATGCATGGTCAAAGACATACTCACCTTGGCTATGGGATTTTGCATATAAGGGGGCGGCTCCGACGCTTTGCCCTTGTTGATTTTCCAACCAAATATGCCGCGGGGCCCAGCCTGTTTCTTCTACGGCGCAGCGGCTTTCCTCTAAGGCATGCAAAAAGCGCCACGATAAAAAAGGATGAGAGCCAGCAGGAATATGGGCGTCCCATTCACTTTCGCTGACTTGCGAAATGCGCGTTAGGATTCGGGCGTTATAAGTCTCGGGTGATGGCGTCATGGAGGGAGATAATGACGTTATTCTAGTTCCCCTGCAAGCTGCATAAGCCGTAATTTATATGCGGCCATGATTGTCATCACATCTGTAATTTGGCCGCTCTCAATATAGGATAGAAGGTCGCTCAGAGGTATTCTTATGGAAGTAATATCTTCGGTTGGCTCTAGCGCACTAGCGCCGCGGGTAAGGCCTGTTGCAAGATATATTTCACCATACTCATCTGTGATAGAATTCGAGGGGTGGAAGTCCAGCAGATGAGTCAGGGTCCTAGCAGACAATCCTGTTTCTTCTTTTAGCTCACGCCGTGCGGCCGCTAGCATATCTTCGCCTTTAGGCACGCCGCCTTCTGGAATTTCCCAGCTATATTGATTCAAGGCATAACGGGTTTGGCCCACCATCCACACATGACCATTTTCATAGGGTACAACCCCTACAGAGCGGTTTGCCATTCTTACTACGCCGTACTGGCCTGCCGTGTTTCCCGGCGTGGTGACGGCGGAGGTTTCTACTCGAAACCAATCATTTTCAAAAACACTCTCTGTTGAGTGCGTAATCCATGGGTTCGATGGAGCGGGAGGTAGCTTTTGTGTCATAGCGTTGATGTAGCAAAATCAAGGCCCATTAGGCTAGACCTCTGATTAAACGATATCTGTCCACTTGCGGCTCATTAAGTTGGCGGAATTGATAATACCAACCATGGAATAGGTTTGAGGGTAATTCCCCCATAACTCATTCGTTTTTGGATCTACATCTTCAGATAAAAGTCCAAGATGATTACGTTGTTCCAAAATCGTCTCAAACATTTCACGGGCTTCGTCTTTGCGGCCAATGCGGTAGAGGGCATCAATGTGCCAGAATGTGCAGGCCGTAAAGGCGGTTTGTGGACGCCCGAAATCATCTTCGGTTTTGTATCTGTAAATATGATTGCCCTCGCGAAGGTCACGGTCCACGGCTTCGACAGTCCCGATATATCGCGGGTCAGAGGCGGGTAAGAATCCAATCTCCGCCATTAAAAGAACAGAGGCATCCAAAGTGTCACCGCCGTAACTGGCGGTAAAGGCATTCATCTCTTCGTTAAACGCATGGCTTAAAATATGTTTGTGAATAATTTCGGCGCGTTCAGCCCAATAGATTGTCTTTTTCTCAAGTTTTAAATAATTGGCTATTTTCGAGAGCCTGTCACACGCGGCCCAGCACATAATAGCTGATGATGTATGGACATAAGCCAGGGTTCGAAATTCCCATATGCCGGCATCGGGTGTATCGTGCACAGCAAAGGCGCGTTCACCCACGGGTTCTAATTGTTCAAATTCAGCGACGCCAACTTGTGACAAAAGTCGTTCATCAAGAAAGGCTTGCGTGGCAGCGAGAACGATTTGACCATATACATCATGTTGAATATGTTCTGCCGCCTGATTGCCGCGGCGCACCGGGCCGTAACCGCGATAGCCTGGCAGATGCGTAGCAATGTCTTCTGTTAAATCTGTTTCAAGACCAATGCCATAGACAGGTTGAATATGCCCGCCTTTTGTTTGCGAAACAACACTGCGAAGAAATCGCATGTAATGTTCCAATGTCTCCATAGAGGCGAGGCGGTTAAGCGCCGTGACTGAAAAATAGGCATCCCTTATCCAGCAAAATCTATAGTCCCAATTCCTCTGTGACCCTTCATGCTCTGGTACGGAGGTGGTCAGCGCCGCCACAACGCCGCCTGTTTCTTCATAAACACAGAGCTTCAGTGTAATGGCAGCACGAATTACGGCGGCTTGCCAATCTGGTGGAACGGCCAGACTACGCGTCCAACGCCGCCAATAATCTATGGTGCGTTCTCGCCAATCTCGGGCCAAAAAATCAACATTTTCAGCTACGCTTTCATCCGGACCACAAATGAACGACACGTCACGGTCAAGAACAAAACTAGTGCGTGACAAAATATAAGAGACAGGCATGCTCGTCGTAATACGAAATCCACCATCATTTGTGTCGTAACTAATGTGATGAACTCCTCGCCGGGCTTTAATTTCGTGCTCACCCCAATTGGCTTGCGCATTGATTTCTATTTTGATGCAGGGCGACCCAGCAATGACCTTGATTTCTCTGACAAAACTGGCTGGGCGGAAATTTCGGTCCCGGCTGACAAAATAGGGTGCAAAATCGATGACATCTAAGATCGCACCATGGGCATCTGTTAATCGAGTCCGCAGAACGGCCGTATTAGGTTCATAACTCTGCTCGGTTGAGACACGGTCTTCCATCCAAATGTTGAAACTACCTTTGCCGCCGAGTAGAGCATCAAAAATGGGCTCGCCGTCGATTTTGGGCAGACATAACCAATTGATACGGGCATCTGTATCAATCAAAGCCGCGACTGTGCTATTGCCAATTATTCCTTGGTTTAAATGACTCATAAAAGGGTTCCTAAAAGTCCGTAGAGGTCTTGAATGGTTTCAATGTAAAAACGGGCTGCAGTTTCGCTCTGTTTCATCTCTTGATGCGCCATTTTTATGCCAAAACCTCCAAAGGTTTCAGCCGCTCGAAAGGCATCCTCATCTGTTGTGTCATCGCCAATCATGACAGGTATTCGATTTGCAAAAGCAGGATTGCGCATTTGTCTAGTTAAAGCGGCGCCTTTATTTGCATCAGCTGGTTTTATTTCGATTACATTGTGACCCAATTGCATAATATGTAGGGGGTAGGCTTTAATTTCAGCCTCGACACAGCTTGAAATCTCGGGTCCAGATTCGGGTTTCGCTCTGTGATGTATCGCCAATACAGGCCCTTTATCCTCAAACCATATGCCGTTCAGATGTGAAAGATTGGCCTCTAGTTTGGCTTTCAACTCGGTTGGGAACTGAGTGAATGATGTTGGAGGGTCTTCGTAAGGCGCGGCGCTATAAAGCCCATGATTGCCAAGTCGCCAAAGTGAGTTTGGGACCCGTTTAGACAGGTCCCGCAAATCGCGGCCGCTAATTAATGCGAGCGCCCCCGACAAATGATTTGCGAGATTAAGGATAAGGGCACTCTCTTGCGGCATCAATTTTACAGTGTCTGGGTCATCTTTGAAACCCGCCAATGTTCCATCAAAATCCAGAAACAATGCCATGTTGGTAGGGAAATCAAAACTGTCTGTAATGCGCACCGCCATGCTACGTCGCAATCTTTGGGACGGATTGGGTGAAACCGCGCGGCGCAAAAAAGCGGTTGCGCCACCAATTAATATCTTGGGTGTCGACAGTTTTATGAAGGGCTTTCCATCGCGCTTGCCGTTCTTCTAATGGCATATTCAGGGCTTTGTGAAGTGTCTGAGCCACGGCCTCGGTATCATATGGGTTGACAATTAATGCCTCTTTCATTTGCTCGGCGGCGCCAGCAAATTGCGATAAAATAAGAACCCCCGGATCACTTTCATCTTGCGCAGCGATAAACTCTTTTGCGACAAGGTTCATGCCATCTTGGAGTGGTGTTACGAGGCAAACATCAGACATGGCATAGAGCCCTGCGATTTCTGCGCGCTCATAAGGGCGTGCCAAATAACGGATGGGGATCCAATCTAGATCACCATAGTCACCATTTATGCGTCCACACAGCCCATCAAGTCTTTCACGTAATTGCACATATTCATCGACAATACTCCGAGAGGGAGGCGCAATTTGCATGAATGAGGTGACGCCCCGCGTTTCAGGAAAATGATCAAACAATTTCGAAACGGCCTCGAATCTTTGGGGGAGACCCTTTGAGTAATCCATTCTGTCCACACCGATTATTTGTTTTCGGCCACCTAAGAACCGGCGTAATTTTTTTGCAGCTTTTTTGGCAGGTTTTCCGAGAGCCGCCTTGCGGAAATTTTTTGCGTCAATGCCAATAGGGCAGTGGCGTAGGGTCACTGTACGGCCAAATACAAGCACATCTTCTTCTCCGACTTCTTTTCCGCCGCAATCTTCAACGAGATAGCGTTTCAGATTAATAACATCCGTAGAGGTTTGCAGGCCGATGATATCGTAATCGCAGAGCGCGCGACCCATAAGAGCGGCTTCGGGGAGCGCCCGGAAAACATCTGGCGCAGGAAAAGGAATGTGAAGGAAAAAACCGATTTCGCCCGTCCACCCGTTTTTTCGCAGCTCATGGGCTATCAAGAAAAAATGATAATCATGCACCCATATAAAATCCTCGGAATTAGCATTGTCCTCTACTGCCTTGGCGAATTGCCTGTTGGTTTCTTGATAAGGCGCGAAGTTGTGTAAATCGAAATTCACCAGATCAAGGCGATTGTGAAAAAGTGGCCAGAGAATACTATTGGCGTAATTGAGGTAAAAACCTTCATATTGCGGTTTACTCATGTCGCAGAGAGCAAAATCTACGCCGTCATCAGTCACCTTGGTCGGTGTTAGAGAGGGGAAATCTTTGACTTTCCCGCTCCATCCAACCCAAAGCCCGTTCGTTGATTTCAAGCTATCCCATAATGCGACAGCTAACCCCCCTGCGCGGGCATTGGGGTCGACGGCCGTTCGATTGGAGACAGCTATCAATCGGACTGGGTTTTGAGGCGTGTTATGAGTTTGACGCATATAACAGCCATAGAGTGTTAAACGGCACAACTCAAATGACGGCCCCGGAATTGACGCGATGGTCGCTAAGCGCACAAAAAATGGACGGTAGATTTTGAAAGTGCTTTGCCAACCCATATTCAGTCATAATTGCCTTGAAGGGGCCCGTAAGGACCGCTTGGCTTTGGTGAGATTCCTAGAAAATAATGAGTTTTATCAATATGTTATATTAAAATTTATGCGACTCTCTTGATATCACTACAAAATGATATCATATTGTACTTATAATAAGGGAGCCCCAGCCATGGGTGTAAAAATATGAGTGATATTAGAGAAAGAGAAGTTAAGTCGATCAGCGGAATTCCATTGTTGTTGATTTTATTAGCTCTGACTGCAGTCGGCGTTTTTGTGTTTATCAATGTGGCGATGACCAAAGAAATGCGCCTTATAGTTTTAGTAGTAGCGCTGCCTATTTTACTCATCGCTTTTTCGGGGTTGTACAAAGTTGAACCCAATCAATCCGCTGTTCTGAGCTTGTTTGGAAAATATATTGGGACAGTGCGCACCCCAGGGCTGCGATTTAATAATCCCTTTTATACAAAGAAGAAAATTAGCCTGCGTGTGAGAAACTTTGAAAGCGGCAAGTTGAAAGTTAACGAGCTTGATGGATCACCCATTGAAATTGCCGCCATTGTTGTGTGGGAAGTCAACGACTCGGCAGAAGCCGTTTTTAATGTCGATAGTTATGAGAGTTTTGTACAAATCCAAAGCGAGGCGGCGATACGGTCAATGGCCACTAGCTATCCTTATGACCAACATGAGGCGGATCAAATCTCTTTGCGTTCACACCCTGTTGAAATTTCGGAACGCCTCCGTACAGAGATTCAAGACCGACTGGCCAAGGCGGGTATTCATGTCATCGAGGCTCGGATTTCACACCTAGCTTATTCACCTGAAATTGCCGGGGCGATGTTACAAAGACAACAAGCCGGAGCGATCATTGCAGCCCGTAAGAAAATTGTCGAAGGCGCGGTTGGCATGGTCGAAGATGCGCTCGAGGCTCTTCAAGAAAAAGATATCGTCGAGCTAGACCCTGAGCGCCGCGCCGCCATGGTGTCTAACTTGCTCGTGGTTTTGTGTTCCGATAAGGCGACTCAGCCTGTCGTGAATACGGGTTCAATCTATTAGTGCCGTGGCCAAAAAGCCGACAAAAAAATCATTTCCTCTGCGTGTGAATGCAGAGGTACTCGACGCTATGAAGCGTTGGTCTGATGATGAGCTGCGCTCATTAAATGGTCAAATCGAGTATGTGTTGCGAGAAGCCTTACGCAAGCAGGGGCGCCTAAAGTCCAAAAGTGAAACCCTACAATCAAGCGAGGCTAGTCGTGATGA
Source organism: Litorimonas taeanensis (assembly GCF_003634015.1). Classification (NCBI taxonomy): domain Bacteria; kingdom Pseudomonadati; phylum Pseudomonadota; class Alphaproteobacteria; order Maricaulales; family Robiginitomaculaceae; genus Litorimonas; species Litorimonas taeanensis. Next base: position 1,060,044 of record NZ_RBII01000002.1, read on the forward strand.
AGGATGAAGGTGAGCAGACAATCAATGTCTTTGACACGCGTTGGGAATATAAAATTATCCAACCTGTTATGAAGGGATTTAGTGTTTTTCGGCAAACACCGCAAAGAGTGCGAGCGCATAAAGTTCAGGCCTTAAACGAAATGGGCCAAGAGGGCTGGGAGTGTTATCATGTCGATACAGCCACAACGCCGCAAAGCTTTTACATGAAGCGAAGACTAATAGGAGAGTCTCATGCACGATAGACGCTGGCAATATAAAGTACTGACTGTCAAGCCGAGCCCCTTCGCGAGCGCGGAAAAGGCAGATGCAATGATCGAAGAGGTTTTAACGCGCCAAGGTTTAGAAGGATGGGAGTTAATCAATGCCGTTCTGGTGAGCCACTATTATCGTTTATTCTTCAAACGCTAGGGCGAGAATTATAGAGGTTAAACCCCAATAAGGTTAAACCCCAATATGGTTAAACCTTGGGAACAGATTTGCCCCTGACGATACGCCACACGCGACGCAAGTTTCGCTTAACCATATGATAGGGGCTACTGGCAATGCGTGTTAAGCGCCGCATACGGCGCCAACGTCTTCGGGCCTTTGGCGTGTATTCTGGCGTTAAGTGCTGGAAGAAGACTTCGGATACTGCATCCCATCCATATTTTTTGGCATGAGCAACGGCGTCTTCTCGGTTGAGTTCAAGGGCCTCAAAACAAGCCGTCCTCAAATCTTCATTGACGGACCCAGCCTTTGAACCAGGAATAATGTCAATTGGGCCAGAAACAGGATAGCCCGCGACTGGGGTACCTGTAGCCATGGATTCGATAATCACGAGCCCAAAAGTATCTGTTTTTGAAGGGAACACGAAAACATCGGCATCGGCGAAATATCGCGCCAAGTCTTCTCCAAATTTTGACCCTGTAAAAGTGATGTCCGGATATTTTCGTCTTAATTGTTCTAATTGGGGGCCGTCTCCAACCACGACTTTAGAGCCGGGTAAGTCTAAATCTAAAAAGGCTTCGATATTTTTCTCAACGGCAACGCGGCCTACATTAACCCATATGGGGCGCTGAAGTCCTTTATAAACATCCTCTGGGGCGAAACGGCGTTCGGGATTAAATATATCACTATCGACACCACGCGCCCATGCTGCGAGCTTGGTGAAACCGCGTTCAGCCAGAAAGTCCACCATTGATGGTGTCGTGACCATTGTGCGTCCGCCAGAGTTATGGAACTCGCGTACAAAATTATATGGCCATGAGAGCGGAATAAACGGGAAACGCGCTTTGATATATTCCGGGAACTTGGTGTGATAGCTTGTCGTGAAAGGCATTTCCCATTTCAAGCATAGCGATCTCGCCATTTGGCCCAATGGACCCTCTGTTGCAATGTGAACGGCTTCGGGGCCAAAATCTGTGATGCGTTTTTTAACGCTGCTATAGGCAAAGGGGGCTAGCCGTATATCGGGGTAGGTTGGCAGCGGCATAGTGAAATAGCCATCGGAAGGGGCGATAACCTCCACGATATGCCCTTTTTCGCGCAAAGCATCTGTTGTTTGCTGTAATGTACGTACAACGCCATTGACTTGAGGGTGCCAAGCGTCGGTGATGATAAGAATTTTCATATGGCTCTCATGCCATAATCTCTTGCGGTCGAATAGTACCGCAACAAAAAGTTCACATATTACAGAGGCTTGCGGAAATTCCTGATGTCTCTGCGCAGCAACTAAATAAGTCGGCGATTTTTATACAGGGTTTGTCCACTGTTTTAATGAGTCTGGTGGTGTCTTTTTGTTCGCAGAGCACCCTATCAGGGCTTTACCGCACTCCTCGATTCTAGGGTGTGGTTTTATCAAAAAAGTAACATGAAGGTTTTGTAAAAAATTTGACGTAATCCCAAAGGCTTAACGGTTCATAAACCATTTTAGTCTCATTTCGAACATACTAGGTGTTGACGTGAAAGCCGAATTACACACTATATGTAGTCGAAACGGTTCGTTTTCATGTTAAACCGCAGATAAAGGGGGTTCTGTCCGTCTGGACTGAATTATTATGTGCGGGACACTTGATAAGGGCTGGTTGCGTGAACACCTCGGGAGGGAAATGAGGCATGAGTGAGATGACACAGAGTGAATTCACATCTTTGAGTGAAAATGATATAGACGTTATGGACGAGTCTGCGCGTGCGGAACTAACGATGAAACCAAAGGTCGCTGAAATATCACAGAAAGAAAAAACGTCTAAGCCCCTGAATCCGGGTACAGCCCGTCCGAAAACTGTACGGGCTCGTGATGCTTTACTGACTGATTTCGGCAAGAAAACGCTCGTTGATCGTTACCTTTTACCTGATGAGTCGTATCAAGATATGTTCGCCCGTGTTTCGCAGGCTTACGCTGATGATACAGACCACGCTCAGCGCCTTTATAATTATATGTCTAAGCTGTGGTTTATGCCTGCAACGCCCGTATTATCGAATGGCGGCGCTGATCGCGGCCTCCCCATTTCTTGTTTTCTAAACTCCGTTGATGACAGTCTTGATTCGATTGTTGATATTTGGAACGAGAATGTATGGCTTGCCTCTAATGGCGGCGGAATCGGTACTTATTGGGGAAGCGTCCGGTCTATCGGTGAGAAAATTGGTCGTGCAGGTAAAACATCCGGTATTATCCCATTCATTCGTGTGATGGATTCTCTGACGCTTGCGATTTCACAAGGCTCTTTACGGCGAGGTTCGGCTGCCGTTTATTTGGATATTCATCACCCAGAAATTGAAGAATTTTTGGAAATCCGCAAGCCAACAGGTGACTTTAACCGTAAATCTTTGAATCTGCATCACGGGTTGAACATTACCGATGAATTTATGGAGGCCGTTGCCTCTGGATCAGAATTTGGTCTGCGTAGCCCGCATACAAATTTGGTCATTAAAACGGTTGATGCGCGTAAGATTTGGCAGAAAATTCTGGAAATGCGCCTGCAAACTGGTGAACCTTATATGGTGTTCTCTGACACAGTGAATAAGGCTTTAGCGCCGCATCAGCGTGAAGCGGGTATGAAAGTCCAGCAGTCTAATCTTTGTGCAGAAATTATGCTCGCAACGGGTAAAGACACATATGGCAAAGACCGTACAGCGGTGTGTTGTTTGTCTTCTTTGAATGCTGAGCGTTGGGATGAGTGGAAAGATCAAGAAGGCTTTATCGAAGATATTATGCGTTTCTTGGATAATGTCCTTGAGAGCTTTATCCGTAATGCACCCGATAAAATGGCTCAGGCGAAGTATTCCGCAGCAAGAGAGCGTTCAGTCGGCCTTGGTTTAATGGGCTTCCATTCGCTTCTACAATCAAAATCAATTCCGTTTGAAAGCGCAATGGCCAAGAGTTTCAATAATCGGATGTTCTCTTATATTCGTTCACAGGCGAATGCAGCGTCTAAAGCCCTTGCAGCAGAGCGTGGTGCTTGCCCTGATGCGCTTGACATGGGCGTTACGGATGAGCGTTTCAGCCATAAAATGGCTGTGGCCCCAACGGCGTCTATTTCGATTATTTGCGGCGGAACATCCGCGGGCATCGAACCAATCCCAGCGAATATCTATACGCATAAAACCTTGTCAGGCTCGTTTACCGTAAAGAACAAGTTCCTAGAGGATGTTCTCGAAGAAAAAGGTCTAAACCGCGACGGTGTTTGGGCCACGATTCTTGAAAATGAAGGCTCGGTTCAGCATATTGATGAACTGGATGAGCATGAAAAAATGGTCTTCCGTACAGCCTTTGAAATTGACCAGCGCTGGGTGATTGAGCATGCGGCCGACCGCGCGCCGCATATTTGCCAAGCTCAATCTTTGAACATTTTCATCCCGGGTAATGTCGATAAATGGGACCTACATATGCTGCATTGGCAAGCCTGGGAAAAAGGCGTGAAGTCGCTTTATTATTGCCGTTCTAAATCGGTTCAGCGCGCCTCATTTGCGGGTTCAGAAAACAAAAATGACATGGAAAAAGCCATGGAAGCCGCAGCGCCTACAGATTACGAAGAGTGCCTAGCTTGCCAATAGGCTGTGATTCTTAGTCCGCCTTCATAGTTGAAGGCATGAATAGTAAAAAGCGTCGACCCAATGGGGTTGGCGCTTTTTTTGTGGCTTTTCAGTCACAGTTATTGGAACAAAACACAGTTTCTGACCTTAATTAAGAGAAATGGCATGAAATTGTCATAATTTAAGGGCAGAGAAACGAAATTCGTGCAATAGTGACGAAACATGTCAAAATGTTACAGGTTTTAACAAAGGAAAGGGCGGGAGCGTGTCTAAATTAGACAAAATTATCGACAATAAACGCTCTTTTGCCAAGCGTGCGATTCTTGCGTCATGTATATCTGTGCTTTCCTTATCTTTCTCTTATGCCGCAACGGCCCAAGACGATGGGCAAACAGCCTCTAAAACAACAGAGGGTTTGAATCTAAATCTGGGCAGTTCGTCTTTGTCGGGATTTGATACGCCGCTTATTGATCTGCCGGCCAAAAGTGTCGGGTCAACATTATTTAAGCTAGATATTTCAGATCCAAGCTGTCTTTCAGGTACGGGGCAGTGTTTGCGCCGCGATGACCGTGTGGATATGGGACTGAGCAAGCAATTTACGAGCGTTTCGGAAAAAGGAATCGACCTTTCTGTAACGCCTCGGGCTTCTATGCGGTTCGATAATGACAACTCCTCAACCCTTGTGGGTGCTGTTGTCGAAATTGGCGAAGATTTACGTAAAGGCTCAAATATCAAGAGCAATACTTGGTATGTTTTTGCTGGGGCCGATGCCGAGGCTTTGACATATGGGCCGAATAGTGTTGATCGACTCACAAGCGGGCAATTCTATCTACAAGATAATATTATTGTCGGCGACGCACAGGCGGGTGTTGGGTATAGAATAGGGGACGCAGATGTTTCTTTGTCATACTCCAGACGCGAAGCTAGCTCTGATGATTTTAAATTTTCAGAAGATGCCGCGGCGCTTTCCTTCACTTGGAAGCGATAACACCCATAAGGCTTAGATTCGCGCATTGACGAAACCGCCTATCAAGCCTAACTCCCGCTCATGACTGTTGATACCTATATGAGTTCCAAAGCTTGGCCCTTTGAACAGGCCCGTCTTATTTTAAAGCGTTTGGATATTGAAAAACGTCGCGGCATTGACCGCGGGGATAAACCTGTTGTGTTCGAAACGGGGTATGGCCCTTCTGGCTTGCCGCATATCGGTACATTTGGCGAAGTTGTCCGCACGACTATGGTGCGCAATGCCTTTATTGCTTTGACGGAAGGCAAGATAGCCACACGCTTGATTTGTGTGTCAGATGATTTGGACGGTATGCGCAAAGTGCCGTCGACTGTGCCGAACCCAGAAAGCCTAGAAAGCTATTTGCAAAAACCCTTAACAGATGTGCCAGACCCGTTCGGTACGCATGACAGCTATGGTGCGCATATGAATGCGCGCTTACGCGCTTTCCTCGATAGCTTTGGTTTTGAATATGAGTTCATGTCCGCCACAGAAATTTATCGTTCAGGGGGCTATGATAAATATCTATTACGCGCTCTTGAAAAATTTGATGATATTATGGCTGTTATGCTCCCGACACTAGGAGAAGAAAGACGCGCAACCTATTCGCCATTTTTGCCTATTTCACCAAGTACCGGTCGGGTGCTCTATGTTCCCATGAAATCAGTGGATGCGAAAGCCGGAACCATTACTTTTGATGATGAAAATGGAAGCGAAGTCACTTTGCCTGTGACAGGCGGTCATGTGAAATTACAGTGGAAGCCTGACTTTGGTATGCGGTGGGCTGCGCTTGGTGTGGATTTCGAAATGTTTGGAAAAGACCACCAAGATAACGCGCCAATATATTCACGCATATGTAAAATTTTAGGCGGCGAAGCGCCTGTTCAATATGTCTATGAGTTATTCCTAGACGAGAAGGGCGAGAAAATTTCGAAGTCTAAGGGCAATGGTATATCCGTCGAAGATTGGCTTGCCTATGCACCACAAGAGAGCCTCTCTTTATTTAATTTTGCAAAACCTCGCGCTGCGAAAAAGCTGTATTTTGATGTTATTCCAAAAACAGTTGATGAATATTTTCAGCATTTGGCCGCTTTTTCAAATCAAGATGAAAAGGCTCAAGCCAACAATCCAGTTTGGCATATTCATAATGGCAATCCGCCAAGTGCTGTCCCGCCAGTTACCTTCGCGTTGCTATTAAATTTGGTGAGTGCGGCGAATGCGTCTGATCGTGATATTCTTTGGGGCTTTATTGAGCGCTATGCGCCTGAAGCTAACCCAAAAGATAATCCTGCTTTGGATCAACTCGCTGATTTTGCTGTTCGCTATTACCAAGACTTCGTAAAACCAAACAAGGCCTACCGCGCGCCAGATGCCCAAGAGAAATCGGCGTTAGAAGATTTGGCCGGGCGGCTACGCACAGTTCCCGATGCCGAGAAAACGGATGGTGAAGCCTTACAAACGCTTATCTTCGCTGTCGGTAAAGACCATGAGTTTGAAAACCTTCGGAATTGGTTCAAAGCCATTTATGAAGTGTGCTTAGGTCAAAGCCAAGGCCCACGTTTTGGATCTTTCGTGGCGATTTATGGCCCTGATGAAACGGCAGAGCTGATTGAAAAAGCTCTATCTGGCGTGTCAGAATAAAACACACGACAAGACAGCGGCGTAGAAACTTTTCTGTATTTATGATATAGCTCCCCTATGGGGCGCCTCATAAAAATTATTGTGACTCTGTTGTGGCTATTTCCTATGGCCACCATAGCGAATGCCACGCCTTCAGATAACGCTGCCCAAATTTCTGTGGTTCAAGATTTAATGCGTATTGGGCAGTATCAGCAGGCCTATGAAATGGCCATAGCATTAGAAACGGCAGGGGGTTATGCGCTAGCATCTGAAAGCTTGGCGCGGCAAGTCTTGCTTGGCGAAGCGCAAAACTTAAAGAAAGCGGCCAAAACGGCCCGCGATTTGGCCGAAGAGGCCTTGAGGCTAAAACCAAATCATCAAAATGCCCGATTACAATATGCATTAGCGGATGGGTTTGTTGTTCGCATGTCGAGTGGCCTGACCGCTTGGGTGAAAAAGCTACCCCAGAAGAGTTTTGAAAAAATAGAAATTTATAGACAATTTTTTCCAGAGGATGAGAGGGGTGATGCGCTTCTCGGAGCTTGGCATTTAGGCATTGCTAGAAAAATTGGAGATGAAAGGGCGAATAATTTATTTGGAGCTTCAATAAGAGAGGGGATGCGTCTGTATGAACAGGCTCTGCAGAAATCTCCGAATGATCCCGTTATGCTTATTAATTACGCTTTCTCGCTTTTGACGTTGCAGGCCGACGATTATTATGACCTCAATAAAGTTAGAGGTCTGATAGAACATGCGCAGGCCCAACCGCCTCAAGACGACCTTCAGCGTAAACTCATTGAACACGGCTTAAATGTTTTAACCCTGCTAGCTACACCTGAAAAAGCACGAAACTATGCAGATCAGTTTCTAGATGGGGAGGAGATAGAGAGCGATATTTATGAATATAGCGAGAGAGCAAACAACTGACGCCTTATCAGATTGTGCGTTGTTCTTACTGAGACACCCAGACAATCCGCGCAATCCATTGGATCTCACTTCGGGCTAGCTTCCTATCCTCATATTCGCGATTAAGGGATATAAGTGAAATATGAGTTTGTGATTGGGATTGTAATTCTTTTGCCATTATTTCGCCCTCAAGGGTTTTCACGACCACGCGATCGCCTTTGCGAATGTTTTCATTGGGAGCGACTAAGATTTTATCACCGGCCCTTAGGACTGGCGACATAGAATCCCCAGCAATCTGGAGGCAGTAAACATTCTCATCCCGTAGGCCAGGTACGCGGACATCGTCCCACCCGGCTCCAACAGGGAAACCAGCATCATCAAAGAAACCCTGATTGCCGGCTTGGGCAAGGCCAATTACTGGAATGGAGGGCCCATGGGCCCCAGCTTGGTCTGCGAAACGGGCGAAGTCTTCAAAGCTCATACCAATGGTTGCGAGAACTTTGGCGAGGCTTTCGGTGCTTGGCCAACGATCTTTACCTGATGAGGATTGCCGTTTTGATTTATTGAAAGTTGTCGGGTCAAGACCTGCTTGGCGCGCGAGGCCTGACGGGCTGGTACTTAAATTCCGCGCAAGCCGGTCAAGAGCGTTCCAAATGTCAGAGTGCGAAAGCATGATTTCGACCTAGGAAAAAAAGCCTAATAGGTCAAATAAAAAGCCCGCCAACAATGCGGGCTCTTTCTGAACTTAAAAGTGGGCTAGGCTTAATTATAAGCGCTTTCCCCATGAAGGCTTGTATCTAGCCCTTCATATTCTTGCTCTTCCGTCACACGTAAACCCAAAGTCAATTTCAAGACGATGAGGATAACAAAGCTCGCAATGGCGGACCAAGCGATAACGGCGCCAGTACCGAGTAGCTGTGTGCCAATGTTCCCGTCGCCCGTCCCGCCTAAAGCCGTCGAGCTGAGGAATGGGAGCAATAAAATCCCTAGGATACCGCCAACGCCGTGAACCGCAAAGACATCCAAGCTATCATCGATTTTCAAGCGAATACGAATTAAATGAACGGCGAAATAACAGACTAAACCGCCCGCCAGTCCTATGAGCAAGGCGCCTCCTGGTCCTAAGACACCTGCAGCAGGTGTAACGGTTGCAAGGCCGGCAATTGTTCCTGTGGCCGCGCCCACAAGGGTCGGTTTCTTATTGGAAATTGATTCCATTACGACCCAAGATAATGTGCCAACCGAGGCCGCTATATGGGTCACGAGAAGCGCCATACCAGCACCGCCATCGGCAGCGAGTTGAGAGCCGCCATTAAAGCCGAACCAGCCCACCCAGAGCATTGAAGCCCCAATCATCACAACGGCAGGACGGTGTGGCACGGCCAGTTCATGTGGGAACCCTTTTCGTGCGCCGAGCATCAACACATAGACGAGAGCAGATATTCCTGCCGTGGCATGCACGACAAGGCCGCCTGCAAAATCAATTACGCCTTTATCTGCGAGCCAGCCACCGCCCCAAATCCAGTGTGTAACAGGTGCATAAACGACAAGAATCCAAAGCGCCGTGAAGATCATAACAGGCAAGAATTTAACGCGTTCCACAAAGGCCCCGACAATTAACCCTGGGGTTATGACGGCAAAGGTCATTTGGAAGGCTAGGAAAACGGATTCAGGAATAGTGCCCGACACAGCGTCGCGTCCTAAATTCTTCAAAAAGAGATTATCTAGCCCGCCCCACACATTATTTGCATCACCAAATGCAATGGAATAGCCTGCGATTATCCAGATGACTGAAGCTAGCGCTGCAATAGCGTATATTTTCATGAGGACAGACAGATAGTTTTTGGCTCGGACAAGGCCGCCGTAAAATAAAGCTAATCCTGGTAGGCTCATAAACAGAACCAAAGCGGTTGCCGTCAATACCCAAGCTGTATCGCCAGCGCTAAGGCTAGCCTCTTGGGCATGGGCCAGTCCTGCATAGCTTAGACCGGCCATAGTTAAAAAGCCCCCTTGGAGGCCACGTTTTATTCGGTGCATTGAGATTCCCCTCGCAACTCGTGTTGTTTTTATAGGGAGGGCGATAAAGTGCTGTGCGGAAAGAGGAGACTATTTGAAGCTTCAACTATTGAAAAAGCATGCGCGCGCACAAAATTTCATACAAAAAACCTCGACTCTGCACAAATTATGTACAGGCCGAGGTGGGTTCGTGCCGCTCAATAATCACAGCGCGAGGGGAGAAGTTATGAGAGCGGCGTGTCAGTTAGTCCTTTCGCGCCGCTCTTATTATTAGTTAGCTACGAATTCAGGGTAGCTTGGGACGCCGATTTCAGCTTGGTCGAGACCAACATGTTCGTCTTCTTCGCTAACCCGTAGGCCGATTGAGAGTTTCAACACAGTCCAGATAATAGCTGAGACAAGGCTGACAAATATACCGACCGAGATAACCCCAACGAACTGACCAAAGTAAGTTGCGTCGCCTGTCCAAGGAACAATCATTGTACCAAAGATACCTGCAACTAAGTGAACAGGGATAGCGCCTACGACGTCATCAATCTTTAGCTTGTCCAAAAGCGGAACAGTTAAGCAAGCAAGAAGTGAGCCGATACCACCGATGATAAGGGATTGCCAAACAGCAGGCGCGAGAGGTTCGGCTGTAATCGCCACTAGGCCAGCTAGAGCGCCGTTAAGAGCTAGTGTAAGGTCAATCTTACCGTAACGGACTTGGCAATAAATTACGGCAACAATAACGCCAGCCGCTGCAGCCATGTTTGTGTTTACAAAGACCTTCGCAATGGCGTCGGCATCTGAAATTGTACCCATAGCAAGCTGTGAAGCGCCGTTGAAACCGAACCAACCGAGCCAAAGGATAAAGACACCTAAAGTCGCCAGTGTCATGTTTGAACCTGGGATAGGGTTAACTTTACCGTCAACATATTTACCCTTACGCGCGCCAAGGATGATGGCACCGATTAAGGCTGCCCAGCCGCCTGTAGAGTGAACAAGTGTAGAGCCAGCGAAGTCAGAGAAACCAAATTTAGCGTCAAGGAAGCCTCCGCCCCATTCCCAAGAACCAACGATGGGATAGATGAAACCTGTCAAAAGCAACGTAAAGATGATAAACGGCCAGAACTTGATCCGTTCGGCTACTGTACCTGATACGATAGAAGCTGTTGTGGCGCAAAATACCATCTGGAAGAACCAATCAGAGTAAGATGAGTATCCTGTTGCTGCATCTTCAGGGGTGAAACTCATGATGGCGAACTTGCCGAAATAGTCACCGCCGCCGTACATAAGCTGATAACCAACGACCCAAAACATGAGGCCAGCGACTGAATAAAGTGAGATATTCTTTAAGCACTGCATGGACACATTTTTTGTGCGAACAAAGCCTGCTTCGAGCATGGCGAAGCCTGCGGCCATCCACATGACCAAAAATCCACCAATTAGGAAGAGGAGTGTATTGAATACAAAGGCATCATTTGCCGCTAGACTCTCAAGAGTTGGTGCGTCTTGTGCCAGTGCAAGTGAGGGAAGTGCACTCAGTAAAGCTACTCCCCCAAAAAATTTCGCATATTTGCGCATGATAATATTTCCCTTCAAGAATGTTTTATGGCCGTTCTTTGCCGTTCTTTTGGGCGCTGTGGAATGTATTCACGAAGGCGATTTGGGGACTCACGCCTTGGCGGCAGAATCTGTGCGAATAAATTTCGATTCTGCCCTGTTATTGTGCATACGGTTTGATATGAGGCGCGCATGCATCAAAAAACACCCATTTATAAGATTCTGTCCAATGAGGATTGGGAGCGCTTTCAAAAACAAGGCGTTTACGAGGGTAGCGTGCTTGATAAGTCAGATGGATATATTCACATGTCTGCGGCTAGCGAGCTGCAGGGGACATTGGATAAATATTATGTAGAAAGTGAATCCGTCATTCTTTTGGCTATAAAGACAGAAAGATTAGACGAAGTTTCATTAAAATGGGAATCTTCACGGGGCGGGGCTTTATTTCCGCATTATTATGCATCACTGACTTTATCACACGTTCAGTGGCGTAAATTGATCCGCTCTGATGATTATGGCTCTTATAATGTGCAGAGCCATCTGGGGAGAAATTATGACCGCTTTTTATAAATTTGGTACCGCAATGATGCGGACACTACCTGCAGAGCGGGCGCATTTAATGACGATTAAGGCGCTAAAGGCTGGGCTGGGCCCGAAAAACAAAACGTCACATAGACCAGAGCTTCAGACCAAGGTTGGAGGGTTAACTTTGCCTAATCCTGTGGGGTTAGCGGCTGGGTTTGACAAAAATTGCGAAGTGCCAGATGCCATGCTTAGCGCTGGGTTCGGATTTGTGGAGTGCGGGACTGTCACACCGCGCCCACAAGTCGGTAACCCGAAACCACGTCTTTTCCGTCTATCGCAAGACGAGGCTGTTATTAATCGTATGGGATTTAATAATAAGGGCTTGGACGATTTTTCCGAAAACTTGCGAAAACGTCAAGGGCGCCTGGGATTGCTGGGTGCCAATTTAGGCGCGAATAAAGAGAGCGACGATCGTATTGCGGACTATGTGACGGGCCTTGCGCGGCTATGGGGGCAATGCGATTATTTTACTATTAATATCAGTTCGCCCAACACGCCGGGCCTTCGTAATTTACAGGGTTCTACGGAAATGGATGAGCTGCTCGATAGATTATCTGAAGCAAGAGAGGCGCTGGCAAAAGAAGGCCCAGCTTATCCGATGTTTTTAAAGGTGGCTCCCGATTTGGATTTTTCAGACGTTGGACGCGTTGTAGAGCAAGCGCGGAATTACGGATTGAATGCCATTATCATAAGCAACACGACGATTGATCGTCCAAGTAATTTAAAAGACAAACAAGCCCATGAAGGCGGGGGCCTGTCTGGGCAGCCTCTATTTGAAAAGTCCACAGCATTGCTGAGTGAGTTTCACAACGCCGCCAACGGCAAAATTGATTTAATTGGTGTTGGCGGAATTGGGAGCGGGGCTCAGGCTTACGCCAAGATAAAAGCAGGTGCAAATGCGGTGCAGCTATATTCAGCACTCGTGTATAAAGGCCCGCAGCTTGTCCAAGAAATCTGTGAGGATCTATCAAATCTTTTAAAAGCGGATGGCTATAGCTCTATTAATGAAGCCGTCGGTACAGCTTAAAGAGCTTTGGTCATAAAGACGCTTTTTGGTGAGGTTTTATAATCGCCAAAAGCCGAGCAATATTCATACCCTAATTTTTCATATAAACGGCATGCCGCCGCATAAGCGGGTGTTGGATGGGTTTGTAAGAATAGCCTGTCCAAACCACGTAATCTCGCAGATTGTTCGAGATGCCCCATTAGTTTTGAACTCACGCCCTGCCGCAGGAAATCTGTATGTGTGCGGACGGATTTGATTTCGCCGTGCTTTCGGGTCCCGTTTGGCGTTGTTAGAATTTTCAGTCCAGCAATCCCCGCCAAATCCTGTTTAGATGTTCGGGCGGAATAAAGCGTTACGTCTTCTTCACGCAGGGCCTCGATATTCAGAGCGGCGGTGCACGCATCGGCATAGGCCTCTAATAAATGCAGGCGAAGCAAGGCGCGGACATCCTCCGCATCTAAATCAGCAATGTCGAATGTCAAAACGTCAAGCAAGGCGCTTCTCCATCTTTTTCAACACGGATGGGTAATATAGGGCCAAGGTAAATGCCCGCATCACATAATAAAACAGAAACGCAATCCATATGCCCTTGGCGCCTATGGCGGGATAGATAAGGAAATGCGCAATAATATAAATTATAACGGCGGCAATACCTGCATTCCGCATCGCATGGGTCTGTGTCGTGCCAATAAAAATTCCATCGATCTGAAAGGCGGCAAATCCTGCTATTGGGGCAAGAGCGCAATAAGGCAGGTATCTCAGCGCGCTTGAAATTACGATGGGGTCATCAGTCAAAAGAGAAATAATTGAGGGGCCAACAAAAAATATTGCTGCAGAACATATGCAAGCAAATAATATGGAGTATTCACTCGTCAGCTTGACGGCGCGGTCGAATCTCGCGCGGTTTTTTGCGCCAAACGCTGCGCCTGTCACGGCCTCAGCCGTATGGGCAAAGCCGTCTAATATGAGTGCCGACATGGTAATGAACTGCATCAATATATGATAGCCTGCTAAAAAGGTCTCCCCTTCACTCGCGGCAGCATTCCCGAAAAAATTAAACCCCACAGTGAGCGATAAGGTTCTAATAAATATATTAGAGTTCGTAATACCAAGTTTTGAAAGAGCCTCTCTGGCCAATAGCGCTTTACGGGTAAGCGCTTCACTTCTAAATCCGCCGCGGCGCTGTACCTCTCGGTAGGCAAATATCAATCCCGCGAGGAGCCCCGCCCATTCCGCCAAAGATGAGGCTATGCCGACACCATATAGGCCCGCGCCAAACCCTAATACCAAGATGGGCGATAATATGATGTTGGCGAGGTTTAACACAATTTGCATATAAAGCGCTAATCCCGAACGGCTTATACCGACGAACCACCCCATCAAGGCTATGGTAGCTAAGGTTGCCGGAAGCCCCCAAAGACGCGCGCGAATATATGTCATGGCGGCGTCTTCAATCTCAGGGCTAGCCGTATAAATTTTAAAGGCGAGGGGGAGGAGCCAACTCTGAATGAGGAAAAGAAACAGACCAATCGTCAAAGCGATTGGTAAGGCCCGGAGGATATGCGCCTGCACATCCGCTTCTGCACCTTGGCCATCACTCTGCGCAGCAAGGCCCGCTGTACTCATGCGGAGAAACCCAAAGCCCCAATAGAATATTCCGTAAATTACAGCGCCAAGACCAATCCCGGCTAAGGCGCTTGTTCCGACAAAGCGGCCCACCATTAATGTGTCCACAAGACCCACAATTGGCGCGGCGCCATTGGCAATCATGATAGGCCAACTTTGAGCAAAGACGGCCTTTCGGGTAAGAGGTAAGGCAGCTTGTGAGTAAGTGGTGGATGTCATGATAAACGGCGCTAAATTATAGCGCCGCCTTTGTATAGGTTTTCATTTTTGAAAATCATGAGAGTCTGAAACGTATAAGGCTTAGTGTTCCAAGATACGCCGCATGATATCAAGATAATCAATCCAGGCTTGTCGCCCCTTATCGGTAACATAGACCAAAGTTTGCGGCCGCTTACCTTTGAAACCTTTTTCTATTTTTACAAAACCTGCCGTTTCCAATTTTGTAAGATGCGTTGAAAGGTTTCCATTACTTGTCCCTGTCTTTTCCAAAAGTTCTGGGAAGCTCGCGGGATTTACAGCCGACAAATAAGCCATGATACCCATGCGCAGTCGACCATGAATGGTATCGTCTACGGCGTCGAGATCGAGCTCTATGGCGCGTTTATCTTTGGCCTTTTCATTGTTTGCGGATTTATCCGATATATCCGACATTCTTTACCCTGCCTTTTTCATTAAAAGCATGGATGGGATAATTATCGTGAAAATCGTTGCCACCGCAGCAATGAGGTAAACATCTACATTCCCATAAAAAGCAAAGCAAATGGCTGAGGCCGTAAATCCGCAAAAAGACGCGATATGTAGCAACCGGATTTTGCTCATCTTGGCCACAACGCCATAAGCCAAACCTTGCCCCGCAAAGCCGACGATCATGATTAAGTCAAAGAGTTGGTAGCTTCCCTCACCAAAGGTCATGTTTAAGATAATGCCGACGAATAAAGTTCCGAGCATGGCGCTGAACATCGTCCAAACATATTGCTCCACACGATTAGCTGCGGAGTTGGCGCCGGGTTTTTGTTCCGCCTTTCGGCTTAAAATAGCTGTGCCCGCGCCGCCAATGACAGCAAAAGCAAGCCATACAAAAAACAAAGATTGCTGAGGTAGTCCGAAAGCGCCGGATAAAACGCCCCATTGTGTGAAAAATACGGCCGTTAATAATAGGCCCCATAATAATCCAATAGGCCCGCCGACCAAGGGAGAGTTCTCTCCTTGTCTCGCGAGGCTTGCAGCATATTCCAAGTCATCTTGAAGGGAAATATTTCCATTTACATTGACCATTTTCGTCTCCTTAGGGTTTGGCACTTTTTAAGCATTAAATATATAAAATGAATTTTATATAAAAACAGGTTTGCATTACAAACTAAACATTGTCAAGTTTGTAATGCAAACTTCAGTTAAAAAACTAATCTGCAATTAAAAAAGGGGCTAAACTGTGAGGGCGGGGTGGGCTGTGAAGAGTAGGCTATGGTTGACTATAAGTATTCTGGGCATGTGCCTCTGCTGTCTTTCGCGAAGGTTAAAGATATCTCCCAAGGCCGAGAGTGTTCTTTAATCTATACTTAGAGATAGGCGGTACTAGAAAGCTGAAAAAATAGGCCGCCCAATTGGGGCGGCCTATTTTATATAATATAATGAAGCAGTTTATTTGTGTGTCCGCTTATTTACGTGTCCATTGTCCAGAGTCATTCAGGATGTATTGCCCAGCAGGCACTCTGGCGATGAACTTCTCACCAAAAGCTCGCGCGACTTGATCCAGTGGAATATTATCGCGTTGCGCAATAGGGCGATATTCTTCGTCGCGGCGCTTGATATTAATATCTTTCATGGCGGCCCGTGTGGCAGAGTCGATGGATTGATCATTTACGACATCCAAATAGCCAGCGATGGTTTCACCAATCAGGCCTTTTGCCTTGGCAGAGCGCACCAAAGAGATTGAAGAGACAGATTGGGCTTGCGCCACGTTCTGGCCATCAACATGCATGACGACAGCGCCGCCAGCGAGGAGGGACAAGCTTAGAGCAATAGCGAGCGGCTTGGCAATGAGGGGTTTAAATAATTTCAACATGCTTACTCCTAAAACAAGTCTGGTCTGTTTGTGATGACTTCTTCGATTTCTTTATCCAAACGGACACGTATCTCTTGGTCAATTTTTACATTTAAATCGATACGAATGGGCTTATCCGAAGGCTCTATTTTAACGGTAGGGGTGCAGGCCGATATCCCGCCAGCAGCAAACGCAATCAGTGTCGTTCCCATAATGATCGATTTGATATGATGTCTATTCATATTGGCCTCTTAGCAAATTCGCCCTGAACGTCGCATTAACCGACAATTTATGCAATATTTACATTCAGGCCCTGTGTGAGTCTCTCATGATGAGCGTCTCTCTTGGTTTGGGGGTAGGCTTACTGCGCTGTTTATAATCTTCATATCATTATATGTGTAATGTGATATGCAATGGCAATCTCGTGAAGCCATATTCATCCTTCGAGTCTCCATCTTCAAGTCTCCATCTTAAAGTTTCCATGCGTTTACGCTTGCTCGCCAACACGGGACAAGCCTGTCTCTATATGGCGCGCTCTATAATAGGACGTGCCCGTGGGGTGGCCGCCTTACCGGAGACCGAGGTTAGATGTATTTCGTAAGGTACACACCCCACGGCAGTCGTTTTTGACGTCCGGCCAGTATTTTACGCCTTCACCGCCTATGGGTCGTGTGCGGATATAGATGCCACATCACATACCAAAGCCGCAAAGCCTTATGGCCCCGGAACGAAAGGCTCTTGGTCAAAGGTCCGTCAAAACCCAGTCCCAGTCCACCCAACTGTCCTCTGTGCCAAAACCTGACGCGTTCCTGTCCAAAGCCCAGAAGAACAGCCTTAAATTATGTCAGCATCAGGGGGTGAGGATACGATAGTGAAAATATACGGTATAACATGAATTGGCGTGCTTAAGAGTGAGGAAATATTTATGAGTGAGGGAATATAGCGAGGAACTTAATGCACGAGGCGCATGCCACAATATTATGGGCACTATATTATATGTCTGTGCTTTGAAATGTTGTCGGGGCTTTGGAATGTAGTCGGGGCTTTGTAATGTAGTTGGGTCAAGGGGAGATAGGTTTAGACTGTTGTTACCCCTTTATTATATCGCCTTCAAAATTCTTGCTCCTCGAAGCGTCTCTGTCTAGAAACTTATATCGGGCTTTCGCCCATAATTATCATTCGAGGGAATAATGGCTGACTTGCTAACGATTGAATCTTTGTTCACGCTTTTTATGCTGGTTTTACTCCAAGCTGTGTTGGGCTTTGACAACCTACTTTATATTGCGATTGAGAGTAACAAGGTCGGGGATCCAAATGAAGCCAAGAAAGTCCGCAAATGGGGCATTGGTATTGCTGTCGTTTTTCGCATCTTGCTATTATTCATCATCGTCTCCGTCTTTAGCTATTTGGCAGAGCCAATATTCGCGGTGCCATTTGAGAACATCTTAGAGGGCGAATTTACCGTACAGGCTTTGGTGACCTTATTGGGCGGGGGCTTCATCATTTATACGGCAGTGAAAGAGATACATCACCTTCTGGCAGTAGACCATATTGAGCATTCAGAAGGGTCTGGCCGCCGCACAATGATGGGGGCGATTGCGCTCATCGTGGCCATGAACTTAGTCTTTTCTGTCGATTCTATTTTGTCAGCTATGGCGATTGCTAGTGTGGACGCCGCAAATATCGTTAACGCCGCCGGTGAAACGCTGGGCGTGTTCCAAGGCAGTGTGGTCGAATGTAAGGCGGCCTTAATTGCGGATCCTATGGCAGGGGCCGTTGGGTGCGAACCAACACGAAGCTATCAAGTGCCGCTCATGGTCATTGCCATTGTTCTTTCGGGTCTGGCGATGATTCTGTTGGCTGACAGAGTCACAGAGTTTTTGAAAAAGAATCGGATGTATGAAGTGCTTGGCCTTTTCATATTATTTCTGGTCGGCGTGCTTTTGGTCACAGAAGGCGCGCATTTAGCACATCTAAAGATATTTGGTTTCGCAATTGATGCCATGAGTAAGTCGAGCTTCTATCTGGTTGTGGGTGTCCTCATCATCACTGATGTCCTCTCTAATCGCTATCAAAAGCGCCTTTGGGCGCAAAGAGAGGCCGAAATCGTGGGGACAAACCCGGCTAAGGATGGATTAGCGGCGGTGGACGCCTTTAAAGCGAAGGGTAAAGGGGGCTCACACTAAGGCTTTCGCACCAAAGGTTGTTGCGATTGCAACTTTTTTGAGGAATCCGTGTGAATCTCGCGGATTCCTGCATATCTGGTGTTGACGGAACCGATTCTCCCTCGTATATCGCGCACTCGCTGATGGATGTGCATGTCTGGGGGTTACCCTAGAAACCTCATTTAAGGCAAAAATGGAATAACTTAGTCGTCTCTGTTGCGGAGCATTTCGCAGCAATAGGGCGGTTTTTGCGGTTTATACGGCTATCGGGCATGGGGTCCGGCGGTCGCATTAATCGCATTTAATGCAGGAAAAACGGCCCATGCCAACAATTCAGCAGCTGATACGCAAGCCGCGCAAAGATAAGCGCAAACGGAATAAGGTTCCGGCTCTTGAGGCGTGTCCTCAGAAGCGCGGCGTTTGTACGCGTGTTTATACAACGACACCAAAGAAGCCTAACTCAGCGCTTCGTAAGGTTGCTAAGGTGCGTTTGACGAACGGTTTCGAAGTTCTGTCATATATCCCGGGTGAGGGACATAACCTGCAAGAGCATAGTGTTGTGCTTATCCGTGGCGGTCGCGTAAAAGACTTGCCGGGTGTGCGCTATCACGTCCTTCGCGGCGTCTTGGATACACAAGGCGTTAAAGACCGTAAGCAACGTCGTTCGAAATACGGCGCGAAGCGTCCTAAGTAAGGTAATATCAGATGTCACGTCGTCACCGCGCAGAAAAACGGGTTATTCTTCCCGATGCAAAATTCAACGATTTGGTTCTTGCCAAATTTATGAACGCCATCATGCTTGATGGTAAAAAGTCTACAGCTGAAACAATTGTTTATGGCGCTATGGATATCGTCGAAGATAAGGCGAAGTCAGAGCCTATTCGTGTTTTCCATGATGCCTTAGAGAATATTAAGCCTGCTGTTGAGGTTCGCTCTCGCCGTGTTGGTGGTGCAACTTATCAGGTGCCTGTTGAGGTGCGTCCTGAGCGCCGTCAGGCTTTGGCTATTCGTTGGTTGGTGAATGCTTCACGGGCCCGTAATGAGAACACAATGCGTGAGCGCCTTGCTGGCGAACTGCTTGATGCCTCTAATAATCGCGGCACAGCCGTAAAGAAACGTGAAGATACGCACCGTATGGCAGAAGCCAACCGCGCTTTCTCTCATTATCGTTGGTAATTAGGACTTAAGAGACCGATCATGGCACGCGAGTACGAACTTAAAGACTACCGTAACTTTGGTATTATGGCGCATATCGATGCAGGTAAGACAACCTGTACTGAGCGTATTTTGTACTACACGGGTAAAAACCATAAAATTGCAGAAGTGCATGATGGTGCGGCCACGATGGATTGGATGGAGCAGGAGCAAGAGCGCGGTATTACAATTACCTCTGCGGCGACGACCTGTTTCTGGAAAGATAAGCGTCTCAATATTATTGACACACCGGGTCACGTTGACTTCACGATTGAAGTTGAGCGTTCATTGCGTGTTCTTGATGGTGCTGTTGCGCTTTTGGATGCCAATGCGGGTGTTGAGCCGCAAACTGAAACAGTTTGGCGTCAGGCTGATAAGTATAAAGTTCCTCGCATGATTTTCATCAATAAGATGGATAAGCTTGGTGCGGATTTTTATGCGTCTGTTCAGTCTGTTAAAGATCGTCTTGGTGGCAACGCCCTTGAGATGCAGTTGCCTATCGGTTCTGAAGATCAGTTCAAAGGTATGGTCGACCTTGTAGAGAACGTCGCTTACACTTGGGAAGATGATGCCGAGCTTGGTGCTAAGTATGATACAGGTCCTGTGCCTGAGGATATGCTTGAGAAAGTTGAAGAATATCGCACGGCTTTGATTGAAGCTGTTGCTGATATGGATGACGCGGTCATGGAAGCTTACTTTGAGGGCGAAATGCCTGACGTGGCGACTATTCAACGTCTCGTTCGCGCAGCAACGATTGCCAACAAGGTTGTGCCTGTATTCTGTGGTACAGCGTTTAAAAACAAAGGTGTTCAGCCTTTGCTTGATGCTGTTGTTGCTTATTTGCCTTCACCGCTCGATATTCCTGCAATTAAGGGTATCGATGGGAAGACTGGCGAAGAGACAACACGCCCTGCTTCTGATGAAGAGCCACTTTCAATGCTTGCGTTTAAAATCATGAATGACAAATTCGTGGGTACGTTGACATTCTGCCGTATTTATTCTGGTAAGCTCGAGACAGGTACGACTCTTTTGAACTCTGTTAAAGAGAACAAAGAGCGCGTTGGTCGTATGATGATGATGCACTCGAATGACCGTGAGGACATTCAAGAGGCGTATGCAGGTGATATTATCGCTGTTGCAGGTCTTAAGCGTACAACAACGGGTGATACACTTTGTGATACATCTAAGCCTGTTATTCTTGAGCGTATGGAGTTCCCGGATCCAGTGATTGAGATTGCTGTTGAGCCGAAGTCTAAAGCCGACCAAGAAAAGCTAGGTATTGGCCTACAGCGTTTGGCTGCAGAGGATCCTTCTTTCCGCGTGTCTACAGATGAAGAATCTGGTCAGACTATTATGGCGGGTATGGGTGAACTTCACTTGGATATTCTTGTTGATCGCTTGAAGCGTGAATTCAATGTTGAGGCGAATATTGGTCAGCCGCAGGTGGCTTATCGTGAATCGCTCGCTTCACCAGTTGATATTGATTACACGCATAAAAAGCAGTCTGGTGGTTCAGGTCAGTTTGGCCGTGTTAAGATTAAATTTACGCCGCTTGAGCCGGGTGAAGGTATTGTCTTCGAAAACTCAGTTGTTGGCGGTAACGTACCGAAAGAGTATATTCCGGGTGTTGAAAAAGGCATTCGTACGATGGCTGAGACAGGCTTATTGGCAGGTTTCCCAGTTATCGATTTTAAAGCTGAGCTTTATGATGGGGCTTACCATGATGTTGACTCATCTGTTATGGCTTTTGAAATTGCTGCACGGGCTGCGTTCCGTGAAATCAAGCAAGAGGGTCGTATTGACCTTCTAGAGCCTATCATGAAGGTCGAAGTTGTAACGCCAGACGAGTATATGGGTGACGTTATTGGTGACCTTAACTCACGTCGGGGTATGATTGAGGGCACTGAGATGCGCGGAAACGCAAATGTCATTAACTCAATGGTGCCTTTGGCAAACATGTTTGGTTATGTGAATGACTTGCGCTCTAAAACTCAAGGTCGCGCTCAGTTTACAATGACATTCGATCATTATTCTAAGACGCCTCAGGCTGTTGCGGATGAAGTGATTTCTAAGCAGGGCGGCGCGTAAGCTGCTTAAGTATTAAGTTTAACGGTTTTTGACCTCCTAAAAGAAGAACGGAGCTAAAAATGGCAAAAGAGAAATTTGAGCGTAATAAGCCTCATGCCAATATTGGTACGATTGGTCACGTTGACCATGGTAAGACGACGCTAACGGCCGC